>JBFIXI010000023.1:0-51696 GCA_041605955.1 Acidimicrobiia bacterium
CTTGTTTTCGTGCCCGCGTCTGCGACCGGCGCAGCCGGTCGATCGCCTTACGCCGCGCCGCAGTGGTAAGCCATGCCGCCGGGTTGCGCGGGACGCCCGCCTGGGGCCAATTGACCAAAGCCGCCGCGATTGCCTCTTGGACTGCGTCTTCGGCCAGCTCGAAGTCGCCGGTCTGGCGGATGAGCGTGGCCAGGACGCGCCCGTACTCATCACGAAAGACCCGGTCGAGGGCGCGGCCCGGGTCGTTCAGCTCGGCTGGTTGTTCTCCCAATCCCACACCGGTCGCACTTCGACAGAGCCGTACTTGGAGCCGGGGAGTCGGGCGGCGATGGCGATCGCCTCATCGAGGTCGGCGGCCTCGACCATGTAGAAGCCTCCCAACTGCTCGCGGGTCTCAGCGAACGGGCCATCGGTCGTGATCGTCTCGCCGTTACGGACCCGCACCGTGGTGGCAGTCGACGTCGCATCGAGCGCTTCTCCGCCCAGGTGAGCACCCGATTCGGCAAGGGACTTGGTGAACTCCATGTACTCCTGCATGACGAGCTGCTGTTGCTCAGGGGTGGCATCCGCTTGAGCCGATTCGTCCCCGTAGATCAACAGTGCGTATTTCATCACCGCTCCTCTCCCCGGCGCGCCCGGTTGGCGCCGCTCTACGATACGACGCACGGCTGCGGTCGTTTCGACACTGCATCGCAGCCTATCCTCACATCATGAGCGACTACCGCCCGCCGCTGCGGGAACTCAAGTTCGTGCTGGAGAGCACCGCCAACCTCGACGAGATCATCTCGTACCCCGTCTTCGACCATGTCGACAAGGATGTCGCCCTGGGCGCACTCGACGAGGCGGGCCGGTTCTTCTCCGAGGTCGTGGCTCCCACCAATCGCGACGGGGACTTGATCGGCTCGGTTCGCAACGCCGATGGCAGTGTCGCCGCCCCCGAATCGTTCAAGAAGGCTTACGAGCAATATGTCGCCGCCGGATGGGGCGCCGTCAAGTCACCGATCGAACACGGCGGACACGGGTTCCCCGGAGTGATCGGACTGGCGATTCTCGAGATGATGACTTCGGCCAATATGGCGTTCTCGCTGTGCCCGATGCTCACCTCGAGCGCCATCTTGGCAATCAACGAGCACGGATCGGATGAGCAGAAGGCGCTGTATCTCGCCAAGCTGATCTCCGGTGAATGGACCGGAACCATGGTCCTCACGGAGCCGGAAGCCGGCTCCGACGTCGGGGCGCTGCGTACCAAAGCCGAGCCCAACGACGACGGGAGTTGGGCCATCACCGGCACCAAGATCTTCATCACATGGGGCGAGCACGACATGGCCGAAAACATCGTGCATCTCGTGCTGGCGCGCACCCCCGGAGCCCCGCCCGGAACGAAGGGCATCAGCCTGTTCATCGTGCCCAAGTTCATCCCCGACGCGTCCGGTGCCCCCGGCGCGCCCAATGCGCTGCACTGCGTGTCGATCGAGCACAAGCTCGGCATCCACGGCAGCCCGACCTGTGTCATGGCCTTTGAAGGCGCGACCGGCTGGATGGTCGGCGAGGAGAACGCCGGCATGCGGGCGATGTTCACGATGATGAACGATGCCCGCATCCACGTTGGTCTCGAAGGTGTCGGGCTCGCAGAACGGTCCTATCAGCAGGCGCTCGCCTTCGCCACCACCCGGCACCAGGGCCGCGCCATCGGCACCGCACCGCCGGCTACGTCGCCGATCATCGAACATCCGGATGTACGCCGCATGCTCCTCACGATGCGGGCCTACATCGAAGGCGGGCGAGCGCTTCTCTACGACAACGCAGCCGCCATCGACCGCAGCCACCACCATCCGGACGAGTCCCAGCGCGAGCTGGCGGAAGAGCGGGCGGCGCTGCTGACCCCGGTCGGCAAGGCTTTCGCCACCGATCTCGGCGTCGAGGTGACGTCACTGGGAATCCAGATCCACGGCGGCATGGGCTACGTGGAGGAGACCGGAGCCGCCCAACACTTTCGCGACGTGCGAATCGCCCCGATATACGAGGGAACCAATGGGATTCAGGCGATCGATCTGGTGATGCGCAAGCTGCCGTTGCGCGGCGGGGAGGCGGTGCGCGCCTACGTCGACGAGATCCGCGCCGCCGATAGCGAGCTGCGCGCTGCCGGGCTCGACTCCATGGCAGATCGGCTGGCGACTGCGGCGGCCGCCCTGACGGCGGCCACCGAATATCTTCTGGCGTGCGACGACCCCAATGACGTATTGGCGGCAGCTACGCCTTACTGCCGGTTGTTCGGGCTCGTGGCATGCGGTTACTACCTCGCCCGTCAGGCGGTGATCGCCGCAGCCACCGCGGAAGAGGACGAGTGCATGGCCGCCAAGCTGGCTGTGGCTGGCTTCTACACGGAGCAACTCTTGCCGCAAGCCTCCGGGCTGGTGCCCGCCGTCGAGGCGGGGGCCGAGCCGCTGTTCACCGTCGACCTGGCGTCCTCTGCGTAACGTCTCGTGGAGAGCCTGCGCCGCTTCTTCACCTGGGCGCTCGGCGGGCTGGCGGTTGGGGTAGCCGCTAGGGCGTTCACCAGGACGCGTCGCCAACCCGAGACGGCGGGCACCGCTCCGGTACCCGCCCCAACGACGACTCCGACACCACTCGCCCCGCTGGCGACGACTCGCCGCGACGACCCAATTGAGGCCTTGACGGCGCGGGTACACACCGGCATGGCAATCGGTCGGGTGCTCATCGCACGGCTCAAGGCGCATACGACGACGGTCATCGCCGGCAGCCTCGCCTACTACGCCCTCCTCGCCGTCTTCCCGGCGGCGATCGCGGCGATTTCGATCTACGGCCTGGTGGCCGACCCGGCGGACCTGACTGCGCTGATCGAATCGCTGGCGGAGCGCCTCCCGGACACCACCGCCCGGGTCATCAGCGACGAGCTGCTCCAAATCGTCACCGCCGACGACGCCGGCCTCGGGATCGCCACCGCCATCGGTATTGCCGCCGCGCTGTGGTCGGCGTCGGCGGGCGTCAAGATCCTCATCACCGGGGTCAACCTGGCTTATGGAGAACGCGAAACGCGGCCCTACTGGTTGCTACGCGGCTTGGCGCTGACACTCACGCTCGGAATCATCTCCGGCTTGGTGGTCGTCGTGGCCGGCGTCGCTGTGCTGCCCACTCTGGTCGACCACGCGTTGACCGATCCGATTCGCTGGCCGGCCCTGTTCGTCTTCGTCGTGGCCGGACTGGCGGCGCTCTATCGCATCGCTCCCTCTGATGCGCTCGGACGCAATCACCCGATCTGGCAGGGTGCGCTGGCGGCTGCACTGTTCTGGCTGGCCGCCACGGCGGCCTTCTCGGCAGCGGTCACGGCGTTCGGTCGCTTCAGCGCTACCTACGGTGCCCTGGCCGGAGTGGTCGTGTTGCTGATCTGGTTCTTCCTGTCCGGGCTGATCGTGCTCCTCGGAGCCGAGTTCAATGCCGTTATCGAAACCCGCCGCCAGCGCCCGGCTATCGCGACAGATTGAGCAGCTCGCCATCCTCCAGCAGCTCGATGAGGAACTGGTCCGGCGTGCTGAACAGTATCTCCCGACTGCACTCGGCCGGATCCCCGATGTCGCCGGGCACCTCGACGACCACGAAGGGTCGCGCGGCGTAGCCGATGTCCGGTGTCAGTAAGGGGTCGGTGAGCACTTCGACCGCCACCACGCTGCCGCCGGCCTGAGCAGGGCAGACCACCCGCTCGACGAGGCGAGCCCGGGCCAGAACATCGCGCGGTATCGGCAAGGCACGCACCGGCGGAGGGACGTGCCGCAGTCCAATCTCGAGAGAACGAGCCTGCTTGATCACGAGCCGGGCCGGATTGGTCGCCGGATTGGCCCGCAGCGCCGGCCAGCCGGCATCCATCTCCTTGAACTCGAAGTCGAGCGTCAACGTCTCGATGCGCTGGGCCGCCGGGAGGGATGCGTTGACCCGCTCTCGCCACAGCACTGCTACCCGTTCCGCCTGCCCGAACAGCTCGATGACCTGCCAGTCCTCCAGCACCCGCTCACCGGGTGACACGAGGTTGGACGCATCGATCCGGGAGATCTCCGCTCGGCCGGCTCCCTGTCGACGAACCGTCAGTACCTCCGGTAGGGCTCCTAGGGCCGGGTCCGGATTCGTCACCGAGACTGGACCGTCCTGCACGTTGACGAGCATCTCGACATCGTCACCACCCGGCAGGATCGTGAACGTGAGCACGCCGTTGCCCAGCTCGAGCTCATCGTCGAAACGGGCATGCACCAGGATCGCCATCGCCCCACTGCGGTGGTCGACCCCCTCGCGCCGCCGCTCCTCGAAGGCGGCGAAGTTCCAGTATGAGGCCCACGTCCGCTTCACGGCCCACTCGATCGACTTGATCTGATCGGCATCATCGAGCTGGATGTCGGGGCGGAAGAATCCGGTGTTCGAGTCGTAGAGACCGGCGCCGTTGAAGCCTTCGATATCCTCGACGGTGGACGACGAGCGGAATCGCAGCCCCTGACTCAATGCGTAATGTCCGTAAGCGGCCTCCAGTTCGCTGGTGATGTGGCGTAGAGCCGCTCGATCCATGGCGATGCTCTGCAAGTACTCTTGGAACCCGCCGGCGATGAGCACATCACCGAGCGGTGTCCCTGCGGGATGGGCGGCCGCGAAGGCTGCCGCGAACTCGCGATCCGCCTCCTCCGTGTAAAAGGCGGCAAACGCATCCGGGCCCTCGAGCAGGAGATAGCGCGTCCGCGCTGATTCGCGGAAGCTGTTGTCGGCCAACACCGCGTCGAGCACGTCACCGACCTTGGCAACATGTTCGAGGTAGGGACGCACGGTGATGGCCTGCGGGCTGTCCGGCAAGCTGATGGCTCCGGCGTCCTTGAGATTGAGAAACCCGGCTGCCTTGCCCCCAATAACCGGCCGCCACCTCGCAAGGTCGTCTTCCGTGGCGACACCGCCGACCAATCCCAAGTCGACCACGTGAGGGAGTGAGTCCGCGTCAACCGGCGGGACGGCAACCGGCACGACCGAGTTGAGTTGCGTCCAAGTCCTGTACTGCTGCTCGGTGATCAAGACGATCTCGAGGCCCGAGCCGGCGCCGGCGCGCACGATCGCAGGCGCCCGCACCCGGGCGGCCTGCTGAATCCCTGCGTTCTGGAGGATTCCGGCTTGGGACGCGTTCGGGATCCCCCGATTGCGCGCCAGCAGATTCACATGGGCCAGAGGGGTCTGCGGCGCCGACGAGATCAATGCTCGACCCGGTGGCAGCCAGTCCGGCACATTCTCGACGAGGAGGATGTCGTTCTCGCCCGCGTCGCTGATGTCCTTGCCGCCCGGCCCGATGATGAACAAGCGACCGGCGGCGATCCCCTCGTTGTATATCGCCACCGTGCCCGGCTCGACGAGCTCGCGGTACCGCACAATCCGGTCGTGAAACGGCAACGCCGCTGCCGCCATCGCCTGGGCGATCCGCTCCTGTTCCGGTGACCGCACGACCCACTCGAGAGCTTCGCCGATCTCGGCGGGCACCGATGCCGCCACGTTCCGAAAGAACTCGGCTACCTCATCAGGCGTCGGATCGTCGTGGTACTCCAGCTCGATCACCCAACGGGGCCCGGAGCCGCCCGCCGACGTCGGGAAGTAGGCGAGCGATCCCAGGCCGTAGACGCGAGGCTCGACATTGAGTGCCAGGTCGTAGAAGTGGTCCGAATAGAGCCGGTTGCCCACCGACTGGCTAGCGACGAACTTCAAATCGAACGGCAGCTCCCCCGGTGGCAGGACTCGCGCCCAGTCGTAGATCGCAGCAACCGTTTCGAACCGGCGCCCCTGGATGGGCTCGAACCCGCCCACCGTGTCGGCGCCGTTGAGGAGTCGGAACCAATACCACTCGTCATGGAGGGTATAGAAGTTGCTGTCCATCCAGCTGATCGCCGGAGAAAACGTCATGTCGGCAATGGAGAACTTGACGACCGACTGGCCCGAAACTCCGGTGCGGGCCAACGCGAAGAACTCCGGGATCGATCGGATGATCGGCACGGAATGGTCGTTGAAGCCATTGCCGTCGATGTATGTCGGGACCGGAACAGTCGGCCACGTCGACGGTGGAGGGTTCCCGGAGGTGGGGGGCCGGGTCGTCGAAGCCGGCGTGGTAGTGCTCGACGGCGTCGCCCCGAGGCAGGCCGCAGCCAACATGGCAATTGCCAGCACGAGCAAGCCGAGTTTGTGCCGGGTGGTGATCATTGCCCTCTAAGACGGGGTGGACGGCGCCGTAGTTCCCGCGCTTGGCGTCACGTCTCCGTCGGCGGGGTCCGAGGCGGGACCAGTTCCGGATGCACGATGCCCGGGTGTTGCCGGTCGCGACTCAGGATGGTGCGACTCGTCGGGTAGGCGAAGCGAATGGTGTCCTCACGGGCGATGACCCGCAACAGCTCCCGCCAGATCTCGTCGTGGATCGTGCGCCGCTGCCGCGCGTCGACCAGGATGCGGCCGTGGAGCATGATGCCGTACTGGACCACTTCGACATAAACGATGGGGGCCAGCTCGCGAAATCGTATGAAGTACTTCCGAGTGGCATTGCGCAAGGCGGTCTCCGCCGGTGTCTTGGCGTCGCTGGAGGCGTGACGGCGCAGGATCCCGAGAAAGAGCTCCTCGGCGCGCTCCCAGTCCGACTCGAAGGTCACCGGCAACGTCAGCTCGTGCCAGATGTGGTGGAAGCCGTCCGTGTAATTGGCGAGTGGCTGGCGAAACAGCGTCGCGTTGGGAACATGCACGATCCGGCCGGTCGATTGGTCTCCGGAGACCCAGTTGCCGATCTCCAGGACGGTGAACCGGAAGAGACGGATATCGATGACGTCGCCGCCGAGATCGCCGATCTCGATACGATCGCCCACGCGAAACGGGTGCCGCAGCAAGATGTAGACCCAACCGGCGATGTTGATCACAACATCGGTGAGGGCGATGACCAGACCGGCCGCCACAAAGCCGAAGAACGTGGTTATTCCCTCGAGCGAAGGCACCCAGATGACGAGGAGGCCCACCAGAATGAGAAAGGCGGCGACGTAGGTGACGGCCTTGCGAGTGCGGTAGATGGCTTCGGCATCGTCGAGACGTTTGGTTGCCTCGCGCAGGATCAGCCAGCGCACCGCAAGGGTGACGGCGAACACCACCAGGGTGGCGACCGCCTTGTCAACCTCGTTGCCTTGCAGCCCCAGACTCTGGAAGAACTCTGTCACTCCGTGCTTGCACCTCCGGCCAGAGGGTAGCGCTGAGCAGGCTGCGGGGGCCCGCGGCCCGGTTGGCGGGAAAGCCCCAGGTACCGACTATTGTTGGCGCAGCTGCTCCCGGGCAGCCCCCGGTGGTCCGACTCCGCTTCTCGTGACCACCCCCCCGCCCGCTCACTGAGAGAGCCGATGCTGGAAGCGACAACCGATACCACCTTCCTCGACCTGGGGATCGAGCGTGACTTGGTCGAGGCCCTCCACCGGGAGGGAATCGTCTCTCCCTTCCGCATTCAGGCGCTGGCGATCCCCGACGCTCTAGCCGGCTCCGACGTCACCGGGCGGGCCCAAACCGGCTCCGGCAAGACCCTGGCCTTCTGTCTTCCGATGGTTCAGCAATTGAAAGATGCCGAGCCCCATAGGCCCCGCGCCCTCATTCTGGTACCCACCCGAGAGCTGGCCAATCAGGTCACAGAGGTTCTGAAGTCGCTGGTGCGCGTGCGAGGCTTTCACATCGTGGCCGTATACGGCGGGGTGTCCATGCAGCGCCAGATCGAGCGCCTGCACAAAGGAGCCGAGATCGTGATCGCCACTCCTGGTCGGCTCATCGATCTGCTCGACCGCCGGGAGGTGTTCCTGAACGACGTCTCGATGGTGGTCATCGACGAAGCCGACCAGATGGCCGACATGGGCTTCCTGCCGCAGGTACGCCGCATAATGCGCGAGGTACCGCCCGACCATCAAACGATGCTCTACTCGGCAACTCTCGACGGCCAGGTGGGCACGTTGGTTCGCAAGTACATGCACGACCCCGTGCGCCACGAAGTGTCCACCGACACCAAGACGGTCGGCACCTCGGAGCACCGGTTCCTCCTCGTCCACTACATGGACAAGGTGAAGGTGGCTGCCGCCATCGCCGCAGGGAGTGCGCGCACGCTGGTGTTCACCCGCACCAAACACGGCTGCGATCGAGCGGCTCGGGAACTGCGCGCCGAAGGTGTCAACGCCTGGGCGATTCATGGCGATCTGCATCAGTCCAAGCGGCAGAAGGCGCTGGATGCTTTTGCCGACGGCTCGGCACCGGTGCTGGTTGCCACCAACGTGGCGGCTCGCGGGCTTCACATCGACAACGTCGACACCGTGATCCACTTCGACCCACCCGACGATCCGAAGACCTACCTGCACCGGTCCGGCCGCACCGCCCGCGCCGGCGAGTCCGGCCTCGTCGTGACGCTCGTCGAGTGGGATCAGCTCAATGAGGTCCTGCGTATCCAGAAGCGCGCCGAGCTCAACGAGCCGGTGGTCAAGATGTTCTCCAACGATGAGCGGCTCGCCGATCTGGCGTCGTTCGTCCCGGACGCCGCCGATGCGCCGTTCAAGGAAGCGCCGCGCCGCCGACTGTCGGGCGGACGCCGCCGGCGACGGCTGTAGCCGTCAAGCGGGGCTGGTCTCCGACCGCCGTTCGAAGCGCTCCGCTGCCCGCAACAACTTGTCGGGAAGCGCCATCAGCTTGTCCCGGGCCTCGCGGCCCTCAGCGTTGAGATCCGTGATCGAGTCGATCGCCCAGTCGCGCAACAGCGGTAGGACGACCCGCTCGCGATGCAGCCGCAAGCTGTAGACCCCCGCTCTGGCCATCTCCACCGCACGGCGAGCAAATCCGGGAATGCTGATGCCGGGCATCTGGAAGCTGTTCAGCACACGATAGATAGCGCTAACGACGGCCGACGGGTGCAGCTTCAGCATCGCGGTGGTCACGCCCCGGTAGAACATGAAGTGGTGGTTCTCGTCGGCGGCGATACGGGCCATGATGGCGTAGGCCGTCTCGTCGTCCGCCAGCCGGCCGGCGTTGCGGTGGCTGATCCTGGTGGCCAGCTCCTGTGCCGAGGTGTACGCGAACAAGTCGAGCGGACTCTCGAACTCGGTTTGATAGCCCGTGAGCATGGTGGCGTAGCGATCGTCCTCGAGGGCGCGGGGGTCGCAGTTTCGCGACGTCAACAGGTAACTTCGGATCGCAATGGAGTGCTGCCCCTCTTCCGCAGTCCACAGACGATTCCACTCGGCGAGCTTGGAGTCCGGTGGCATGTGGCGCTCGATGATCGAGTGGTAATAGGGGAGGTTGTCTTCGGTCAGCAGGTTGAGGACCAATGAGGTGCGCACGGTCGGCGCCAGCGTGCAGTGGGCCTCAGACCAGGGTTCGTCGAGAAAGCTGCGGCCCTCTTCCCAAGGAACGTAATCGTGGAAATACCAGTGATCACGTCGCTGCCGATGCTCCGCCATGAGGCGACCCGCCTCATCGTCGACGGCCGAAATCAGTTCAAGAGCCTCAGTATCTGCCATGCGTGCCTCTAGGACCGGCGCACCCGTCTCAGGCAGCGCCATGGATGGCGTAACGGTAGCCGCTTCGGGCCGCGTTCACACCTTCCGACTTCTGGTGGAGACGCCCGGTCCGTAACATCTGGGGCCCAGCCGACCTTCGAGGAGACCCTACGGTGAGCAATTCGTATTCGCAGCCGCCCGAGTTCAACCTAGATGTGGACAAGAGCTACCAAGCCACGATCGAGACCAATCACGGCACGATCGAGATCGACCTCGATGCGGCGCGATCGCCGATCACCGTCAACAACTTCGTTGCGCTCGCCCGCGACGGCTTCTACGCCGGGATCATCTTCCACCGGGTAATCGAGGGATTCATGATCCAAGGAGGCGATCCGACCGGTACGGGCACCGGCGGACCCGGCTATCGATTCCGCGACGAGCTGGAGGGATCGGGAACATATCGCCGCGGCACCGTCGCCATGGCGAACGCTGGGCCCAATACCAACGGCTCCCAGTTCTTCATCTGCCACGCGGACGTCGGACTGCCCCACAACTACACGATCTTCGGCCAGGTCGGAGGTTCCATGGATGCGGTGGACGCCATTGCGACCACCGCCACATCGGCCGGCGATCGTCCTCTGGAAGACTGTGTGATGCACTCGGTGACCATCACCGAGAGCTAGACCCGAGCGGCCTGGTTGCCACGGCGACAGCCGGACCCAGATTCGTGGCGACGATGGCTCCGCTGTCGACGTCGAGGATCATGACGTCACGGCGATCGGCGAAAACGAGGAATCGACCGTCCGTCGACCAGGCGAGATACTCCGCATTCGACCACGGGCTGTCGTACGTCACCTGACCAACGGTCGAGGTGATCACAAGGGAATCGGGGCGCGCCAACGCTAGGCGCGTCCCGCTGCGGTCGAACGCCGCCGCCACCACATCACCCGCCAGATCGAGCGGAATGTGCCTTCCGGTGGCCAGGTCGACGAGGCCGACGGAGTCGCTTGCCTCGACCGCCACCAGACTTCCCGCAGCGGCCAGGAAGCGGCCCGCGTAACTCGTGGTTTCCCCGCTGCTGATCCGGGTCAGTCCGTCAGCCGCCTCCAGCAGAAAGCCCCAGTCTCCCCAAGCCACGAGATCGCCGCCGGCTGGCACGGGGCGCACCCGTTCCACGGAGCGCGGCGCCCCGCTCATGACTTCGATCCACGGCTCGCCGTCGCCCACGACATAGGCCAAAGCACGCGGCCGGGTGAGGTGCCACGCATAGCTGGTAACGCCGGTAGCCACTGCAACCACCGCCTCGGGACGGCCGGCGAGCAATGTCATCGTGCCTTCTCGGGCAACTGGGCTGGCCAGGGCTAGTTGCCGGCCGGATACGTCGAAGGCGGCAAAGTCGGCAAACGGCCCATCGGTGAACGTGAGCGCCGTCCAGGCCGTCGGTAGCGGCATCAGCTCCAAGCGTCCGGCCGGCGGCCATGTCGCCAGGTCCAGGGCTCTCGGGCCGTTGGTGCCGACCACCAGCAGAACATCGGGGAAGCCCTCCACTACCTCCGCAAAACCGGCGGATTGTGACTCGGGACCCAGCGTCGTGATGGTGGCATCGCCATCGTCGGCGTTCCAGGAGAGACCGATCCAGAGACCCGCCGCCACCCCGATGAGTCCCCACAGCGGGCCCACCCAAGCGCGTGACGGCGCTGCCGGCCGGGTCGGCCCGTCGGGCGGGAGGGGACGGACCCGGCGGGGCCCGCTCGCCCGCCGCTCACGGTGGAGCCCCGTGCTCACGCTTCGACATTACCCGGCGGAACGAGCTCTCTCGACGGGTCAGGTGTCCTCATCTTCGCTCGAGTCGCCGGCTGTGGGTAGAGCAGCGGGCTCGTAGTTGCTCACTGCATTCCACAACATCCAACCGAGACCACGGCGCTCTGCAGCGCGGATGCTCTCGAGGATCTCATCGTTGCTCCAGTAGAAGGCTTGCAGCCAGGGCCGGACGATCGTGCCGCCACCGACGCGCGGCATACCGTCGTCGAGGGCGTCGGCGGTCACCTCACCCGGATAGTCGTTCGGATCGGCAAACCCCAGCCAGCCCGGGCTGTAATGGCTCGGATAGATCATCGGGCTCAGAACATCGACGATCCCCGAGAAATCCTCGGGACGCTGTCCGATTCCTTGGTCGTTCGGGGCAGACAGGACGATCCCGAAGACGTCGGCGCCCACCGCGCAACCCAGCGGATGGAGCCGGTCCCGGGCCTCGGTCAGGAAACCGGCAATCGTCGTCACCCTCTCTTCTTGGGTCGTCGGGTTACTCTTTCTCGCCTGTCGGGCCGCCTGGCCCGTGGGAAAACGCACATAGTCGAACTGGATCTCGTCGAAGCCCAACTCGCATGCTTCAACACCCAGCGCCAGCGGGTACTCCCACGTCTCCCGATTCGTCGGGTCGATCCAGTCCCCGGCCAGGCGATACTTCGGCTGAGCACGGGCGCGGATCGGGTCCTCGAAGCTGACGACGCGGGTGATCGTGTACAACCCGGCCTCCTGGGCCTGCATGATGCGTTGGACGGGGTCGTAGGTGCCGTCGACCACCGCACCGATCTCGTGAGCCTCCTCGACAACAGTCTCATACAGCACCGCGCCACCTTCCTTCTTGGTGTCGAAGACGATGGCGTCGACGGCGGTTGCGGCCGCCAGATCGAGCAGATCCCGGAACCGCTGGTCGTCACGGGCTGTGGCCGCCCCAGCCCGTAGGGCCCGAGCCACTATGGGCTCTAGCGTGACGGCAACGATGCTCTCCGTGCCGTCCCATTCGAGCTCGGTGGGGCGATAGGCAGGCCGTTCAATCCTGATTGGAGCTGCGGCGACACCGGGGAAGACGAACACGCCGCTCATGCCGGTCACGAGCTCGGCATCACCAACGGTCACCGTGGCCCCGCCCAGCGGGGCGCCGTTGACGCCGAACACCCGGCCTTCCAGCGGGAACTTGGGCGCCATAGTGGTGGTGGTCGACGTGGTCGATGCGGTCGTGCTGGTGGACGTGGTCGAGGTGGCGGAAACCCGGGTCGAGGCAACCACGGTAGAGACGGTTGCGCCGCCGGCAGGAGATCCCGAATCGACGCTGCAGGCGCCCAAGACGGCCGCGGCGATCGCCCAGCCGATCATCATGAAACGACGTAGCGAACGCGTCACCCGACCTGCCAGGGATAAAGAGACGGAACCAACCAGGGCGGAAGCGGAACTAAGCAGGACATGGCGCCAAAGGCTACCGACCATGCCCAATTAGGGCGAGGTTAACTGGCCCGGCGCTGCCGATCTCGGAGCCGACGACGTAGCCGACGCCGCTCCGGCCCGCTGAGCCCGCCCCAAACACCTTCGGTCTGGTTGGTGGCCAACGCATACTGGAGGCATTCGTCTTTGACAGGGCACACGGCGCAGATCGCCTTGGCGGGCGCGACGACTTCCTCGTCCTCACCGACAGGGAAGAAGATGTCGTTATCGGACCCAGAGCAGGCGGCCTGGTTACGCCAATCCTCCTCCGGCTCGAACAAGAGATCGTTGAGCGCCAAAACCATTGTTGTGCATTGCCCCCTTTAGAACATGCGTCGCCCAGAAAAACACCAGACGGACCGGATTATTCCCGATCCGTCCCTGCCTTCTAAGCCTCTGACCAGGCCTCTAATCAGCCGTGGCGTATACCCTTGCGCTGCATTGCCTTGCGCAACACCGCGCTGGCAATAACTGCTAGGTACCTGATCGTCGTATCTGCGACAGTAGTCTGCGCGCCTGGCTTTGGGAAGGCCTTCACGAGGAAAAATCCCGGGGAACATCGATGCAATTCACCAGCGATCTAGACCAGCCAGCCGGCGAAATCCAGGCTGACCTGGGAGCCCGGGGCCGGGCCCTCCAGACCTTGTCCAGGCTCGGAGCACCAATCCCTCCAGGATTTGCCATATCCGCCCTAGCTTGTCGACGCTTCGTCGAAACCGGTGAGTTCCCCGCCGGGATGTGGGACGAAGTGATCGCCGCGGTGGAGCGGCTCGACACCGTAGCGGCCAAGCTCGACCCAGCGCGTCCCCCGCTGTTGGCAGTTCGCTCCAGCCCTCCCGTCGACATGCCGGCATTGATGGGAGCCGCCTTCTACATGGGCGTAACCGAGCAGAGCCTCGGCCAATTCGCGGCGTGGGCCGGCGAGCCGGCGGCCGCGGCGGCTCGCCTCAGCTTCCTCCGAACCTACGCCATCGTCATCCGAGGAGTGCCGCCCGGCCGAGTGGCCGGCCTGGTGCCGGCCGACGTGACCCAACACGGCGTCGATGATCTAGCCGGCTTCGCCGACTCTCTGGAGACATTGATCGTCGAAGAGACCCAGCGCCCTATTCCGTCCGACCGTATGGGCCAGCTCCGGGAGGGGATCGAAGCCGTATTCGCCTCGTGGAACGCTCGCCCCGCGACGCAATACCGCCGCGCCAACAGACTCTCCGATGCCACCGGCACGGCCGCCATCGTCCACCTGATGGTCTTCGGCAACGTCGACGAGCGCTCCGGCGTGGGCATCGGATTCAGTCGCCATCCGGTCACCGGTGAGCCGCAACCGGCAGGAAGATACCGCGCCGGCGCCGAGCACCCCACGTCCGCTTACGAGTACCTGGGGCTCGAGGCGTTACAGGCCGACGACCCGGAGTGCTACGCCACATTGACCACCGCGTTAGCCGACTATGAGGCCGACCGTCGCGACTTGGTGCGCCTCGACTATGTGCGCGAGCAGGGCCGGCTCTGGGTCGTCGATGGTCGGATAGCCGAAAGTGCTCCCGAAGCCGCCACTCGCGTAGCCGTCGACCTGGTGGCAGCCGGTTCGCTCACCAAGAGGGAGGCGCTGCTGCAAATCGATCCAGGTCACGTCGCCGACATGCTTCACGCTCGGTTGGCCCCAGGCGATCGCCCTCAACCGATCGGGTTGGGCTCCGGGGGCTCGCCCGGTGCCGCCACGGGAATGGTCGTTCTCGACTCGAAAGCCGCCATGGACGCGGCCGCTGCTGGGAACCAGGTCATCCTCGTCAAACGGGAGACCACTCCCGAGGATGTCGACACGATACGAGCGGTTGCCGGAGTGATCACCAGCCACGGCGGGCCAGCATCTCATGCCGCGCTCGTGGCTCGCGGAATGGGCACGCCCGCAGTGACGGCCAGCTACGACATGCTGATCGACCCCGACGACTCCATCGTGACCTGGGGCAATGCCTCGGCGATGGCAGGAGACACGATCACCATCGACGGCCGCCGCGGTGCGATCTACCGGGGGGCGCTGCCGATCATCCCCGGCCGGGCTACCCCTCACCTGGAGACTCTGCTCGATTGGGCCGACGAGGGCCGCCGTCTGGAGATCTGGGCCAACGCCGATACGCCGGCGGATGCCGCCACCGCCCGCGCCGCGGGCGCCGAGGGCATCGGCCTGGCGCGCACCGAGTACATGTTCTCCGGGGACCGGCTCGATGTGGTACAGCGAATCCTGCTGACCGACGATGGGCGCGAGCAGGCCGAGGCTCTCGAGCAGCTGGAGCGGCTCCAGGTTGGCGACTTCGAGCGGTTGCTAGAGGTGATGGACGGACTCCCCGTGGTAGTGCGGCTCTTGGATCCTCCGTTGCACGAGTTTCTTCCTGATCGGCTCGATGTCGAGCACGAACTGGCCGAGGCTCGGGCTCTCGGGGAGCCGACCGACGAGTTGGAGGTCCTGGAGGCCACGCTCGACAAATGGGAAGAGTCCAACCCGATGCTGGGCCTGCGGGGCGTACGGCTGGCCGTCGTCATTCCCAGTGTCTACAAGGTCCAGGTGCTGGCAGCCCTGGAAGCCGTGCGGCGGCGCCTCGACGCAGGGGGTGACCCCCGTCTGGAGCTCGTCATACCGCTCGTGGGCACCGTCGAAGAGCTCCACCTGATCAGGGACATGATCGAAGAGGAGGTGCATCACGCCGGGCGGCTGCTCGACGTGACGATAGGCACGATGATCGAGCTTCCGCGGGCCGCGCTGGTAGCCGGTGACATCGCTCTGGCGTCGGACTTCTTCTCCTTCGGCACCAACGATCTCACTCAGACCACGCTGGGGTTGAGCCGCGACGACGCAGAGGAGGCCTTCTTGGGGCGCTATCTCGAGCGGGGGCTTTTGCCGCACAACCCCTTCGAGACCATCGACCGCGCCGGCGTCGGTCGGCTCATCCAGGTCGCAATCGAGGAGGGACGCAAGGCGAACCCGGAGTTGGTAGTGGGGGTATGCGGCGAGCACGGCGCCGACCCCGATTCAATCGAGTTCTTCCATCTGGCGGGAGTCGACTACGTGTCGTGCAGCCCGCCGCGAATTCCGATCGCGCGCCTGGCAGCCGCGCAAGCCGCGCTGCGCAACGGGTCGCGGTGAGGCCGGGAGCGCAGGCCGATCAAAGGTACCGGTGATCAGAGATACTGGTGATCAGAGGTACTGGCCGCGGCCCGTGTCACGTGCTTCGAGCGCCAGCCGGCGCCGCATCTCCTCGAGCTGGGCGGCCGCGGCCGCCTGCTGCGAGAAGATCGACGCTTGGATTCCGTGAAACAAGCCCTCCAACCAGCCCACCAACTGAGCCTGTACGATCCGTAGCTCCGACTCGCTGGCCGCCTCGCCGTCGAGAGGTCTGAACATATTGTCCAGCTCGTCGGCTAGGTCGTCGCTCAGCGAGTCTCGCAGTTGACTCATCGAAGAGTCGTAGATCTGCATCAGCCTGGCCCGACCTGCTTCGTCGAGCTCGGCGCGCCGCACCTCATCGAGCATTGCTCGAGTCATAGAGGCAATCCGGATCAGCCGCGCGGGCTCTGAAACGAAGGTGCCGTCATCGGCGGTCTCCTGATTCACGACCTCGGGATGCAGCGGCTCCACCGAGTCGGGCAGAGCCTCCACGGCCTTGTCGGTGGTGGTCTCGGGCTGGTCTGTGGTCTCCATGGCCGCGAGCCTAGGGCATCGTGGAGGGACAGCTGCTCAGAAATCCCTCGTTGCCGGCTGCGCCTAGGCGACGGTGACCCGTATCTGGTGATAGCCGGTGGCACCGTCGGGCCGCGGTGGCGCCACGGCAGCGGTCTGCGGCTCTCCGGTGCCATCGATCGCGCGCACCTGCAGCACGCTGCTCCCGCTGCCCAGGCGAAGGGGTGACTGCCACTGCACCCAAGCGGTATCCGCCAGCGGCTGGCTCACCTCGGCGCGCTGCCAGGGACCTTGGTTGACGCGCACCTCAACGGCGCGGATCCCGTGAGCGGGCGACCAGGCGACGCCGCCCGCAACCAGCTCGGGCTCAACGCGGGAGCCGGATCGCGGCGTGTCGATCCGGCTCTGCGTCTTTATCGGGGCCTCTTTGGCCCACCCCCGCGGGATCCAGTAGGCGTCGAACGCTTCCCACGTCGTCAGCTCTATGTCTTCGAGCCACTTCGTCGCCGACACGTAGCCGTACAGCCCGGGCACGATGAGACGGGCCGGGAAGCCGTGATTGGGAGGCAACGGCTCACCGTTCATCCCTATTGCGATCAATGCATCTCGGCCATCGAAAGCCAGCGCAGTCGGGAAACCAGCAGTCCATCCGTCGACGGAGCGGGGCACGATCTGAGTCGCCGCCGGGTTGACCCCAGCCATGTCGAGAACCTCGGTCAGCCTGACGCCGGTCCACTTGGCGTTGCCAACGAGGTCACCTCCCACCTGGTTCGACACGCAGGCGATGGTGACGTAGCGCTCGTGGAGGTCCATGGCGTGGAGGTCGTCCATCGACAGCACGACCTCTCTGTCGACCATGCCGGTCACCTTCAACCGCCATGTCGCAGGATCGGGGCGAGGAACGATCAGGGCGGTATCGATTCTGTAGAACTCGTCGTTGGGAACGATCAGCGGGGAGAGGCCGGGAAGGTCGAAGCTGGCGGTTGCACCTGGTGGAGCCACTGTGGTTACCGGCATCGGCAGCCCCATCGTCTCCCGTACCGACTCGGAGCGGGCGATGATGAGGCGCCGCCCGACGCCGCCGGCGGCCAATGCTGCAATACCGGTTCCGGCAACTCCCGCCAGCAGCCGGCGGCGGGCGGGGTCCGTGGGCAGGCTGTCGGCGGGATCCTCTCTGGTCAGCTGGTCGAGTGCCGCTCGCAAGAAACGCCAACCGGCGGCGGCGGCCAAGCCGATAGCGAAGAACGTGAGCACCGGATTGGCGTCGACTTGCCCAACTGCGGCAGCAATCCCGAGCAGACCGAAGAGAGCAAAGGCGACGGGATTGAGCCAGCGACGGCTCAGGCTTGCTCGACCCACGACAACGCCGATGAGCAGGGCCACCAAGGTGGTTCCGATCGCCAGCGCTCCCTTGTCGGCCGTGCCGAAGATCTCGATGGCCACGTCCTTGACGATGCTGGGCGACGAATCGACTATGTAGCTGCCGACGGAGGCCACCGCCGACGGAATGCCTGCGAAGAGCCCGGCGAACAGCTCCGCCAGGCCCAGCGCCAGGCCGGCCGCCACCGCCCCGGCGAACGCAGCCAGTCCGATGGGCGCCGGATATTGCAGCGGCGGGCGTTCAGTACCCACCGAGGTTGCTTCGGTCACAGATGCCTCGATCGTCTTGCTTGCATATCTGTACCAGTAACAACGTCATAGGAGAACGGTTTCCTCGATTACCAAATCGTGAAAACTCCCCGCCGATCGTACGTTGCTTTGCTCGCCACCAGGGGCCGATGCCCGGCGGGAGGGGGAGCGCAGCTTGCTTTTCAACTCATTCGAGTTTGCGATCTTTCTCCCGACCGTCCTCATTCTGTATTGGCGGCTACCGCGCCGCGGGCAGAATCCGCTGCTGCTGCCGGCCTCCTATGTCTTTTACGGCGCCTGGGACTGGCGGTGGCGGCAGCCGACGCGGCGATCTATGTGGTGGTGATGCCTGTGGCCGAGATGGATTACGTCCCACTCCACCCACGCCGCGAGGAGGACTATGCAGGCTTCCGCGCCGCCCTCTCGGACCTCGCCGCACAGACCGTTGCGCGAGTCATCGACCCCGCACAGCCGGGCTGGAGCATCGCGGAGTTTGCCGATCCACTCCATCTCAACGGTGCGGGCGCCGATAGGCCGACCGACTGGCTCGCCGGCTCCGTGGACAACCCGTGAGCCGACGCGGCCTCAGCTGCGCCGCTGTCCGGCCCACGCGAGGAATCGCTCACGCGGCCAGGTGTTGACCACGTGTCTTCTCTGCACCCACCCGCGGCGCGCATTGTGGACTCCCCAACGCATGTTGGCGAACTCGTTGACGTGATGGCTGTCGGTGCTGATCACGAAGGTCAAGTCGTTGCGCTCGCGCGCCCGGCGGAGTAGCTCGGCCGGCACGTCAAGGCGGTCGAGATGCGAATTGATCTCGAGAGCTATCCCCATCTCGGCGGCGGCGTCGAACACCGCATCAACATTGACTTCGATACCGGGCCGCCGCCCGATCCGACGGCCGGTCAGGTGGCCGACAACGTTGACCGCTGGATTGGCCATAGCCTTCAATATGCGCTCGGTCTGCTGGGCTGGCGGCAGGTCGAAATAGGAGTGGACGCTGGCAACACACCAATCGAACCCCATCAGGAAGTCGTCGTCATAGTCGAGGCCCCCATCGGGACCGATATTGAGCTCCGCTCCATGGAGGATCGTCATCTCCGGATACTCGACCCGCAGCCGCGCCAACTCATCGCCCTCCCGGCGGACCTCGTCCCGGCTCAATCCGTTGATGGCCAGGTCCTCTCCATGCTCGGTAATCGCGATGTAGTCCAGCCCGCGAGCAGAGGCGGCTGCGACCATGTCGTCGAGATCGCTGCGGCCGTCGCCCGACCAGGTGCTGTGAACGTGGAGATCGCCCCGAATGTGTTCGAGATCTACCAACCGGGGAAGACTGGAGGCCGCCGCCGCGGCGACCTCTCCCACCCCCTCGCGCAGCTCCGGCGGGATGAACTTGAGCCCAAGCGCCTTGTAGATGGCTTTTTCGGTGCGGGCGGCGACAGACTCGCCGCTCTCGACTTCCGCCAAGGCGTACTCGTTGAGCGTCCAACCTCTCGAGATGGCACGCTGGCGCAGCTCGATGTTGTGCGCCTTGGATCCGGTGAAGTAGAGCAGCGCCGCCCCGAACTCTCCCGGTGCCACCACCCGCACGTCGACTTGAAGGCCGGTGGCGGTGAGAGCCGTGGTCTTGGTTGCGCCTCGCGCCTGCACATCGGCTACCAGCGGCAACGTCACGAATGCATCCATGACCGGGGCTGGGTCGGTCGCCGCCACCACCACGTCGACGTCGCCGATCGTGTCGGCGAACCGGCGCAGGCTGCCCGCATAGTCGACATGCTTCACCCCCGGGACGCGACGCAACACCTCCACCACTTCTTCGGCGATCGGCAACACCTTGATGATCGGCGTACGCCGATCCTTGCCATGCAGGCCAAGCCGCTCGATCGCCTTGGCAATCTTCTCCTCCGACTTGGCGCCCATACCGGGAAGCTCGCGGAGCTGCTGCGATGCAAGGGCCGCCTTGAGGTCCTCCAAGTTGTTGATGTTGAGCCGGTCCCGCAACAAGATCACGGTCTTCGGCCCCAGGCCGGGGATGCGGGTCAGCTCCACCAGTGGCGGCGGGTACTTCGCCCGCAACGCGTCCAGCTTGGCGATACTTCCGGTGGTGTCGTATTCCTGGATCTTCTCCGCCGTGGCCCGGCCCACCCCGTCGAGCTTCTGTAGCTCACTCACCGACATGTCCGCGGCCGGCGCAACCAGCTCACCAATGGCGTCAGCGGCCTTCTCATAGGCGCGTACTCGGAAAGCCTGCGGGCTGCCCTCCTCGAGCTTCAGCAGCTCGGCATACTCCCGAAAGATGCGCACCAGCTCGTGGTTGGTGGCCATATCGCCAACATAGCTCGGCCGCCGGGTTGCAGCGGCGACCCCAAAGCAAGATGCGCTCACTAGCGTTCATGCTCGTGATGGACGCCCCGATGAACGCGATCGACCCGCGAGTGCGACGGCAGTGGCGCATCGAGGCCGCCGGGGCCAGCGTCATCGCCGCGCTGGCGATCTTGGTCGGATCGCTGGTATTGCCAATCAGCTGGCCGGCGCGAGCGGGGGTCATCGCGGCCACTGTGCTGGCGGTGGCGGCGGGGCTCCAGGCGATTGTCTCGGTCCGCTACCGATATTGGCGTTATGGTCTCGCCCCCGATGTGCTGATTCTCGAGCATGGGGTGTGGACGCGACGCCGCTCCATGACGCCGTATTTTCGAGTGCAGAACGTCGACGTCAGCCAAGGGCCACTCGAGCGGTGGCTGGGGCTCAAGCGCCTGACCATCCGAACCGCCTCCGCCTTCACCGACGCCACCATCCCGGGCCTCGACGCTGTTATGGCCGAGCAGCTGCGCGTGCGCATCTTGGAGCGAGCCGGGCAAGATGCAGCAGTCTGAAATCCCTCCCCCGGCGCCGATACCGCCGCCACCGACGGCCGGATGGCGGCGACTCCATCTCGCCTCGCCGATCCTCAACAGCGTGACGACGGCAGCTCGGTTCTGGCCCGTGCTGCTGATCGCCCTATTCGATGAGGGCGGCGGCTTGGTCGTTGCCTCGCTCCTGGGGGGCGCCCTGCTGGTGGCCGTCGCAGTAGAGGTCACTCGCTACCTCAGGTTCGATTACCGCCTGGACGGGACGACGCTCGTCGTGCGCTCGGGAGTTCTCGTCCGGCGCACCCGGACGCTACCGGCGGATCGCATCCAGCAGGTGAGCCTCAATCAGCGGCTGCGCCACCGGCTCTTCAACGTCGCCGAGGTGCTCATCGAGGTGGCCGGCTCGGGAACCGAGCCCGACATCAAGCTCAGCGTGGTCGGGGCCGCCGAGGCCGAAAGGATCACGGTGCGGCTCCAGGACGCCCGTCGCACCGTCGGGGCGACGCCGCCGGAACCGGACCGGGTCGTCTTCGAGCAACCGAACGACTCGTTGGCTCGCTGGGCGGCGTTCGCCAGCCCGGCATTCATGCTCCCGGTCATGGGGGCAGGAGTCGGCGCATTGGCCGAGGCCGTCGATCTGGAAGAGGCCTGGACGTGGCTCCCCGACGGAGCCCAGCTGTGGTTGATCGGCGCAATCGGCATCGTCGGCCTCGCGGCGGCAACCGCATTCAACGTGGCCCGCTTCTACGACATGCGCCTGGTGCGAGCCGACGACAACTTCAGGCTGGAGTATGGCCTGCTCACCCACCGCCGCTTGGAACTACCGACAGAACGTATCCAAGCGTTGGTCACCAGGCTGTCCCCGGCCGGGCGCCTGGCCGGCACCGTCAGGATCACCGCACACAACGCGTCGAGCGCCGGCGAGGCCACCAACTCGTACTTGCCGGCGGTGCCGCGCAGCGAGCACGAAGCGCTGGCCGCCCGGCTGCTTCCCGAGGCCGACCTGGACCTGCCGCTGCAACGTCATCCGCGCGGAGCGCTGCGGCGGGCGGTACTCAGGTGGACACGCCCGGTCGCCCTCGTCGGAGCGGTTACCTCGGTCGTGTTCCGCACCGGGTGGGCCTACGCCACGTTCCTGCTCCTGCCGGTGGCGGCGGCTCTCGGTTGGCGGGCGTGGACTCTCCTCGGTCACGCCGTGACCGCCGATACGGTGGTAGCGCGCCGCGGCGCCATCACCGAGAACCTCACTGTCGCGCGCCGTTCTCGGATCCAGAGCGTGTCGCTGGCCGCCAACTGGTTCCAACGGCGGCTGGCTCTGGCCACGCTGCGCGTCGAGATCGCTCAGCCTCTCGGCCGGGTATCGATACGCGACATGGCGGCTGCCGACGCCGCGCGGGCGGCGGAGGATCTCATCGCGCGCAATCACACGCGGGTCTCACAAGGTCATCACCCCGAACGTGCCGAAAGCGATCAATAGCCCGACTCCCTCCAGGCGAGAGATCTCTCGGCCGGTCACCATGGCGGCAGCCGCCAGCACGACGGCGATCAGCATGCCCCCGACGGCAATGGCGTCGAAGTCGGCGAGCACCCCGGGGCCGACAGATCCCGCCGTCCCCGCTACGGCCAGCGAGTTGAAGATGTTCGAGCCGATGACATTGCCGACGACCAAGTCGGACTCCTTGCGTCGGGCCGCAGCCAAGGCCGTTGCCAGCTCAGGTAACGACGTGCCCACCCCGAGCAGCAAGCCCAAGAAGGTGGCTGACCAGTCGAGCCGCTCCCCGATGTCGATGGCTCCGTCGAGCAGCACTTTGGCGCCGGCTACGGTGGCGGCAATGCCGAGAACTCCGTAGGCAAGCTCCAGAGCCACCGGCGAGAGCACGGTGTCCTCTTCGACCTCGGGGGGAGTGCGCTCCGACCATCGCACCAGCAACCCGAGTGCGACTGCCAGCCCGAGCAGCAGCCCGATTGCTTCGACGCGGGAGACCTGCTTGTCGGCAATCACGAACGCCAACCCGGCGACGGCCACCAACATGAGCGGGGTCTCCCGCTGCATGAGCATCCGGGCGGCGCCTACCGGGGCCAGGACTGCGGCCGCCCCCAGAACCAGCGTCACGTTGGCGGCGTTGGATCCGACAACGTTGGCGACAGCAACATCGAGACGGTCATCAACAGCTGCGATCGAGGACACGAGCAGCTCGGGAATCGAGGTGCCGAGCCCCACGATCAACGCTCCGATCAGGATCGCCGAGACCCCGAGCCGGACCGAGATGCGCACCGCCGAGACCACAACGCGGTCCGATGCCACAACGAGCACGACGAGGCCCACAACAACGAGAGCTACCGAACCAAACAAAGCCGTGACCGCCCACTGCGACGAGGCGGCGATAGTAATGCTCGAAGCTGGGGTGACGGCGTAGCCCCTCTCTCCTGCCCGAGTGGCCGCCTAGGACGCGTTGCCTGAGATGACCGTGGGTGAGTAGACGGTGGCTGCCAACTAGCCTTGATGGCTCAATGGCCGGTCACCGCCACGACGCGCGTATCCATCAAACGTGGATCAACTCTGAGCGCTCCATCCCGACGCGCTTCGTCCGGCCGTTCGTACGTTTCACCGAGGTGTCGGCATCGTCGGGGATCGTGCTGCTGATCGCCGCCATCGTCGCACTGGTGTGGGCCAACGGCCCGTTTGCCGACACCTACAAGACGTTCTGGGACACCCATCTCGACATCACCCTGGGCTCTTTCCATTTCGACGAATCACTCAAACACGTCGTCAACGATGGCCTGATGGCCATCTTCTTCTTCGTCGTCGGGCTCGAGATCAAGCGCGAGCTGGTGGTGGGCGACCTGCGCGACCGCAAGCAAGCTGCTCTCCCCGCAATCGCCGCAATAGGTGGCATGGTGGTGCCGGCACTGATATTCGTCGCCTTCGTGGCCGGCTCCGGCGGCGAAGCCATCCGCGGCTGGGGGATTCCGATGGCAACCGACATTGCATTCTCCATCGGGGTCATTTCGCTGCTGGGCGATCGGGTCTCGTCCGGCGCCAAGCTCTTCCTGCTGGCACTTGCGATCGCCGACGACATCGGAGCCATCGCCGTCATCGCCATCTTCTACACAGGCGATCTGTCCTTCGGATATCTGGCCGCTGCCCTTGTCGCTTTGGCGCTGGTGTACGTCGCCCAGCGGGTCGGCGTGCGGGCTATCGGCTTCTACTGGGCGCTGGGCATCGTGGTGTGGTTCTTGGTATTCGAATCGGGTGTGCACGCCACCCTGGCCGCGGTGGCGCTGGGTCTGCTGACACCCGTCCGCGCCTGGTACAGCGACGAGGAGTACTTCCAGAGAGCCGGCTGGATCCTCGACCGCTACGACATGGAGTCGGCCAGCGATACCAGACGGGAGCGGGTCGATGCCAGTGCGCTGACGCTGGCGGCCGTCGCCAGAGAGTCGGTGTCACCGTTGGACCGGCTCGAGCGGTCGCTACATCCGTGGTCGTCTTTCGTCGTGATACCGATCTTCGCTCTGGCAAACGCCGGGGTTCGGGTGGTGGACATCGACTTGCTGGCGACGGCCACCAGCCCGATTGCCCTAGGCGTCGGCTTGGGGCTGCTTGCCGGCAAGATCATCGGCATCACCTTGGCGACGTATATCGCGGTCCGCAGCGGCGTGGGGCGCCTCCCCAGACGTACCGGCTGGCGCGAGACCATCGGCCTGGCCTCCCTAGCCGGCATCGGGTTCACCGTGTCTCTCTTCATCACCGAGTTGGCCTACACGTCGAGCACGTTCATCGATCAGGCCAAGATCGGCATCTTCCTCGGCTCCGGCCTCGCCGGCCTGGTCGGGTATTGGCTGCTGCGCAGCTCGAAGACACCGCAAGAGGCCATCGAGGAGGGGCGACGCCGGCTCGGCTTGGACGAGGGCACTGCCCAAGCTCCGGAAGCGCAGTCCGCGTCGGCCACATGAGTCTCTAACAGATCGCGCCCGTCCCCTCGCAACGAAACGAGAGGAACGGCGGACACCAGGCCGGCACGACCGTCGTCCTCTCCCTCCTTCGGTACTTCGGCTGGACAGCCTGCCTCGAGGACCCGGCGCCGTCGTCGCGTGACTGCCAACGGGTAGTCGGGCCGGCAGCGGTGGTTGCCGCGGCTCCGGCCACCGTCCTCCAGCCCGGCAGGACGTCCATCTGCGGCAGGCACGGATCCCAGGCCACAGCCCGGGCCTCCCTGCGCCGGCCATATCGTCCCCGCTCGTGACATTCGCCATCAGCATCGGGGAAGATCACTGGCCGGCTTCCTCCTGCGAAGAGGTTCTCGATTCTCCGGGGAACACGTGGCCGACCGCAACGGTTGGACCCGACGACCGCCGCCTCGAGGATCCTGATGTCGTCGCAACCCGGCCCCAACCCGCTCGCCGTCGCTCTCTCCGTGCTCCGGGCCCGCCGCACCCGCGCTCCGCGGCCGGCGACGGAGCGGGCCGACCGGCTCGGGTCGTCGCAACCGCCGATTGACCACTCCCTGCTGCAAGCTGTGCTCGACGAGCTCGGCGCCGGCGGCGTGGCCGCCCTAGCCGACCAGCGCAGCCGGCTCGCCGACTACCGCTCCTCCCTCGAATCGCTCGATCCCGACACACTGGAGCGGGATGCGGCGCTCGCTTACTGGATCAACCTCTACAACGCGGGCGCTCTCGACCTCGCGGCCGAAACGTGGAACCACCAAGCAGCCTCGGTGCTCCGCGTGGCCGGTGGATTTCGCCGCCCGTGGGCGAATGTGGCCGGCGAGGAGCTGTCGCTCGACGAAGTCGAGCACGGCAAGATCCGCCGGTTCCGCGATCCGCGGATCCACGGCGCTCTCGTTTGCGGTTCGGCATCGTGTCCCACACTGCGTTTCGAGCCGTTCGATGGACCATCCGTCCACGAGCAACTGGACGATCAGATGAGGAGGTTCCTGGGGGCAGGGGGTGTCGCTCGGGATCCGGCATCCGATCGCCTCTACTTGTCGCGGATCTTCCTGTGGTACGGCGGAGACTTCACCCGTCCCCACCGCATGCCCACGTTGTTACCGGTTCGCCGCAAGGCGGTCGCCGCCGCACTCAGCCCCTGGCTGCCGGCCGAGTTGGAGAGCTGGCGCACGGCCCGTGATCCGGTGGTGTCGTATCAGCCGTACGACTGGTCACTGGCGTGCACGATCGGATGAAGCCTGCCGGCGCACCGACAGCACGAAGGCACCGACGGCGACGAGCGCAATTGCGATGTCATACGGCAGCACGTACTCCCAGAGGGCGGGGCCGACCAATCGCCACCGCCCTTGGGGGGTAAATCCAACAGCGTCCAGATAGCGGGCGATCGCCCAGACACAGGCAACTCCCACCAACCCGCCGGCGGCGGCTGCCGCCACCCTGCCCCGCCACCAATACGCCGCCACCATCAGGGTCGACACCGCCCAGGCGATATCCAGGGCCGACAGCAGCTGGAGGAATTGGGTGGACGGTTGGAGGCGCAATGCCGCCGACGAAGCCAAAGTCACCAGTCCGACGACACCGGTCACGATGAAGATCGCCGCCAGGCCGGTGGCAGCCACCTGCGACTGCGGGCTCCACGCGCGATGAGTCGACTCGCCGAACCACGAGTGGGTGGTGAGCGGCAACAGCCTCCAGGTGAGCAATAGGGCCAGAGCGACCAGCAGGACGAGCTGGCCGCCGAACCGCAGGCCGAGCGACAGGGACGTCGGCAGCAGCAGCCCCAGTGCCGAGATACCGAGGGCGTCGATCATGATCGGAAAGGCGGCGGTTACCGCGCTTTCCAAGGACGGCGCGGCCGTCGTCGCACCGGTGCTAGAGGACACAGCCATCGTCGACAAACTATCGCATCCCGAGCTGGAGCCCGCCGCTACCTCCCGATCAGCTCCAGATTGAATGACAGATCGGAGCTGCCGGGACCTGCCTGATGGATCTCGACCGCCACGACGTTGACGCCGGGCACCAGCATCGATGCCGGGACCGTGAACCGGTGGAATTCGTCCTCCCCCGAGGCGCTCCCTTCCGCCCAAGTGGCGTAGGTGATCCTCCCCGCCGGCATGTTGTCGCGTACCACCTCGACCCCGTTGATGTACACCACGGCCCCATCGTCGCGAACCAGACCGAGATCGAGGGTGGAGAAGACGGTCGGGTCGGTAACCGCGAACTTGCGACGGAAGTAGATCGTCGGGTGGTGATCGCCCGGTGGACCGGAGTCCACCACGGTGACCTCATCCCCGTCGCCGTAGCCAAGCTCGGCGTTCCCTCGCTTCCAGTTGTTGTGGGCCGGGTAGCGGCGCTTGCGCCACTTGACGCCTTTTCCCGACCCGCCGTCGTGATAGCGCCATCTACCGTCCCTGGCAATCAGGGTCTCCGGTGTGGCCTGCAGCGCCAACCTGGCATCGAAACTGTGGTCGCCGCTGCGCGGCCCGGATTGGTGGATCTCGACCGCGAGCACATTGTCGCCTTCTACCAGCAGAGCGGGATCGAGGCTGAACCGATACCAATCCTGCTCCCCGGGTGGCGAGGCGATCGTGGCGGACCGCACCTCGCTGTTGATGAGCCCGGAGGGCATGTTGGACCGCGCCACCTCGACCTGGTTGAGATAGACGACGGCGCCGTCATCGCGCAGCAGCTCCAGCTCCAGGGTGGCCACGGCGCGGTGGTCGTACACCGTGAAGACCCGCCGGAAATACGAAGTGATATGGCGATCACCGGGTGGTCCCCTCCTGATGACCCGGGCTTCATCTCCCTCGCCGTAGCCCAGCTGCGCCGGCCCCCTCCGCCAGCTCGAATCATCGAAGCCGCGCCGTCGCCAAGCCGTCCCGAGGCTGGGCCCGTCATCCCGATATCGCCAAATCGCCCCGGAGCCGACGAACGTCGTGGGCGACGCGTCCACCAGGAGCCGCAAGTCGAAGCTGATGTCATTGCTGGTGGGCGCCACCTGGTGGATCTCGACGGCCACGATGTTGTCGCCGTCCACCAGCACATCCGGCGAGAGGATCCAGCGATTGAACTCGTCCTCGGCGGCGCCGTTGATGTCGCTGACCGCCAGAGTCCGACCCCGGACGGTGCCAGCCGGCATGTTGTCGCGGATCACCTCCTGGCCGTTGATGTAGACGACCGCCCCGTCGTCGCGTTTGAGCTCGATCTCCAGACGCGAGATCCGGCTGTGGTCGTATACCGCGAAGTGCCGCCGGAAGTAAGTGGTGATGTGGCGGTTTCCGTCCGGGCCGGATCGCACCACGGTTTTCTCGTCTCCGTCGCCGTAGCCGAGCTCGGCGTCACCGGTCCGCCAACTGCGATCGCTGTAGTTGAGGCGCCGCCACCGGGTACCGAGGCGCGACCCGTCGTCGAGGTAGGTCCACGTGGCCCCGGAGCCGATCAGCGGCGTCAGCGGGGCACCACCGCCAACCGGGGCAAAACGGGCGAAGCCGCGCACCGCTACCGGGCTGCCGTTCGTGATGTGTCCCCCCATCCATAGGTGATAGCCGTCGTAGAGAAAGTCGTGCAGGCCGCCGGCGCCATTCAGCACCGGGTTGTACGAGTCGTCGACCTCGTCGCCGGAGAGCTCGACCGCGATGAAGTGGAACGACTCGTGCTGACCGAAGTTCTCCACCCAGTGTCCACCGAAATAGGCCCTATCTCCCACGACCTGCACCCCCTGCACGTCCCCGTCGGTGTAGAAACGCCGCCGTCGCGAGCCGTCGGATGCTTGGAGGATGTCGGCTGCTCCCCCACCCCCGCCGAGGGCGAGGTATATCTTCTGCGGAGTCGCCGAGATATCGAGCACCGGCCGGTTGACCGCGGATGCATCGAAGCCGGGTATCGGCGCCCCGTCACTCGGGTCCACGGCGAAGAAGGCGCCGAGGTTGGGCCGGTTGTTCTCGTCGAGTATCTCGGTGCCGACGTAGAGCCGACTTTCGTCCGGGCTCAGGAGCAGCGACTTCACTCTCCCTTCGGGAATGTTGGCATCCCAGCTGAGCAGATCGCCGGTGGCTCCATCGAGTTTGGCCAGTGACCGCTGTCCCTGGTTGTCGACGATGTGAAAGTTGCCGCCTATGTATACATCGCCCTGGGAGTCGACTGCGAGGGCGTTGACCGCCCCGGAGGGGATTTCGACGATCCAGCCTGGCCGGAGGTTTCCGTTGGTGACGTTCAGTGCGGCCACTCTGGTGCGGGTCTTGCCGTTGACCTGAGTGAAGCGGCCACCGATGTAGACGGTTTGCCCGTCGGGGGAGGTCGCAACCGCGCGCACTTCGTCATCGACCTGGGGATCGAACGCGGTGAGCAACTCACCGGACCACAGGTCGACCGCCGCAACGTAGGGCTGATTCACATCAGTGCCGTTGTATGTCGGCCGCATCGCAGTGAAGCTGCCCCCGATGAAGACCCGACTGCTTGCTGAAGCAAGCGCCAACACCTTGCCGGTGCCGTTGGTCATCCAGATCGCGTCGGCGGAAGTGGAGAACGCAGGCTCCGCGGCCACGGCCCCGCCGGCGGCGCCAACCAGGACGGAGGCGACCAACGCCATACTCACCACTGTCCGTCTTGCTGCCTTCATGCCCCACCGCGGTACGCAGTTCTCGCCGTCGCCGGCAGCCCCCGGCGCACCGACGCGGCCCCCTTTACGATCCCCAATTGAACCACGAGTCAAAGGCCTATGCGGAGTCACCCCCGCCCATAATTGGGTACCGGGACGACCGCATCGCGGCGAAGGCCGGTCGCCTACTCGGTCGAGCTCTCCCGGCGAGAGCGCAGTTCGACGATGCGCTGCTCGGCGATGGCGACATAGCCGGGCTCGGTGTCGTAACCGACGTAGTGGCGGCCGGTGGCGATCGCAGCCAGTGCCGTCGAACCCGCACCGATGAACGGATCGAGAATCAGGTCTCCGGCGAAGGTATATAGCTCGATGAGGCGTTGCGGCAGCTCGACCGGGAACGGCGCCGGATGGCCAACTCGCCGAGCCGACTCGGGTTGAATGCTCCACACCGAAACGGTGGCGTCGAGGAATTCGTCACGACCGATGGTGTCTTCTCCGGAACGCAGCCGGCGGTATGACTCTTTGGAGGCGACGATCACATACTCGTGGAGATCACGCAGAGTCGGGTTCTTGGCGCTCTGCCACGAGCCCCACGCGCAGGAGCCGCCGGCCGCCTTGGCCTTTTGCCATATGACCTCCCCGCGGAGGAGAAAGCCGATGTCGCTCAGCAGCGCAGCAACGTGATGGTTGAGGGGGAGATACGGCTTACGCCCCAGGTTGGCCACGTTGACTGCGACCCGGCCGCCGGCTTCGACGACTCGATAGGTCTCGGTGAACACCCGTTCCAGCAAATCGAGATACTCGTCGAGGCTGAGGTCGCCGTCGTAGTCCTTGCCGACGTTGTAGGGAGGTGAGGTGACCATCAGCGCCACGCATCCGTCGGGGAGCTGTTCCATGGTCTCCGACGACTGGGTGAAGATGCGATCGACGACCTCGGCCGGGGCATCTTGAACCAGGCCCGTCGGCCGGAGATTGGGGGCCGATCGCGCCATCTGCCGCGCGTAGAATTCGGAGGCGTCGTGACTCTCGCGCTTCCCCGCTCCAAAGCTGGCCGTACTGGTAGCCACGCAGCGAAGTTAGCAGTCAGGGTGGCGCCACCCCGCTATCTCCTCGCCTAGTCCAGGCGGGCCGCCCGATAAGACCCCAGCACACGCAGCGCCGCCAAGGTCGCCGGTGGCGGATCGATTACCGCCGCTAGGCCCGCGGGACCTGGAGGATGCACCAGATCAACGAAGAAGCGGTATCGCCAGGCCTCGGTGGCGGGACGCGACTCGATGCGGGTGAGGTTGGCTCCCCGCAGGCCCAGCTCGGTCAGCGCCAGGGCCAGCGCTCCCGGCCGGTGGGCAGTCATGAACAGGATCGTGGTCTTGTCATCGTCCGGATCGACCTGGGGGGCGCCCGCGGCGAGCACGACGAAGCGGGTAGTGTTGTGATGGCGATCCATGACGTCTTCTTGGAGGATGACCAAGCCGTGCGGCTCCGCCGCCTCTGGCGGAGCCAACGCGGCGATGGTCGGGTCGTCTTCGGACGCCACATCGCGCACCGCGCCGGCGGTGTCATGAGTGGGTATCTCGATCACGCCCAGCTCGAGCAGGTGCTCCTCGACCTGCGACAGAGCTTCGGGATGGGACTTCACCGCCTTGATCCCCTCTATGGTCGCCCCGGGTATGCCCATCAAGGCATGGCGCACCTCGACCAGGTGCTCGGCGATGATCGATATCGGCCCGTGCTCTTCGTTTCCCGGCAGGCGGTCGAGCACCGGTAATACGCTGCCGGTGGTGGAGTTCTCCACGGGCAACACCAGACGATCGACTACGCCGCCCTCCAGGGCGGCGAATGCGGCGACAAAGGTGTGTTGGCCGACGTGTTCGCCTTCCGGGAACAGCTCGTTGACGGCCCGGTAGCTGTAGGAGAACGGCTCGCCCTGGTATCCGACTCTCATGGCTCGGAGGCTAACCGCCCAACCGCTACTGCATGGCCAGGGGCGGACGGCGCAGCCCGGCTCGGGGTGCTCGAATGACCAGGCTGCTCACGAAGCCGGTGGAGTCGTAGGCAAACCACATGTCGTCTTGCGACTCGGCCCCATCGACCAGCAGCTTCAGAGTCAGGGCGCGGCCCCCCGCAATCGGGTAGTCGATCGTGCCCAGGCTGGCGGTGAAGCCGACCCAGCGACCGTCCACGGCGCTCCATGGCCGCCGGGTCATGGTGCCCAAGCCGATCGTCGAGCAATCCGAGCCGTTGCGGGTCGCCGCCGGGCAATCGAGCAGGAAGATCCGAACCCGACCATTGAGGTCGTCCTGCATGTCCTTCATAGCGGCGTACAACGAGATCTGTCCGGCTCCGGCAAGTTGGAGATCCTGAGGCACCGAGTAGACCCACAGCTGGAACTTCGTGGGGTCGCTCTCAGCCAACTGTTCAGGAATGCCTCCGGGGCCGCGGCGAATACCCAGCCCGGGGTCGAAATCGCGATCCGTGTCGTTGTTGGGAAGCTGTCCATTGGTGGGCCCGGCACTCTCGCTGAGGGGTAGTCTGGCGCTCGAGACCGTGTCTCCTGCGCCCGCGCCGCGCAGGTAGAGGACTACGTCGGCCACGATCGGGGTGACGGTCACGATCGCCGTATCGGTGCCGCCCATTCCGTCGCTCACCGTGTATGTGAAGCTGTCCTCCCGTGTCCACGGCGACGGGGGCTCGTAGAGGCAGCTGGTAGCGCAGGCGACCGAGCCGCCCTGGTCGGACACCGTCTGATGCGAAGCGATCGTGAGGGGGTCACCGTCGACATCTGAGTCGTTGGCCAGCACGTCGATCACCACCGGGCCAGGGGCGTTGGCGCCCACTGCATCGGCTACGGCAGCCGGGGCATCGTTGACCGGCCTCACGGTCACCGCCACGGTGCCGGTAGCGCACAACCCGGTGACGTCACATACTCGATAGTGGAACCCGTCAGCGCCGTTGGCGTTGAGGGCCGGCGCATACCGAATCATGCGGCCGAGCGGATCGCCGCCAACGACCACGCTCGCCGCGCCCCGGCTCGGGGCCTGGGTTATCTGCAGGCTCGACGCGTCTAGGTCATCGTCCAGGTCGATGTCGTTGCCGAGAACGTCGATGGTCACGGCCACGTCTTCGTCCGTCGTGGCGACATCGGGCAGCGCCACAGGAGGATCGCCACCCGGCGGCGTGGTGGTGGTGGTGGTGGTGGTAGTAGTGGTGGTGGTGGCCGGCAATGTTGTGGTCGTGGTGGTCGTGGTGGCCGGTACGGATGTCGTCGTGACCGTCGTCGTGGTGGTAACGGTTGTGGTGGTCACGGTCGTCGTCGTGGTGGTCGTAGCCGTGGGGGGCGGCGTCGTGGGCGGGGATTCGGTGGTCGACGTGGGAACAACACTGGTCGAGGTCGTCGTGCTGCCCAGCACCGCGGTGGTCGAAGGCCCGGCGGTCGTCACGGTCGAGGAGGGAACCGGCGTCGCGTCGACCTGAGCGCTCGGACCGATGGACGCGGGCGTGGTCGCCGACGGCACCGCAGTCGGCGCGCTCGCGTCACCGTCGCCCCGCTCTGCGCCGGCCACCGCTGCAATCGGCTCCCCGGGGTCACTCGCACTGGGCGCGAGTCCCGTAGCGAGAGGCGCGACCAGCGCGGCCACCGCTGCAACGACGAGCGCGCCGCTATCGGCCAGACGCCGCAGCCCGCCGATGAACGGCAGTTGAGCCAACGCCACCAGCGGACCGGCGACGCGTCGCACGGCCCCGACCGACAGGCGGAGGAAGGCCTTGACGATCGCAGGATCGAATTGGCTGCCCGCACTCTCGGTCAGCTCGGCCATTGCCTCCTTGTGCGGTATCGGTGGTTGATACGACCGAAGTGCCGTCATGGCGTCGTAGGCGTCGGCTACCGCAACGATGCGTGCCCCGAGCGCAATATCGTCGCCGGCGACGCCCGACGGGTAACCGAGGCCGTCGAAGCGCTCATGGTGATGGAGAATCGTCTGCGCCCACGGCCCGAGAAACTCCCGGATCGGTGTCACCAGCTCGTATCCGAGAACCGGGTGGCGCCGCACCAGATCCCATTCGCTGTCGTCCAGCGGGCTCTTCTTGCGCAGGATGTCCCGGTCGATCCGTACTTTGCCGATGTCGTGGAGGAGGGACGCCCACCGCAACAGGTCCCGCTCGGCCACGGTCAGGGACAGCTCCTCTGCGATCAGGTCGGCGTAGGCTCGAGTGCGCTCGGCGTGCCCTCGGGTGGTGGCATCGTGCCTGCCGAGCGAGGCGACCAAGGTGAGCGCGAACTCGGCCGACCTGGTGGGGTCGTCGTCAGTTCCGGCGGCTCGGGCCCGCGCCACCTCTTTGCGCAACGTGCCCGACGATCCGGAACGCAGCGCTATCCGAAAGCGCGACGGGGCTTCATTCGGGAATACCAGGGACAGCTTGAGCAGGGCGGCAAGCGGGAACAACCGCACCGCGAATCGTTGCACTACGTGGGAGGCGAGCAGCGCCGAGCCGATCACGATGAGCCACCAGCCGAGCGTAGGGCCCAGCGTGGTTGGGGTGGCGAGGACGGCTGCCGCCGTCACCGCCACCACGACGGCCGCAGCCAGGGGGAGGATGAAGACCAAGGTGCGAGTCAGCCGGGCGGCCAGCTGGCGCGCTCGCCAGCGTTCGCCCCCGTTGGGCTGTTTGGTCACGGCAGAAACCCCCGGTGTACGAAACGGCTCTGCTTGCGGAACCGGGACGCACCACCGCCCGCGGAGCCTTCGAATGTATCGGCAATCCGCTGCGCAGGATTGAGGCGGCGCGGAGGAGGCAGTCCGTAGCTATCAATGGGCTAATCGGTAGCATGCCGGCATGACCGCCACCGATTCATCCGCGCCCGCGGGCCCTGAGATCAGCGAGCTCGACGAGGCATTCGGTCGCAACAGCTGGCTGGTAGACCAGATGGAGGCTTTGTACGAGTCATCCCCCATGTCGGTCAGCTCGGCGTGGCGCAAGTTCTTCGCCAGCGGTGGCGTCCAAGGCATGCGCCGCCGCCACCTCGAAGGCAACGGCGGCGGCATTCCGGAGCCGCCGGAGCACGACATCGACCCTGAGCAGGCCGAAGTCACGCCCCTAGTGGGCGCCGCCGCCACCATCGCCAAGCGCATGGACGAGAGCCGCGCCTTGCCGACCGCCACCTCAGTCCGCTCCCTCCCGGCCAAGCTGCTCGAAGTCAACCGGCGGATCATCAACAACCAGCTCGCCCGGCTCAACGAAGCGGCCAAAGTGTCGTTCACCCACCTCATCGGATGGGCCGCCATGCGGGCTTTCCAGGATCGCCCGGCGATGAACGTCGCCTACGCCTCCCTCGAGGGCATCCCCCACCAAGTCAGCTACAAGCACATCAACCTCGGACTGGCTATGGACATCCCTCGCCGGGACGGGAGCCGAACCCTGCTCGTTCCCAACATCAAGTCCGTCGAGCAGATGAACTTCCGCCAGTACTGGGAGGCCTATGAAGACGTCGTCCAGCGGACCCGCAGCGGCAAGATCACCCCAGACGATTTCGCCGGGACCACCGCTACGTTGACCAACCCCGGCACGGTGGGAACGGTGCAGTCGGTGCCTCGACTCATGCCCGGCCAGGGAGTCATCGTCGGCGTAGGGGCGATCGGATATCCGCCGGAATACCAGGGGGCGGATCCGGCCACGATCGCCATGGCCGGCATCGGCCGCACGATGACCATCACGTCAACGTACGACCACCGGGTCATCCAGGGAGCCGAGAGCGGCATGTTCCTCCAGCGGATCCACGAGTTGCTGCTCGGCGCGGACGATTTCTACGACGATGTCTTCCGGGCCTTGGGCATCCCTTACGTCCCTGCGGTATGGGCGGCCGACGAGAACCCGCTCCGCGGCAGCCAACGGTGGGCGGAGAAGCAGGCCCGGGTCTTCCAACTGATCAACATGTACCGGGTACGCGGCCACCTCATCGCTGATTTGGACCCGCTGCGCCAGAAGCTCCCCGAGATCCATCCCGAGCTCGATCCGCTCACCTATGGCCTGACGATCTGGGATCTGGACCGGTCGTTCGCCACCGGGGGGCTTGCCGGCGACGAGGAGATGACTCTCGGCAACATCCTCGGTGTGATGCGAAATGCCTACTGCAGGACAACAGGCGTCGAGTACATGCACATTCAGGAGCCGCAGCAGAAACAGTGGATCCAGGATCAGTTCGAGGAGCCCCCAGCGGAGATGAGCAAGCAGGAGAAGCTGCGAATCCTGAGCCTGCTCGGTCGAGCCGAGGCCTTCGAGCGCTTCCTGCACACCAAGTTCCTGGGAGCCAAGCGGTTCAGCCTCGAGGGGTCGGAGTCGGCGATCCCGATGCTCGACGCGCTGCTCAACGCCGCGGCCAGCGGCGGCGTCGAGCAAGCGACGATGGGGATGGCCCATCGCGGCCGACTCAACGTGCTGGCCAACATCGCGGGCAAGAGCCTCGAGTCGCTGTTCCGCGAGTTCTACGGGCACGACCTGTACCCCGGCGATCACAACTTCTCGGGAGACGTCAAGTACCACCTCGGCACCCGCGGGGTCCACGTGGCCCCCGACGGAACCGAGATAGCAATCGAGGTGGCGGCCAACCCCAGCCACCTGGAGGCGGTGAATCCCGTGCTGGAGGGCATCACCCGCGCCTTGCAAGACAAAGTGGGCGACGACGCGGCCGACAAGGTGATGCCCGTGTTGCTTCACGGCGATGCCGCCTTCTCCGGCCAGGGCGTCGTTGGAGAGACGTTCAATCTCAGCCAGCTCGACGGCTACTTCACCGGGGGAACCGTTCACCTCGTCATCAACAACCAAGTGGGGTTCACCACTGCCAGCCGTGACGCCCGGTCGAGCCACTACGCCACCGACATCGCCAAAGCGATCCAGGCGCCGATCATTCATGTCAACGGCGACGATCCGGAGGCGTGCGTGCGCGCCGCGCGCATCGCCTTCGAGTATCGGCGCAAGTTCCACCGCGACGTGGTGCTGGACTTGGTGGGCTATCGCCGACTGGGCCACAACGAGGGCGACGAGCCCAGCTACACCCAGCCCAAGATGTACGCCATAATCAACCAACACCCCACGGTGCGCGAGATGTATGTCGATCAGTTGCTGCGGCGAGGGGACCTAGACGAGTCTGAAGTTCAGGAGCGCTTCGACGATTTCCGCGCCCAGATGGAAGCAGCGCTGGAGGCGTCCCAGAGCGGTCCGGGCCCGGTGCGAGAGCCACCGCGAGACGAGGAGCCGCCCACACCGCCGACAACTGCGATCAGCCCCGACCTGGCGGCCCGAGTCGAGGCCGGCCTGCACCGGTTGCCCCCGGGCTTCGTTCTCCATCCCAAGCTGGCCAAGCTCATGGAAGAGCGCCACCAGCTCTTCGTCGAGGGTTACATAGATTGGGCGATGGGCGAAGCCCTCGCCTGGGGCTCGCTATCGCTCGAGGGGGTACCGGTACGGCTGGCAGGAGAGGATTCCCAGCGCGGCACTTTCAGTCATCGCCACGCCGTGGTCGTCGACTTCGTCACCGAGGAGGAGTACACGCCGCTGCGTCACCTCGACGAGAACCAGGCGCGGATCCAGATCTGGGACAGCCTCCTGTCCGAGTTCGCCGCGATGGGCTTCGAATACGGCTATTCGGTGGCTGCGCCGGAGACGCTCGTGATGTGGGAGGCCCAGTTCGGCGACTTCGTCAACGGGGCTCAAGTGGTCATCGACCAGTTCATCACCAGCGGTTACGACAAGTGGCACCAAAGATCCAGCCTGGTCATGCTGCTTCCACACGGGTTCGAAGGTCAGGGACCGGAGCACTCGTCGGCTCGGCTCGAACGGTTCCTCACCAACGCCGCCGAGGACAACATGCGGATCGTCGTGCCCTCGACGCCGGCGCAACTCTTTCATCTCTTCCGCATTCAGGCGCTGCACCCGGTCAAGCGGCCGCTCGTCGTGATCGCCCCCAAGTCGCTGCTGCGCACCCGCGAGACGTACAGTCCCCTCGACGAGGTCACCTCCGGGACGTTGCAGGCCGTCATCGCCGACACGACAGTGACCGGCCCGGTCCGGCGCGTGGTGATGTGCACCGGCAAGATCTATTACGACCTCGCTGGGTATCGCCGCGAGCACGGCCACGACGACGTCGCTCTCGTCAGAATGGAAGTCCTGTATCCCTTCCCGGCAGAAGCCATCAATGAGGTGTTGGCGCCCTACGGCGATGCAGAGATAGTTTGGGTACAGGAGGAGCCGGCCAACATGGGAGCATGGCGGTTCATGTCTCGCTACCTATTCGTGGAAGCCGGGCGATCGAGCCGGGGCATCTATCGGAAGGAGTCCTCGAGTCCCGCTACCGGCAATCCTCGCACCCACGCCCGGGAGCAGCAGCTGCTGATGGAGAAGGCTTTCGCTCTTCAGTGAATTGGCGCCGGCCGGCCATCATGCCAGCCGCCGGGCGAACGGGTCGGCCTCATCGCCGACCCCCGACCCGGGAGACTCCGACCCGAGCGACTCCGACCCGGGAGACTCCGACCCGACTGGCCCCGATCCGCTCGACTCTGACCCAACCGCCCCCGAGCCAGCCGGCTGGAACCCAGCCGGCTCGATCGCGTCCTGCACGACTCGGATGACCTCCGACCATGCCGCCATCTCGCTGCAGCTGAGGCAGTAGGCGGCGCTTCCCTTGATCACCTCGGCAGGATCCCCACATCGGGTGCAAGCGCGGGATAGATCGGTCATGGGTAGCCATATCGGCGGGGGGCGGCGAGTCCTTGACTTTGCGAGCGCCCTAGCCGGGTGCAGCTGGTCGGATCACTCCAGAGTCTCCTCGGCGAGCAGCATCGCGATGTCCTTCACCAGCACTGCATCAGCTCCGATCTCCTTGACGCCGTCGTCCATCATCACGAAGCAGAAGGGACAGCCGGTGGCGACAACGTCGGCACCCGTGGCAACTGCCTCCTCGGATCGTTCGATGTTGACCTTTTTGCCGGTGTGCTCCTCCATGAAGAAGCGGCCCCCGCCGGCGCCACAGCAGAAGCTGTCGGTGCCGTTGCGGGGCATCTCGACCCGGTTGCCCACCAAGTCGAGCACATCGCGAGGCGCGATGAAGACGTCGTTGTGCCTGCCGAGGTAGCAAGGATCGTGGAAGGTGATCGTGCCACCGCCGCGCACCGGCTCGAGCCGCCCGTCGGCGATCAGCGACGCCAGCAGCTCGGAGTGGTGGATCACTTCGTAGCTTCCTCCGAACTGGGGATACTCGTTACCCAAGGTGTTGAAACAGTGAGGGCACTGGGTGATGATCTTGGCGATTCCCAGCTCGTTGAGGGTCTCGATGTTCTGTAGCGCCAGGCCCTGGAACACGTACTCGTTGCCGGTACGTCGGGCTGGGTCACCGGTGCAGAGCTCGCGCGGCCCGAGGATCGCAAAGTCGACTTCTGCGGCGTGGAGAAGTCGGGCAACGGAAATGGTCACCTTCCGGTTACGATCGTCAAACGATCCGGCGCAGCCCACCCAGTAGAGGTATTCCGCTTCTACTCCTGGCTCGCCCAGAACCTTGACGGGGAAATCGAGCTGGTCGGTCCAGTCGCCTCGGGTGGCCTGCCCCATTCCGTAGACGTTCGACGAGTTCTCGAGGCTGACGTAGGCCTTGCCGAGCTCGGAGGGGAAATCGGCCTCCATCAGCGACAGATACCGCCGCATGTCGAGGATCTTGTCCACGATCTCGATATTGACCGGGCAGGCTTCGTCACAGGCTCGACAGGTGGTGCACGCCCACAGCTCCTCCGAGGTGATGCGCTCGAAAACGTTGTCGGAGGTGACGGTGATCGCGCCGTCGACGCCGACCGGCGGCGACACCGGGCTGGCGGCGGTGCGAGCGGCGACTTCGCCGAGCTTGAGGACGATCTCGCGCGGATCGAGCGGTTTGCCCGTGGTGTTCGCCGGACATACGGCGGTGCACCGGCCGCACATCGTGCAGGCGTCGGTGTCGAAGAGCTGTTTCCAGGTGAATTCGCCGACGACGGAGGCACCGACGGTCTCGATGTCCTCGGCCTCCATGAGATTGGGCATCTCCCGCATGGCACCTTTCGGCCGATCCCGCGGCGACAAATACATGTTGGCCGGCGACGTGACCATGTGACGCAGCTTGGTCGTCGGCAGGAGCACGAGAAACGCCACGAACAACACCGCGTGCGCCGCCCACATCACTTGGTGCCAGCCGGCGGCAGCACCCTGCGGGAACAAGTAGCTGAGGATGTAACCGACGAACGACCACATCTCCCATTCGGGCCGCCCAATAAGGCTGATCCGGGCGGCTTCGATGAGCAGCCCGGTTACGCCGATGGCGGCCAGGGTGCCCAAGATCACGCCATCCTCGGGGCGGGTCTTGCTGCGGATCCGCCATGGCGGGAACCCATAACGCCGCAACGCGGCCCAGCCCAGCCCACCCAGATACACCAGGGCGAAACCGTCGAGGACGAATGAGTAGCCCTGGTAAACGGCACCGTGGAGGAATTTCAGATTGGTGGGCAGCAGATGGTCGATCTCGAGGGTGACGGTGCCGAGGAAGAGAACGATGAACCCGTAGTAGATGGCGGCGTGCATGACGCCGGCCGCCGGGTCCCGCAGCAGGGTCTTCATCGCCAGGCCCTCGCGCAGGTTGTGGATTCGCTGTTTCAGCAGGCGAGTGCGGTCCTCGCCGACACCACGCGCCCAATTCCTGGCTCGCAACGCGAAGAAGTAGGCCGACACGAAGATTGCGGCCGACACGCCGATGTAGAACAGCGCCACCAGCACGTCGGGAACGTTGCCGAACACCGGGCGGCCCACTTCGAGCTCCGGCTCTGGCGACAGCCCTCCGAGCCACCAGAGCAGCATGGTGCCAACCGCACCGGCTGCTCCGGCCAGCAGCAGAATGCTGGCAACGCTCAGGCGGCGCGCCGTCGGCTCAGCGGCCTCCTCCTGCTCGACGGTCTCCGGTGCGGCCAAACCATCCCTCCGTTCCATCAGCCCGGCGCCGGAGAGTGTAGGCAAGGCGAGCGGGCCGGCGAGGACGCAGCCGATCGCGCCGACGGCGGCGACTCAGACGCGCCGCTCGGCGAGTATCTGACGCGCCGCCAGCCGCCCCGGGGCTCCCATCACACATCCACCGGGGTGGGTTCCCGAGCCGCACTGGTAGTAACCGCCGAGCGGGGTTCGATACTGATTCCATCCCGGCGCCGGGCGGAAGAAGAACATCTGGGGGGTGAGGAACTCCCCGGCAAATATGTTGCCTTCGGACAAGCCCACCTTGCGTTCGATATCCAGAGGCGTAACGACTTCACGGTGGAGGACCAAATCGCCGAAGCCGGGGAAGAATCGCTCGATGGCCCGCTGGACGGTATCTCCGAACTCGCCCCGCCGGCCGTCCCAGTCGCCCTCAACCAAGTCATACGGGGCGTATTGGACGAAGCAGCTCATCACGTGCTTGCCGGGAGGGCTCATGTCGGGATCGACGAACGACTGCACGCAGCCGTCGACGTACGGTTCGCGGCTGTACCGACCGTACTTGGCGTCATCGAAGGCGCGTTCGAGGTAATCGATCGTCGGCCCGATGTTGATGAAGCCGCGCAGCATATCGGTGCGGTCGCCGAGCGCCGGGTGACGCGGCGGGCCGTCCAGCGCGAAGTTCACCTTGGCCGACGTGCCCTGAAACTTGTAGCTCTCGATGCTGCGTACCAACTCGGACGGGAGCTCCGCCGGGTCGACGAGCTGAAGGAACGTGCGGCGCGGGTCCAGCGCGCTCACCACGATCGGTGCCAGGAGCTCTTCACCGCTCTCCAGCGCCACCCCCACGGCCCGGCCGGCCTCTGTGATGACCCGGGCGACTCCCGCCTCCAGTCGAATCTCCGCGCCGAATGCGGCCGCGGCGCGGCCAACCGCCTGGGTGAAGCCACCATTGCCACCTTTGTGGAATCCCCACTCCCCGAAGACTCCGTCGATCTCGCCGAGCTTGTGGAACAGCAGCACGAGCCCGGAGCCTTGCGAGCGCGGCCCGACCTTGCTGCCGATGATGCTGCTGGAGGCGATCGAGGCTTTGAGCACCTCCGACTCGAAGTATTCGTCCAGGATGTCGGCGGCGCTACCGCTGAGCAGCCGCACCAGCATGTGGAGCACCGCGGGGTCGAGGCTGCGCAGGTGTTTACCGAGCGTCGCCAGGCGAAACAGCTCGTCGGGATCGTCGCCGACGATGTTGGGGGGGATCTCGTCGATGAGCGGCTTGACTGCGTGGCACACCCGGTCCATCAGATTGCTGTATTCCCGGTAGGCCTCGGCATCCTGCTTGGCGTGGCGAGCGATCTCGTGATAGTTGGTCTCTGCATCCGGTCCCAGCAGCAGGTAGTCCCCGTCCGCCGTTGGGGTGAAGGACGTGGGCATCGGCAGCACCAGCATCCCGTGCTTGACCAGCTCTAGCTCGTGGACGATGTCGGGGCGCAGCAGGCTGATCGCATAGGAGAAGGTGGTGAAGTGGAAGCCGGGATACAGCTCCTCGGTTATCGCCGCGCCGCCGACCACGTGACGCCGCTCGAGGACGACGACGTTGAGCCCGGCCTTGGCGAGGTAGGCGGCATTGACGAGACCGTTGTGGCCGCCGCCGATCACGATGGCGTCATATTGGTTGGTCGTCATGCTGTGTCCTTCCCGTGAGGGGCCGCCTTACGCATCGGGTTGTAGAAGGGGGTGGTAGCCACCTCGGCTCGAACGTACTTCGGCCGATGGGACACCACCAGCTCGAGAAACACTTCCGAGCCGGGAGCCACCCGGTCGAGGGGGAGCTTGGCCAACCCGATATGGCGCTTCAGGACGGGCGAGAACATGAAGCTGGTGACGTAACCCACATACTGCGCGTCCGGGGTGGTGTTGAAGTCAGCGTCATACAGGCTGAACGTGCCCGTGCGGTACACGCCGTCCTTGGGTGCGACCAGCCCCTCGTCGTTGTACAGCCGCTCGTAGCCGGCGGCATCGACGACGATACCGACGGTCTTCCAGCGCGATGTGCCGGCGCCGCGCTCTTGCTCGATGGCACGTTTGCCGACGTAGGTTCGCTCCGTGGCACTCGGAATCATCCACGCCAGGCCCAGCTCGATAGGAGTCTCCCGCTGCGCGTCCGTCCAGGCGTGACGGGCCGACTCGAAGTCCGTGCCCAGCAGCAGTAGCCCGGCCTCGAGGCGGGCCATGCCCAGCGCTTGGGCCCCGATCGGAATGATGTTGTATCCGGCGCCGGCGGCCAGCACGGCATCGAGGACGCCGACGGCATCGCTTGCCCGCACCCACATCTCGTAACCCAGGTCACCGGTGAAGCCGGTGCGGGAGATGGTGACGGGCGCGCCGGCCACCGTCGTGGTCGCCAGGCCGAAGTAGTCGAGGGGAGCCACTGCGTCCGTGAGGTGGCCGAGCGCATTGCGGGCATGGGGGCCTTGGACGGCCAACATCGCGAACTGGTCCGACATGTCGACGACTTCCGCTTTACGCCCGGCGATGAGCTGGGTGAGGTATCGCAAGTTGCGGCCCACCGTGGTCACCCAGAACTCGTCTTCCGCCACCCGCAGGATCACGCCGTCCTCGAGCACGTACCCGGCGTCGTTGCACCACGCGGTGTATTGAGCGGCCCCGACGCGACATGCAGTCGGGTCGCGCAACATCACCGTAGCCAGGAAGCCGACAGCGTCAGGACCGTGGACGCGGTATTTGAAGAGCGGTGACGTGTCGAAGACCCCGACCGCGTTGCGGGTGGCGAAGTATTCGACTGTTGCCGAGTGTTGGTACTTCACCGCCGAGAGATATCCGGCCCAATGCTCCCAGAGCTGGGTCTCGCTCAGCTCGGCGAGTCGCTCGTGAAAGGGAGACGTACGCATGCTGCGAAGCTAGGAGCGACCCGCAACCCGGTCAACTGATCGCCGGCCGCCCTCAAACGTCGAGCTATCGATCGCCGACGGCGTACATGAACCCGTCGCGAGAAGCGATGTAGATGCGGCCGTCCCATACAGCCGGCGTCGCCTCCAGACATCCGGCGGCGACCGGCAGCTCCCAGGTCTGCTCCGGTGATCGGGGGTTGGAGAGGCTGTAGGCGCGCAGTGCGGGCTGCGCGCCGCAATTGATCGCCACGATCAGGGTGCCGTCGACCACCACAGGTGACGACCACGCGTGACTGCCGATCTCGTCGCGCCACACCACTTCCCCCGTTGCCGTGTCCACGGCCAGCAGCTCACCCGGGTGGGTCGGCAGATAGAGCATGCCGGCATGCAGCGCCGGGGTCGCCCACGCCCCGCCGGCGGCGCCGCCCCGGTCGGGGATGAAGAGCTGCCATACGAGCGGATCGTCGGGGCGGCCGGGATCGAGCTTGATCAGTTGGCCCACCTCGGCGGCCCGATCGGTTCGCAGGTCGACCTGGGGAGCCACATAGAGCATGCCGTCGGCGTCGATGACGATGGTGGAATCGATGTCGTCGCCGGCCCAGAAGTCGAATACGATCTCGCGGCCGGTGCCCAATGCGGTGAGATCCACCCCGACCACGCGTCCGGCGCTGTTGGTGAAGTAGGCGGTCTCACCGAACACGGCCGTCGAGCTCTCGATCGACTGCTGCCTACCCACGGCGGCGCGCAACTCGGCCGTCCAGGCCGGTAGGGCGGCCACCACCTCGGGAGCAACCGTGACCAAGTCGTCTTCGTCGTAGCCGCGATTGAGCTCGACGGCGAACCAGAAGGAATTCTCGCCCCCTTCCAGCAGGTAGCCGTCCACGATCGCCGCCGACGAGTCCCAGTCGTTGTTCCAGATTCCGGGCACCGCGTCGGAGGACAGCGACCAGATCTCTTCGGGAGCCTCCCGGTCGAGCGCCACGATCATGTAACGGTTCACCCGGGACCCGACGTACAGCAGCGGGAACCCGTCGGGATCGAGCACCACCGAGCCCTTCACGATGTCGCCGACGAAGAAGTCGGGACGGGTGCGCCTGCCGGTGGCGGCGTCCAGGAAGTGCACCCGCTTGTCATACGCGCCGAAGATCACCTCGGTTATCCCGTCGGGGCGCTCCCAGACAACCGGCTGGCCCGTCCAGCCGGCCCCACACCAGACCTTGTCCTCCCCGCCGAGTGGGGAGACCCCGCACATCGCCTTTTCGGGGAAGCGCCACAGCACCCGAGGATCGACCGGCACCGGTCCGGTTCCGTAATAGGTGCGGCTGGGATTGCCGCGAAACATGGTGAGCCCCACTACGTCACCGTAGGGACCCCCCACTCCGGAGGCTTCTTCTTGTTCGAGGATGGTGGTCGTGGTGGTCGCGGTCGTCGTCGGTGCCGCGGTGGTGATCGTGGTGCTCGGGGCTGATGTGGCACGGGGAACCGGCGCCGCGGAGGTAGACACGGCCTCCGACGAGACCTCGACCGCGCTGGTACATGACGTTGCCAGGGCAACGAGCAGCAAGAGGGCACCGCGCATTGCCCGATGATCGCACGGTCGGCCGGCAACGTATGTCGCCAAAGCTTCGTCGCCGTTATCTCGCCAGGGCGACATCGCAGGCTACGTCGCACGGCACGTGGGCAGGGCTACGTGGGCAGGCCTACGTGGGCAGGGCTACGTGGGCAGGGCTACGTGGGCAGGGCTACGTGGGCAGGGCTGCGTGGGCGGGAACTACGTCGGCATGGGGCCGGACAGCCGGTCACGACGGTTGCGCCGACGCAATGCGACGGCGGCGCCGACGATGGCTGCCCCCACGATGCTCGAGCCGACGGCCATCCACAATGAGTCGCTCGAGATGGGCTCATCCGGCCCCTCGGGAGTGGGGTGCGTTAACGCTACGGGCCGGTGCTCCATGAGGGCGGGCTCGAAGAGCTGCGTCGCCGAGCAGGCGTTGTCGAGGAGGACTCCGTCCTCGCTGCCGTAGGAGATCACCAGATACTGCCGACCGAGCTCATAGGTCCGATCGGCGGAGGTGATTATCGACTGCCCAGCCCGGGTAGGCCCTACCAACTCCGTCGGCCGGGGCCCACCGGAGACGAGCACGGAGGCACCGATTTCGCCCTTCCAGATCTCGTCGACCTGGAAGGTGGCCATGCGATCGTCGAACTGGAGATGAGTCACCGAGCCGACGAAGACGATCGGCGCGTCGCTGATCGCTCGACCCAAGGGGACCGCTTCGGCACACGACGCCGCAGCCGTTGGGCCGACGAAAGTCACGAGTGAGGACAGCACGAGGGCGGGCACCAGCCAAGCCGCTCGGCGGATCGAAAGGGCCATGAGACACTCCTTGGTGCCTTGCCGGCCGATAGCCGGACTTCGCCGATTCGACGGAGGAGTTGGCGGCTTTGGTTCCGCAATTGCCCGCTCCCCGGCGAAGGGAAGAACCGTGGCGCGGTTCAGTTAGGTTGGTGGCGGGAAGGAAGATCGTGGATCCCGGGAATCAAGCCGAGTACGACGCACTGCAGGCCAAGCTGGTCCCACTGTGGCGGTCCATCGAGAAGCTCAACACCGACGAGCAGACAATCGTTGTCGTTCCCTCCGCAGAGATCCACTTCGATATCACTCCGGCACGGCTACAAGCCTATGAGGAACGGTATCTCTTCCTGTTACTGCTGCTGCGCCAGCCGCGGGCTCGCATGATCTACGTGACCGGCCAAGCTATCGAGCCCAACATCGTCGATTACTACCTCGATTTGATGCCCGGAGTCATCACCAGCCACGCCCGGCGCCGTCTCTTCCTGATCTCTCCGCACGAGGCGACCTCACGGTCTCTCTCCCGGAAGTTGCTGGACCGGCCCCGGCTGCTGGAGCACATCCGGTCCCTGATCCCCGACCCCGACCGTGCCCACCTCGTGCCGTTCATGTCCACGTGGGCCGATCGGGAGCTGGCAATGCGTCTCGACATCCCCATGTACGGGCCCGATCCCAAGGACTCTCACTTGGGCACCAAGTCAGCGGGCCGGCGGCTGTTCGCCGCCGCTGGAATCGACCACCCTGCAGGTCGGGAGGATATCCGGACTCCCGATGAAGTCGTCGCCGCCATCGGTGAGCTGCGCGCCGCCACTCCCGACCTGCGTCGAGTCGTCATCAAACACAATGAGGGTGTCTCCGGCTACGGCAATATCGTCATCGACCTCGGCGGGTTGCCGACATCGCCTGCAGCCGCCGATGCCGAGCTCCGCCGCAGGATGGACGCAACGCACATCGAGCTGCCGCAGGGAACCGTCGATGGCTACTTCGAGCTGCTCGCCGCCGCAGGCGGTGTTGTCGAAGAGATGATCGAAGCAGCCGAGATTCGTTCGCCGAGCGTCCAATTGCGGATCACGCCCCTCGGCGACGTAGAGCTGTTGTCGACTCACGATCAGATCCTCGGCGGGGACAGCGGCCAGCTCTTCATTGGCTCGCGTTTTCCCGCCCGCCACGAGTACGGGATAGCCATCGGGGATCGCGCCCGGCGGGTCGCCGAGCTGCTGGCACAGCAGGGCGTGATCGGCCGGTTTGCCATCGACTTCGTAGTGGGCGACGACGGCACCGGGAGCTGGTCGGTATATGCCATCGAGCTGAACCTACGCAAGGGGGGAACGACCCACCCGTTCCTGACGCTGCAATTCCTCACCGACGGAACGTTCGACGCCGCCGCCAACCTCTTCACGGCGCCGAGCGGGAAGAACAAGTTCTACGTGGCCTCAGATCACGTTGAGGTGCCCGGCCTGAGCGGGCTGACGCCGGCGGATGTGATCGACATGGCCTTGATGAGAGACCTCCACTTCGATCAGGCCCGTCAGGTGGGCTGCGTCTTCCACATGCTGAGTGCGCTGCGATCGCACGGCCAGCTCGGTGTCACCGCAGTCGGTGACTCCCCGGAGGAGGCGGAAAGCCTGTATAACGCCCTGCTGGCCGCCCTGCGCGAAGAGACCGCTGCCCGGCAGACATAGCCCGGCCGACATAGCGCGGTAGACATGGCGCTCACGCCGGCGCGGCGAGGCCGCCGACGTAGAGGCCCCGGCCGATGAACCCCTCGGGATCGTAGGTCATATCGAGCCCGGCGGCGGCGAAGGCGGCCATATGCTCCTCGGGGGTTACCAGGCTCATGCGGTGCCGTTCGACGAAGTGCTCCACGCGACCGGGACGACCCACCAGATGATGCATGTCCATCACCGACAAGCGCCCGTCCTCTTCGAGCCACGACGTGTTCATTCGCATCACCGTGGTGTCGTCGCGGCTGGCCTGAGCGGTGCCCACGTGCCCGGTCACCCAGGCGTCCGGGCGGAACCAGGGCTCGACCACCAACACCCCGTCGCCCACGAGGTGGGCGGCAAACCGTCGATAGGTCCGCTCCAGGTCGGCAAGCTGGGTCACGTAGCCGATCGAGGAGAACATGCAGATCACGGCGTCGAACCGCGACCCCCAATCGAAGTCGATCATGTTCCCCGGGCGTAGCTCGGTGTCGGACAGCTTGCGCCGCGCCGCCTGCAGCATCTCCTCGCTCAAGTCAAAGCCGGCCACTTCGAAGTCATCGCGCAGCTCCACCAGGATGGCGCCGGTGCCGCACGCCGCCTCGAGGAGGGTACGCGCGTCCGGCTTGCGCTGTCTGATGAGCTGGGCGAGGCGCCGCCCCGTCTCGGGGTAGTCGATGATCGCGGCGTAGATCAGGTCGTAGATCTCGGCCGATTTCGCGTAGCGCTCGGTCACGGGCCTCTGTCAGCCCCTCGAGCCTTTGGCAAGTAGCCTGCCTAACCGGTGAGCCCCAGCTCCGCTTTGAGCTCCTCCAGCTTGGCGTCGGCCTGCACCATGTTGATGGCTTCCTTGAGCTCGGCTTCGGCGCCGGCTGGGGTAGCCTCGCGCAGCTCGGCTTTGGCCATGGCCTGTGCTTTGCGTGCTTCGATCTTCTCCTCCACCTTCTCCAGCGAAGGCATGTCGTAGTCCATGGTGTTGGAGAGGGCGTCAACGGCCTTGTTGACCGACTCCTGCATCTTGGCGGCTTCGAGCGAACCGAGCAGCTCCATACGCTTGGCGGCGAGCTCCTGCACCCGCATGGCGTTTTGCTGGACGGCCTCCTTGGCCTTGTCGGCCTGCGTCGTGGCCGTCTCGTACTGACCCTTGAGCGTGCTCAGGTTGTTTTCCGCTGCCTGGAGCTTCATGGCGAGGGATTGGGCCGTCCGGGTCCACTTCTCGACCCCTTCAGCGTCCCCCGACGACTTGGCCTGCTCCGCACGCAGCAATGCCTGCTTTGCCATCTCGCGAGCCTCGCCAACGTCGTCGGCCGCCGACTCCATCTTCGACTCGATCTGCGTGCGGTGAGCCACGACTTTGGCCGCTTGGTTACGGAGCTCCTGGTCGCGCTTGCGCGCCTCGTTGATCGCCTGCTCGATCTCGATCTCGGGGTTCATCGCGCTCTCGGCGGTGCGCCGGAACAGCGTCGTGATGTATCCCCAGAGACGCCTCAGAAATCCCATGGGTTCCCTTCCTTCAGGCGCTGTCAGTGCGCGCAGTCGGATATTCGACGGCCGAGTGTACCGGAAGCGTCACGGCTCAATCCACGGCTCCGTAGCCGGACTGGCTACTTGCGGCGACGCTTGCGGCCGCTGCGAATCCGCCCCGAAGTGCCCCCACGGGAGCTCTTCGGCATCTGGGTCCGACTCGAAGACGGGGTTGCCGGACGGCCGGGCCCCGGAACCGGAGTCGACGGCGGCCGCGTCGAGGTGCTCGGTGACCGCGGCGGCGGGGATGGGCTCGAGCGACGGCCAAACAGGTCGCCGAGGCCGCCGCCGGGGAACCGGGAACGCCGCCGGCTGCTGAGCACGGCCCCACCCGCCATGATCAGCAGGTCCATCAGGCCGCCGGTGCCGAAGGACGAACTGCGTTGAGGGCGGCGTTCGTATGCCGGGCCGGGCACGGTCGGCGGTGGTGCGGTCACCGGCTCGGGCTCGAGTCGTTTCGGCTCGGGCCGCGCCGGCAGTGGTTTGCCGTCCAGGATCGCCTCGGCCGAGTCCAGCTGCCAGATGGCCATATCCAACCGGTTCGACAGGTCGAGCAGACCTTCGGCCGTCGTGGTGTCCTCCAAGCTCTCGGAGGCCGCGTGATAAGTCTCGGCGGCTTGCTCGTAGAAGTCGCTGGCCCGTTCGTTGTCGGCGACCCGCACCTCGTCCTCCATCGCCAAGATGTCGTTGGCAACATCGTTGAGTTGCTCCTGGATGAGGTACCGAGCTTGCGAGAGGCGCTCGTCGTCTACCTGATCCTCCCGCTTCGCCCGAGACCGGCGCATCCACCACCACACCAGCAGGCCGAGGCCGCCGGCGATGAGCACGAACCATAGAAAGCCGCTGCCACCCCCGGAATCGGGCGTGGCCGGCTCTCCGGCAGGTGGCACAGTCGACGCGGGCACCGGTTCCGGAACACCTACCGGCGCTCCGGTGAGCTGAGCGACAAAGGCGGCGGCCACTTCGAAGTCGGTGCCGAGCACCTCGAAAGCCGCATCCAACGCAGCTTCGAGCTCGAGCTCGTTGTACACGTCTCCCTCGCCGGCCAGCCCAATCGATTCCGGGGCGACCACCAGGATGAGCCCGCGGCCCAGCTCGAACTGGACGTTGTCGGCGAAGGTAGTGGCTCCGGCGGCGGGCTCTTCGCTCAGCACCACCAAAGAGAAACCCTCGCCGGCGTCGCGCAGCTGGCCGACCAGCTCCCCGGCTTGCGCCTCGCTTATCGAAGCGCCCGGCTCGACGTAGAAGCCGTCGTTGGCTAGGGCAGCGGCGACCTCGGCGGTGTCGGCGGCTGAGGCGGCAGGCGCCGTCGCCACCACGAGCCAGGTTGCAGCAAGCAGGGCAAGGGTTCGTCGCATAGCCAGCAGGTTAGAGGCGGTCGCTCACCTCCGCCCCACCAGGGCGCGGAGGAAAAAGAGCAGGTTGGCGGGGCGCTCGGCCAACCGTCGCGTCAGATATGGATACCAGGCCACCCCGTAGGGCACATAGATCCGCAGTGGGTAACCGGCAGCCACCAGCTCCCGCTGCAATGGTCCCCGCACCCCATAGAGCATCTGGAACTCATAGGGGCCCTCCCGTCGAGGTATGAGGCCCTTGGCGTGGGAGATGCGGACGTCGTCATGGGTGGCAATCGCCGGCTTCACCCCCGGCGCTTGCATGAGGAGGCTGAGCAACGCGTCGAACTCGGCATCGATCGCATCATCGGTCTGCATCGCCACTTCATGAGGCTCGGCGTAAGCACCCTTGCAGAGGCGGATGTGCCCCCCGAGCGGGATCAGCCGGTCGAGGTCCGCTTTGGTCCGGTGGAGGTACGACTGGACGGCGATGCCCAGGTTGCCATGCTGTCTCTGCACCTGCTCGTAGATGCCGATCGTGAGCTCCGTGTATGTGCTCTCCTCCATGTCGACCGACACGGTGGTGTCCAGCGCCGAGGCGCGCGCCGCCAGCGACTCGAGCGAGGCGGCAGCCAGCTCGTTGTCCAGTCCCATGCCGAGCTGCGTCAGCTTCACCGATATGTTGGCGGGCAGTCCGGAACCGCCGATCCGCTCCAAACATGTCATGTAGTCGTCACGCGCCGCCACGGCGGCAGCGCGTTGCGTGACGTGCTCCCCGAGGTGATCGAGCGACACGGTGCAGCCGGCAGAGACGAGCTGCTCGGCCACCCTCATCGCTTCGTCGAGGGTCTCTCCGGCCACGAAGCGGCGAGCCACGGCCCGCCCTGGTCGAGTCTGGGTGAAGGCACGGCGCACCGGGGCGAAGTCGGTCACCGCCAACACGGCCTTTCCCAGCAGCACCGACACCGTTACGCAGTGGCTTCGTCGGTGTGCTTGGCCATTTCGACAACCGCAGTCTCACCGAGGACTCGGGATCTATCCGAAGCCGCCCGGACGGCGTCCTCCATCAGGGCACGGAACCCACTGTCCTCCAGGACGTGGATGGCGGCGGCCGTCGTCCCGCCCGGCGACGTGACCTCGGCGCGTAGTCGGAAGGCGCTCTTCTCCGACTGTTGCAGCAACACCCCGGCGCCACGAATCATCTGGTCGACGAGCTTCTCGGCCGCATGGTGGGGCAGACCTTCCCGGATGGCGGCTTCAGTGAGAGCCTCAGCGAGCAGGAAGATGTAAGCCGGGCCACTACCGGAGACGGCCGTTACCGCGTCGAGCAGATCTTCGGACAGACGGATGGTCTCACCGACGGCAGACAGGATGGCGTCTGCCTTGGCGAAGTCGGCGTCGGTCACATGCTTGCCGCCGCA
>JBFIXI010000024.1:0-51445 GCA_041605955.1 Acidimicrobiia bacterium
GCGGGCAGTTCTGGTCGGTGTATGTGCCCGCGTGGACCGACTCTCCGCTGGCGACCACCCTCGAGCAGATAGACCTCGTGGCGGCAATGTGCTCCCGTGATCCTCAACTCGAACTCGTCACGGCGGCGGCCGGCGTGCGGGTGGCGCGGGCCGCCGGCCGGGTGGGCGGATTGCTCGGGGCCGAGGGCGGCCACTGCATCGAGGACTCCCTCGACGGTCTGCGCGCCCTGGCCGAACGGGGCGTGCGGTACCTGACGCTGACTCACGCCGACACCACCGGATGGGCCGATTCCGCCACCGACGCTGCCCGCCACGGCGGCCTCTCCGACTTTGGATGCGACGTCGTCAGGGAGATGAACCGGCTGGGAGTCCTGGTGGACGTGTCGCACGTGTCTGTCGACACGATGCGCGCCGCCATCACGGTTTCCACAGTGCCCGTGATCGCCTCCCACTCCAACGCCCAGGCGATCGCCGCCCATCCGCGCAACATTCCCGACGACGTCTTGCGGTCGATCGGGGAAACCGGTGGGGTCGTGATGGTCAACTTCTATCCGGCCTTCGTGGATGAAGAGGCGGCCACGGCATCGATCGAGATGTTCGCCGAGGGCAGAGCCTTGATGGCCGAGCTGGGCGACGAGTTGGCCGTCGAGCAGGCTCTCACGGTCCGGCGCGCCCACCTCCCCCGTGGTTCCGTGGCGGGGGTGGTAGACCATATCGAGCACATTGCCACCGTCGCCGGACCGCGTGCGGTCGGTCTCGGCTCCGACTTCGACGGCATGGACCTGACGATTCCCGGCCTCGAAGACGTGTCGTGCTACCCGGCAATCACCGCAGAGCTGTTGCGCCGTGACTGGGATGAAGCGGCGATCCGCAATGTGCTCGGCAACAACATCCTGCGCGTGTTGGAGCACGCCGAGAAGATCAGCGGCCTCTACTGAGGCGGCCCCGAACCGCGCCGTTCGCTATCCCGCGGCGGCCATACGACGCAGCACGAGATGCAATATGCCGCCGTGGCGCAGGTATTCCACTTCTATCGGCGTGTCCGCCCGGCAGGTGGCGATGAAGTCAATGGAGGTTCCGTCCGCCTTGGCCGCCTTCACCGGAACATCCTGGCGCGGCTGGAGCGAATCGTCGACGGCGATCGAGAAGACTTCCGTGCCATCGAGGCCGAGCGAGTCGGCGGACTCACCTTCGGGAAACGTCAGCGGCAGCACACCCATCATCACCAGATTCGAACGGTGGATGCGCTCGTAACTCTCGGCGATGACGGCCTTGATGCCCAGGAGAAACGAGCCCTTGGCAGCCCAGTCGCGCGAGCTGCCCATCCCGTAGTCCTTGCCGGCCAGCACAACCAGCGGAGTGGATGCCGCCTTGTAGTTGAGGGACGCCTCGTAGACGGAGCGCACCTCCCCGTCGGTGAAGTCGGTGGTGAAGCCTCCCTCGGTTCCCGGCGCGAGCTGGTTGCGGACCCGGATATTGGCGAAAGTCCCACGCGTCATCACGCGGTCGTTGCCGCGCCGCGAGCCATAGCTGTTGAACATGCGCGGCTCGACACCACGCTCGATCAGATAGCGGCCCGCCGGCGAGTCCGCGGCGATGGCGCCCGCCGGCGAGATGTGGTCCGTCGTGATCGAGTCCCCCAGCTTGAGGAGCACCCGGGCTCCCCCGATCGGTCGGATCGGCCGCGGGTCGGGGCCCAAATCGACGAAGAAGGGAGGCTCCTGAATGTAGGTGGAGGCCTCGTCCCACGAATAGAGGGATCCGGTCGCGGCATCGATGTTGCGCCACTGCTCGGAGCCGGCAAACACGTTGCTGTACTGGGTGTGGAACTGCTCGGTAGTGACGTTGGCCGCGACCAGCTCCGCGATCTCGTTTGGCATCGGCCAAATATCGCTCAGCAACACTGGCTGCCCGTCCGCACCGGTGCCGATCGGGTCTTGCGTCAGATCGATGTCGACCGTGCCGGCGATGGCGTACGCCACGACGAGCGGGGGCGACGCCAGGTAGTTGGCGCGCACGTCTTGGGAGATGCGGCCTTCGAAATTGCGGTTCCCCGACAGCACCGACGCCACGACCAAGGCGTTCTCGTTGATTGCACGGCTGATCGGGTCGGGCAGCGGTCCCGAGTTGCCGATGCAGGTCGTGCAGCCGTAGCCGACCAGGAAGAATCCGAGCGCTTCTAGGTCATCCATCAGGCCCGATCGCTCCAGGTAGTCGGTGACGACCTTGGATCCCGGGGCCAATGAAGTCTTGACCCATGGCTTGCGCTCCAATCCGAGGGCGCGAGCCTTGCGCGCTATCAGGCCGGCTCCGATCATGACGTCCGGGTTCGACGTATTGGTGCAGCTGGTGATGGCGGCGATCACCACGTCGCCGTCGGCCAGATCGAAGGTGGCACCGTCAATCTCGGTCGGCACCGGACCCGAGGCGACTGCTCCCGGCGGTCGGAGCCCGCCCTCCAGGTCGACGGCCCATTGCCGCTTGACGTCACTGAGCGAGATGCGGTCCTGGGGCCGCTTCGGCCCGGCGAGCGAAGGCTCCACAGTGCTCATGTCGAGCTCCAGGTTGGAGCTATAGACGATCTTGCGGCTGTCTTCTCGCCACAAGCCCTGCGTCTTGCAGTACTCCTCAACAGCGGCGATGTGGTCGGGATCACGGCCCGTCAAGCGCAGATACTCGAGGGTACGGTCATCGACCGGGAAGAACCCCACCGTAGCGCCGTACTCCGGACACATGTTCGCGATGGTTGCCCGGTTCGCCAAGGGCATCGTCTCCATGCCCGGACCGTAGAACTCGACGAACTTCCCGACGACGCCGTGTTGGCGCAGCATCTCCGTGACTCGCAACACGAGATCTGTGGCGGTGGCGCCTCCGGTCAAGGCTCCCGTCAAGCGAAACCCCACGACCTCCGGTAACAGCATCGAGATCGGCTGGCCGACCATCGCCGCCTCTGCCTCGATGCCGCCCACGCCCCAGCCGACGACGCCCAAGCCGTTGATCATCGTGGTGTGCGAGTCGGTTCCGACCAGCGTGTCGGGGTAGAGATGTTCCCCGTCGTCCCATACGACCTGGGCGAGATACTCCAGGTTCACCTGATGAACGATGCCGGTAGCCGGCGGCACGACGCTGAAGTTGGCGAACGCCGACTGACCCCACTTCAGAAACTCGTACCGCTCCCGGTTGCGCTCAAACTCGCGGTCCGAGTTGATCTGCAGGGCATCGGGCCGATTGAAGACGTCGACCTGCACGGAGTGATCGATCACCAGATCGACCGGCACTTGCGGATTGACCTTCTGGGCGGCCTCGGCGTTGCCCGTCATCCTCACGATCGCCGAGCGCATCGCGGCCAGATCGACGATGGCGGGCACACCGGTGAAGTCCTGGAGAACCACTCGGGCCGGAGCGAACGCCACCTCGGTCTCCGCCACCTTGGTGGCGTCGTACTGGGCAAGAGCGCGAACGTCCTCGTCCGTGACGACATCGCCGTCGTGGTTGCGCAACGCCGCTTCGAGCAGCACCTTGATGGTGTAGGGCAATGCATCGATGTCGCCCAGATGCTTGAGAGCATCCAGCCGGTATATCGTGCGGTCGCCGCGGCTCGTCGACTGAACTGACTTGGCCTCGAACCCATGGTGGGTCGCCATTCGGTCACCTCTCCAGATATCTCTGCCGTCAGACTACGCCCCGGCTCGGCTCGTCTTGTCACCGGTTGCGAGCACAGAAGGGTCCAAACGGCGGGCAAGGTGAAAAAAGCGCGCTTCTTTCGGCTCCGACACGGGTGCCGGCGACTCGCTAGTTTCACGACATTACAGGGAAGGTCAATGATCCAGGTTGCAGACAACATCTATCAACTGGGCTCGGTGTATCACAACTTCTATCTGCTCACAGACGGCGGCAAGGCGACCGTGATCGACGCCGGGTGCTCCAAAGAACTGGGCAAACTCGATGCGGGATTGGCCGCGCTGAACCTCGATCGGGCAGCCGTCGAGGCAATCATCATGACCCACGCCCATGCCGATCACATCGGCTTCGCCAACGACGCTCAGGCGCAAGGCACTGAGGTCCGGGCTCACGAGAGGGAGGCGCCGATCGCCACCGGCGCCGAGGAAGGGCATGCGGTGAAGATACCCGAGCTGCCCTTGCTGAGGCCCGGAACTTGGCGCTTCCTGATCGGCTTGGTGCGAGTCGGAGTGATGAAAGCGCCCCGGCTCGCCTCGGTCGAGACCTTCGCCGACGACGAGGTCCTCGACCTGCCCGGCCGACCCCGAGTCGTCTACACGCCGGGACACACGGTCGGCCACGCCGCGTTCTATCTCAGCGACTCGAAGATCCTGTTCTGCGGCGACGCGCTCGTCACGCGGGATCTCTTCTCCAAAGCCACCGGACCTCAGATGCTGCCCGACGTCTTCCACACCGACCCGGCCCAGGCTCGGGAGTCTCTCGACGTCTTGGCCGGATTGGACACTGAGCTCGTGCTCCCCGGCCATGGCAATCCTCACCGCGGCTCGATAGCCGAAGCCGTCGCGGCCGCACGGGCGTGAGGCCCCCGCCCCACTCGGGCAGAATGGCTAGCTCCCCCAGTACCTCTGCTCTTTGAACGGATCGCCGTACATGTGGTAGCCGTTGCGCTCCCAGAAACCTGGCTCGTCCTGGTCGAGCACCGTGAATCCGAGCACCCATTTGACGGACTTCCAGAAGTAGAGATGGGGGACCACCAGACGGAGCGGGTAGCCGTGCTGCGGATCCAGGGGCCGGCCGTCATAGGTGTGGGCAAACAGGTTGTCCGGGCGGATGAAGTCCTCGATCGGGAGATTGGCGGTGAAGCCATGATACGCATAGACGAGTACGTGGGAAGCCGACGGCGCTATCTCGAGTTGGTCCCAGATGTGCCGCACCGCCACCCCATCCCACTGCGTGTCGAGCTTGGTCCACTTGGTCACGCAGTGGATATCGGCCCGGAGACTGGTGGTGGGCATCGCCGCCACCTCATCCCATGTCCACTCTTTCTCTTCTGCTACCAAGCCCTTGACACCGAAGCGCCAAGCTGCCAGATCCACGGTGGGCACCGTCCCGGCGTGGAGCACGGGAAAGCGCTCGGTGACATACTGGCCGGGCGGCACCCGAGCAGGATCAACCCCCTGCGCCTCCAGCTCGGCCCGATTGCTCTTGAAGAACGACATCGCTTGCGATACTACCGGCGCCCCGGCGCCCCCACTCGCCTGCTCCCGGGGAGCTATTAGCGTTCCCTGCGATGGAAGGGCCACCTGCTCCTGCCCCGACGCGCTCGCGCGCCCGGCTGCTCATCTGGGTGCTGGCAGCGCTGGCTTTCGCCTCTACGGCGGTGGCGGCCTTTGCTTGGACCCGAAACCAGCCCGAAGCACATTTCACCGAACGGGTCACGCTGGAAGACCTCGCCGCGGCTGACTTGGGGGCCAACGACCCGGCGCCCGACTTCACAGTGCCGACGCTCGACGGCGGTTTCTTCTCACTCTCAGCTCACTTGGACAAGGCCGGCACCCCGGTAGTGCTCAATTTGTGGGCCTCGTGGTGCCTGCCGTGTCGCCAGGAGATGCCCGCACTGGATGCCGCCGCCCGTCGCTATCCACAAATCACGTTTCTCGGTGTCGCCGTCCAGGACGACATGGCGGCGGCGGAGCGCTTTGCCCGCGAGTTGGGCGTTAGCTACCCGATTGGGCTCGACGAGCGAGACGAGGTGAACGCCTTGTACCCGACATTCGGTCTCCCAGTCACCTATCTCATATCAGCCGAGGGCACCATCCTCCAGCCTGTCTACGGTGAGCTGTCGCCGGGTCAGATAGATGGCCTGATCGCGACTTGGTTCGGCGGTTGAAGCTCGCCTCGCCCGACCTGGGGCGCCCCGGAGCGCACAGTAGGTCAGTCTGCCCCGCCGACCTCGAATTCGATCAGATCGGTGAGCGCCCCCGGCCCGGTCGGATTCTGCCGCGGGGAGATGAACTCGGCCTCATCGGGAGCCGGCGCCGGGGCTTCCTCGGCGCCGTCCGCAGTCGGCGATTCGAGAGCCGCAATCCGCTGGGCGGCTGCAGAAAGCTCCCGCTCCTTGTCGGCGATGGCCTGGTCACGCTCTGCCAGCTCGCCTTCGAGGCGATCCACCAAAGCCGCCTTCGCCTGCAATGAGTCAACATCCACTTCCGCCCGGCTGGCGCTTTCTGCGTCCCGCAACTCCTCCAGCTTCGTTTTCTGCATCTCGAGCGTGTCGATCTTGGCGAAGGCCGCGTTGAGCTTCGACTCGAGATCCTCTCCCCGGGCCTGCGCAGCCGCCAAGCGGCGTTCTACCTCGATGCGCGCCGGCCCGGCATCGACCGCCGGCTTCACCGTGACAGGGCGCGGCCGTCTGATGAGAAGACCCAGCAGCAGTCCGAGCAGGCCGGCTCCGACAATGAAGAGAATGATCTCACCGATGGCATATAGCGCTCCGCGCATCACGCGCCTCCTTGTGGTGCGGGTCCCAGGAAGAACTCGATTCGACGATTGATGGCCCGTCCCTCCGCCGTGGAGTTGTCAGCGATCGGCCGGGTCTCCCCGTATCCGACGGCGATCAGACGGGCTGGATCGACGCCGGCCCCGATGAGGTAATCGATTGCCGCTTGGGCCCGGGCCTCACTGAGCCGCTGGTTGAAACCCTCGCTTCCGATGTCGTCGGTGTGGCCTTCCACGGTTCCAATCAGCGTCGGGTTGCGAGTCAGGATGCCCGCTGCGGTGTTGAGCAGCACGATCAGCTGGTCTGATAGCTCCGCACTTCCGAACTCGAAGGTTGCCCCACCCTTGAGAGCACCGGTGATCGCATCGTCGTCGATCTCGAACTCCCATTGCGGCACCGGGGCGAACTGAACGAAGACCAGCGGAACCCGGAAGAGGGAGAAGGTCTCGGCGACGCCATCGCGTATCTCGAGGGTGCTGGCGACGTTGCCCTCTCCGTATACGGAGATCGCTGCCCCCACGATTCGTTCCGCAACTTCCTGACTCGGCACGACGCCGGTAACGGTCATCGTGCCGTCGCCTGGCGCCGCGGCGGCAAGGTACGGTGCCTCGAGGCCGGTGACGGTCACGCTCGAGCTGACGGCGACGTCGGGGCCGAGTGCTTGAGTCAGTGCTCCCTCCAGCTGGGCTTTGCGAACATCCGTAGGGGCATTGCCCAGGATGGTTGCCTCCTCACCCACCACGTGAACCCCCGACGTGCTGACCAGCGGCAACACGGAGATGACCCGCGCCGCATTGGGAACCCACGAAGCGGTCTCCAACGATGTATCCACTGCGACCTCCCCCTCCACGAAAGGCGCATAGATCAGCTCGGCGACCGCCGCAATTCGGGCCGCCGACTCGGGATCGGGCACCCCCCCGGCCAGTGTAAGCACCCCCTGCTGCAGAGTTGCAGAGATGTGCGCGACCGTGCGAGGGGCGGCCGTCGTAGTAGACGTTGTCGAAGTCGGCGCCGTGCCTGCGGTAGTAGTGGTAGCCGTACCCGCCGTGGTCCCACTTTGGGGCTGAGTGGTATCGGTGATGATCACTACGTCCGGGAGGTCATTCCACTCGACTGTGCGCACGCCCTCGATCTCCCGCACCAAGGCCTCCGCTCGACCCCGATCCTCCTCGGTTGACGCGCCGGCGAGGAACACGTCCCGTCCGTCGACATCGATCTCCTGGAGTGGGATCCCGGCGTCGGCGAGGGCCGCGACCACCCGGTCGCGAATGTCGTTCTCGGCGTTCTGCAGGCCCCAGATGACGGCCGACCCGAGCAATAGCACCCACAATCCGATGACGGCGCCGATGAGCACGCTCTTCACTCTGCGGCGGTCATTGGCCATCGGCATATGTTCCTGGTGGTGGGATCCCTTGCTTCATCTGTTAACGAACCATGTTGTGGCAACCTTGAGCGGCCCTGCGCTCACTCGCCACGCGTAGGGAACCGCCACGATATCACCGCCGCGGCCAGATCCTCGGTCACTAAAGGATTTTTTCCGCGCTCCTTCGAAATCCGCCAAGGCCAAGCTCTGCAATCCAAGGCTTTCGCTATCGTCGCCGCATGACATGGCTCGTAGCCGTCTTGGTCGTTTCGGTGGTGGTATCTCTGCTCCGCGGCGGGAAACTCTCCAACCTGCCCGACATCTACGCTCGTGGCTGGTGGCTGCTCTTCATCGGGTTCGGGATGCAGGTCGTCGCCAACGAGGTGGACTCGGCGCGAGCCGCCGTGGTTCTGCTATTGGCGTCCTATGTGATCCTGCTGGTGATGGTGTGGCTCAACCGAGAGCAAGCCGGCATGTGGATCGCCGCCATTGGGCTGTTGATGAACCTCACGGTGATCTCGTTGAACAACGGAATGCCGGTGATGCCGGAGGCGGTGCGCCTCGCCGGCGGATCGAGTGACCTGTTGCTGGGGGCCAAGCACGTCGTGCTCGATCAGTCGAGCCGCCTGCCGTTCTTGGCCGACGTGATTCCTCTGCCCGGCAGCGTCATCTCGCTCGGCGACGTCTTCCTGGCGGTGGGCCTCGGAGCCTTCATCGAAGACCAGCTGAAGCAACCGCTGCGTTTGTTCCGCCACCGGGTTCCGGGCGTGCCGGGATCTGCTGCGGAGCGGTAGCGGGAGCCTGTCTTGCCCCGCCTATCTGTTCGACGGGTGGAGCGCGCCGCGCGCTGCGATCACGCGACGCAGCGACGCCGTGATATCCGGGTCGTAGTCGTACGTTGAACCCAGGTGGAGCAGTTCGAGAGCGTCTATCGGGCTCAACATCTGATCATGTACCGCCTGGTCATATGCGCTGGCGACCTTGATGATCTTGGAGGCAAGCGGCACGGTGGGATCCCGCTCCTCCCCGATGCTGCGGTACGGTCGATGCTGCTCGCGCACCAGCGTGCCGACTGTGTCGAGAAACGGCGCCTCGCCGATTATCTGTGCCCCCCAACGGGCCAAATCCTCGTCCGTGTAGCCGGCCCGCAAGATGGCCGGCTCGTTGAGCGTGATACGGCCGATATCGTGCATGAGCGCGGCGTATTCCAGCTCGGTGACCTCGTCGGGATGCATACCGATGTCCCGCGCGATCGCCACCGCAATCTCGGCGGTGCGCTCGGAATGACCCATCGTCGCCAGACCGGCCACTTCCGGAATCTGGGCAAGCGCCCGGATCGTCTGCCCATAGGTGATGCGGGTGTTGTTGTAGCGCACGAACGCCAGGTGGCTGAAGGCGTAGGGCAGCAGAGCAAGGAGGATGGCCCACCAACGCATCTGTGGAAAGGCCAACCCGAAGAGGGCGCCGGACGTGAACAGGCTCACGATCACTGCCCAGTCCTCCAGGGCCAGCAGCCACAAGAACCTCGCAGAGAGATCCTCGCGCTCGAGGCCTACCAGGGAGCGGGTCAAAGCCCGGGTGACGAACCAAACGATGCCGCCTCCGGCCACGGCAAGGAGTGTCCCCGTGTCCGAGTCGAGATCGTTGCGGTCCGTGATCTCCAGCAACAGGACGACCGACGAAGCGAATGCCATCAGGGCGGCCACCTCCGCCAGAAACTCTGAACCGACCAGTCGGTCGAGATTGCGGCGTGCCGTGAAGGCACCCCACGCCAGAGCCATGCCGAGCGTGACGATCGCAAGAAAGCCGGCCGCGTCGGCAACCAGGAACGGAACCGCCGTGGCTACACCGATCCCGAGGTAGAGGTGCTCACCGCTGGGCGCCGGTACGGTTATCAGATGCGCTGCCGCTATCAGGCCGGCCCACAGCAGAATGAGGCGCCCGTCGAAGTCGGTGATGGAGGACATCCAGGCGCCGAATCCGAGGCAGGCGAGGAAGACCGCCGCCGAGATGCCGGTGACCTGCGGCTCAGCCATCGAGCTTGACGCCTTCCGCCCGGCGCCGGGCTTCCTCTTCGCTGTCAACATCCGGTGATCCATAACGCTCACCGCGACTCTCGATGATCTCGATCAGCGCTTCGACGACTTCGGGATCGAACTGAGTGCCGGAGTGGCGGCGCAGCTCTTCGAACGCGTACTCCTGGGACAGAGCGACCCGGTAGGAGCGAGTCGACGTCATCGCGTCGAACGAGTCGGCTACGGCGAGGATGCGCGCTTCGAGCGACGGCGTCCCGGGATGCGGATGGCCTCCGTGGTATCCCTTGCCGTCGTAATGAGCATGGTGGTGGGCGGCAATCTCGACCATGGGCTGCAAGAAGTCCACCTCGGCGAGCAGGTCCTCGACCAAGTGGACGTGGCGTTGCATCTGCTCGTATTCCGGCCCTGAGAGCCGGGCCCGTTTGCGGATGAGGTCCCGTGGTACAGCCAACTTGCCGACGTCGTGAATCAGTGCGGCCCATCGCAGCCGCTCCAGTCGAGTCCCGTTGAAGCCCATCCTGCTGCCGATCATCTCCGAGAAGTAGGCGACCCGCTCCGTATGCCCCCGGGTGTACAGATCCTTGGCTTCGAGGGCCTTGACGAAGCCGCGCAAGGTGCTGTCTTGAGCCTCCCGGAGCCTGGCGTACGAAGTGAAGGTCATCTGGGAGACAAAGAACACCACGAAGATGAGCGGCAACGACTTGAGGCCAATGAGGTGGTAGGCGCCCCCGAGCAGGGCGGCCAGCACCCCGGTGCCGAGGTAGGGCAGCATGATGCTGACGGTGTTGGACCAGGGACGGGCTTGCCCTCGGCCGAACACGGTGCGGAAGATGAACTGCACCAGCGTGAAGTTGACCACGCCGTGCAGCGCGGAGGCCGCAACGGCGGCGATCACGAACTGGGAGAGGTTGCCCGCTGTTGGAGCGGTTTCGGGTGCCAACAGGGCGAACAGCGAACCGGCCAGCGTCGCCGAGATGATCAGCTGCCCAAAGTTCACTGCAGGCTCGAACCAACGGCGGTACTTGAAATCGGCCGGCTGGAACGGGCTCGCCGCGCCGATCAGCGCCATTGCCACAACCGGCTCCGAGTTGGCGAAGACCACGGCGGCGGTGATTTGAATGAGCGAGGTCGTGCTCACGACGAGGTGGTCGTTCACCTCGACCGCCGACCAGTCGAAATAGATGCCGATGACGGCGAACACCACCAGCAGCAGCAGAGGCTCTGGCAGGCGACCCGGCAGCAGCAGCCAAACCAGAATGAACGCCCCCACAAGGGCAAAGCCGACGGCAAGGCGGATACGAAGCCTCTGCTGTCGCGTGCTGCTTTGCTGATTCATCGTACCTGGCCTGCTAGTCAGTGAAGGGTGGAGAAATCGCCCGGGCTGCCCAGTGCTGTCGTCACGTTATTTTGAACTGAGCGGCTCCGGCCAATAGGGCCGTCAACACGCTGCCAACGGTCAACGCGAGCTTCACCAAACGGCTCTTCACGGGTCTTATCATCCTCAGGATTGTTTGATCTCGTATCCGGCATGAGTTCGCCAGTTCGAGTCAGATCCGCTCCGCTGAGGAAGAAGTCTCTTCCGGTTCGTCGTTCGAGCAGCACCGGGCGTCTCTCCCGTCCCACAGTCCGTGGAACCGTGGGAACACCTTCAATTGTCTATGTGCACGCCTGTCCCCTACCGGTGAGACGACGAATCAGCGCGTCGCCTCGGCCCGCCCTTAAGGCTATGGAAGGATTTTCCCCTCCCAACCACTGCCACAAGATAACGGCATTCACCTTCTTGGTGCAAGAATGTAATTCGCGACCTTCTGCCACTCCCCGTGCCGGACCGCTACGCTACGCCGCCACGGAGGGCGATGCTGCAACATCAGGAACTCGAGGAGACGCTGAGCCGCCTGGATTCGGTGGATGCCGTCCGGGTTGTGATCGATGGCGATCGCGTCGCCGAAGTCCACATATTGGCGGCTCCGTCCAAGCCACCCAAGCAAGTGGTGCGTGACGTGCAATCGCTGGCTATGGCCCGCTATGGCACGAACATCGACCGGCGCGTCATCTCGGTCGTCCAGCTGGCGGCCCAGGCGATGGCGGCGCAGGCGGAATCCCGGCCCCGACTGGTATCGATCCGTGACGACTCCGACGGCCCCCGAACCACCGTCATTGTGACGCTGGGATGGCAGAACGGGGAGCACACCGGGTCCGCCACCGGACCCATCGCCGGGTCGGCCCGGCTGCGGTTGGTTGGCGAGGCGACCCTCGATGCGCTGGACCGGATCTTCATCAACCTGCCCCCGCTCGTGCTCGACTCGATCGGGATCGCAACAGTCGGGATGCGCCGGATCGCCGTGGCCGTGGTCGTCGGCGGCACCACTCAGAACAGCGAGCTGGCGGTGGGCTCGGCTCTGGCGAGCGACGACGAGTCGGAGGCGGCGGTGCGCGCCGTGCTCGACGCGCTCAATCGCCGGCTGCCTACCCTGGCGGAGTGACCTCTCCCAGAGAGACGGTGAGCCCACCCCCGCATCGGTCGGACGCCGCCACCCTGCTCGTTGCGGGAAAAGCGACGGCCGAGTACGCCGCCACTCCACACCTCCTCGCCAGCCACGCCGCCTTGGAGGTCATGGGGCGAGGCGGAAACGCAATCGACGGCGCCATTGCGGCCAACGCAGTTCAGGGCGTGGTGGCCCCGGACACATGCGGCATCGGGGGAGATCTGTTCGCAATGGTCCACTACCCCAACCAGCAGGCTCCCGCCGTCTTGAACAGCTCGGGAGCCGCCGGATCCGGCGTCTCTGCCGATGAGCTGCGAACGGCCCACCGTGACATGCCGTCCCGACATCCATGGACCGTCACCGTGCCGGGTTGCGTCGCCGGGTGGGTGGAGTTGGCTGCATCTCACGGCGCCCTCCCGCTGGCGAGCTCGCTTGGTCCGGCGATTCAATTGGCAACGGACGGATTCCCGGTGTCGCCCGAGCTGGCTGAGTCGTTGCACCACATCCAAGAGCTGATCGGGTCCCAACCCGCCGCCGCCCCGCTCTACCCCGCCGGGGCTGCCCCCGAACCGGGAACCGTGATTCGGCGCCCGGGCCTGGGGCGGACCCTTGCGGCGATCGCCGAGCGGGGCCGCGACGCCTTCTACACCGGAGCTGTGGCCACCGCCATCGCGGCCGTTACCGACGGCGCACTGACCGTCGAGGATCTAGCTGCGATGGAGGCGCACTGGGTGGAACCGGTCGGCATCGAGGTCTTCGGGCTACAAGCCTGGACGGTTCCCCCCAATTCGCAGGGCTATCTGACTCTGGCGGCCTGCTGGCTCTTCGAACAGCTCGCCCCGCCCCCGGAGCCTGCGCACCCGAGCTATGTGCACGCGATGATCGAGGCGTACCGGGCGGTGGCGTGGGAACGCGATCACGCCGTGGCCGATCCCGCTACGGCACCGCTGCCGGCTGCCCAGCTGTTGGCGCCCGAACGGCTGGAGCCGCGTCTGCATGCGATCAGCGACACCGCCGTCGGCTGGTGGCCGGCGCCCGGAAGCTCTCCGGGCGGCACGGCCTACATGTGTACACGGGACCGCACCGGCCTCGGCGTGTCGCTGATCCAGTCCAACTTTGCCGGAATCGGGTCCGGCCTCGCCGCCGGCGATACCGGGATATTCCTGCACAACCGGGGCGCTGGTTTCAGTCTGGTCCCGGGTCACCCGAACGAGCTGACACCGGGCCGCCGTCCGTTGCACACTCTCTCGCCGACGGTCTGGACACGCAACGGTGAGCTGCGGCTGCTCTTGGGAACCCGCGGCGGTCAGTACCAACCGCAGCTCGTCGCCCAAGTGGCAGCCCATCTGCTCTACAGCGACGCGCCCCGAGCCGCCTGCCAGACCCTGCCCCGCTGGCTGGTGGACGGGTGGCGGGCCGGTGAGAGCCCGACGGTGCGGGCGGAGGCGCGGACGCCGCCGACGACCGTTGCCGGCCTAGAGCAGCGCGGCCATGCAGTGGTGCCGGTGCCCGACTGGGCCTCCGGCTGGGGACCGGTCTCGCTGATTGGGGTGGAGGAAGAGGAGGTGTTCGCGGCGGTGGATCCGCGTGTCAGCACCTCAGCGGCGTTGACCCGCTCCTAGGCGACGCATCTCGGACCGGGCACTTGAGTTACAGTCCGCGCATGCGGGTCACGGTCACGCAGCTCAGCGACGGCACTCCCGAATCCGAGTGGGAGGGGCTCAGAGAGCACGTCGCGCAGAACCGGTCGGAGCTCGTGCTCCTTGGCGAGATGCCCTTTGCCTCTTGGCTGCCAGCCCATGATCAGGTCGATCCCGAGGCGTGGCAGGACGCGGTGTACCAGCATGACGCCTGGATCGCCCGGCTCGGCGAGCTGGGAGCCGCCACGGTGGCCTCGAGTCGACCCGTCAATCGCAACAACATCCCCTACAACGAAGGATTCTTGTGGTCGGCGGCGTCCGGCTACCGAACCGCCCACACCAAGTACTACTTGCCCAACGAGCGGGGTTTCTGGGAGGCGAGCTGGTATCGCCGGGCCGAGAGCAAGGCATTTCAGGCCGTTCAGTTCGACGGCGGGACCGCCGGCTTCATGATCTGCACGGACATGTGGTTCGCGGAGCACGCCCGCGGCTACGCCCAGCAGGGTGCCGACATGATTCTGGTGCCGCGTGCGACGGAGGGCAGCACCAGCGCGAAGTGGCTCGCCGGGGGCCGAGCAGTGGCCGTCATGGCCGGCGCCTTCTGCGTCTCCTCCAACCGGCAGGGCCTGACTGAGGGTGTCATGTTCGGGGGGACCGGATGGATCATCGATCCCGAGGGCAACGTGTTGGTGACCACGTCGGATCGGGAGCCGTTCGCCACCCACGACATCAACCTCTTGGAAGCCCGCGGCGCCAAGAGCACCTATCCACGATACGTGGCGGACTAGTCGGCACGCCGTCGCGGATGCCCGAGCCGTCCGGCTTCAGTCCTCCTTGGTGCTGGCCGCCGCCATGTCGGCGATTGCGCTCACGATATCGGCGTTAGCCAGGGTGGTGACATCGCCCAGTTGACGCTGCTCGCTGATGTCGCGCAGCAGGCGACGCATGATCTTGCCGGAGCGTGTCTTGGGAACGTCAGGAGTGAAGACGATGCTGGCAGGCTTGGCAATCGGGCCAATCGATTTCGCCACGTGATCGCGCAGCTCCCCGATCAACGCTTCGTCACCCTCGACTTCGCCGCGCAGGCACACGAAAGCGGCTATCGCCTGGCCGGTGAGCTCGTCTTTGCGGCCGACGACCGCCGCTTCGGCGACGGCCGGGTGCGAGACCAGGGCCGATTCGACTTCCATTGTCGAGATGTTGTGACCGGCAACCAGCATCACGTCGTCGACCCGGCCTAGCAGCCACAGGTAACCGTCCTCGTCGATCTTGGCGCCGTCGCCGGGGAAGTACATCCCCTCGAAACGCGACCAATAAGTGTCTACGTAGCGCTGATCGTCACCCCAGATGGAGCGCAACATCGAGGGCCATGGGCCTTTGATGACCAGAAAGCCTCCCTCCCCCCGGTGCACGGAGTTGCCGGCTTCGTCGACGACGTCGGCCTGGATCCCCGGCATTTCGATGGTTGCGGTTCCCGGCTTGGTCGTCGTGACACCCGGTAACGGCGAGATCATGATCGAGCCGGTCTCGGTTTGCCACCAAGTGTCGACGATGGGGGCGTCCACCGGGCCGATGTTCTGCTGGTACCAGATCCAGGCCTCGGGATTGATTGGCTCGCCGACCGTCCCCAACACGCGGATCGAGGACAGATCGTGACGCCGGGGGTACTCGACCCCCCACTTCATGAAGGCGCGGATCGCCGTGGGAGCGGTATAGAACTGGGTGACCCGATACTTCTCGATGATGGACCACAACCGATCCTTGTCGGGGAAGTCGGGCGTGCCCTCATACATCACACTGGTCGTCTGATTGGCCAGCGGCCCGTACACGATGTACGTGTGGCCGGTGACCCAGCCGATGTCGGCCGCACACCACCAGATATCTCGATCGGGCTTGATATCGAACACATAGCTGTGAGTGGTCATCGCTCCGGCGAGGTAACCGCCGGTGGTGTGCATGATTCCTTTTGGCTTGCCCGTCGTCCCGGACGTGTAGAGGATGTACAGCAGATCCTCTGCGTTCATCACCTCCGGCTCGCACTCGGTCGATTGATCCGCCACCAATTCGTGCCACCACACGTCCCGACCTTCGGTCATGGATACGCCTTGTTGGGTTCGCTCGAGGACAATGCAGTGCTCGATGAGATCGGTCCGCTCCATGGCGACATCGGCCGCCCCCTTGAGATCGACCACCTTGCCCCGCCGCCACGAGCCATCACACGTGATCAACACATGCGATTGAGCATCCTCGACTCGATCGACGATTGCATCAGAGGAGAATCCACCAAAGATCACTGAGTGGGGCGCCCCAATTCGGGCGCAGGCGAGCATGGCAATGGCCAGTTCGGGAACCATGCCCATGTAGATGGCAACCCGATCGCCCTTGGTGACTCCGAGGGACTTCAGTCCGTTGGCGAATCGGTTGACCTCGTCGCCGAGCTGTTGATACGTGATCACCCGCTCGTCACCCGGTTCGCCCTCCCAGTAATAGGCAACCTTGTCGCCGTGACCAGCCTCGAGGTGCCGGTCGATGCAGTTGTAGGCGACATTGAGCTCGCCGTCCGTGAACCACTTGAAGAAGGGCGGGTTCGAGTCGTCGAGCATGACCGTCGGCTCCTGGAACCATGTGATGCGCTCCAGCGCCTCCTTGGCCCAGTAGCCGACTGGATCGGCGGCCGCCGCCTCGTGGATGCCGGGTTGGGCGTTCGCCTGTGCGGTGAATTCTTCTGACGGCGGGAACTTCCGATCCTCGTGCAACAGGTTCTCGATCGCCTGAGTCGGGTTGTCGGCCACTCCACGCTCCTCTCGCTTTTAGCTCCCGTACGGTACTCCATGGCAGGCTCCCTTAGCTGAGGCGGCTGGACGGAGTCGACCGATGGAGTGCCTCCTCCGCGACGTTGGTACTGCAAGGTCGCTAGACGATCGACGCAGCCTTCGGGCCGGTAGCTCCACCCGGGCGGGGATGCGCCACCGGACGTGGCAAATCTCGGTTTCGCGATCTGCCGCTGCCTGCCATTCTCTGGCACGATCGGGTTGCGACTCCGCGAATCACCTTTGTACCCTTCGTGTCTCTGGAGCCCCCGCGCACCGGGCCACCAGCGTTCGGTCATATGCCGTTCGACCGAACGAAGAACGGAAGGCGGAGTTCGTGAAGCTGCATCGCGCTCAGGCATTTGCCGGATTCCTGATTGTGAGTTTGATCGCCCTCATCGGATTCGCCGCGTTCTCGGCAACGAGTCTGCGGGCAGCTCCGCCGCTGGACATACCTGATGACGCCAGCGCGCGGATTGCGGGTCAAATCCTCGGCGTGGATCTTGGTCCCGAGGTCGCCCAGGCAAGTGTGACTCCCCGTGACGCGGACGACTCCGCCGTGGATGATGCGGCGGGCGACGCCGACCCAGACTCGAGCAGCTCCCCGGCCGGCACGTCGCACTCCGATCCTCCCTAGCCGATGCCCGGCTCAAGGTGAGCACCTCCGGAACCCGGCCTAAACTGGGCTACATGAAGAAGCTGATGAAGCTCCTCAGCCTGCTCGCCGTGATCGCGGGCATAGCCTGGGCGCTGCGCGACCAGATGCTGCCGGGGCCGACCGCACCCACGTCCCATCCTCCCGCCTTTCGGCATCCGCCGCCGCCAGCGCCGTCCCCCAACGGTCCGGCCGCGCTGGCCGCTGGCGACGACTTGACGGCTGTCAACGGTATTGGGCCGGTCTATGCCAAGCGACTCGCGGACGCCGGCGTAACGACATTCCGACAGCTGGCTGGGTCGGATGCAGACGAGTTGGCCGCTCGCACCGAGCTGTCTCGCGAGCGGCTTGCCGACTGGATCGGCAAAGCCGGAGAGTTGGCATAACCACATCGGCGGCCGCGCCGGCAACGCGTGTCACGCTCTACGACCTTGCGCCCGAGGAGCTCGGGGGGATGCTTGGGGATGCCCCGCCTTACCGAGCCCGCCAGGTGGCGCGCTGGCTGTATCGCGACTTCGTCATGACGACGTCCGAGATGACCAATCTTCCTAAGGAGCTGCGAGCCGACCTGGCCGATCGTCTCTGGCCCTTTCGAGTCGAGCAAGCCCAGGAGGGCGACGCGGGTGGCACCCGCAAGTGGCTGTTTCGCGCGCCCGATGGCGCATCGATCGAGTCGGTGCTCATGGGATATGAGGACCGCACCACGCTGTGCATCTCCTCCCAGGCCGGCTGTGCAATGGGCTGCACCTTCTGCGCTACCGGCCAGTATGGCTTCGAGCGGCAGCTGACCGCGGGAGAGATAGTGGCGCAAGTGGCGTTCGCCAACGTCGACCTGCGACGGCGGCCGCTGCCGGGCTCACCGTCGCGCCTCGGCAACGTGGTATTCATGGGGATGGGCGAGCCCTTGGCCAACTACCCCAGGGTCGAGGAATCCCTGCGCCGCATGATCGAGATCATGGAGGTCGCCGCTCGGTCGATCACGGTTTCGACCGTCGGGGTCGTCCCGGGAATTCGCCGATTGGCGATGACGCCGTGGCAGGTGGGGTTGGCGGTCAGCCTCCATGCCGCGGATGACGACCTCCGTTCTCGGCTCGTGCCCCTCAACAAGCGGTACCCGTTGCGCGACGTGATCGCTGCCTGTCGCGAATACTTCGATCGCAAGGGCCGCCGGGTGACCATCGAGTGGGCGTTGATGCGAGGCACCAATGATTCGGTCGAGCAGGCCCGCAAGCTGGCCGACATAGCGATCTCGCTGGCCGCCCACGTCAACGTCATCAATCTCAACCCGACCCCGTTGACCGATGAGAGGCCCGCCTCTGCGGGCGCAGTGGAGCGGTTCATGCGGACACTGCGGTCGGCCGGGGCCAATGCCACGTTACGAGCGACCCGAGGTCGTGACATCGACGGCGCGTGTGGCCAGCTGCGCACCCGATCCGATCCCCAACCGCTCCGTTTGGAGCGGTGACTTTCGCCGCCAGCCGGGGCGAGCCGCCGACTGTGGGTTGCCATCGGAGAGGCATGGCATATAGTTACTAGCGAGTAGGACATGGGGGCGGGCTCGACACCGCAAGCGCCCGAGCTGGCTCAAGTTCGTGGCGGGGTCGTCGATCATCCGTCTGGGTAGTGGATACCGAAGCCGTCGGCCGCGGCGCAACGGGAAGCGTGAAAGGGAAGCCGATCGATGAAGCCAGTTCGCAAAGCCGTCTTCCCAGTTGGTGGGCTGGGCACGCGGTTCCTGCCGGCAACCAAGGCGTTGCCCAAAGAGATGCTTCCCGTAGTCGACAGGCCGCTCATCGAATACGCCGTCGATGAGGCTCGGTCGGCGGGAATCGAAGAGTTTGTCTTCGTCACCGGACGCGGCAAGACGGCGATTCAGAATCATTTCGACAGCCACTTCGAACTCGAATACACATTGCGGGACCGGGGGCGCGACTCGGAGCTGTCGGCAATCACCGCACCCCTGGGGGTGCCTGGACAGTTCGCTTACGTGCGCCAGATCGAGCCGCTGGGCCTTGGGCATGCGGTATGGACGGCGCGTAACTTCGTCGGCAACGAGCCGTTCGCAGTGTTGTTGGCGGATGATCTCATCAGCGGGGAGCCCGGCGCCATGGCCGAGATGGTCGAGGTGCAGGCCGAGCGCGGCGGCAACGCGGTCGCCCTGATGGAGGTGGCGGCCCACGAAACATCGCGCTACGGCGTGGTGGCGCCCGGAGCCGACGACGGCAAGGTCGTCGAAGTGCTCAATCTGGTCGAAAAACCGGACCCCGCCGAGGCCCCGTCCAATCTGGCAATCGTGGGCCGCTACATCCTCCAACCGGAGGTTCTGGACTTCCTGGCCCTCGGCGAGCGAGGCTCCGGCGGGGAAATACAGCTCACCGACGCGATGGCGCGGCTCATCGGTGGGGCTCCATTCAACGGGGTCAGATTCAGCGGGAAGCGCTACGACTGTGGCACGAAGATGGGCTTCGTGGAAGCCAACGTCGCCTACGCGCTGGAACGCACCGATCTCGGCGGCGACGTTAGCGCCACGATCGCGCGGCTCCTCGCCGAACATGGCCCTTCGCGCTGATCGACTCCGGACTGCCCCGGCACCGGGAAGGCGGTCTGGCCGTGATACGTTGTAGTTGCTATCTACGTCGAAAGGCCCCCTAACGACATGTCCAAGCTCCACGATCTCCACGCCGCCGGGCAATCCGTCTGGCTCGACTTCATTCGGCGCGACATGATCTCGAGCGGCGAGCTGGCCCAGCTCGTGGCCGACGGCATCCGCGGCGTCACCAGCAACCCCTCCATCTTCCAGCAGGCGATCGAGACATCGGATCAATACGATGACCAGATCCGCGGCGTGCTGTCCGCCCACCCGGACGCCACCGTGGACGAGGTCTTCGAAGAGCTAGCCGTCACCGACATTCAAGGCGCCGCCGACGTATTGCGGCCGGTGTACGAGGCGGCGGATCGCAACGATGGATTCGTCAGCCTGGAAGTGTCGCCGCTTCTCGCCGCCGATACGGCCGGCACGATCGAGGCCGCCCACCGGTTGTGGAAAAAGGTGGATCGACCGAACTTGATGATCAAGGTTCCGGCCACCCCCGAGGGCATGCCGGCCATAGAGGAGCTGATCGCAGCAGGCGTCAATGTCAACGTCACTCTGCTGTTCGCCTTGTCTTCGTACCAGGATGCCGCCCATGCCTACCTGCGCGGCTTGGCACGAGCGAATGATCCCTCCTCGATATCTTCCGTGGCCTCCTTCTTCGTCTCTCGGGTCGACACCAAGGCCGACGCCGTTCTCGACAAGCTGGGAACTCCCGAGGCGCTGGCACTGCGCGGCACGATCGCGGTCGCCAACGCCAAGCTTGCGTACCGAACCTTCCGAGCCATATTCGCCGGCCCGGCGTTCGCGGCCGCGCTCGACCGCGGAGCCCGCCCGCAACGTTGCCTGTGGGCGTCGACGTCGACCAAGAATCCCGCCTACTCCGATGTCCTCTACGTCGAGACGTTGGTTGGGTCGCAAACGGTCAACACGTTGCCGCCGGCCACCGTCGAGGCATTCCTCGACCACGGCAGCATCGACCCCGCTGCGGTGACCAGCGCCGTGGGCGATGCCGAAGGCGCCTTGCAGGCATTCCGTGCCGTGGGCGGCAACGTGGACGTCGTCACCGCCGAGCTCCTGCAAGAAGGGGTCGAGAAGTTCGCCGACTCGTACGTCGACATGCTCGCCACCCTGCGGCGCAAGATGGAAGCCATCACTGGATGAGTGTCCGGCTCCAGCTGGAGCTGGGAGAACACCTCGACGCCGTCGCCGACCGCCTCGCCGATTGGGCTCGCGGCGACATGCTGCGGCGGATGTGGGATCGGGATCACACCGTGTGGTCCCCGACCCCGCTACCGGAGCTGACGGATCGTCTCGGCTGGCTCGACCTACCGGACCGACTGCTCGGCCTGATCCCTTCCCTGGAGAGCTTCGGCGCCGAGCTGAAGGCTGCTGACATTGCCCACGTCGTGGTGTTGGGCATGGGGGGATCGAGCCTCGCCCCAGAGGTCTATTTCGAGACTCTCGGCGCCGCCGAGGGTCATCCGGATTTGAGGGTGCTCGACTCGACTCATCCGGCCGCGGTGGTCGCCACCGCAGAGGCGGTGGATCTGAAGCGCACCCTGTTCGTCGTCGCCTCCAAATCGGGCACCACCATCGAGCCGCTGTCGTTCATGGAGTACTTCTGGAAGCGGATGAGTGACGTGACCGCTCGGCCTGGCAGCCACTTCGTTGCCACGACCGACCCGGCAAGCAAGCTCGAAGCGCTGGCCGCGGAACGAGGCTTCCGCCGTGTCTTCCGCGCCCCGCCGGACGTCGGGGGACGCTATTCGGCGCTCACCGAGTTCGGCATGGTGCCGGCGGCGGCAATCGGAGCCGATCTGCGAGCGATGCAAGCGGCCGCCGCAGCCGAGCAGGCCCGCCACTCCCCCGCGGCCACGATCGCTTCCGCCCCCGGGTGCCGTCTCGGCGCAGCGCTGGGCGAGCTGGCTCTGGAAGGCCGGGACAAGGTCACGTTCCTGACGAGCCCCGATCTGGCGGCCTTGCCGGCATGGATCGAGCAACTCATCGCCGAGTCGACCGGAAAGAACGGCACTGGGATCGTGCCGATAGCCGGCGAGCCGCTGACAGCTGGGACGACGTACGGGACCGACCGCTTCTTCGTGGTGATTCGCTCGGCCGACGCCGAACCGATCGACGAGGCGCCGATAGCGCACCATCCGCGGGCCACGATGACGCTGGACGCGACCACCGACATCACCGGGGCGATGTACATCTTCGAAGTCGCCACGGCTCTCGCCGGCGCTGTGCTTGGGATCCAGCCCTTCGACCAGCCGGACGTTCAGCTCGCCAAGCAGCTCGCCCACAATGCCATGTCGGGATCCCTCGACACATCCGCCGTAGTCGAGCACGATGCGATGGCAGAAGATTTGGGGCGGCACGTGGCTGATTGGCTCGACGGGGCGCAGCCGGGTGAGTACATCGGAATCCAGGCATTCATCGCGCCGACCGACGAGGCCCGCCGGCTGTTGGGGAAGGCTCGGACCGCCTTGCGCGATGCCACCGGGTTGGCAACCACGCTGGACTTTGGGCCTCGATTTCTCCACTCCAGCGGTCAGCTCCACAAGGGTGGCCCCAACTCCGGGCTGTTTCTCGAGATAATCGACCACCCAACGCCGCAGGTGGTGGTGCCGACTACCGACTACGACTTCGGCAAGCTGATAACCGCGCAAGCTATCGGCGATCACCTGGCGCTGCGGCAACGTGACCGCCGGGTCCTCCTGGTCTGTCTCGGCGATGACACCACTGTGGCGCTCCAGCGATTGACCCAACTCCTGGCGGAGACCGGTTGATCCGCACCATCTTCTTCGACGTGGGCGGGGTGATCCTCACCAACGGCTGGGATCGCCATCAACGGCAGCGCACCGCCGAGGCATTTGGCCTCGACTACGAAGAGTTTCAAGATCGGCACGACTTCGTCGCCCACGACTTCGAAACCGGGCAGATCAGCCTCGAGGAATACCTCACTCGAACCGTCTTCTACCGCGCCAGGGACTTCAGCCGGGCCGCCTATACCGCCGCGATCTATTCCCATTCCGAAGAGCTACCGGGCTCCCTGGCGCTGCTGGACGAGCTCGCCGCCCAGGATCTGCAGCTCGCCACGCTCAACAACGAGGGGCGTGAGATCAACGAGCACCGCATCCGCAGCTTCGAGCTCAATCAGCGGATGTCGCTCTTCCTATCGTCGTGCTATCTGGGTGTGAAGAAGCCGGAACGGGCCATCTATGAGCTCGCCCTACAGATAACCCAGCGCCGCGCCGAGGAATGCGTCTTCATCGACGATCGCGAGCTGAACTTGGAGTGCGCGGCCGAGCTGGGGATCGAAGGAGTGCTGTTCACCGGGACCGACGAGCTGCGTGCTGCGCTGCGCGCCCGGGGAGTGGCCCTCTAGGCGTCCGCCACCGCGCCGCTGCGCTCTGTGAACGTGTTAGCCGGCGACGCTGCCATCAACTCGAGGGTGAAGACGCTGTTGCCGTCGAAGCGATAGGTCAGATCGCCGTCCATCAGCCGCGCCAGACGACGCGAAACCGTGAGGCCCAGCCCCACCGAAGCCGTTCTTCCCAAAGAGCGATGGGCTCGCTCATAAGCTTGAAAGATCACCTCGCGATCTTCGGGAGCGACCCCCTCCCCGTTGTCCGCAACGTCCACCCACACCCTGTGCTCGTCATGGCTCACGGTCACGTGGATCCGGTCGCCTCCGTATCGAAAGGCATTGGTCAACAGGTTGCGGATGATCTGACGAAAGCGCACGGGATCGGCAAAACAGACCGGGTTCTGGTCGGTCATCGACAGCTCCACCCCGGCAGGAACTCGCATCGCCGCGACGACGTCGGCAATAACGGAAGTCACCGCCATCGGCTCGACATGGATCGGAAGTTTGCCGATGTCGGCACGAGCGGCGACCAGCAGATCTTCCACCAAATCGGACATCTCTTGGGTCTGGCCGACCAACAGGTCGAGCAGGTCATCGCGGGCGGACGGATCAACCTCCGACCAGCGCTCCTGCAGCTCCAGGGCCACCCCGAGCACAACAGTGAGCGGGGTGCGCACCTCGTGGCTGATGGAGGCGATGAACTCGTCCTTCGAGGAAACCAACTCTTCCAGTCGCCGTCGCGAGGCGGTGCGCTCCAACGTGGCAGCAACCACCCCGGCGATGGACTGCAGGAAGAGTAGGTCTTCGTCCGGCGCCTCGAAGGTGCCACCGGTTGCCGCCGCCAGCAGGGCGACGCCATCGTCGATATCCGGCAGCGGAACCACACCAACCGTGCCGCCGTCCGGTGCCGCCACAACCGCGCCGTCGCCGGACTCCGGAATCTGCGACAACAGCCAATTCGGGTCTAGCTCATCCAAGAGCGTCCCCACGAGCGCGGGATCATCCCAGCGGGCGAAGGCCTTCAGCGGTTGCCCCCTCAGCAATGCCACCGCATCCATTCCCAAGACCTCTTGAGCGATCCGGGCGGCGCTGAGGGCGACTGCGTGCGCATCGTTCGACTGCAGGGCGAGCTGGCCGAGGGCCGAGACCGACGCTTGCTTGAGCTCACGGGCACGTATCTGAGCTTCTGCGACGTATCGTTCGGTCACGTCGAACAGAGCTCCCTCGTAGACCAGCGAGCCGTCTGCGGCGGGCACCACCCGGGCGAAAAACCGTGCCCAAATGGGCGCCCCGTCGAGGCGGGCCAACTCGAAGTCGCGACCGGCCAGCGAACCCGTCCGCGCCAGATCGGCCGTGATCGCCTCCCGGTCCGACGGACGTACGTACAGCTTCTCGGCGTTGATGCTGAGCAGATACTTGGGGTGGGGATAACCCGCCAGCTCTGCCATGGCTTGGTTGGCGTCCACGATCTCCCCGTTGGGACGACTGCGGAACATGGCAACCGTGTGATCAGCGAAGAAGCGGCGGAAGCTCCTCTCCGTTTCGTCCAACGCCGCTTCCGTATTCCGGAGATCCGTCACATCGTGGATCTGCAGGTAGAACCCGGGATTCTCGGGCGTGGCGATGTACGCCAGCCCCAGCACGACGTTGCGAGCGTGGCCGTCGGCTACCAGACGCACCTCACGGCGGATGGTGCCTTCTTGGCTGCTGTTGGCGTCGATGATGAACTGCACGATGTCGTGCCGGTCTTCGGGATGGATCATCGAGATCGCCGGCCTGCCGACACGGCGACGCAGCGATTCGTCCAGCAGCTCACAAGCCGCCGCGTTGACTTCGACTACCCGGCCTCGGGCATCGAGCCAGAGCCCAGGCAGCGCGGCGCTCAGGAATGCTTTGCGATAGCGATCGACCCGCGTCGAAGGCTCCATAGCCCGCACCAATTGCACGTCATCCCCCTTCATCCTGAGAGGTTCTATCGGCACGCCGGCGGCCTCCTGTAGTAACTAGTCCTCGTCGGTCCGGAGATCGACCAGCCAGCGACCGCGCCGCTCGACGAGGCGCACCTGATTGCCGCGCTCCATGATCGCCACCGTCGGGTCCTCATCGAGTAGCTCGCTGTAGTACTCGTTGCCGGCATCGTCCTTGGCGACGATGCGGTACTTCATCGTGCCGTCGTCGCCAATCGCCGCCTCGGCACGGCGGAACTCGGCCGGCGCCGTCGTGGGCACCGAGCCCGGCGGGCGTCGGGCGCCGTTCTCCACGGCACGCCTGGCGCGCATGGCGGCTGCAATACGGGAGATGACGAACAGCACCATGCCGAAGACGACGAAGACGATTGGAAACAGCCACAGGTTGGTGAAGGTCTTCTCAGTGGCGCCGGCCGGATCGGCGGGGTCGTACAGCACTTCCATCCCGGACCCGATCTCCGGCGGAGATCCGGTCGCGATCCTCGCCGTAATGCGGTACGTCTGCCCGTCCCCGGTCTGGAACTCGATAACCGGTCGATAGGTGACGTCCCCTTCGCTGTCGGTGTCGCGCACCACGTCGACTACGGTCCCTGGCGCGGTCACCTGGTTGCTGACGCGTGCCAGCGAGAAGAACGCCCACAGCCCGGCCGCGGCGAAGAAGCCGAGGGCAATGAAGAGGCTGACACAGCCGCAGCTGCGGCATCCCCGGGGGGCTCGATCGGTCGCCGCGGCGACGGTAACTGGTGCCCGGGACGGTCCCTAGCCTATTTGGGTAGCCTGCCGGCATGGGCAAGCGTTACTTCACCCCCCATCTCTTTCACTTCCTCGAAGACCTGGCGGACAACAACGACCGGGAGTGGTTCAAGGCGAATCAAGCGGCCTACGAGAAGCATGTGCGCGAGCCGGCTCTCGAGTTCATCACCGACTTCGCCGAGCCGCTCGCCAAGATCTCGCCACATTTCAATGCCGATTCGCGCAAGGTGGGCGGGTCCCTGTTCCGCATCCAACGCGACACCCGTTTCGCCAAGGACAAGACTCCTTACAAGACCAACACGGGGATGCAGTTCCGGCACGTTATGGCCAAGGACGTTCACGCGCCCGGCTACTACGTGAACCTGCAGCCTCGCGAGTGTTACGTCGGGGTCGGGCTGTGGAGGCCGGAGACAAAGGTCGCGTATCAGATCCGCCAGGCCATTGCGGACGATCCTGCCGGGTGGAAGCGGGCCAGCCGGAGCAAGCGCTTCACGGAAGTCCTCGAGGTCGGCGGCGAATCGCTGAGCCGCCCACCCAAGGGCTTCGACGCCGACCACCCATTGATCGAGGATCTCAAACGCAAAGACTTCATCGCGGGCACCAAGATCACGCAGAAGATGGTGACTTCGAGCTCGTTCATGGAGGACCTGACCGACATCTTCAAGCGGGCGACGCCCTACATGCGCTTCTTGTGTGGGTCCGTCCGGGTGAGCTTCTAGGGCTGTGAACGACATCACGGGTGTGGCCGGCGTCATCATATGGACCGAGCCGGCGCGGCATGGCGCCATGGCCGAGTTCTATAGGGACGTGCTCGGGATGACGCCGCGATCTGACCGCGAGGGGTTCGTCAACTTCGAGTGGGGCGAGATGCGACTCACCGTGGCCCGTCACAGTGAGGTGCACGGCACCAGCCGCGACCCGTTGCGCACGATGGTGAACTTCGCAGTCGATGACATTCAGCCCGTCTATGAGCGCCTCGCGGCCGCCGGCGTCGAGTTCTCCCGGCCACCGGAACGAGAGCCGTGGGGCGGCTGGATCGCCACGTTCAATGATCCGGACGGCAACACGATTCAGCTGATGCAAGTGTCGTAACCCATTCTGGTAGGTATGTTTCAGTTATGACGAAGAAGCGTCGCATGGCAGCTGTGGCCGCCGGTCTCGGCGCCCTGGCTGCCATCATCCTGCAGGCTCGCAGGCGCCAGCCGGCGCCGCGGCGGCTCTCACCGGCCGCCCCCTATTCACATCGCGACCAGCAGCCGGAGATCGTGGAGGAGTGGGGCGAAGAGTCGTTCCCGGCCAGCGATCCGCCGCAGAGCTGGTAGGAATGAACCGGCCGGCCGAGTTGTTCCGTAAAGTTGCGACGCCGGCCGATGGAGTCCCATGACTCACGTATCTTCCGTTCTCGAGCTCGTTGAGCTCGGTTTTCCGTGGCTCGGGGTCGATCCGTTCATCATGACGGTGCACCACGTTGACCACTACCCGGAGGGCACCCACGAGTTGGGGCCCATCCGAGATCTGCTCACCGGGCGCAACATCGGCTCGGATTTCTCGTACCAAGACGGCTGGAGCATGTACCACGGCGGGGTTGTACCCGGCTTTCCGCAGCATCCGCACCGCGGCTTCGAGACCGTCACAGTTGTGCGCCGCGGCTACGTCGACCACTCCGATTCGTTGGGAGCCACCGCTCGCTACGGCGAGGGCGACGTGCAGTGGCTGACGACCGGCTCCGGGATCATGCATGCCGAGATGTTCCCACTGCTCGACCCCGACGGTCCGAATCCACTGGAGCTGTTCCAGATCTGGCTGAACTTGCCGCCCGAGTCCAAGATGGTCGACGCCTACTTCGGGATGTTGTGGGGTGAGGACATTCCGACAATCGAGCCGGCGCCGGGCGTGTCGGTCGATGTGATCGCCGGTGAGATCGAGGGGAATCGGCCGCCTTCTCCGCCCCCTGATTCCTGGGCAAGCCGGGCGACATCGAACTTCGCCATATGGCTGATTCGCCTCGACCCGGATGCCGCCTACACGCTGCCCGCTTCGACCCCGACCGTGAACCGCATGTTGCACTGCTTCATGGGCGACTCCATCCGCGTGGACGGTGTCCCGATCGACGCGAAGATCGGCGTGAAGCTCCGGGGCGACATGCCAACGCAGCTCACGAATGAGGGTGGCCCGGCCGAGTTTCTCATGCTGCAGGGCGAGCCCATCGGCGCCCCGGTGTTCCAGATGGGCCCCTTCGTGATGAACACTCCCGAACAGCTGCAGCAGGCCTTCGACGACTACCGCCGCACTCAATTCGGCGGATGGCCCTGGTCGCGGCCGGACCCCGTGCACGACCGGAGCGAGGGTCGCTTCGCCTTGCACGCCGATGGCAAGGTGGAGCACCGGGACATGAAGCGAGCGGGCGCCTAGAGCACCCGATCAAGACGGCATCGACCAGTAGGATTGGCGGGTCGCGAGGCATGTTGCACGCTCACTAGCTGCGCTCATCATCGCCGCCGCCACGGTCTTTGGCGGCCTGCTCATTGTCGCACCCGCAATCTCTCGCAACCCGCCGCTACCTGAACCAGGACCTGAATGGGACTTCTTTGGAGTGGTGACGAACATCGAATCGGTCGAGCCCATCGGACCCGAGGGAAGCTGCCGCAAGCGACGAGGCCTTGCGAGAGGACCGCCCCCCTTCCCCCCGCCACCGGCGGCGCGTGAAACCCCACCAGGTCACCCCAGCAACACGAGTAACGAACATCCCAGCGGCACCGGGCCAAACCCACGCCCCCCTTCCCACCGCCACCGGCGGCGGTACCCCTCCCCCCTCCGGGGGGAGTCACACACCGCCCGCTTCGCCGTCACGGGCACTGCGGTTCGAGCGTGGCGGCACTACTTGGCGTCGGGGGGAGTCAGGCCGTTCCCGGTTCCTCGCCGCGTTGGGGGTGGATGCGGCCCTCGGTGCCGCGCAGCGACATGCCGGTGCCGGCGCCGTAGCGGACCCGGGTAATCTCGCTGAGGATGGAAACCGCGATCTCGGCGGGGGTCTCGGCGCCGATGTCGATTCCAATTGGAGCATGGAGCCGGTTGATCTCCTCTTCGCTCCACCCGTCCTGGCGTAGCCGCTCAGCGCGTTCCCGAGACGTGCGGCGACTGCCGAGCGCGCCGAAGTAGCGGATGGGAGCGTGCCGGATCGCCGGCAAGACTGGATCTTCGAAACGGCGGTCGTGGCTGAGCATCACAACGTACGTGCGGCCGTCGAGCTCGATGTCCTCGAGCACGGCCTGCGGCCAGCCCACCACCAGTCGGTCGACATCGGGGAAGCGCTCCTCGGTGGCCCACGTAGCCCGGGCATCGGCGACTATGACCCAGAAGCCGAGAATCTGCGCCATCTGCGACAGCGGCTGGGCAATATGGCCGGCACCGAAGATCAGCATGAGCGGCTGCGGCGCCACCGTCTCGATGAACACCGAACGCTCGCCGTAGGTCAGCGTCCGGCTCTGCTCGTTGCGCATCAGCTCGACGGCGTCAGCGGCCACGTCTGCCGCCATGTCGTCCGGCAGCGAACCGGCGATGAGCGCCCCGGAGGCATCCAGCACTGCCTTGGCGCCGCGGTCGGGGCCGTCGGTGATCGTGGCCACCGCGCCCAGCTTCTCATCTTCGGTGAGGGCAGCGATGGCGGCGATCACATCAGCCACTGTTCACCACCTCTCGATGTAGACCTGGATCGTGCCGCCACAGGTGAGGCCCACCTCGAAGGCTTCCTCGTCGGCAATGCCATAGGTCACCAGCTTGGGCTCACCGGTAGCGATCACCTCTTGGGCGTGCAGTGCCACATCGTTCTCTACACAGCCTCCGGAGACCGAACCGGCCATGTCGCCGGCGTCGGACACCAAAAACTTGGAGCCTTCAGCGCGCGGCGCCGATCCCTTGACGTTGACCACGGTGGCGACCGCAACCGTCTTGCCTTCGGCGGTCCACTTCTCGTAGGTTTCCAGTTCGTCGCGCATGTTCATCTCCGGGCCGGCACCGATTCCAGCAGTCGCACGACCTCACGTAGATCCAGCAGGTTCCCCGCGGCCAGCAGGTCGTCGATGTGAGGCAGCGCCGCCTGCATGCCGCGCGTCTCAGGAGCGTAGTTCTCTCGGCCGGCCAATGGATTCAGCCACACCACGCGGTGCATGGCTCGAGCGAACCGGCCCATCTCCCATTGCAGCAGCGCCGGGTCGCCGGTGTCCCAGCCGTCCGAGATGATGAGCCCGATGGCGCCACCTCGGGTTACTCGACGACTCCATTCCTCGTTGAACTGCTGGAGCGCCTCGCCGATCCGGGTGCCCCCGGACCAGTCGTCTACCGCCGCGCTGACCCGGCGCAGCGCCACCTCGGGCAGCTTCTGACGCAGCTCCCGGGTGATCCGGCTGAGGTGGGTGGCGAAGACGAAGGTCTCGAGCCGGCCCATCCGCCCCTGGGCCGCATGCAGGAAGTGGAGGAACATCTCGGTGTAGCGCTCCATCGAGCCGCTGACGTCGGCCAGCACAACGAGGGGACGCCGCCGCGGCTTCCTTTGAGCCATGGCCAGCTCCATCATGTCGGCGCCCGGCCCAATGAGGTTGCGCATGGTCCGGCGCATGTCCGGCCGGGTCCCGCGGGGGCTCGACGTCCAGCGCCGGGAGGCGGCCTCCGCCGGCCGCCACACGATGCGCGCCATTATGCGGCGCACCTCTTCGGCCTCCTCCGGAGTCAGGTCACGGAAGTCGCGCTGCGCCAGGCGCTCCTCGTACGAACCGGCGGTGGTTTCGGGAAGCTCGAGCGAGTCGGCGGTCTCGACCTGCTGGCGCATCTGATCGGCGAGGATCGGGGCGGTCAGTTGCGAATGCTGCCGCTCGGTGATCGCCGGAGGCACGTCTTCGTCGCGCGCCAGCAGCGTCGCCGCGCCGAGCCCGAAGAACGCCTCGAAAGCGTCGTCGAATATGGGTCGCTCGGTCGGGCGGGCAACGGCGATGGCGGCAAAGGCGCTCTTCAAGTCGTCGCGGTCGACCAGGCCGACCGCTTCTACGGCGGCCGCCATCTCCTGTACGGTCGCCGGCACGACGCCCAGCCCCCGACTACGCAGGTGCCTGACGAAGTGGACCAGGTTGGCGGTCAGCGCTTGGCTCACGCCGGTTCGAGCAGCCGGGCCACCCCGTTGGCGCGCACCTTGGCGAGATCCTCCTGATACTTGAGGATGACGCCCAGCGTCTCCTCAATCGTCGACGCGTCGAGCTCCTGGCGCCCCAGCACCGCCAGGGCGTGGCCCCAGTCGAGGGTCTCGGCAACTCCCGGGGGCTTGAACAGATCCTCGCGGCGCAGCTCCTGCATCGCCTGCGCCAGCTGCTCAGCCAGGCGCACCGGCACCTCGGGGGCTTTGGCGCGAACGATCTCGAGCTCGCGGGCGTAGCTGGGATAGTCGATCCAGTGATACAGGCAGCGTCGCTTGAGGGCATCGTGGATCTCGCGAGTGCGATTCGAGGTGATCACCACAACCGGCGGGACCTCGGCCTCGATGGTGGCGACTTCCGGAATGGTCACTTGAAAGTCCGACAGCAGCTCGAGCAGGTAGGCCTCGAACTCTTCGTCCGCCCGGTCGAGCTCGTCGATCAACAGCACCGGCCGCTGACCGGCGGCACTCTGCTCGATCGCTTGCAGCAGCGGGCGCGCCACCAGGTATTCGCGACTCATGATGTCGGACACCTCGCCGGTGGCTTTGCCCGAGGCTTCCATCATGCGAATCGCCAGCATCTGGCGGGCGTAGTCCCACTCGTACAGCGCATGGGACACGTCGAGGCCTTCGTAGCACTGCAGCCGAATCAAATCCACGTCGAGGATCTCGGCCAACACCTTGGCGACCTCGGTCTTGCCCACCCCAGCCTCTCCTTCGAGAAACAACGGGCGACCTAGCTGCAACGCCAGATGAATGGTGACGGCCAACGAACGATCCGCGATGTAAGACGCCCTGGCAAGGGCGTCCTGAACTTCGTCCACGGAATTGGGAATCACGCCAGAACTGTAGCCGCCGGCCGAAGCGACGCCGGTGGCGGCTACGCCAGCCCAATCTCGAGCACCACCGCCCCCGGCTCGGCCGTCACTTCGACCCGGGGCACCACAGATGCGGGCACCACGACGGTGGTACCCGGCGATGCCCCTTGTCCGTCAACCGCGGCGTCTCCACCGAGCACCATGAGCACCCGGATCTCGGGCCGACCCTCGATCGGCACGGCGGCGCCGTCACCCCGGTGCTCCCGGATCCAGTACAGCTCGCTCGCAACCAGGTCGCGCGACCCGGGTTCGTCGGGACGAGCCACGTAGTCGCTGCGCAGCTCGGGTCGGATCGCGTGGAGCGCTTCGGCGGCGTGCAGCGGACGATTGGGCCGCTCGTAGCGATCCTCCCAGTCGTAGAGCCGGAAGGTGGTGTCGCTGGGGGTCTGTATCTCGGCGACCATGACTCCGGCGCCGAGGGCGTGGACCAACCCTGCCGGTAGGTGATGAAAGTCGCCGGCGACCGCCGGCACCGTGTCGAGCAGTCCGGCAACGGCTGGAGTCCCCACCCGGGCGGCGACGTCCTCGACACTCACCCCGGACCGCAAACCCAGGTAGAGATGTGATCCGGGAACCGCCTCCACCACGTACCACGATTCGGTCTTGAGGCGAGCCTCGGGATGGCGCCGGACATACTCACGATCGGGATGGACCTGGACAGACAAGTGCTCGCCGGCGTCAAGCAGCTTGACCAGCAACGGGAAGTCGCCCTCGGGGGTCGGCGTCACCCCACCAAGGAAGTCTTCACCGTGCTCGACGATCAGATCCCGCAGCGTCATTCCGGCGTGCGCCCCGCCGGCGACGCGCGATCGCGGGTCGCTCACGGCCGTCACCGCCTCTGCCGGCAGGTCGGCGATCTCCCAGCTCTCGCCGATGAGCCTGCCCTCGGGTATCGGCTTGCCGTATGCAGCAAGGCGATGCCCACCCCATGGCTTCTCGGCCAGCACCGGCGACATGATGAGGGGTGTCAGCTCTGCGATATCTCCTCCTCGGACGGCGTGCAGCCTATCGAAGCCGGCATCGCAGCCTGCAGCGCCCAAAGATGGCACAATCAGACCGGAGGTTGCTTTGGTTCGATTCGAAGATGGTCCGGTCGTCGAAGTCACCGCCGATGTTGCCGCCCCGCCGAGCGTGGTGTGGCCGCTGGTCACCGACATAGCGCTGCCGGCACGGTTCCAGGAAGAGTTCCTTGGCGCGGAATGGCTCGACGCGAAGGGCCCAGCGCTCGGAGCCCGCTTCGCCGGTCGCAATCGGCGCGGCGACCGCACCTGGGAGACGACCTCATGGGTGGTCGAATACGAACCGGAGAAGGCGTTCGGGTGGGCGGTAAGCGACCGAATCAAACCCGGCGCCACATGGACATTCCGCCTCGAACCGATCGAGCAAGGGACCCGACTCACGTTTCACCGACGGCTCGGCCCGGGGCCCAGTGGGATCACCCGCGTGATCGAACAGAACCCCGAGGACGAGGAAGAGATCATTGCGCTGCGCAACGCCACCCATCGATCCAACATGCAGGCGGTGGTGAACGGCATCAAGTCGTTGGCCGAGACCGCCTAGGGGCGCACGGCAGCGCGTATCGCGCCACGGCGGACGCGACACACGCTGCTGCGACTTCCGGCTACGGCAGGTGGACGGCGAAGTGAATGTCTGCACACTCACCCTCCGCAACCGGAACCGCCGGTGGGTTGAGGAAGACCTCGCATCCCCCTGCATACGACCCGGTTTGTTCCCTGACCATTCCGGGTATCGCCGGGCCATGGCTGCGCGCCACCAGATGCACCTCGGCCTCGTGGCTGTCCTTCAGCACCGGCCCGTCCCCGAAAATGATCTCAGAGACACGGTCACCCGTACCCAGCCAAGCGCGCATGAAAGCGCGACCCTGCTTTCCGCTGAGAGCGCCGTCGGCGTAGCCGGCGACGATGTCGGCGGCGGCGATGCCGGCCGTATTCAATCCCTGGGCGGGATCGCCGTTGAGAAAGATGTCATCTTCTCCGCACGGATCAGTGCAGCCGGCCGGGTTGTTGAACACGACCCACCACAGGGTCAACGCTTCACGGGGCATCAACCCGGACGTACGAAAAGTCGCGACCACACCCCACCGAGTGCGCACCAAATGTGATGCGCCGAGTCTCGTCTCCGGATCGGCGAACGCCACTACCTGGCTCGAGGACCAGCTGACGTTCTTGGCCGCGTGGCTGGGCGCCACCGCGATGACGGTCATGAACATCGCCAAGGCTGCTACCAGCAACCCGATGGTTCGTATTCTCATCTCATCTCCCATTCGTGTCGACTACTGCTCGTCTTCTGTCTGATGTTCTTGTTCGGTCGTTCGACCGAGACCGCTGGCATGTGAGAGCGGGTCTACATGGGTGGCTCCTCCCCTTGGCTCCCTAAAACAGATCGGATATGAGGGCGGCGGCCCGTCGGGCCCCGTTCGTCTCGACATCCCGGTAGGCAACGTCGCCGCTTACCTCAGCGACCATGGCGGCGGCGAGTGCCTCGGGGTCGGTGGCGGCGTACTCCATGTATCGCCCCGCTCCGTATTGGTCCAGCCGATGGCGCACGTGGTAGTTCTGCTCGAAGTGGCGGCTCAAGGGGAAGTAGAGGAATGGACGCTTCGCTGCGGTCAGCTCCATCGTCGTCGTTAGCCCCCCTTGGACCACGGCCAGGTCGCACACCGAGAGATGGCGGTAGAGGCGGGGAACGTAGCCGTGCACCTCTAGTCCGGGATGTGACGGCAGGCCGGCCGGATCGATCCGGGGACCGGCTACGGCGATCATCCGCAGCCCCGGGATTTCCTTCTTGGCAATGGGAAACGCGGCGATCGCCTTCGCCAGCAGGTCGTGGCCGACGCCCGACCCGCCCACAGTCACGACGCAGACCTTCTCGCCCTCCCCGAAGCCGAGCTCGTCCCGCAGCGCCGCCGCCTCGTCTGCGGCCGGCGGGGTGAAGCCGGTGATGTAGCCGGCAAACTCGAAATGGGCCTCGGTCCAGTCGCGTATCTTGGGAAGACCTTCGCCGAACACCTCCGGAATGACGTCGTCGGGGTTGCCGACGAATATCGCCTCGTCCCGGATGCGGGGATACCGTTCGATGTGTTCGATCATCTCGGCGTTGTAGTCGGCTGTGAGATATGCCTCGTGCTCGCCACCGTCGGGCATGGGGAGGAAGCCGACGAAGTCGGTCATCCATGCGTGCGCCCCCCGCTTCAGCTCCGGATTCTCGTGCCAGAAATGGTCGACGTCCCAGGCTTCGTCTCCGATCACCAAGTCGTAGAGCCCCTCCTCGACGACTTCCTGGAACACCATGAAGTTGGCCACGAGGATCTCGTCCATGCGACGCAACGCCTGGAAGCAATGCAGGTCGTGACCGGTTGATTCGTCCGCGAAATGGGCCGACTCCGATGCGAGCCATTCGCTCGCCGGGTGGACCCGCTCCCCCTCTGCTTCCAGAACCGGCGTGACCGGATGCTGGGTCAGCCAATCGATCTCGACCTCTGGGCGGAGCCGTTTGAGCTCTTGGGCAATCGCCAGGTCCCGGCGAACGTGCCCCAGGCCAATCGGGGACGACAGATACAGCACCTTCTTGCGGCGGCTCATGCCGCGCGTCCACACGTAGCTCTCCATGCGCGCTCCAGATACTCGATCGACGAACTGCTTGATGATTTGGTTGACCTTCACGGGATCCCGGGCGAGAGCCAGGTGGCCGCCGCCCTCGATGATGTGGAGTTCTCCCCCGACGAGCTCGGCAAACTCCCGGCCCCGCTCCACTCGCTGGCAGATGTCGCGATCGCCGTGGATCACGGCAACCGGATAGTCGATGGCGGCACACAATCGGCGGAAGTCTTCCCTGTCGGGAACATCGATTCCGATCCCCTCTTCGCCCGCCACCAGCACCTCGCCGGTCGACTCCAACGCCCACTCCACGGCATCTTCGAACTGCTTGGTCGAATGGGGCTCTACCAGCTGCTGGCTGAAGAACCATTCGATCCAGCGGCGATGCTGGGTCAGGTATACATGCCGGTTATTGAGCTCCCAGCCCTGCGGATCGTCGAGCATGGAATCCCACGTCTCGTGGGTGTCGATCCAGTGCTGATGCACCGGGCCGATGAACGGCACCCCGGGCTCGATTGCCACGAAGCCCGCCACCCGATCGCGGTGTTGAGCGGCGAACTCGACGCACCACCAGTTGGCCGTGCAGTGGCCGACCAAGATCACCTCGTTGGTGGCCGTGGCGTCGAGCACGGCGAGCATGTCGGCGATGTTCTGCGCTCTGGAATGATCCTCTTTGGAGGTTGGCCGGCCCGACCCACCGTTGCCCCGGGCGTCCAACGTGACAACGCGGTAGTGCCTGGCCAAGTAGGGAACCTGGGCTTTGAAGATCTTCGAGTGGGTGATCGGCGCCGGCGGGATGAAGAAGAGGGTCGTATCGCCCTGGCCGTGCACTTCGAAGTAGAGGTCGACGCCTTGGCGGTGGATCGGGTCCGTCGTGTGGGGACTGCTCGCCCTCATGGCGCAAGGCTCTCGATGAAGTCGCGAAGCACGAGGTTGAAGCGGACAGGGTCGCGCACGTTGGGCATGTGACCCGAGCCCTCGAATGTCACGAGCTCTCCGCCGGAGAGGCGGGCGGCCTCGACACCGGCCGCGTAGGGCTGAATGCGATCTCGGGTGCCATGGACGACGACGACTGGACACTCGAGAGCAGTGAGCACCTGTGACCACAGCGCGACCGCCGCCTCGGGCGAGGCTACGGAGGCACGAGTACCGTCCCCGCCCACTGGAGGGCGCATGGCCTCCGCTTCGAGAATGCTCGCTCCGGTCTCGGCGGCCCAACCGACGGCGTCCTCGAGAGCCTTGCTCGAATGCGGCTCGGAGAAGATCTGGGAGAAGAAGAACTTCGTGAAGTCCTCGTAGTGATCGTGCCAGTACGCCAAGTTGTATTTGTCCCACCCCTGGCAGTCATCGGGATAGGGCTTGGTGAAGTTTTCGGCGATCGAGGCGCGATCCGGGTCCGGAGCCAGCGGCAGCGCCGGTCCCACGAGCACCAGGCCGGACACCCGCTCGGGATGGAGCGTTGCCAGGCGAGTCCCGTATTGCCCGCCCATCGACAGCCCAACCACGACCGCCTGGGCGACACCACAGGCGTCGAGAACTGCGGCGGCGTCTTCTGCATATGAGTCCGCGGCGTAGCGAGCAGGGTCGAGGCACCGGTCGGCGCGCCCATTGCCTGGTCCGTCATACGTGACAACCCGGTAGTGACGCGCCAGGTATGGAATCTGGAACTTCCAGAACCGGGAGTGGATGATGGTCCACGTCGGCAGCAACAGGACCGTCGGCGAGCCGTCTCCATACACCTCGTATCCGAGGCGCACCCTGTCTCGATCCACGGTGCCGGCGACATCGGGGTGCCTCGCCCGCATCATTCCCCCTCCAGCTTGCGGATCAAGGCGCTTACCTTGCGCAACGCGGCGCGGGACGGCAGATCCTTCTCGTCGAAGCCGAGCAGGATCATCGCCTCAACGCCGAGGAAGGGCATACCGACGAGGACGGCGATCTCGTGAGGGGTAAACGGCCCAAGCCCTCCCATCCGGTGGGCGGCGGCCGCCGCCGTTTCGGCCAACAAGTCAAACCAGCCCTTGAGGATCTTGCGCACCGCGGCGGCGATCTCGCCGTCCGACCACCCGGCCGCGGTCATCTCCTGCAGAATCCGAACGTACCCCGAGGCCAAATCGTCCTCGAGAAAGTCGCAGGCCTGCTCCCACTGCTTCCACAGCGGCATATCGCTCTCATACATCTCAGACTGCCGCGCCAGCAGCTGCTGATTCTCTCGCTCCAGCAAAGCCAGCACCAGGTTGTGACGGGACCCAAAGTGGTAGTGAATCTGGCTGAGCGGCACGCCCGCCTCGTCCGCGATCTTGCGAGTGGACAGCCCCGCATAACCGGTCTCGAGCAGCGCCGCCTTGGCGGCCTTGAGGATCAGTGCCTTGGTGTCCGACTTTGTGGCCACTCCAGTTCCTTCGGTCGATCGACCGAATTAGACCACATGTCTCGAGGCGCGTCAAGTGGTTCCTAGATCGGCCGCTAGCCCTCGAAGTGCCTCTCCAGGCTGTGCCACACGCTGGGGTAGTCGTCCTGGAGTGCCGGGATCGAGCCGGCATAGGCGGTCGGGATGAGCGGATAGCGAGTCTCGAACATGAAGCTCATCGTGTCCGCCAGCTTCTCCGGCTGGAGGTCCGACTGGGTGGCCTTGAGCCAAGCGTCGTGGTCGGGTCCATGGGGGAAGTACATGTTGTGCAGGCTCATCCCGCCGGGGCTGAAGCCCTCCTCTTTGGCGTCGTACACCCCGTAGAGAATCCCCATGAACTCGCTCATGATGTTCTTGTGGTAGTACGGCGGCCGGAACGTGTGCTCCCCGACCAGCCAGCGATCGGCGAACACCGCGAAGTCGATGTTGGCCACCCCCTCGTCCGGTGATGGCGAAGTGAGCACAGTGAAGATCGACGGATCGGGGTGGTCGAAGCTGATCGATCCCATCACGTTGTACTCGCGCAGGTCGTATTTGTACGGCGCATGGTTGCCGTGCCAGCCGACTACGTCCAGCGGCGAGTAGTCCGTCTCGACGGCGAACAGCCGACCGTCGAACTTCACCGAGAGCTCGCCGGCGGCGTCTATGTCCTCAAATGACGCCACCGGATAGAGGAAGTCGCGGGGGTTGGCCATGCCGTTGGCCCCGATCGGCCCCCGCTCCGGTAGCTCCAGATAGGTCCCGTAGTTCTCGCAGATGTAGCCACGGGCCCGCTCGTCGAGCAGCTCGACGCGGAACACCATCCCCCGCGGCATCACGGCTATCTCCGCCGGCTCGACCACCAGCACGCCACACTCGGTGACGAAGCGCAGCCGACCGGCCTGAGGCACGATCAGCATCTCACCGTCGGCGTTGTAGAAATACGTGTCGGTCATCGACTCGCTCGCCATATAGACGTGAGCCGCCATGCCGGTTTGGGTGTGGGCGTCGCCGTTGGTGGCCACGGTGCGAATGCCGGTCAAGAACGTGGTCGGCTCGTCGGGGAACGGAGGAGGGTCCCAGCGCAGCTGCCCGATGGGAGGCTGGTCCTCCCGGCACGGCGCCGTGCGGATCCAGCGATTGTCCGCCTCGGTGAAGCGCCATGCATGGCGGACCGAGGGACGGATCCGGTAGAACCAGGTACGTCGATTACGACGATTGGGAACGGTGAAAGCGGTTCCCGAGAGCTGCTCGGTATAGAGCCCGAGCGGGGGCTTCTGTGGATTGTTCTGCCCTTCCGGAAGCGCCCCCGGCAGAGCCTCGGATGCGAACTCGTTGCCAAACCCCGACATGTAGGGGGGATGGTCGATCGGCATCGGGGATGCGGACTCTCGACGCTGCTCTGTATCAGTCATGCCGTCTCCGATCAGTGCTCGGCTCAAGTTAGCGGCCATGCCGGCCGATCGTCGTCGCGACCTGACAGCGGACGGCCGGGCGCTCAGTCGCGACGCGCCACCACTGAGCAGGGCAGTCGATGTCGTCCCTTCCACCCGGCAACAGCCGATATCGTGCCCCCACGGCTAGAGGTTGGAGGGACATGGCTTGGTTCGAGAAGTACCCGCAGCTCGATTTCGAGCGGCGGGAGCACGGGATCCTGTGGATCACCATCGATCGGCCGGAGAAGCTCAACGCCACCGACGCCGCCACCCACAATGCGCTCAGCCGGATCTGGCTCGACATCGACGCCGACCCGGAGTGTCGGGTGGCGGTGATCACCGGGGCCGGCGACGCGTTCTCCTCGGGTGGCGATCTCGACTGGATCGACACGATGATCGAGAACTACTCCGGGATGCGGGTTGCTCTCAAAGAGGCCGCGGACCTCGTCTACAACATGATGCGGTGCGAGAAGATCATCATCTCCGCCATCAACGGAATGGCGGTGGGGGCCGGCCTAGCCGTGGCGTTGATGGCCGACATCTCGATCATTGCCGACGACGCCCGCTTCACCGACGGTCACATCCGTCTCGGGGTAGCCGCCGGTGATCACGCCGCCATTGTCTGGCCGCTGCTGTGCGGGTTGGCAAAAGCGAAGTACTACCTCATCACATCCGACTTCATCGACGGCAAAACCGCCGACCGGATCGGCTTGGTCAGCAAGTCGGTCCCCGCCCCGGAGCTGCTGGACGAGACGATGCGTGTGGCCACCAAGATCGCCACCGGACCGCAGGATGCGGCGAGATTCACCAAACGATCGCTCAACCTGTGGATGCAGCAGGCGGCCCCCGCATTCGATGCGAGCCTGGCGCTGGAGATGCTCACCTTCATGGGCCCCGATGCCGCCGAAGGAGCGGCGGCCATCCGAGAGAAGCGCCGCCCGCAATACCCGTCGGCGGGCTGATGGGCTGGCTCGAGCCGCTGCGGTCGGGTTAGCTTGGGAAGCGATGGCGACCCGACCGATCATCATCGTGGGCGGCGGCCCGGTGGGGATGACGGAAGCGCTGCTGCTCGCCAATCTCGAAGTGCCCGCGGTCATTCTCGAGGCCACCGAGCAACGGGACCCGATCGGGTCCAAGGCGTTGTGCATGCAGCGCGACGTGCTCGACGTGCTGGAGCGGGTCGGGTGCGGCGATCGGCTCCTCGCCGAGGGGGTCACCTGGACGATGGGCCGTACCTACTACCGCCACCACGAGCTGTTCCAGATCACCTTCCCCGAGATCGGCGACAACCACTACCCGCCCTTCGTGAACGTGGGGCAGGACCGCACCGAGTATTGGCTCGAAGATGCCGTCGATCGATCGGACCTGATCGAGCTGCGCTACGGCCACGCCGCCGCCGAACTGGATCAGAACGGCGATGCGGTGCAGGTGGTTGCCGAAACGGATAGGGGCACGGTGCCAGTCGAGGGTGAGTACGTGATCGGTGCCGACGGGTCCCGCAGCACGATGCGCAAGCTCATGGGCGCCGGGTTCCCCGGCAAGTCCTTCGACGACAAGTTCCTCATCTGTGACATCAGGGCAGAGCTGGGGTTTGCCGATGAGCGCCGCTTCTTCTTCGATCCCGAGTGGAACCCCGATCGGCAGGTGCTGATCCACCCCCAAGCCGACTCGGTGTGGCGCATCGACTGGCAGGTGCCACCCGACTTCGATCTCGAAGAGGAGAAACGGTCCGGCGGCCTCGATCAGCGCATTCGCAAGATCGTGGGAACCAGCGACTACGAGATCGTGTGGTTGTCGGTATATCGGTTTCACCAGCGGATTGCCGACACGTTTCGAGTCGGGCGAGCCTTTCTCGCCGGTGACGCGGCGCATATCGTGTCGCCGTTTGGCGCCCGCGGGCTCAACTCGGGGATCCAGGACGCGGAGAACCTGGCGTGGAAACTCGCCTTTGTGCGCCACGGCTGGGCGGCTCCTGGGCTACTAGACAGCTACAACATCGAGCGGCGCGCCGCCGCCGAAGAGAACCTCGCCATCACCGGTGCCACGATGGACTTCCTGGTGCCGCCGACACCAGAGCTATGGGAGCGGCGCCGCCAAACGCTCGAGGCTGCCGTCGGCAATCCGCAGGCTCGCGAGATGGTCGACTCCGGTCAGCTGGCGCAGCCTTTCGACTATGCCGACTCCCCGCTCACGACGCCTCCGAATCTGGAAACATCAATCTCTCCCGGGATGCTCGTCCCCGATGCGCCGGTGGTGGCTGCCGCCGGCGGCAAGACCAGGCTCCGGCTGCTGATGGGGCGCTCGTTCCTGGTCATCACCACCGGTGATCCCAGCCGGCTCGATGAGGTCGGCGGACTCTCGCCGATGCCGATCGATGTGTTCTCACTCGAGATGCTCGACGTCGCCGGAGTGCTCAGCGCCACCTTGCGGCTGCCGGCAGAGACTGCCGCCATCATCCGCCCCGATGGGCACCTGGCCGCAGTGGTTCCGGCGGCTCCGTCTCCGGTGGCAAGTGCACTGGAGCGGGCCGTCGGCGGTGCCCCTTAGCTCCTGTTCGCCCATCCACACCGGCTCGTCAGCGGGCCCATAGCTCACGACCGCTGCGGGCAGCCGCCGTGCCCCGCGACGCCGCCCCTCCCAGGTCCCGGCTGCCGCCGGCGCCGGTAGCCTCGCGCCCAGATGACGGATCAGCCGCGCAGTGACGCCGGGGCTTTCACCCGGGACCGATTCACCCTCCTGGCCTATGGCATGGCAATCGGGCTCGGCTTCGGAATCAGTGCGCTCGGGCCGGCTATGCCGTTGCTGCGAGACGACCTGGCAATCAGCCGCACGGTCGGCGGCCTTCATTTCACGGCCATAGCCGTGGGCTCCATCACGGCCGGGTTGCTGGCCGAGCGGTTCACCGGCGCCTGGGGACGCAAGCGCGTGTTCTGGTGGGGCGGTGCCGGGGTGGCCGCCGGTTCGCTGCTGATCGGCGCCGCGCCGCATCCGGCCGCGTCCCTGTCGGGGGGCCTCCTGCTCGGTACCAGCGTTGCCGCCGCGCTGACAGTCAGCCAAGCGGCGCTCTCCGATCACCATGGGTCTCACCGGGCAGTGGCACTCACCGAGGTCAACACCGCCTTGAGTGTCGGCTTTGTCGTCCCACCGCTATTGATCGGGGCATCGGTGGCTGCCGGGGCCGGCTGGCGGCCCGCGTTCGTAGCGCCGCTGGCAGTGTGGATCACGCTCGGTCTGCTCCGGCGCTCCGAGCGATTCCCACCCACCACCGGTGTGGCGGGGAATGGAGCGCGGCGACGGCTACCCGTCGGCTATTGGTTCCTCTGGGGGGCGCTCATCCCTGCAGTTGCCGCCGAGTGGACCGTCGGCGCTTGGGGGGCCGGCTACCTCGTCGACGTGGCCGGCACCACAGAAGGTTCGGCGTCCTTGCTGATGACGGCCTTTTTCGGGGCGATTGCGGCCGGCCGGTTCCTCGGCGGAAGAATCGCTCACAGAGTCGCCGCTTTCCCGCTGCTGCTGGGAGCGGCTTCGGTCGGGCTGGGAGGATCGCTCTTGTTCTGGGGATCGAGCTCCGTGCTGCCCGTTGTGGGCGGCTTGCTGATCGTCGGGCTTGGGATCGCGATGCTGTTCCCCATGTTGGTCACACTCGCGATCGAGAGGGCTACGGACCGCTCCGACGTGGCCGCTGCCAGAGTGTTCATCGCGGCCGGCGCTGCCACGTTGGTGGCACCTCTCACGTTGGGCGCCATTGCCGATCAAGCCGACATCCGCGCTGCCTTCGCCATGGTGCCCGGGCTCTTCGTTCTCGTGGTGCTGCTGGCGTTGGGGGGCCGCCGCAAGGAGAATGCCGAGCTGTCCACTACATCCCGCTAGCCGGCTTCCGGCGGGCTCCGTCGGCCCGGCTAGCGCTTGCGCACCTTCCAGACCTGCTCGCTGGGATAGCGATACGCCCAGTCGGCCGTGGCGAAGAAGTTCACCTCGGGGCCGGGGGCCGGAGCCTGCAGCTCGTGATAGGCCAGGACATCGAACCCAACTTCGTTCCACAGCTGGAACCACGTCGAGATTGGGAGATTGAACTCGGTTCCCTGGTCCTCGCCGTCGTCCCAGTCGATGCGGTGCATGCCGAAGTAGGGCTCCAGCAGCGTGTAGGTCACCGGCGCGTCAGAGCTGAAGTCCTGGACACACATGACGAGCGGGTGATTGCCGAGCATCACCAGATCAGAGCCGGGCTTCAGCAGGCGATGGGCTTCCGGCACCCACTTGTACGGGTCTGCCCAGATGGCGACGCCGTACTCGGAAAGGGCGAAGTCGAACGAACCGTCGGGCTTCGGCACGTGTTCGGCATTGCCATGTATCAGCTCCAGCTCGACCCCATGCTCGGCAGCCAAGCGGCGAGCCGTTGCCAGCTGCTCTCGGGAGTTGTCGATTCCGACCACGTTGGCTCCACGGCGGATCATCCAGGCGGCGAAGTAAGCGGTACCGCAGCCGAGCTCGATCGCCTGCATACCGGTCATGTCTGGCGGCAACAGCTGCAGCTCGGCCTCGGGAATCGCCCACATACCCCACGACGGCTCGCCGTCCCATGCCCGCTCCCCCATCGCCACCCAGCTGGCGGCATGCTTGTCCCAGTGGGCCCGATTCTTCAGCACGTAGTCGGGCAGCTCGGTCATCTGCTTGCAGCCTATCGGCCGGGGCGGCGTTCCTGAAGGTTGTGCTCTGGCACAATCGGCGCATGGACGACGTGGTCGTCGAGGTCGACGGCGAGCCGATCACCATCACCAGCCCGGACAAGGTGATGTTCCCCGCCCAGGGTTGGACGAAGCACGACGTAGTCGAGCATTACCTGACCTGTGTCGACGGCGCCTTGGCCGGCGTGTTCGGTCGGCCAACGATGCTGAAGCGGTTTCCCCAAGGTGTCGGCGAGAAGCCCTTCTATCAGAAGCGCGCTCCGCAGTCGGCCGGGGAACGATATTTCGTCGAATTCCCGTCGGGTAGAACCGCCGGCTATTTCGTGCCCCGCACCCCTTTCGACATCATCTGGATGGCTCAGCTCAACTGTGTCGACCTCAATCCGTGGGCAACCCGGGTCGAGCACGTGGAAAACCCAGATGAGCTGCGCATCGACCTCGACCCGACTCCCGAAGCCACGTGGAGCGAGATCCAGCAAGTCGCCCTCGAAGTCGACGAGACGATGCGCGCCTTCGATCTCGTCGGCTTCCCGAAGACATCCGGTTCGAAGGGCATCCACGTTTATGTGCGGATCGAGCCGCGTTACAGCTTCCTCGAGGTGCGCAAGGCGGCGCTGGCTCTCGGTCGGGAGGTGGAGCGGCGCCGACCCGAGATCGTGACGAGCAAGTGGTGGAAGTTCGAGCGCCACGGGGTCTTCATCGACTACAACCAGAACAGCCGCGACCGCACCCTGGCCAGCGCCTATTCGGTACGGCCTACCGGCTGGGTATCGGCGCCGCTGACGTGGGATGAGGTCCCCGACGCCGAGCTGGCCGATTTCCCGATGGACACTTTCGCCGCCCGCTACCGCAAGCGAGGCGACATCATGGAGGCCATCGACGACATCCATTACTCACTCGACCCGCTGCTGGAGCATGCCGACCGGGACATTGCCGGCGACCTCTCGGGCGACGCCTGGCCGGAGAGCTTCGGCAAGCGGCGCGGCCGGCGCAGTTGGTGGCCGGATCCCTAGCCGCGCCGGACTTCACACGAGAACTAGCAGCACGCTGAGGGTTCCCAGCGCCACCAGCGAGTTGAGCAGAATGGCCGCAGTGGCGACCTCCGCCTCGAGCTCGAATTCAATGCCGATCAAGGCCACCAGCACGGCGGTCGGCATAGCCGCCATCAACAGACCTGTGTCCCGGGCGAAACCGCGCAGATCCAACAGGGCGGCCACTCCGGCGAACACCGCCGGGCTCACGGCCAGTTTGGCGAGGCTGATCAGGCCAAGCCGCCGCACGCCGGCAGCCAGCCGAGCCGAAGCGAGCTGCATCCCGAGCGCCAGCAACATCACGGGAATCATGGCGTCGGCGAGGAGACCGATCATCCGACTGGGAGCGGTCGGCAGCGTCCATTCGGCCGCCGCCATCATGAAGCCCAGCGGCATGGCGATGATTGCTGGAGTCGTCACCACTCGCTTGACAGCGACGATCGGGCTGCCTGCTCGCAACCGTGCCGCCGCCGTCACCCCGTAACCGAAGATGCACACCGTCGTCGCTAAGAAGTGGATCACGGCCGCCGGGAGAGCAGCTTCGCCGAGGGCGAAGAGCACGATCGGAAAACCCAGATTGCCGACGTTGCCCAGCGAGGCCGCCATGGTATCGACGACTCGCCGCTCTCCCGGCTGCCTGCGTAGGAGCCAACTCATGACCACCCACACGGTGGAGATCGTGATGACGGTCGCCAGCAACATCTTGACGACCGGACCTTCCAGCGCCGCCGGATCACTGAGCGTGCGAAAGATGAAAGCCGGCACCAACAGCCAGTAGGCCAAGGTCCCCACCGGACGGTGATCCAGACCAGCCAGCCGGGCGGTCCCGTAGCCAACGGCGGCAACGCCGAAGACGGGAACCAACACGTCGACGAAGATTCGGATCAGCTCGGGCACGGCGGCGAGGGTACCGAAGGAAGTCTCGGCTCAGCGGCCCATCCAGCGGCCCAGCGGCCCAGCGATTCCCCGCTCCCGGTCAGCTGGCCAGCTGCGCCTCGGGAAGCGTTCGAGTGAAGAGTCCCTCCGGGATCTCGGCACCGCTGCGCACCAGCGCAATGTGCCACGCCGGCGACGAGCCCAGGCTCCACCGGAGAAATGCCGCCGTGCTTCTTCCGGCGGTGAGCGCCCCCGGTACCTTGGGGATTCCGAGGAGTTCCCGCAGCGACTGTGCAATGGTTGCGGCGGCGGCCGCCCCCATCGTCTTGTACGCCGGCAGCACCGTGAACGGCAACGGCGGGTTGCGCAGAAACTCGACCGCATCGTCCATGCCGGGGGAACGGTTGATATCGGGATGGTCGATGATCCACCGCTCGAGCTCACCGGCCCGCTGCGGCAGGGGGTCGGCGCCGAGCAGCCGCCCGATCCGGGATTGCTCGGCGACGAACTGGTCGGCGTCGGAGTCGGACAGCGGCTCCGGGCCAAACACCTGGTAGGCGGTGAGGAACGAGTCGGTGAGGGCGTTGTGGACCCAGGCCGCCAGGGCCGGCGCGTCCGCCGAGTAAGCCCGATTCCGGTGCGATGTACCCTGAACGGGACGGTGGGCCCGGCGCACCATTGCGATCGCCCGTTCCACCTCGGGCATTGCTCCGAACGTCGTCGCCGTGACGTACGCCGAGGTGCGCGACAGCCGGCCCAGGGGATCATCCTTGTAGCGGGAGTGGTCGCCGAGGCTGGCGGCGACCTCGGGATGCGCCGCTTGGATCAGCAGCGCCCGGATTCCTCCGAAGAACGAGGCCACGTCGCCGATGACCCTCCAACTCACGGAGCCGGGCCCCATCAGTCCGGGATCACTGCGGTATTGCATCGTGTGCTCGAGGGGATTGGGGGCGTGCGCGAAGAGGCTGGTGGTGCGATTCACCACCCGATTGCGCAAAGTCTTCACGGTGTCTTCGAGAATCATCGATAGCCTGCTTCTATCACATATACGGAGGACTCCGCCGCCCCGGATGGCTGTTTCGACCATCCATATACTCGCCCAATGCGCACCATCGGTCTCCTCGGCGGCATGAGCTGGGAGTCGTCGGCCGAGTATTACCGGATCATCAACGAAGAGGCGAGACGGAGGCTGGGCGGCACTCACTCTGCCAAGTCCGTCATGTACTCCGTCGACTTCTATGAAGTAGAGGATCTGCAGCACCGTGGTGAGTGGGAGGCAGCGACCGACCTCATGATCGCCGGCGCCCGGTCGGTGGAGGCAGGCGGCGGGGAATGCCTGGTGATCTGCACCAACACGATGCATCGGATGGCCGACGAAGTCGAGGACGCGATCGCCATCCCGCTGATCCACATCGCCGACGCCACGGCCGCGGCGGTGACCGCGGCCGGGGTGCATAGCGTTGCGTTGCTTGGCACTCGCTTCACGATGACAGAGGACTTCTATCGGGGTCGGCTGGAGCATCGCCACGGGCTGGATGTGACTGTGCCCGAGCCGGCCCAGCAAGAGGTGGTCCACCGCGTCATCTACGACGAGCTGGTGCAGGGCGTGGTGGACGAGGGCTCCCGGCGGGCGTACACCGAGATCATCGACACTTTGGTGGCCGCCGGCGCCGAGGGGGTCATCGCCGGCTGCACGGAAATCGAGCTGCTCGTGACCGCGCAAGACGTGAGCGTGCCCTTCTTCCCGACCACGCGCCTCCACGCCCTGGCGGCGGTCGACTGGGCGCTGCGCGACTAGCCGGCGCTCTAGCCGTCGACCTCTGCGCCGCCGCTGGTGGCGATTTCAACAGAGTCCGGGGACCCCAGCACCGAGATGTTGGCGCCGCCCGACGCATCTCCCGTCACCGTGGAACTGGCGAAAACCACGACGTCCGCCCCGCCCGAGGCTTCGACGTCGACGGTCGTCGCCCGCAGCTTGCCGGCGTGGATCGCGGCGCCGCCGGATGCTCTGACCGAATAGGAGCGGATCGCCCCGGCGGCACGTACCTCGGCTCCTCCGCTGGCCCTCAACGATTCGAGCCGTGGCATGACGACCGTGACGACCCGGTCGGAGCCGCCGGCGAAGGTGGCGTTGCCGTCGAACTCCACAATCAGCATGTCGCCGCTGATTCGGGTGACAATTCGCTCGAGCAGGTTGTCGTCGTAGCTCACCGTGACTGCGTATTCGGCGCCGCGGCGCACCTCGAGCTCGAGGTCGAGCCCCTCACGGACGGACACACTCTTGAAGTCCCGGAGATCACGCACCTCGGTGACGATGTTGCCCGAGCCGGTAGCGATGCCGCAGCCGGGCAGCAACACCGCCGTCAATGCGCAAACCAATATGAGACGCCGTGACGGTCGCATCCTCATCCAGGTTGTCAGCTCTGGACAGCGTATCGGCGGATATCCCCACTGACAGGGCCAAATGTCATCTAGATCCACCGAGCCGTTATGGCCGGCCGGTGCCAGATCCGGGCGATCAGGAGAGAGCGTGGGCGCGCTGCGCCCATGGATCCGGAAGCGGATATCACCAGGACTTCGCCCCCCAGCTGATACGTTGATGCCATGGCGGACGAGCCCGAATCTGATGGCGTGATGATTATCCGTGTCTGGCGCGAGCAAGGTGGACGGCTGCGGGCTCGCATTACAGATGGAACGGAGGGTCCGGATGCTGAGCTACACGTCTCCGGTGTTGAGTCTGAATCCGATGTGATCAACGCGGTCAAGAACTGGCTCAGCCGCATTCGCAGCTGAGCGCGCCCTGCGGCCGCGAGCTGGAATTGGGGCACAATGGCCCTAGCGGGCCGCCGGATGGGCGGGCAGCATGACCCCAACAGCAAAGCCCCTGCGGTGCCAAGCATCAGGTCCGTAGACCTGTATCCAAACACTGGAGCCAGAGCGCCCAACGGGGGCTTTGCTAGTGGTGCGTCAACGGTCCCGGAAGAACAAGACGGGCACGCCACTCCAGAGGACTGGCGCCAATGGGCAGAGCGCATCACCCGAGATCGTGACGAGGATCTGATAGTCGTCTGCCGCGCTGACTGGGCTGGCCTGATCCACCACCTGTCCGTTGCGCTCCACCACCGCGGCGTCGACGCCGTCGTGGGCGGCCAGCAGCTCGGATCGCGTCTGGGCCAAGACTCGTTCAACGCGGTCCCGATCCGTGTCGCCTCGTCGCGGCAAGCCCTCTCCACTGCGAGCGCGCAGGACCGGATCGGCGGCGGCACAGTGGGTGCGCTGCCGCGCCACATCTCCGATCGTGTACTCCTCGAGTTCCACGCCGTCGCCGGCGCACCCAGCGACGAGGAGCAGACTGAGCAGCGCTGCGGCTCGCATTCCCGCATCGTAAGTCGACCGCCCGATTGGACCGGTCGATTCGACCGTCGTCCCACCCGCAGCTGGGAGCCGGGGACGTTCAGTCGATAGAATCGGCCCACGATTGAGAAACGCACGGAGGATGGATGAATACGTGGGATGCCGCGGCCAAGGTCTGCTCGGCCTTCCTCGACCAGATCGAATGGACCGACTCCCCGGGCCCGCCGTGGGAACTGCTGAATGAGGCCGGCGACGGCTGGTTCCGTAAGGAAGCTCGTAACTTGAGCGCCCGGGTCCAAGAGCATGCGATCCACATGACGTCGGAGGAGCTGGCGGCCACGACCGAGTTCCTCGTGGCCGTCATCCAAGAGGCCGACGACATTCAGGAAGGTACGTCGAATGCCGGCGCCTGGCTGGGCGAGGCGTTCCTGAACGCCAAGAACATCCTGGCGCCCTGAAGACTCCGGGGCGCCCCGGCAGATGATGCTGCTGCAGCGACGCGGGCGCTTGCCACGCCTCCTGCATGGCGAATCGCCACCGCACCAATGTGCCGGCCAGCAGACCGGCCATCAGCCAGGCGAGCAGATAGATCGGCTGGATTGTGTACCCGGCCATCAGACGGCCGAAGATGAATTCGAGGACGTCCGAGTCCTCGCCGACCCTACGGAACTCGGCATCGTTTTGCCAGGTTGAGGTTCCGTTCCGCCAACTCATCGCAGTAGAGGTCCGAGTCGCCGGCGGCTCGCCAGAATCGGGCCTCGAGTTCGATCACCCCCTCGACGTTTCGCCCTCGGTCGTCACCGTGCCGAGGTGTTTAGATACTCTCGGCGAGTTGTCCCAGGGGGTAGGAACAGTGCGAGAAGAGCACCGAGTCGGTCTCGACTATCTGGAAGCGGTGACAGCGCTCTTGCAGCGCGTTCGGCGCGCCCACCCCACGAAGGGGTTGTACCAAGCTGCAGAGATCCAATTCTGGTGGAGCGTTCGGCGCCCTACGGACGATCTCGGTCAGCTGTTCTGGTTCGATGATCTCGGTCGCCCGGCCGCGGCGGTGACCGTCACCGACTTCGGCGACGGGTCGTCGCTCGTGTACGCGGATCCGACCCTGGCCGTGATCGTCATGCCGGACGCAGCGCCGGAGTGGGTTGCACATGTCGTGGAGCGCGGGCTGGCTCACGTTGCAGGATGCGGAATTCGGAACGTCGAACTCGAGATCGACCGCGCTGATGAGGTGATGCGCAATGTGTTTCTTGACCATGGCTTCACCATCAGGGGAGATGCCGTGGTCGAGTGCTGGTTGGACGCAAACTCTCGGCCTGAGATCAGTTCGCTCCATGCGGACTACCGGTTGTTCAATCGCAACGAAACGATGGAACGCCCCTACCACCTGGTTCGTCCCGGGCGGCCCGATGTCGAGGAGCGCCTCCAGCAGACGTCGCTCTACCGGTCCGACCTCGATCTGGTCGTCCTCGATCGCAATGACGATCCAGCGGCATACGGACTGTTCTGGTACGACCCTGTGACCGCCACCGGGGTCGTAGAGCCCATGCGCACCCACGACGATCATCAGCGACGAGGGCTTGCCCGCCACATACTCACCAGCGGCATCGACCTGCTGGCGAGGGAGGGCGCCGAGCGCATATCGATCGGCTACGAACCCGACAATCCAGCGTCGGGTCAACTCTATCGAAGCATCGGCTTCGTACGACACAAGCGGACCGACGTCTTCGCCGGCCGAACCAGCGGAGAAGCCACATAGACGATCTCAGGGGGGCGCCCTCGGCGCCGTCACTCCTGGGTCGTCACCAGCACACCGCCCATACGGGCCACCGCGTGCACGTTGAGGCGGGGGGCATCTGCGGGAAGC
>JBFIXI010000025.1:0-51169 GCA_041605955.1 Acidimicrobiia bacterium
CACGTTGGTGGGGCCGACGTTCACCGATCCTGGCGGAGACGATACCCATGTGGTGAGCATCGATTGGGGTGACGGCAGTCCAGTCACGGTAATTGACCCTGCGACAAGCCCGCTCGCTGACCGGACCCACACCTATGCCAATCCGGGCACTCTGACTGTCACCGTGACCGTCACCGACGACGATGGCGACAGCGACACCCTCACCACCACCGCCACCATCGCAGCAGGTGAAGCTTGCACCATCGAAGGCACTCCAGGCAACGACGTGCTCATCGGTACTCAGGATCGAGATGTGATCTGCGGGTTCGGCGGTCACGACACCATCACCGGATTAGGCGGCGACGACCTTCTCCTCGGTGGCGGCGGCGACGACACCATCCTCGGTGGGGCCGGCAACGACGAGATCGATGGCGAAGCCGGAAACGATCGGCTTTTTGGTGATGCCGGCAATGACACCATCACAGGCGGACTTGGAGACGACACCATCCTCGGCGGTGACGGAGACGACTTCCTCGACGGGGGCAGCTCTTTCCTTCTGCTCGGCGATCGGGTGAGTTACGCGGACGCGCCTAACGGCGTGAACGTCGACCTGAGTCTCTCCGGTCCACAGCAGACGAAGTGGGGCGTCGACACGCTGTCGAATTTCGAGAACCTGTTCGGCTCCAACTTCAACGACTCGTTGCGCGGAGATGGTGGCCCGAACCGCATCTGGGGTGCCGATGGCGCAGACTATATCGACGGCCTCGCTGGCGACGACATATTGTTCGGTGGCGACTCTGCGGGGGAAGAGTCCCAAGGCGGAACCGACGAGATCCACGGGAGTGCCGGCAACGACACCATCTTGGGCAATGCCGGAGCGGACCGGATCTTCGGAGGCCTCGGCCAAGACGACATATCCGGAAACCAAGGTGATGATGAGATCCGCGGTGGATCCGGGAATGACATGCTCCGAGGTAACGGAGGCGATGACCGTGTGTTCGGCGATGGTGGCGATGACGTCATCAACGGACTCTCGGGCAACGACAGGCTGTTCGGCGGAGCCCAAAACGACAGGATTCTCGGCGGTGCGGGCAACGACATAATCGATGGCGGCACCGGCCAAGACATCATCGGAGGCGGCGCTGGCCGAGACGAGATCGATGGTGCCGGTGGCGGAGATATCCTCAATGGCAATTCCGGCAATGACATGCTCTTCGGGGGCGCGGGGAACGACATCCTCAACGGAAACCAGGGCTCGGACACACTCTCAGGTGGAATCGGAGACGACACCCTCAACGGGGGCAATGGCAAGGACACCTGTTCTGGAGGCCCGGGAAACGACACGGTGACGAACTGCTAAGGACGGCTCGGGGGCCTTTTGCCGTGGCGGCGCTGAAACCACCTGTAGGCGTTCAAGGTCAAGCTGCTTGCCTGCTTGAAGCTCCGCGAGCCGCTGCGGTCAGCAACTCCTAGCTCTCGCGAAGCGGTCGCTACCGGCTTGAGCTTCGGGATGGACCGATCACTGCTACCAGGTCGCCTCTTTGATCGATGGCGGCAAGGAGACACACCGCTGCGCACCCGGCACTGCAGTCAGCGAGGCTAGGAGCGCGACCGCTAGAAATTAAGTGATCGAGAGCCGCAAAAGTGTGACACGCAAAGTGCGCGACTGATCCGCCACCTCCGGTGGTGGCTACAAGTCACCCGCACATAACGCGCGCTCCACATCACAGGCCACAGGACGACATCAGCGCGCTATCCGGCACTATGCGCCACGTGTCAGATACACACATCAAGCACAGAGGTGACGCCGGTTCACTGCTTGCGGGTCCGATCTGGTTAACTTTGCGGCCGCACTCGAAAGGGGCGTCGGCGTGAACTCCGATGATTCAGATCGGCGCCGCATTCCGGCCGCGGTGTGGTGGCTGACTGTGGCGTGGCTGGCAGTAACTGCGGCGGCCGTCGTGTGGGCCATACCCCATGAGGAGCGCAATCTCACCCTTCGGGCACAGGCGGCGTTCGCCGGGCATGGTGTCGACGTGGAGTTCGCCGGTCGGGATGCCCGCCTGAGCGGAGTGGTCGCCACCCAGGCCGACCTCGATCGGGCCGTGGCGACTGTTCGTCAAGTTAGGGGAGTTCGGAACGTGGAGGCCGCCGCCGTCACTGTCAGCGGAACCGCCACCGCGCCCACCTCCCAGCTGGCTCCGCCCGAGCTTTCCATCGAGTTCGCCGATGGCGCTTTGCTGGTGGGAGGCACACTGCCGCATCGGCAGGCGGCTGACGCCATCGTTCAGGCGGTGAAGGCGCGCTTCGGAAACGAACGGGTCTCCGATGACGTGAAAGTCGACCCCAACACTGCGGGGGCGGCATGGCTCACCGGCATCGTTACGGCTATCGATGGCCTCGAGGAACTCGTCGAAGGAGTGATACTGGTGGGGCCGACCGGCGTCGTGCTGACCGGCATCGTGGCGTCCGAGGCGACCCGGACAGGACTTGCCGACACCATCTCGCTTGCTTTGGGAAACGACGTTCCGATCAGCAACCAGCTTCAGGTGGTGCCCCTCACGGCGCCCAGTTTCGAAGCGGTGCTGCTCGAGGACGGCCGCATCCGGTTGCGGGGGGTGATGCCGGACCAGGCGACCGTCGACCAGATCGTGGCCGGCGCCGCTGGCGTCTTCGGGAGCGCCAACGTCGTCAACGAGATGAGCGTTGCCGCGACCATCGCCGCCCCGGACTACCTGCGGTCGCTACCGGCCACGTTTGGCCTGATCGACGGCCTCCAGCCATGGCGGGTGAACGTAGAAGACGACGCAGCAACAATCAGCGGCCAAGCAGTCAGCGAAGCTGCACTGACCGACACGCTGGCCGCCTTGACTAGCGCTTATGCGTTCAACGGCCTGACCCTCAGCAGCGAGCTGGTGGTGGATCCCAACGCCGTGGCGTCTGTGCTCACCGAGCTTTTGCAGGGGGTGGCGACCTTCGAAGTGGGAAGCGCCAGGCTATCGGCGGAGGCAATGACGCTGTTGGACGAGGCGATCGAGATCCTGCTGGCGAATCCGACGACCGTCCTGGCGGTCGAGGGCCACACCGACGACGTTGGCAGCGAGGAGGACAACCTGGGGCTGAGCGAGGCGAGGGCCCAGGCTGTCGTTGACTATCTGGTCGCCGGTGGGGTCGACGCGGCCCGACTTACCGCGGTCGGATATGGCGAGTCGCGTCCCATTGCCGACAACGCCACAGCGGACGGGCGTGCCCAGAACCGGCGTATCGAGTTCGTAGTCATAGAGGGAGACAGTTAAATGAGAGGCACCGGGTACGCCATCGCCGAGATCGTGTGGTGGATGCTGGCGGCAGGAGCAATCGGCGTGGCCGTAGGGTGGATCCTGCACGGGGTATTCGGCGGAGGGGCCCGTCTCCGCGAGGCTGAAACCAAACTCGAAGAGCAACGCCAACGGTACGCCCGGGTCTCCGGCGCTCTGGGAGAGTGGAAACGCAAAGTCGGCGCCATGGAAACCGACATCGAGGCGAAAACGGAGGACCTCGCCACCGTCCGCAACCTCAATGAAGAGCTGGAGACGAGCCTGGCTGCGACCCGCACCGAGCTGGAAGAGGTGACGGCCACGATGGAAGACCGGGACCTCGAGATCCAACGTCTCACCGGGGCGGCGGGCGAGGAAGTTGCAGCACCGACCCCCGACCCCGAGCCGGCGCGGCTGCGCACCCAGGTCGCCGATCTCGAGTCCAGCCTCCGATCGGCAAACCGCGAGCTCTCCAAGCTCAGAGTGGCTGATGCGGCCCTTCGGGTAGAGGCGGATGAGAACGCCGGCCGGGTCGCGGCGCTTGAAGCGGCGCGGGCGTTCGATGAGCCGGAAACGGGCGCCTCCGCGACCGCACCGGCCGACACCGAATCGCCTCAGGCCGAGTCGCCCGGAGCTCGGCCCGCCGATCTAGAGGCGCTGGCGGCTGCCGAGGAAGCGAATTCCTCGAACCTCGCCGATTCGAGCCCTGCCGATTCGAGCCCTGCCGATTCGAGCCCTGCTAATTCGAACCCTGCCGATTCGAACCCGGAGGAGTCGGACCCGGCGGAATCGGACCGGCAGCCGGATCATTAGCGGACAGGAAGCCTTTGGCGAATTATGACCCGGGCTCACGGTAATCGGCGTCAACATCGCCTTTTTGATACACCGGCAGCAGCTCCTCGAATCGCTGCTGCCAATCGGCAGGCGGTTGGTGGGTTAGCACCTCGTTGAGGCGATCGAGATGGGCGTGCCATCCGGCGCCGTAACCGACCACCTGGTCGCCCGGGAGCAGTCGATGGTTCAGGGTGAGCTTGGTTCCGCCGTTCTTCGCAGTGAGCTCGACGCGCAAGACTGAGTCGGGCTCACCCGGGAAACCCCACTCGAACTCGAGCACCGAGCCGGGAATCAGCTCGAGGATGGTCCCCCCGGCCAGCCCGTCTTCCCTGAAGTCGAGATCGATCGTTCCGCCCTGCCGTAGATCGACCTTGGCCGGCGCCAGCCACGACTCCAAGCCCTGGGGAGTGGTTATTGCAGTCCAGACATCGTCGATCACTGCGTCGATCCAGCGCTCGAAATGTACGGTCGCCTGCTCGCCCTGCCAGGTGGTCGTTCCGTGGTTGGTCACGGTGTCTCCTCTCGTGTCGATCGCGTCTTGGCCAGATGCTCTTCGAGACCGTCCAGCCGGCCTTGCCAGAAAGCGCGGTAGCGGCTCGCCCATTGCTCGACCTCATAGAGCGCCTCAGGCACGAGCCGATAGACCCGACGCTGTCCCGCGGTGCGGGATTCCACGACGCCCGATTCGCGCAGCACTCGCAGATGACGCGAGATCGCCGGACGGCTGACCGAGAACTCGGCGGCGATGCTACCGGCGTCGCGGTCGGCCATCGCCAGCATCTCGACAATGCGCTGGCGGGTGGGGTCGGCCAGGGCGGCGAACACTTCCATGGCTTGAACGTAACATATGTGTTACATAATTGCCAACCCCGGCATCGTCTTCGCGTTCCGCCAGGCGCCGGGTACGGCGCGGGCAGCTTCTAACGTGAGACGGTGCGCCTGATGCCCACGCTCGAGGATCCGCGAATGTGGCCTTTGCTGCCCGCCGTCTATGTGGCGTGGGCCGATGGGGAGCTCACCCCTGCCGAGATGCGAGCTCTGTGCGATCAAGTCGAAGACATCGACGGGATCGACGAGTCATGCCGCGAAGCGCTCGGGGAGTGGCTCGACGCCACGGAACCGCCCCAGCCTGCGGAGCTCGCTGCGCTGCTCGCCACCATTCGACGGCTGGCAGCGAATCTGGAGCACGCCGAGCGGCTCGATCTCGCGACGCTGGCGGCCGAGCTGGTCCATACCGGACGAGACGGCATGCCCCTGCGCGCACCGGAGGCGCGCGCCATCGCCCGCATCGAGTCCGTGCTCGGAGTGATCGGCCCGGAAGCCACCCGGTCGCTGCTCGGCTTGCCGGCAGACCGACCGGCTGCGGTGGAGCCCCCGCCCGGCTTCGAAATCTCCGGCCTGGGACGCTTCCTCGATGGATCCCGCGCCGACATTCGTAATCGGATGCGCCGCCTCCTGAGCCAGCCCCGCTTCGGCTACCGAGTCGATGTCGGGCGCGCCGATTACCGCGAAGTGGTGCTGGCATGGACCCGTGAACTGGCCGAGCGTGGCGTCGGCCCCATCGGCTACCCGGCGGAATACGGCGGCGAAGATTCAACGAGCTGCTTCATCGCGGCCTTCACGATTCTTGGCCACCACGACCTCAGCCTCCTTACCAAGTTTGGAGTCCAGTTCGGGCTGTTCGGCGGCTCGATAGCCCGGCTCGGCACCAAGGCGCATCACGATGCCTATTTGGAGGCCGCCGGCCGCGCCGAGCTCTTGGGATGCTTCGCCATGACGGAGACAGACCATGGATCGAATGTGCGCGATCTGGAGACGCTTGCCGTCTTCAACGGGGCATCCGACGAGTTCGTTATCACGACCCCCCATGACGGCGCCCGTAAGGACTACGTCGGCAACGCCGCGCAGCATGGGAGGCTGGCCATCGTCTTCGCTCGGCTGGTCGTGGACAAGGCTGATCATGGGGTCCATGCTTTCGTAGTGCCGCTACGCGACGAGACCGGAGCTGTGTTGGCCGGCATCAGAATCGAGGACTGCGGCCCGAAGATCGGGCTGGAGGGTGTCGACAACGGTCGCATCTGGTTCGACGGCGTGCGCGTGCCGCGCCATGCGTTGCTCGATCGATTCGGTTCAGTGGATTCCCAAGGCGAGTACTCGTCGCCGATCCCCAGCCCGACCCGGCGTTTCTTCACGACCATTGGGACGCTCGTTGGAGGGAGGGTGGCGGTGGGCGCAGCTGCGATCAGCGTCGCCAAGTCGGCGCTCACCATTGCCATCCGATACGGAACTACCCGGCGCCAATTCGGCCCCGAAGGTGGTCCGGAGACGCTGATACTCGACTATCCCACCCACCAGCGCCGTCTGATGCCGCGGCTCGCCGCCACATATGCCTACCACTTCGCTTTCGAGCGGCTCATCGACGACTACGTGGCGGGCGAAATGGACTCGCGAGTGCTCGAGGCGCAGGCGGCGGGTCTCAAGGCCTACGGGTCGTGGCATACGATCGATACGGTCCAAGCATGCCGCGAAGCGTGCGGAGGCGCCGGCTATCTGGCGGAGAATCGGTTCGGCGCGCTGCGGGCCGACGCCGACGTGTTCACGACGTATGAGGGCGACAACACCGTGCTGGCCCAGCTGCTCACCAAAGCACTGCTCTCGGACTATCGACTGCAGGTCACCGACATGAACCTGATCGGGACGATTCGCTTCCTTGCGGGCAAGGCCCTCGACGGGTTGCGCGAGGCCGCGCCGGCGGTGGGGGGCGCCGCCGAGGATCAGCTGCGCAATCGGCAGTGGCAACTGGATCTCTTCAAGTGGCGCTCCGACCACCAGATAGGGGCGTTGGCGGCTCGGATCAAGAAGCGGCTCGATGCCGGGATTGATTCGTTCCCAGCATTCACGGCCGTCCAAGACCACGTGCTGGCGTGCGCCCGCGCCCACGTGGAGTACGTCGTGCTGGAACGATTCACCGCCGCGATCGCCACCAATACAGATCCGGCGCAGCGGGAGGTCTTGGATCTGCTGTGCGACCTTTATGCCCTCACCCGGGTCGAACATGATCGGGGGTGGTTTCTGGAACACACTCGGATCTCCCCAGCAGCCTCGAAGGCGATGCGTAAGCTGGCCATTCGGCTGTCCGCGGAGACCCGGGAGCACGCTCGGGCTCTAGTCGACGCCTTCCTGATACCGGACGCCATCCTGGCGGCCCCGATCGCCCGATGAAGGGAACCCCGATGACCGCGCGCGGCGGAACCCTGGCCCCGGAACGCATCGAGACTCCGTTCGAATCCGAGAACGTCGCCACCGCGCGTCCATGGAACGTTGTCGTGTGGAACGATCCGATCAATCTCATGTCCTACGTGACCTACGTGTTCCGCAAGGTCTTTGGCTATAGCAAGGCGAAAGCGACCAGGCTGATGTTGCAGGTGCACCACGAAGGTCGTGCCATCGTGTCGAGCGGACCGTTGGAGCGAGCCGAGATCGAAGCGGCTGCGATGCATCACCACGGCCTGTGGGCGACTCTGGAGCGGGCATGAAGCGTTTCGGGCGGCGGGACGGCCAGATCGTGGGAAGTTTCGATGAGTTGGATCGAGTCGTGCTCAGTGCCGTGCCGATTCTGATCGACGGAGTTGGAGAGGTTGGGGTGGACCCGGCGGCTGCCCGGTTGCAGCCGGCGGTCTACAGGGACGACGACGCCCGGTCAGCCGAGTTCCTGCGGCTCTCCGCCGGTCTGATCGAGGATGGACGCCGCGCCGACCTGGCCAGCTTCAGCGAAGCTCTGGAGCGGTCTGATGACGGGGTCACCCTCAGTGACGCCGAGGCCGAGTCGTGGATGCGGGTGCTGACCACCGCCCGGCTCGTGCTGGGAGCCCGCCTCGGCATCGAGGAGGACGGCTGGGAGCGCAACCCCGACGTTGATGTCACCGACCCCAGGCTCGTTGCCCTCTTCGTGCTCGGGCGGCTGCAGGAGGATCTCGTGGCCGCGCTCAGCGCTGCGGCCTGAGCGGGAACCCGAGCGGACGGCGTCACGTCTCACCATCATGAGAGTCATCAGAAGGAGCGTGCAGTGGATGACTCTGGCGCTGCTCGCCTCCCTGCTCGTCGCCCTTCAACCGGGCGAGGCGCAAGCCTGCAGCTGCGTTGCCGTCACTACGGAGGAGATGGTTGCGGCATCGGATCTCGTATTCGTAGGTGAGGAGATCAGCCGGAGCGCCGTCAACAATGCCGGCTGGCCGTCGGTGGCCGTCACATTCCGGGTCCTCGAGGCATACAAGGGCGAAGTCGCCGGCCAGATGACGCTGCTCACCGGCAGCGGTGGTGGGGACTGCGGTGTCGGGCCACAGTCGGGTCTGGTCGGCATCACGACCAGCTCCAATGGTGGGCTTCCCGCCTACGACATCTGCGGCAGCGTCCACGAGCCGGCTGCGATCGCAGCTCTGCTCGAGCCGATCGGCCTGGTCGACGCGCCGACACCGTCCCCTGCGGAGGACCAGGGCATCAACCCGTTGCTATGGCTCGCTCTCGGTGCCCTGGCGGTGACTGCTGCGGTCGCGACGGTGGTCCACCGGCGGCGCCATGAGGACTGGCAAGACGGCTGGTCGAGCCGCACCGGCCGCAGCAGCTGAACCATCAGAGAAGCATCAGATTCGTGTCCGCGGGCCAGGGGCAAATGGCCCTGCAAAGTCGTGACCCCTGGCGCTTCCCAAATCAAATAGCTTGGGATCATCACTTGAGGAGGCCGTATGCAGATCAGATCACTGGTAGGCGGCACGGCGCGGCTGTGCGGCACGACGACGAGCCTCGAGGAGGCCGCCCGCGCCATGATCGACGAGGGTACCGGCTCCCTGGGTGTCGTTTCGGGCTCTTTGTTGGCAGGCATAATCACCGAGCGGGACATTCTGCGAGCCGCCGCCAAGGGCGCGGACCTCGCCGAGGAGCACGTGTCCGACTGGATGACCCCCGAGCCGGACGTAGTCGGTCCCGACGTGCCCGTCGATGAGGTAGCGCAGTGGATGCTCGCCGCCGGCTATCGACACCTTCCCGTCATGGAGGAGGGAGAGCTGCTCGGCATCGCGTCGATCAAAGACGTGCTCTGGGCCCTGCACTCGATCTCGCTGGAAGCCGAAGCGGAGACATAGCGCTGGTACGCTGCGGGCGGGGCTGGCGTTCCTACGCGTCTGCCTGATACGCCGACACCTCCGGCTTCACCGGCCGATTGAGCCACAACGGGCGACGCAGGCCCCCCGGGCCCGGCCCGGGCCGAGTCTTGGCGAGCCACTCTCGGTAGACCTCCGTCGACTTGGAGGTGTCGACGGCGATGTCGCCGTAGCGGTCACCCGGCTCCGCCTTGCTGAGGCGGACGCGCTGGTGCCAGCAGTGCATGCCGCTGACAGGGTCGGGGTGAACCGGGAAAGTGAGGTTCTGGTTTACTCCAGCGTCTTGCCACCAGATGCGCTCGCTGTCGGGATCTGAAGACTTGAAGGGACGAATCCCCTGCTTCTGGCGGAGCATCCATCCGGTCTCGGTCTGCTGCAGGTCCACCAGCGCCGAGCTCCACCGCTCGTTGCCGATCGCATCGTTGAGACGCCAGCGTCCGAGGTGATGGGAGGCCGCAACCACGCCCGGGCGGATGCCCTCCGTGCGCCAGGCCCGCATCACGAAGTAGCCGATGTCGGTGGTGATGCGCACCAGATCTCCGGTGGCGAAATCGAAGATCTCGGCATCGCGGGGATTGATCCACAGCGGATGGCCGTGGGAGATCTCGTAGAGATACTTGGCGTTCCCCGACCGGGTGTGGATCAGCGTAGGTAACCGGAACGTAGGCAGCAGGATGCGCTCGTTGCCTTCGAGGTCGAGATCCCTCCAATGGACGTGCGTGCGCAGGTAACCGGGGATCGCCGCGTCATCCCAACTCCAGTCGTGCAGCGTCGACGAGTAAAACTCGAGCTTCTTCGACGGGGTCGGCCAGCCCACCCGCTCGGTGCCGTCCACGACGATGCCTGCGCCGGCGGCGGCCGGCCGGTCGTGCACTTGGTAGATCTCCCGCTCGACTTCGACCGAGCCGTACTTGCGCATGAACTGCAGCGGGGTCAACCCTTCGGCAGCTGCCTTCTCGGGCAGGCCGGGCACGGAGTTCTCGAACATCCACCCGTAGTACTCGTCCACAGACACCGGTCGGCCGGGATCGTTGGGCGACTCAAACCACTTCCGGATCCCGAGTGAGCCGTCGGGGTCGACTCGCCACGATAGGTCGATCCAGAACTCGGTCTCCTCCCACACCTCACCCGGGTTGGCTTCGTGCGTTCTCGAGTACTGCTTGCCGTCTCGCTCGCCGGCGACCCGCAGCACCGGCTGGCGGAAGCCGAGCCAGCTGCCGGCGTGGGTGGCATACGAGTGAGTGTCGTGGCGCTCGCTGGCCACACCCATCGGCAGCACGTAGTCGGCAAACCAGGCGCTCTCGGACCAAGTCGGGGTCAGCGCCACGTGGAGCCCGATTTTGGATTCGTCGAGGAGGACGTCGAGCCAGCTGAAGCCGTCCGGATTGGTCCACATCGGGTTGTACACCCGTGTGAAGTACACGTCTACCTTGCCGCGGCCCTCCTTGAGGAAGTGGGGGAGCAGTATCGACATCTCGTGATGGGCCAGGGGATATTCCTTGGGCCACAGCAGCTCGTTCCACCGGCTGTGCGGCGGTGGCATGTTCCAATGTTTGGGCTTGAACTTGTCCCAGGTGTTGGGGGAGACGCCACCCCGAGTGCCCACCGAGCCGGTCAACACTTGCAGGAACCACAAGCAGCGGGCGACCTGCCAGCCACCTTCGTTGCCCGAGCCGGCAGAGCGCCAGTTGTGCGAGGCGAACCGGTTGCCGGCATCGGCGATGCCGCGGGCCACCTTTTCGAGCCGGTCGATGGGGACGCCGCACTCCTCGGCGGCAAATTCGAGCGTGTAGCCGGCGTAGGTGTTCTTGAGGTAGTCGACGAAGCCGTCGACCGTGCGCGGTCGGTGCGACGCGAGCGTCTCGAGCGTCTCCTCCCAATTCACCCAGCGGCGGATGAAGTCGCGGTCGATGGCGTCCCATTGCAGGAGCTGGTTGGCAAAGGCCAGCAGCATCGCCGGCTCTGTGCCCGGCCACGGTGACAGCCAGATGTCGGACATCGACGCCGTATTCGACAACCGGGTGTCGACGGTGGCCAGCTGGGCGCCTTTCTGTTTGCCCTCCATGATCCGCTGGGCGTGGGGATTGAAATAGTGCCCGGTCTCCAGATGAGCCGACAGCAGCAGGATGAACTTGGAATTGGCAAAATCGGCCGAGGGACGGTCGTGGCCCATCCAAGTGGCGTACCCGACCCTGGCCGAGCTGGAGCAGATGTTGGTGTGGCTGTTGTGGCCGTCGACCCCCCAGGCCTTGAGGGTGCGATCCATGAAGCCGTCTTCGCCGGGGCGACCCACGTGGTACATGATCTCGTCGTGGCGACCTTCCTGGATCGCCCGGCGCATGCGGCGGGCGATGTCCTCGAGCGCGGTCTCCCAGTTGATCTGTTCCCATTGGCCCGACCCGCGAGCGCCCACCCGGCGGAGCGGATGGAGGATCCGCTCCGGGTCGTACATCTGGTTGATGGTTGCCGGACCCTTGGCGCAGTTGCGGCCCCGTGAGCCGGGGTGGGCGGGGTTGCCCTCGAAACGGCGTACCTCGCCGCTGGCTTTGTCGACGTACGCCAGCAACCCACATGCCGATTCACAGTTGAAACACGTAGTCGGCACCAGCCGGTACTGGTTCTTCTTGCGGGTGGGCCACGCCTTGGCGTCGTACTCCTCCCAGTTGTCCCACAGCTCGGGAGGCGGGAAGTTGGTCAGCTCCGTGCCGGGCAAGAGCCGGTCGATCTCGCGATCGGCATCGGGTGGGCGGCGCTCGATGTTCGTCATGACAGTGGCACGCTTTGGCCGGCCTTCACGTAAGCGTCGTCGGCGAACCAAATCCCCGCCATCGCAGCCGCCCCGGCCAGGGCGCCGACGGCGCGCAGATCCCGGTTAGCGGCATATACGAGCCCCAGAATGACCGGGATCAGGACTCCCGCCACCTGGCCACCGAGCCACCACTGCAGTGCATACCTGCCCTGGGTGAGGTGGTGCATCCCTTCTGCGATGTTGCGGGTGGCGTGGCGAGAAGACAGCTCGGCGAGCGCAAGCAGCCCGAGCGCGGCCGTCCCGCCGACCAGGCACCAGGTAGCCGCCTGCAGCGTCGGGTCGTCCTCGAGTCCGAGCAGCAGTCCGGCGACGAGCGTGGCGCCGCCCCCGGCCGCAAACGCTCCGGCAATCATGTGCCAGAGCAACATCGGGCTCTGCCACAGATCACGCGCTTCGGCCTGGCCGAAGAGAAACGCCGTGTACCCGGCGACGGCGAGACCCACTAGGGCGCCGACCCAGCTGAGAACCCTGAGGAACTCTTGCTGAGCTGGTTCCGTGGCACCAAAGATGAGCCCAAAGAGGAACCACACTCCGAGCACGGCGGCGAATGCGCTGAGAATCCAGGCGCCTTTGACGAGCCAGGAGCCGGGATTGCCCTTGGTGAGGAGGTAGTAGAAGCGGTCTGGTCGCTTCAGGTCCCATACGAGCAGGACGCCGGTAGCGGCGAGCAACAGTCCGGCAGCCAGCGGGGCACCCCATAGCACCCACCGGGAGGCAAGATTGGCTCCGGCCATCAGCGCCAGGGCGACCACGATCATCATTCCGGCGGCGATGCCCTTGGTCAGGAAGTAGCTCGAGACCCGCCATCCCCACGGCATCGGATGGCGACTGTTGTAGACGACCCGCGCCGGCGAGGCGGGATGCTCGTGGACGACCTTGGGGCCGGGGGCCGGCGGCACGTCCGGGCTCAGTTCCACCGCCAACCACGACCGGCCGGGATCCTGCCAGATACCGCCGTCTCCAGGATCGATGCTCTCCAGCGGATCGAGGCTGGCCTGGTGGGCGCCCCGGTACCACAAGTTCGGCCTGGTGCCCTGTTCCACCGCTCGCTGCGACAGCTTCTCGCTCGCCACCATCTGGGCGATCCGGGTAGTGGGGTCGTCGAGGTCCCCGGCGATGATCGCCTGCTCCGGGCACACCACCACGCACGCCGGCTGTAGTCCCACATCGACGCGGTGGGCGCAGTAGTTGCATTTCTGGGCCGTGTGCTCGGCGGGATCGATGTATAGGGCGTCGTAGGGGCACGCCTGCATGCAGCTCTTACACCCGATGCACCGGTCCGTGTCGAAGTCGACGATGCCGTCGGAGCGCTTGTAGAGAGCCGTGGTAGGGCAGATCGTCACACACGGCGCGTCGGTGCAGTGGTTGCAGCGCATCACGGAGAAGAAGCGCTTGGTGTCGGGCCAGCTCCCCTTCTCGATGTACTTGACCCAGGTGCGGTTGACGCCGAGGGGCACCTCGTGCTCGGTCTTGCAGGCCACCGTGCAGGCGTGGCAGCCGATACAGGTGGTCTGATCGATGACGAAGCCGTACCGCACGGTGCCTCCCAAGGGAGTCCACGACGGCTCCCGAATTGTCCGGACAATACGCTCCAGACCAAGCCTCGTCAACCGCCTTGATCGCGGCGGTCGGTTAGACGATGCGAGCCCGTCCGCCGTTGGTGCTCACCAGCGGCAGCCCGGCGGCTTCCCAGGCTTTCAGGCCGCCATCCAGGTGGTATACCTGGTAGCCCTGCTTGGCAAGGCGTTTGGCGGCTCGGCGGGAGGCATTTCCGTTGCGGCACACGGCAACGACGGTGTCGGCTCGTCCCACGCTGTGTTTGTTGGCCGTTCCCGGCGTGATCCGATCCGCTCCCTCGACATGGCCGGCGTGCCACTCGTCTTCGTAGCGAACGTCGATCATGTGGGCGCCGTTGTCGAAGATCTTCTTCGCAGCCGCCGCATCGATCGACCTGTACGTCCCTGCCATAACTAAATCTTAAGGGGTACACGGTTGGGCTGTACATAGGTATTGCAACGGTTTCCGAGTGACTAGTCACCGACGGGCGGAGCCGATAAATGCCCCAAATTCGATCGCCAGGCGGAGCCGGATGCGGGCCCGGCCGACCCGGTGGATAGATCGAGTCCTCGCCGAGCGCGCCCTAATGTCTGCGGGATTCGACCGAGCGGGAACAATGGCGAGCATTTCACTGGACAAACCGCATCGAGGGGATCTCATGGCCGGCCTCAGCGTCGCCATCGTGTTGATCCCGCAGGCGTTGGCCTATGCCGAGATCGCCGGGCTGCCTGCATATATCGGCTTGTACGCGGCGGCGCTGCCTCCATTGGCGGCCGCCCTTTTTGCATCGTCGCGTTATCTGCAGACGGGCCCTGTGGCAATGACATCCTTGCTCACATTCGGCGCGCTCAGCGAGGTGGCCGAGCCGGGCTCGACCGGATACATCGAGCAGGCCGTCGTGCTGGCGCTGATCGTGGGAGCGGTGCGGATCGCGCTGGGGTTGGCTCGGGGCGGCATCGTCGCCTACTTGATGTCATCACCGGTGCTCATCGGCTTCACCACCGCCGCCGCCATTCTCATCGTGGCATCTCAGATCCCAACTGCAGTCGGGGTCGGCGGCGGCAGCGGCCGCCTGCTGGGCAACGCCTGGCGCGCTCTCGGCGACGTCGGTGATTGGAGCTGGGCGGGAGTGGTGATCGCCATCGCAACCGCCGCGATTGTCGTCCTCGGCCGCCGCCTGCACCCGCTCTTTCCCGGTGTGCTGGTCGCGTTGATCATCGGGATCATCGCCGGGCAGGCTTTGGGCTCGGATCTGCAGTTGGTCGGGGAGGTGCCGACCGGCCTGCCCGCCTTGCGGTTCACCTTCCCGTTGAACAACTTCTGGAACCTGCTGGTGCCGGGCGTGGTCATCGCCCTGGTGGGTTTTGCCGAGGCGGCCGCCATCTCCAGGACGTTCGCCACCCAAGACCGGGAGCGGTGGGACCCCAACCGCGAGTTCGTGTCGCAGGGCATCGCCAATGTGGCTTCGGCGGTCTCGGGCGGCTACCCCGTGGGAGGGTCGTTCTCCCGCTCATCCGTGGCTCGGATATCTGGAGCCCACACCCGGTGGGCCGGGGCGATAACGGGCGTCATCGTCCTCGCGTTCTTGCCCTTTGCGGGAGTGATCAAGTCGTTGCCTCGATCGGTGCTGGCGGCCATCGTGATCGTGGCAGTCATCCGCCTGATCCGTGTCCCGACGATGGTTGCCCTGATCTCCAAGACGTGGGGCCAGGCGTTTGTGGCCTGGGGCACTTTCTTGGCGACCCTCGTGTTGTCGCCGCGTATCGATCTGGGCGTCATCATCGGGTTGGTCCTGGCCGCAGCCGTGCACTTCCGGCGCGAGACGTTGCTGCGAGTCACTGCGGAGCAGGAGGCCGGCGCCTTGGTGCTACGGCCGTCCGGTGTCTTGTTCTACGGGTCCGCGCCGCGCCTCGATGAGGTCTTCTCCCACCAGCTCGCGGAGCACCCCGCCATCGAGACGGTGATCCTCGATCTGGAGGGCCTGGGACGCATCGACTACACCGGGGCCCTGGCTCTCAAGGAGTTCATCGACGATGCCGAGGCCGCCGGGCTCGATGTCTCGGTACGTGACATCCCGCGACATGCCGAGGGCACGCTGAACCGGAGCTGGGGCGACGACCTCACCCACCTCCGCTGGGAGGGCTGACTGAGGCCGCAATCAATAGAGATCAACGTCGGCGATCTCGTTCTGATCCGGTTGACGCAGCGGACTCTCCAGTGCGTATCCGGCCGCTTCGAGGGCCGTCGCCATGTCCGGGTGGACGTGGTCGCGGCCAACTCGCTCCAGTAGTCCCGATCGGGCCATCACAGCTCGGACGGGTCCCCGGATGGTGGTCATGTGGAAGTCGATGCCGGCATCGTGGAGGTGGTCCACCACGTCACGCAGGCTGTGGTCGGCCGACCCGTCCAGCTCGGACACGGCGCTGGCGTCCACGATCACGGTGCGCAGGTCGCGCCGCGCCGCCACCAAGCTCAGCAGCCGGTCGCGCAGGAAGTTGGCGTTGGCGAAGTACAAAGGGCCGTCCAAGCGGATCATCGCCAGTTTGGGATCGGTGATGGTGGAGTACGCCCCCACGTTGCGGAACGTGGTCGTCCCTGAGACTCGCCCCAACTCGACGACGTGGGGGGTGGCGCTTGCGTAGACGAAGAGGCTGAGGCTGACCAGCACCCCGACGGCGATCCCGATCTCGATGCCCAGCAACAGCGTCGCCAGGAAGGTCGCCGTCAAGGCGATACCGTCGCTGATGCGGACCCGGAAGATGTTGCGCGCCGCGCGGACGTCGACCAGCCCGGCAACGGCCACGACGATGATCGCAGCCAGGATGGCGTCGGGCAGGTAGAAGAACGCGCCGGTCAGCAGCACTACGGAGAGAGCTACGGCCGCCGCCGTGACGATCGTGGCCATGCCGGTGCGGGCGCCCGCCTGGTAGTTGACCGCGGTCCGGGAGAAGCCGCCGGCGACCGGGAACGCCTGAAATACTCCCGCGGCCACATTGGCCGCACCGACGGCTACCAGCTCCTGGTTGGGGTCAACCTCCTGGCGGGTCTTGGCGGCCATCGCCTTGGCGATGCTGATTCCTTCCGTGTAGCCGATCAGCGCTACGGCTAAGGCGGTGGGGAAGAGGGCTTGTAGTGAATCCCAGTTGAGGTCGGGCACCACCGGGCCGGGGAGGCCGCTGGGAACGTCTCCGATGACTGCGACCCCGCGCTCGACGAGACCGAACCCGCCGGTAACAGCAATCGCCGCAACTACTACTACCAACGGGGTGGGGAAGCGAGGCACCAGTCGGCGGCCGGAGACGAGCAAGGCCACACCACCGGCGGCTATCAGCAGAGTCGTTCCGTGGGCCTCGCCGAGATGGGTGACGATGTCGGCGACGCCGCCCACGAAGGAGTCGGCCCTGGGAAGCTCGAGTCCCAGCAACGGTCGCATCTGACTCAAAGCGATGATCAGTGCCGCCGCGCTGGTGAAACCGGAGAGCACCGGATGAGACAGCAGGTTGGTGAGCCCCCCCATGCGCAGCACCCCGAGGGCGATTTGGAGGGCGCCGACCATGAGGGCCAAGGTCCCGGCCAGCGAGACATAGACGACCGTATCGCCCTCGGCCAGCGGTGCCAGCCCGCTCGCAGTAAGGAGCGACACCACTGCGACCGGGCCGACCGCCAGTTGGCCGCTCGTGCCCAGGAGGGCGTATGCCACTAGAGGAACCACCGAGGCATACAAGCCGGCGATCGGGGGGAGTCCCGCCAGCGACGCATACGCCATGCCTTGCGGTACGAGCATGACGGCAACCACGAGCCCAGCCCGCAGATCGCTGCGCAACGTCTCGGCGTCGTAGCTGCGCAGCCAGGTGGCCGCCGGCGGCAGCCTCATCTCATCCAGCCACGAGACGGGGAACGACCACAGTGTCTTCCGCTTTCCACTCCGCCCGGAAGTTGTAGCGATCGCCGCGTACGAGCGTGAGCCGCCATTCGAGCGGCCTTCCACCGGCAAACGTGCGCCGCTCGATCTCCAGCGCCGGCTCGCCGGCGGCGAGGTCCAGGTAGGCGGCATGGCGGACATCCGGAATCGTCGGCTTGATGCGCTCCTGGCCCTCCTCCGGATAGAGCCCGCAGTGGTTCTTGAGCTCGATGTAGAGGGCGGTGTGCGTGAAATTGGCTTCACTGAGCGGGCGCACCAAATCGGCCGGGAGCCACACCCGGTCGTGCGCTAGGGGTGCGCCGTCGGCCAGGCGGATTCGCTCCAGGTAGAAGATCTCGGCATCGGCCGCCAGCCCGAGGATCGCGGCAGCCAGTCTGTTGTGCTGTGTCTCTTGGGCCTGGACTATCGAGTCCTGGCTGGCGCCGGCCGCCTCGATGCTCTCGAACAGGGAGTAGATGGTGCCCAGGGGCAGTTCGAACGGACCGCCTTCCACGCGCGACCCCCTACCAGGATGGCGGGTCACCCGCCCGGCGTCCTGGAGCGACCGTACCGCCTCGCGAACGGTGTGGCGGCTCACCCCGTACGTCTCCGTCAGCTCGCGATCGGTGGGGAACTTCGAGTCGAACTCGTCGGACTCGAGGCGGCGCACTAGATCGTTGAGCACGGTCCGCCACAGCGGAGTCGGTCGGCTCACCTGCTCATCCTCTGACTCCTCGCAGCGCCATCACCGTCGGTGGGGAAAAAGGAAAACCACTTGCGTGCAGCCTAAATGGTCCGTATTGTCCGGACAAATCCCCCAACCCGTATCTCGGTTCAGCGGCAGGAGAGGTCAACCCATGGAAGTCATCGGGATCCGCACCGCCAGTCTCGGCGACGCCACGTACATCGTTGCTGTCGGCAACCACGCCATCGTCGTGGACCCACAACGCGACCTGGGACGCTTTCTCGAGATCCTCGAGGAGCGCAACCTGACGCTGAGCCACGTGCTCGAGACCCACATGCACAACGACTACATATCGGGTGGGCGCGATCTGGCAACCAGGCTCGGGGCGGATCTCGTGCTGCCCGCCGCCAGCGGAGCCGCCTTCCCGTTCGTTCCCGCCTTCCATCGGGAGGAGATCGCAGGTCCCGAGGGGAGCCTCATTCGTCCGCTGCATACGCCGGGCCACACCCCGGGCCACACGAGCTACGTGATCGGTGTAGACGGCGCCGAGCCGCTCGCCGCCTTCACCGGGGGATCGCTCCTGGTTGGCGCCGCCGGTCGCTCCGACCTGCTCGGGGAGCAATACGCCCGCCAGCTCGCCATCTTGCAGTTCGGCTCGCTGCAGCGCCTGGCAGAGCTACCCGACGACACCGGGGTTTATCCGACCCACGGGGAGGGCTCCTTCTGCACCGCCTCGGGAGCCGGGCGCACTACCTCTACCATCGGGCTGGAGAAAGCGGAGAATCCGCTCTACACGTTTACCGATCCCGAAGCCTTTGCCGACAACCAGTTGGCGGGTCTGGTGCCCTACCCGACCTACTACCGGTACATGGGCGGAATCAACCGCAACGGCCCCACCGCCCTCGAGGCGACAACCCTTCCCGAGCTCGACCCGGCCGCCTTGGCCGCCCACATCGAAGCCGGAGGCTCGGTGCTCGATGGGCGGGGCCGGTACGACTTCGCCGCCGGGCATGTTCCCGGCTCGATCGGGATCGAGCTCGGCGACTCTTTTGCGCCCTGGGCGGGTTGGCTCCTCGACTTCGATGCCCCGATCGCGCTGGTTCTGGATCCGAGCCAGGATGCCGAGATGGCGGCCGTCGAGCTGGGACGTATTGGTCTGGACAACGTCGTTGGGGTGATGCGCGGTGTCGCCGCATGGAGTGAAGCCGGCCACGAGCTGGCTCGCTATGAAGCGGTGTCGATCACCGATCTGTCCATGGCGCTGGCCGAGGAGGGTTCTCCTCAGATCCTCGATGTGCGGGATCCCATCGAATGGGACGCCGGGCACATCGACGGCTCAGTGCACCGTTACGTTCCGGACATCGCCGCAGGCATCCCAGAGTCGATCGATCGCACCCGGCCGGTCTGGGTCGTGTGCCGCACGGGCAATCGCGCATCGATCGCCGCCGGAATCCTCGAGAACCTCGGGCTCGACATCCTCGTAGTAGCCAAAGGTGGGGTTCCGGACCTGGTGAGTTGACCAGTCGTGGGCGCTCGATGGCATCGGCTCACGACGTTGGCCACCGGCGGCGGCAGGCTTTCATCTATGTTGCTAGAGAGAACCAGCGAGACCGACGGGTGATCGTGTATCCAAGGGAGATGGATCTATGACCGACGCGCTAACCGGTCCCTGGAGTCCATGGATTTCTGGGATCCTCATCGGGCTGATGGTGCCGGCGCTCTACCTGGTGGTAGGTAGACGGTTCGGCATCTCGTCGAGCCTGCGCCATATCGGGGCCATGTGCGCCCCGTCGGCGAAGTCGGAGTACATCAGGCTTCACAACTGGCGAGCCCACCAGTGGAACCTCGTACTCGTGGTCGGAGTGATCGTCGGCGCGTTCGTGGCCGCCCAGTTCATCACGTCAGATCCACTGCCGATCTTGCCGGATGAGGCGAACAGCGTCGGCGGGGTGCTGCGGCTCGGCTTCGGTGGAGCCCTCGTCGGTTTCGGCACCCGCTACGCCGGAGGTTGCACTTCGGGCCACACGATCAGCGGCATCTCCAACCTCAACTTGCCGAGTGTGGTGGCCACGGCAGCCTTCTTCGCCGGAGGCCTCATTGCCACTTGGGGCCTATCGTTCTTGATCTTCTCTGGGAGCTGACATGCAGATTCTCGAGAAGAGCCCATTTCCCGGACCGAAGATGCAGCCCTGGCAGTACGGCGCCGCGTTCAGCTTTGGCGTGATCTTCGGGATCACGCTGTACAAGTCCGAGGTGATCCGTTGGGAGCGGATCAATGCCATGTTCCGCTTCGAGGAGCTGCACATGTACATCATCATTGCCGTGGCGATTGCCGTGGGCATTCCCTCGATGTGGCTGATCAAGCGGCTCGAGATGAAGACGGTCACCGGCGAAGAGGTTCCGATCAAGGATCCCCCGTTTCAGCGCGGCGTCATCTACGGCGGCCTGACGTTCGGTGTCGGCTGGGCGATCACGGCGGCTTGCCCAGGCCCGATCTACGCCCAGATCGGATCGGGAGAGCTGGCCGCGATTGCGACCTTGGTAGGGGCCGTGGGCGGGATGTTCATGTATGCCATCCTGCAGCGCCGGCTGCCTCACTGACCGGCGCCCGCGCCACCCGTCATGCCTGCTTGCCGGTTACCCACTTGCCGTGGTGGCCGCAGCTACAGGTGTAATGGAGTTCGATGCCATGTCGAGTGTTCTCGATACGATCGATATCCGACAGGCCCAGCAGCACTCTGGAGCCGTGGTGGGGGCAGTTGACTGCGAACATGATCTCCTCACTTGTGGGATCGCCGCTTACCTTCCTGAAGGAGCGAGGGGGCTCGTAATAGGCATAAAACTATTAACCCCTTACAGAGTAGCTCATCGTCACCGATAGCTCAAGGTTCGATCCGGAATGCGGTAAGGGTGTCGCGGCTGCGGAGCCGATGAGACTTGCTGCGCGTATGGCAGCGACGACATGATCGCGGTGCACGGCACTTTGCTGCCGGCAGGCCGATCTGCGGCGGGATGAAAGCAGGTTCAGGCCCTTCCCGTTTCGACCGACTGCTAGACACATGAACAGCCGGTCGGTGGACGCGAGCAACGACACCAGCTGGGTTACCCTCCAAGGCGCTGCCAGCTGCAGTCTGGATGATGTGAGTGATCGAGTCGGACAGCCGTGAGGTGACCCCGCCGGGGTCACCCCGCATCATCGCAACCGGTGAATCGGGCGAACTCGCCGACCCCGCCCCTCGGGGTGACGCCATGTCACGCGCCGGTCGCATCGCCGCGTTGGTCCTGCTCGTTGCGGTCGGGTCACTGCCCTTCCTGCTCAACGTCGGGGCTGATCCCGATCTGTGGTGGCAGGTGCGCACCGGGGAGCGCATCATCGATGAAGGAAGCGTCCCCCGGGTCGATGATTGGTCGTTCACTGCCGCAGGCGAGGAGTGGACCAACCACGAGTGGCTCACCGGGGTGATCTTTGCAACGGCGTTCGACCTCGGTGGCTCCACCGGCCTCCTCGTCGTGCGCGGCCTGCTGTTCGTGGCGATGGTCACCGGCCTGGTGCTCGCCTACTCCCGGAGGGTGAAGCATCCGTTGTTGGTCTTGTTGCTCCTCCTGGTGACGGTCCCGATCCTGGGGACGTTCATCAACGTTCGCGCCCACTCGTTCTCCTACACGCTCGTCGTGTGGGTGATCGTGGCTCTCGACCGGATCCGCGATGGGCATTGGCGCTGGTTGGCGGCGCTGCCGGCACTCCTGGCATTCTGGGCAAACGTGCACGGTGGCTTCGTTCTCGGCCTGGCGCTCGTCGGCTCGTCGCTCTTTCTGATGTTGATCGGCTGGGATGGCATCGCGGCCCGGCCGGTAGGCCGGGAGCGGCGGCTCATAGTGGCGACCGGCCTGGCCACGTTGGCGGCGACGCTGCTCAACCCGTTTGGTCCCTGGTTGTACGTGTACGTGGCCGACGAGCTGTCGGCACAACACGTGCAGGTGTCGGAGTGGCAGCCGATCACCGGGGATCAGCTCCCCTACTTCTGGATCTATCTGATCGTGCCGCTCGTCCTGTGGCTGCTGGCCCGGAGGTGGCGCCACATAGGGCTCGTAGCGATGCTGCTGGTCACGGCGTACAGCACCTACCAAGCAGCCCGGTTCTTCGTGTTGATGGGCGTATTCGGCTCGATCGTCGCCGTGGGCGCTGGTGGTGAGCTGGTGCGACGCGGCCGGGCCTCGGGTCGCCTCCACCGCTACGAACGCCTGCTCGAACCCCGGCTTGCCCTGGGCAGCCTGGTGGTGCTCACGGTTGCGTTGGCGATCCCGTTCCTCGGCGGAGCGGTGCGCGGGCAAGCGGGCGTGACGGTGGACAGATCGTTGTATCCGGTGGAGGCGACAGCGTGGCTGGCGGACCAAGAAGTGGGCCCCAATCTGGCGCTGGCGCTGCACTACGGCGGGTACGCCATCTGGCACCTCGGCCCCGAGACCAAGGTGGCGGTCGACGGGCGCAACGTCACGATGTACGACAGCAAGTGGATCGACGGCTACCTACTGGCTCTCGAGGAGGGGCGGGCTCTCGAGGTGCTCGATGAGTCGGAGGTCGACGCCTGGATGTTGCCCGCCGACTCGGCGCAGATCGCCCCGCTCGAAGCTACCGGGCGTTGGTCGGTCGCCTACCGCGACGAGGTAGCGGTCGTCGTGCTGCCGGGCCGGGTCGCTACCCCGGTAATCGGCCCCAGTGCACCTCGCGACATGCGCTTCCCCGGGCCCACCGGCTCTTGAGGTTGGGCCCGGTGTCCGATGGCCTCACATCCTGACGCGCTCGTTCTTCGGGTCGTAGAAAGAACGCAGCGAGTGGCCTGCCGCGATCCGGACGTTGGCGATCTCGATTTCGTACGAGCCGGCCTCGAGCCAATCGGCCGTAACCCCGTCCGGGCAGGTGAGGTAACCCATGGCAATACAGCCGCCGAGGGTGTGGCCGTACATGGCGGACGAGGTGCGCCCGACGATCGCCCCGTTGCGATAGATCGGCTCATCGTGATAGGCGATCGCGTTGGGGTCCTCCAATTTGAACTGGACCAGTCGCTTGGAGCGGGGCTGCTCTCTTTGGGCTTGCAGCGCTGCCCGGCCGTGAAACCCGCCCGACTTGTCCCAGGCGATCGTGAAGCCGAGCCCGGCCTCGAGGGGAGTGTCCTCATCGGTGATGTCGTGGCCCCAGTGCCGATAGCCCGCCTCGATTCGTAGCGAGTTCATGGCGTGATAGCCGGCGGGTCGGATTCCCCAGGCCTCCCCGGATGCCATTACCGCATCGAAGAGCTCCCCGGCGCGGTCCCTGGCAACGTACAGTTCCCATCCCAGCTCTCCCACGTAGCTGATGCGCAGCGCCCGCACCGGTATGTCGGCCACGGTGAGCTCTCGCGACCAGCCGAACGGGAAGGCGTCGTTGTCGAGCGGAGCATCCGTCAGTTGGCTCAGCAACGAGCGCGAGTCGGGGCCCATGACTCCGAGCGTCGGCAGCTCGGCGGTGAGGTCGGAGAGCTTGCAGTCGTGGCCGCGGGCGGCGCGGCGCAACGTGTGCCAATCCCGGCTGGTCACCGCGGCCCCGGTCACTACCAGGAATTCCCACTCGCCGACTCGGGTCACGGTCAGGTCGGCCTCGATCCCGCCTCGATCGTTGAGCCACTGGGTGTAGACCACCTTGCCCACCGGGACATCGACATCGGCGCTGCCGAGCCGGTTGAGCACCGCCAGTGCATCCGGGCCGGCCAGCCAAAACTTGGCGAAGGACGATTGGTCGAAGACGCCGATGCGCTGACGCACCGCCCGGCACTCCTCGGCGGACGCCGGATACCAATTCTGCTTGCCATACGAGTAGCGGTACTCCCGCTCCATGCCGGGGAGAGCGAACCAATTGGGCCGTTCCCAGCCGGCCACCTCGCCGAACACGGCGCGGTGCGTGTCGAGCCGGCTGTGGAGTACCGAGCGGCGGATGTCGCGGGCGCTTTCGTACTGGCGGAAGGGCCAGTGCATGGCATACAGCAGCCCGAGGCTCTCTGAGATGCGCTCCTCGAGGAATGACCGCTCGCCCTGGAAGGGGAACGTGCGGCGAATATCGACCGCCGCCAAGTCGGATGGCGGATAACCGTCGACAACCCAGTCGGCGAGGACCCAGCCGGCACCGCCGGCCGATTGAATTCCCACCGAGTTGAAGCCGGCGGCGACGTATAACCGGTCGACCTCAGGCGTCTCGCCGAGGTAATAGACGCCGTCCGGAGTGAAAGCTTCCGGCCCGTTGAAGAAGAGCTGGATGCCAACCTCGCCCAGGATGGGGACCCGGTGGATCGAGCGCTCGAAGATCGGCCCGACATGGTCCCAGTCCTCGGGCAGCGTGCCGAACGAGAAGTTGCGGGGGATGCCGTCGAGCTTCCAGACCTTGGCCCGGGGCTCGAAGAAGCCGGCCATGATCTTGCCGGTCTCCTCTTTGAAGTACGTGTAATTCGTGGGGTCGCGCATCACCGGCGTGTCCGCCGACAGGCCGGGTATCGGCTCGGTAACCAGGTAGAAGTGCTCACATGCCTGCAGCGGCACGTTGACTCCCGCGGTGGCGGCCAGCTGGCGGGTCCAGATGCCGGTGGCCAGAACGACCGCATCGCAGGCCACGTAGCCCTGCTCCGTCTCGACTCCGACGACCCGCTCGTTCTCCACGCGGAGTCGCTCGACCGCCACGCCCTCGAGGATGCGGGCGCCGCGGTCCCGGGCCCCCTTGGCCAGCGCCATAGTCGTGTCGACCGGAGAGGTTTGGCCATCGCGCGGGATGTAGACCGCCCCGACCAGGTCCTCCACGTACATGTGGGGCCAGTACTGCTGAGCCTGCTGCGGAGTGATCACCTCCATCTCGACATCGACGGTCTTGGCCATCGACATGCCGCGCAGGATCTCCTCCCAGCGCTCGGGGTCGGAGGCCACCGAGATCGAGCCCGGCGTGCGGTACCCGGTGGCCTGGCCCGTCTCGTCTTCCAGCTCCTCGAACAATCGGGCCGAATACGTGGCCAGCTTGGTGAGGCTGTGCGAGGCCTTGAGCTGGCTGACCAGTCCCGCCGCGTGCCAGGTGGTGCCCCCAGTGAGGGTGCCTTGCTCGATGAGGAGCACGTCGCGGACCCCGCGGCGGGTGAGGTGGTAGGCGATCGAGCAGCCGACGATCCCCCCGCCCACCACCACCACTTCGGCGCGGTCGGGGAGCGGGGCGCCGGTGAACTGGGCCTGCGGTGTGGCGCCCGTCAAACCCCGTATGCCTTGTACTTGTCGAGGAGGCGAACCGGCTTGCGGAGCGCATCCCGGCGGAATGGATCCCCCAGCTCCTCGTTGGTGATGATCTCGAGCACGGTTGGCCTGCCCGAACCGACCGCCTCGCCCAGCGCATCGCCGATCTGGTCCGGTGCATCAACGCGGATGCCGTTGCCGCCCATGGCCTGGCTCACCTCGGCAAACGATGGGTTGGTCAAATTGGTGCCGACGTACCGGTCGTCGTAGAAGTCGATCTGGTTCTTCTTCTCCGCGCCCCATTGACCGTTGTTGAAGACGACTGCGGTGACCGGGATGTTCTCCCGTACACACGTCATCACCTCGGCAAGGCTCATGCCCCAGGCACCGTCGCCCACATAGGCGACGGCGGGACGGTCCGGGGCCGCCACCTTGGCACCCATGGCGGTCGGGAACGCGTAGCCGCAGTTTCCCCAGCTCATGGCGGCAAACATCGATTGGGGCCGATCGAAGTTCAGATAGCTGTTGGCCACCGAGCAGATGTTGCCGATGTCGGTGGTGACCATCGCCCCCGACGGCATCGCCTTCTCCAACTCCCGCAGCGCCCGGCGGGGGGCCATCGGCGTCACGTCGGACGACGACCACTCCGCCAACTCGGTCGCCCATGTCTCCTTCTGTTGCGCGATCTCGCGCAACCGGTCCTCACGATTGCCCCTGGCGGCCACTTCCATGTTCTTGAGCCGCGCCAGGATCTCGGTGGCGGCCGCCGCCGCATCGCCGTGCACCGCAACGTCGACCTCTTGAACCAGCCCGAGCATGCGATGGTCGACGTCGACCTGCACCACTCGGGCATCCTGCGGCCAGTATTCGAGACCATGCTGCGGCAGCGTGCCGAACGGTCCGAGGCGGCTGCCGAGGGCCAGCACCACGTCTGCCTGGCTGATGATCTTCATGGCCGCCTTGGAGCCCTGGTAGCCCAGTGGCCCGCAGGCCAGCCGGTGGCTCGCCGGGAAGGAGTCGTTGTGCAGATAGCTACTGACCACAGGAGCGTCCATGAACTCGGCGAGCTGCACGAGGGACTCGGTGCCGTCGGCCATGATCACGCCCCCGCCCGCCAGGATCACGGGGAAGTTGGCCCCGGCCACGGCGGCCGCCGCCGCATCGAGCGACGCCCGTCCGCCGGCGCTGCGCTCGATGATCAGCGGCTGCTGGATGTTGTAATCGGCCTCGCCGTAGAAGAGGTCACGGGGGATGTTCACTTGAACCGGTCCGCGTTCGGCCATCGCCAAGGTGAAGGCGCGGTGGAGGTGCTCGGCCATCCGCTCGTGACGGTTGACCTGGACCTGGTACTTGGTGATCTTCTCGAAGATCGGCATCTGGTCGGTCTCTTGGAATCCGCCGGTGCCGATTCCCATCGAACCGGTCTGCGGGGTGATCATCACGACCGGCGAGTGCGCCCAGTAGGCGGCAGCGATGGCGGTCACGAAGTTGGTGATACCGGGCCCGTTTTGGGCGATGCACACCCCGGGCCGGTTGGAGGCTCGGCTGTAACCGTCGGCGGCGTGGGCGGCGGCTTGCTCGTGGGCCACTGATATGAAGCGGATGCCGGCCGGCTCGAAGATGTCGAGGGCATCCATGAAGGCGGAGCCCACGATGCCGAAGACGTCGGTGACGCGGTGGGCGGCCAGCGTCTCGACAAAGGCCTCACTGGAGGTCATTTTGGTCATGGGTCGGCTCCTTCTCCATCTGGGTGAATTGTGTGGGCAAAGGAATAGGTGGCCGGCGATAGCTCCACCGCCGAACGCACTGTGGGGGAGGCCGCCATCGGCTAGCCGGCGAGCGCGGCGGCCACGACTTGGTTGACGATGGCTCCGTCGCGAGTGTTGATGCCGCCTTCGAGCTCGGGCCGCATCGCCACGGCGCCGTCGATGCCGTGGGTCGCCAAGAGGCGGAGGTAGGGCAGGGTCACGTTGGTGAGCGCAAACGTCGACGTACGCGGCACGGCACCGGGGATGTTGCCCACGGCGTAGTGAATCACGCCGTCGACGACGTAGGTTGGGTCCGAGTGCATTGTTTCGCGGGAAGTCTCGAAGCAACCGCCTTGATCAATCGAGATGTCGACGAGCACCGAGCCCTCCCTCATGGCGGCCACGTCGGCGCCGGTGAGGACGCGAGGCGCCTTGGCGCCCGGTAACAGCACGGCACCGACAACCAGGTCGGAGTCGATGACCGCATTGCGGATCTCCAGCGGGTTGGCGACCTTGGTCTTGACCGCACCGCCATAGAGCTGATCGAGGTGCCGCAGCGGAGCCGGGTTGAGGTCGAAGACAGTCACGTCGGCATGCATCCCGATGGCCATCTGAGCCGCATTGGAACCGGCCATGCCGGCGCCGATTATGGTGACGCGGCCCGGCTCCACGCCGGGCACGCCCCCGAGCAGCACGCCGCGACCTCCATTGAATTTCTCCAGGAAGCGCGCCCCTACCTGGACGGCCATCCTTCCCGCTACTTCGCTCATCGGCGCCAGCAGCGGCAACGAATGGTCGGGCAGCTGCACCGTCTCGTAAGCAATCCCTTCGGTGCCGGAGTCGACGAGAGCCTGCGCCACCTTGGGATATGCCGCCAGATGGAGGTAGGTGAAGAGGATCAGCCCGCGGCGCAGGTGGCCGAACTCGTCGGGCTGAGGCTCCTTGACCTTGACGATGATGTCGGCTTCGCCCCATACCTGGGCCGCGTCGACGATGATCTTGGCGCCCTCATCGCTGTACTCCTTGTCGTCGATGTGGGAGCCGGCGCCGGCGCCCGCTTCGACCAGGACGTCGTGACCGTCTTCGACCAACGCATGAGTCCCGGCCGGGGTGAGTGCTACCCGGTTCTCGTCCGTCTTGGTCTCGCGGACGACCCCGACCTTCATGCCAGATCGGCTCCTGCCGCTCGGCCGACGACCTCATCGACGCCCGCCAGCAGCTCGTCGAGCTGGGCGGCGGTCGCGATCAGGGGTGGCGAGAGCATCAGCTTGGCGCGTCCCCTGGCATCGGCGCGGATCAGCAGGCCGGCGTCGCGGATGACACCGGGCATCACGTCGTTGACCAGGCGGTTGGTTTCGTCGTCGCTGAGCTCTGTTCCCGCCTGGCGCGAGCCGGTCAGCTCGACGGCGTAGAAGTAGCCGGTGCCGCGAATGTCGGCGATGTTGTCATGGGCTGCCATCAGCTCGTCCAGCCGGGTGCGGAAGTGTTGCTCGTTGGCGCGCACGTTGTCGATCACGCCCTCGTCGCGCATGGCGGTCACGTTGGCGATCGTCACCGCCATCGATACCGGGTGACCACCCCAAGTGGCGCCGTGGTTGAAGGTGCCCACCTCCGAGTCCATCAGGTTGTCGACCAGCTGGCGGCGGAGCAGCAGCCCCCCGACCGGCGCATAGCCCGAGGTGGCTCCCTTGGCGAAGCTGAGGAGGTCGGGCACTACGTCGACCATCTCGGAGCCGAACCAATAGCCGAGCCGCCCGAAGCTGTTGATCACCTCATCGGCGAGCAACAGGACGTCGTACTCGTCGCAGATGCGGCGCAGCTCAGGCCAGTAGCCGGCCGGAGGAACCAAGGCGCCCCCACCGTTCTGTACCGGTTCGGCCATGATCAGCCCCACCGTGTCCGGGCCGGCTTCGAGAATGGCTTCCTCGAACTGGCGGGCGGCGGCGACCCCGTCGGTTGCATCGAGCGTGCTGTCGACCTTCAGGAACCCGGGCAGCAATGGGGCAAAAGGCTCCGTGATGTTCTCCAAGCCCGTGGCCGACAGGGCTCCCATGGTGGTGCCGTGATATGCCAGCCGGCGGCTGATGACCTTCGTCTTGCCGGGATTGCCCTGGCTGGCGTGATACTGGCGGGCGAACTTGATGGCCGACTCGACGGCCTCGGACCCGGACGTTACCCAGAAGATGGCATCGAGATCGCCCGGAGCCAGCGAGGTCACCAGCTTGGAAGCTTCGATGGCCGGGGGGTGGGTCGCCGACCACGAGGGGGTGTAGGCCAGCTCTTCCATCTGTTTGGCAGCGGCATGGGCGATGTCGGCTCGGCCGTGGCCGATTTGGACCACGAACAGGCCGGCGAGCCCGTCGAAATATCGTTTGCCGTCCTCATCCCACAAATAGCAGCCTTGGCCGCGTACGAAGATCGGAAGCGTGGCCGCTCGCCACGCCTTTCCCTTCGTGAAGTGGAGGACCAGATGCTGCAGGTCTCCCGGTCCCGTCGAACCCATCGATAACCCTCCGGCTCGTCGTGTTGGCAGCTCCCAAGGTAGCGACTTGTCCCCAGGGATGTATGGTCGAATGTAGTGCGGTGTGGACCCAGGTAAAGTGCCAGAAAGCTGCAAACCCTAGGTACCAGGCCGGAAATGCTCGTCCAGCTCGACCCCACCCTCCCGGAGCCGCTGTATCGCCAGCTACGAGCGGCTATCACGGAGGCCATCGAGGCGGGGCGATTTGCCGCCGGAGAGCTGCTCCCGTCGTCGCGGGCCCTCGCCGCCGATCTCGACCTGTCTCGTAACACCGTCAATCTCGCTTATCAGGAGCTCGTCGCCGAGGGGTTCCTCGAGTCGATTCCGCGCGTGGGCTATGCGGTCAATCGCGACTTGCGTCGCTATCTAAGTGAGCCGGCGCCGCCGGCTAGTGGTCGCATCGACTGGGAGGGGCGCATCGGCGAGCTGGGCGACGACCTTCCGCACTTGGAGAAGCCGCCGGAACGCCACAGCGAGCCTTATGCCTTTGTAGTCGGAGAGCCTGACGTGAGCCTGTTTCCCACTCGTTCGTGGATGCGGGCGACTCGAGCCGCCATGAGCCCGCAGCACGTTGCCTCCAGCCTCGGCGACCGCTTCGACACGGACGATCCGCTCCTGGTCGAGATGCTATGTCGGCACGTGCTGCCTGGCAGGGGCATCAACGCGTTCAGCGACGAGGTGTTGATCACGATGGGCTCGCAGAACGGTCTCTACTTGGTTAGCCGGGCGCTGCTCGGCTCCACCAAACGAGTGGCAGTCGAGGAGCCGGGATACCCGGACGCCCGCCACATCTTCAAGCGCCATGGGGCGACGCTGCAGCCGATCCCAATCGATGACCAGGGCATGACCTTGTCCACGAGCCTGACAGATGTGGATTTGGTCTCGGTGACTCCCAGCCATCAGTACCCCACCAACGTCACGCTGTCCGTCGGGCGGCGCCAGCAACTCCTCAGTCGGGCGGCATCCGACGACTTCGTGATCATCGAGGATGATTACGACTCCGAGTTTCGCTATCAGGGTCGGCCCACCCCGGCCCTCAAGGCGCTCGATGAGTCGGGACGCGTGGTCTATCTGGGGAGCTTCTCGAAGTTCCTCGCGCCCGGGCTGCGGCTCGGCTACGTGGTCGCCGACGCAGCCTTGATCGCGCGACTGCGTGATCTGCGCCGCTACATGCTCCGTCACCCGCCCGGGCTCTTGCAACGCACGATGGGGCTCATGATCGAGGCCGGCGATTACGTGAAGGCGGTGCGACGCTCCCGGATCGCGCTCAAGGACAAGTGGGAACGATGTGCCGACGCCGTGTCGCGCCACGTGCCATGGGATGTGCCGCTGCCCACCGGCGGATTGTCGCTATGGCTCCCCGGTCCTCCCGGCTTCGACGCGGTGGCGGCCGCACAGCTGGCGCTGCGGGAGGGAGTCGTAGTCGAGGACGGCAGCGTCTGTTACCTCGCCGATCCCGCGCCGCGCAATGCGCTGCGGATTGGCTTTGCCGGTACCCGCATCGAGGCGATCGAACCGGGGATCGCTGCTCTGGGACGCATCATCCGTGACGAGGCGCTGGAACCCAGAGGTCCCCGACCCACTCCCTGACTGTGGCGGCGCCTCTCGAGTCGATCCCGGAGCCGAGCTAGACGACTTCGAAATCGACCGAGCGAGTATCCGGGTCAGCCGCCAACAGCCGTAGCTCCAACTGTTGCCCCAGTTGCACGCCGACCGCGTCGAGGCGGGCCATTATCGCCGGATCCTGGATCTGAACCGTTACTCGGTCGCCGGCGACGTCGGTGGCGACCGCCGGGAACACTTCACCGATCCGCCCCGCCAGCACCAGGGCTTCGGCGAAGTTCACCACCGCCCGTTCGAAGGCACGTTCCCGCCGCGACGCCTCGATCATCGTGTCCGGAAGGGTGTCGAGCACTTCGACCACCCAGCCCGGTGGACGGCGATGGGCGCTGAGCGCCAGCGCGATCTCGTTCCCGAAGCGATCGATGAGGCGGCGCAGCGGCGCCGTGACGTGGCTGTAGTTGGCACCGATCGCTCCGTGGCGGGTTTCCTCGGGAAGGCTGCCGTCGAAGCCTTCGTAGCTGGCTCCCCGAAACGCGCGCGCCGCTTGGGTCATCAACACGGCGTGGTTGTGCTGCGATGTGTCCAAGGAGCGCACCCAGTCAGCGTAGGCCAGATAGTCGGGGTAGGGCACGTCGAGTGCCCGGGAACACCGCCGCAGCCATGCGAGAGTGCGCTTGTCCGGTTTGGGCAAGGTGCGAAGCAGCCCGACCTTGGCGTCGATCATGTTGTCGGCTGCCGCCATGCCGGTGAGCAGCGAGATCTGGGCGTTCCAGTTCTCCACCGGCAACGTGCGGCGATATGTCAGCTTGAACGTGCCGTCGGCTCGGATCACCTCTTGGCCGGGAAGGCGCAGGCTGACGCCGCCGCGAGTCGCTTCCTTCTTCTGGCGGGCGACGCCGATCTCGCGCAGTAGCAGCAAGACTTCTGCCGGCTCTCCGCGGTGCAGCTCTGCGTCGACCTCTTCGTACGACATCATACGGCGACTGCGCACGATCGCCCGCTCGACATGTGTGTCCACCAGCGTCCCGTGGCCATCGAGATCGTGGATCCAGACTACGGCCGCCCGATCGACTTCGGGAAGCAGCGACGCCGCGTCCTGATTGAGCACTTCAGGGTGCAGCGGCGCCTTTTCGTCCGGTGCGTAGAACGTGAGACCGCGCCGCCGGGCCGCCTCGTCCACCGGCCCGTCCGGAGTCACGAAGTGGGCCATGTCGGCGATGGCATAGTGGATGCGGTATCCGTCGCCGGAGCGGACGGCATGGAAAGCCTGATCCAGGTCGCGGCTGCCGGCCGGGTCGACGGTGACGAAGGGGATCTGCCGCATGTCGCGCCTCTCGGCTTCGAGGGGGGCGGCGGCGGCGCGACGGGCCGCTTCTTCGACCTGCGGGCTGAATGCAGCAGTGACCTCGAACTCGTCGCGGATCCGCTGGAAGCCACGGACGAATTCCCGCTCGGTGGGGAAGTAGAAGTGGATACCCGGCATGGGTTGTCAGCGTAGATCGGCGGCGACGTCGACCATGTCATCTGCGGACCGCAGTAGGTGCTCGGAGCTAGGCAGACTCGCTTGCGGGGAGCCGGAAGTGGGGATTCTCGATTATCCCCATGCGATTGCCCGCTGGGTCGATCACGACCGCCATCAGGATGCCCTCGCCCACGTCGGTGATCTCGTGAGCGGCAGCGGCGCCGAGCGCCTGCAGCTTCTCCCATGCCAGGTTGATGTCGGCTACCCCCCAATAGGTCTCACCACCGGCGGGAAGGGGAGTGTCTTGACGCGGCAGGAGCCCGAGCTCATACCCTCCCACGTTGAAGCCCACGTAGAACGACTCGTCGAAGTACGGCGCGTAGCCGAGCACCTCGGCATACCAGTCCTTGGTGGCGGCGAGATCTTCCGTGTCGAGGATGTGGCTGCGCAGCCCGAGGAACACTTCTCCTCCTCTGTCGGGGCAACTCCGACGGTAGCGGTCCCGACCCGGGTCGTCAGCGGGACTCACCGGTCTCGTAATTGGGTGACATCGAAAAGACGAGAGCGGCGGCGATCGCGGCCATCACATGCCATACAGCATGGCCTTGGACTGGGTAGTCCGGGCGGCAGAGAGCCCCGCCGGTTCGGCTCACGAACCAGATCGCGAGCCCGCTCGCCAAGATGGCGGCTGCCAGCAGGGGCGGGCGCTGCGCGGCAATCAAGCGCCAGGTGTACACGGCAGCCAAGGCAAGCAGTGCGTATAGCGCCACGTCGTGGGCCCACGATGCCGCGCCGGAAGGATCGGAATGGAACCAGGCCGAGCCGGCACCGACTGCGGCGACCGCAGCTGCCGGCACGCGGGCGCGACGGCGCCACAGCCAGGTGGCGGCGACGAGGAATGCCACCGCCGAGACGGTATTGATCGGCTGCGCCGGCCACCCGGCTCGGAGGAGCTCGCAGTCGAACGGAGTCACAGCCCCATGATGGCCGGTCGCGCAAGGCAACGTTGGTGGTGTACTGTGAACGGTGCTGCAGATCCTCCGCAGGAGAGCTCGGCGGGACCGAGCGCCGAAGGAGCAACCGCCCCGGGAATCTCTCAGGCACCCGAACCGCGGAGGGAAGGCAACTCTGGAAAGTGGGCACGGTGCGAGCGCCGGGTCCCGCCGAAGGTGTAAGCCCGCCGGGCTCAACCCGATGGGTGAATCTCTCAGGCCGACGACAGAGCGGGGCGGGGCGCTCACGCGTCTCGCCGAGCGAACTGTGAAGGAGCCGAAGAGTGAGTAGCACCGCCTGGCAAGACACTCCCGAGACGCCCGACTTCTGGCAACGACACATCGGCATCAGCGCAGCCGACATCGACGAGATGCTGGACGTCGTCGGAGCCGACTCGCTCGATGCGCTGATCGACCGCGCCGTTCCCGAATCGATCCGCATCCGCGATGCGCTCGATGTGCCGGCGGCTCGTACCGAGCCCGAGGTCGTTGGCGCCCTGCGCCGTATCGCCGCCAAGAACGAGGTTTACACCTCGCTGTTGGGACAGGGTTACTACGGGACGCACACCCCGGCCGTGATCCAGCGCAACATTCTCGAGAACCCGGGCTGGTACACCGCATACACGCCGTATCAGCCGGAGATCTCGCAGGGCCGGTTGGAAGCGCTCCTCAACTTCCAAACGATGATCAGCGACCTCACCGGCATGGACATTGCCAACGCCTCCATGCTCGACGAAGCCACCGCGGCCGCCGAAGCAATGGCACTGCTGCATCGCAGTTCGAAATCCGAGCACGACGTCTTCTTCGTGGACGCCCGTTGCCACCGACAGACGATCGAGGTGGTGGCGACCAGGGCAGAGCCGATCGGCATCAAGGTCGTCGTGGGCGACGCGATGCGGGATCTGGTAGCGGGCGAGGCCTTCGGCGTGTTGCTGCAATACCCCGGCACCGACGGCACCGTTGTCGACTATCGAGCGTTGATTCCGCAGCTTCAGGAGCAAGGCGTTCGGGTGGCGGTGGCGGCGGATCTGCTGGCGTTGGCGCTGCTGACGCCACCGGGAGAGATGGGAGCGGATGTCGTCGTGGGGTCATCGCAGCGCTTTGGGGTGCCGATGATGTTCGGTGGTCCCCACGCCGGCTACATGGCGATCCGGGAGGGCGACAAACGCAACCTTCCCGGCCGCCTGGTGGGCGTGTCCAAGGACTCCGATGATCGGCCCGCGCTGCGCCTCGCGCTGGCCACCCGGGAGCAACACATACGCCGGGAGAAGGCGACGTCGAACATCTGCACGGCCCAAGTGCTGCTGGCGGTGATGGCCGGCATGTACGCCGTCTACCACGGCCCCGAGGGAATCCGTCGGATCGCCGCCGACGTTCATCACAAGACGTCGGTGCTGGCGGCGGCGCTGGCTGGCGGGGGCTACGAGTTGCATAGCCAAAGCTGGTTCGACACGCTCACGGTCTCCACGCCGCACCGGGCCGACGACATCGTCTCGGCGGCGGCCGATCGCACCATCAACCTGTGGCTGGTCGATGCCGACACCGTGGGAATCTCGATAGACGAGACCACCACTCCCGCCATCGTCGATGCCGTCCTCGAGTCGTTCCGGATCGGCACCCGTTACGCCGACGTCGCCGACGCTCCGTCCGGGCTACCCGCCGAGCTGGCCCGTAGCAGCGAGTTCATGACCCATCCCGTCTTCTCCAGTTACCGATCGGAGACCGAGATGCTGCGCTACCTCCGCAAGCTGCAGCAGAAGGACATAGCGCTGGACCGGGCGATGATCCCGCTCGGCTCGTGCACGATGAAGCTCAATGCCACCACCGAGATGCTGGCGGTGACGTGGCCGGAGTTCGCCGGGCTTCACCCCTACGTGCCCTTGGAGCAAGCCGAGGGTTATCTGGAGCTGATCGCCGATCTGGAGCGCTGGCTCGGCGAGCTTACCGGATACGACGCGGTGTCACTGCAGCCGAACGCCGGTTCCCAAGGTGAGCTTGCCGGGCTGCTGGCCATTCGCGCCTATCACCACAGTCGCAACGAGGCCCACCGCGACATTTGCTTGATTCCGGCCTCGGCGCACGGCACCAATCCGGCATCGGCGGCGATGGCCGGCTTGCAGGTGGTGGTGGTCAAGACCGACCAAGACGGCAACATCGATCTCGCCGACCTGACCGCCAAAACCGAGGAGCACTCCACCAACCTGGCGGCCCTCATGATCACCTATCCGTCGACGCACGGTGTCTTCGAAGCCCATGTGAACGAGGTCTGCGACGTAGTACATCGTCACGGCGGCCAGGTGTACGTCGACGGAGCCAATCTCAATGCGCTGCTCGGCGTGGCCAAGCCGGGTGCTTTTGGGGGAGATGTGTCGCATCTCAACCTGCACAAGACCTTCACCATCCCGCACGGCGGGGGCGGCCCCGGAGTGGGTCCGATCGGTGTCAAGGCCCACCTCGAGCCCTTCCTGCCGGGGCATCCGCTGGTCCACGATCAGGCCGGCTCGTCCGACGGGGTCGGGGCGATTGCGGCGGCACCGTGGGGATCGGCGGGGATCCTCCCGATCTCCTGGGCATACATCGCTTTGATGGGGCCCGACGGCCTCACCCGGGCGACGTACGCCGCCATCCTCAATGCCAACTACATCGCCAGCCGGTTGGCCCCTCACTATCCGGTCTTGTACACCGGCGCCACCGGGCTGGTAGCCCACGAGTGCATCATCGACCTGCGCCCCGTCAAGGCCGCAACCGGGGTGACTGTCGACGATGTCGCCAAGCGGTTGATCGACTATGGCTTCCACGCTCCCACGATGTCATTCCCGGTCGCCGGGACGCTCATGATCGAGCCCACCGAATCCGAGTCACGGCGCGAGCTCGATCGGTTCTGCGATGCCATGATCATGATCAAGCGCGAGATCGACGCGATCGAGGCCGGCGAGATCGCCCACGAATCCAGCCCGTTGTTCCACGCACCGCACACGGCTGAAGAGGTCGTGGCCGACGACTGGGACCGGCCGTATCCCCGCGAGCAGGGCGCCTATCCGGTCGCCGGCTTACGGGACGACAAGTACTGGCCCCCGGTCGGCCGGATCGACAACAGCTACGGCGATCGCAACATCATGTGTTCGTGTCCGCCGATCGAGGATTATTTCGATTGAAGCGGGCTTCAATCGAGTTCTCGCGGCGGCGAGCGGTGCTCGCCTTGCTCGTATTTGTCCGGCCGTGCGGCCGGGCTCTTGTCCGAAATCTGCCGCGCATGTCGCCAAATCTCGACGTGTGGAGGACGCCGGAGGGCTCCCAACCCTCCACCTCGGGGGGCTCCGATGCGGGAACTTGCCCGGTTGGGTTCCGGTGGGCGGCTTCCGGATGACGGAATACGGAACCGGATAGCGGGCTGCTAAGAACTACCCATGCAAGTTGGGATCCAGCTTCCGGAGATCGAGCGCGTTGTCTCTTGGCCGGAATATGCGGAGATGGCGCGGCTGGCCGAAGAAGTGGGCTTCGATTCGGTCTGGCTGGGCGATCACCTGCTCTACGACAAGCCGGACGGCCCCAAGGGACCGTGGGAGTGTTGGACTCTGCTGGCGGCGATTGCCGCGGTCACCGACCGAGTGCAGCTGGGGCCCTTGGTCTCGCCCACCGGCTTTCGCAGCCCTGCCTTGTTGGCCAAGATGGCCGGCACCGTCGACGAGATCTCCGGGGGCCGGCTCGTTCTCGGGGTGGGATCGGGATGGAACCGGCGCGAGTTCGATGCCTTCGACTTCGCGTTCGACCAGCGCGTAAGCCGCTTCGAAGAGGCGTTCAGGATCATCGCCGGTCTGATTCGCCAGGGGAGCATCGACTTCTCTGGAGAGTATTACTCGGCGCCGAACACTGAGTTGGTGCCGCCGCCCCGACCCGACCTGCCCATCATGGTGGGCTCCACCGGCCCCCGGATGTTGGCGATCACCGCCGGGGAGATCGACTGGTGGAATGAGTGGTGGAGCCGCTTCGACAACTCGCCGGATGGTTTGCCTCCCCTGCTGGCGAGACTCGACGCCGCGTTGCGAGCGGCCGGCCGCCACCCCGACGATGTGGTGCGAAGCGTTGCGCTGATGGTCCAGCTTCCGAGCGGGGCCGGGCGGCTGATGGGCGCGGTCACGGACACGGCGTCGATCACCGGCACAGTCGACGAGGTCGCGAACCAGTTGCTGGCGTTCGCCGATCAGGTCGATCACCTCCAGCTGGTGGTCGATCCGATCACAATGGACTCCATCGATTGGTTGGCCCCGGTGGTGGAGAGGCTGCACGCCGCCCCCCGCCGTCGCTAGCTCTGCTCCTCCGAGCAGTCCTGTTCGGCGACCACGATCGTCTCCACCAACTCGAAGTTGACATTGGTGAAGTCGCCGCGGGCGTCGATAACCGTCTGGAGCTCAGCCACCGATACCTCGCCGTCGAATTGCTCCGCCATGCACTGCGCCAGGCGAGGACCCCGACCTAATCTCTCCAACATCTCGACCACCGCAGCCCGCTCTTCGTCCGACTGCCCACCGCCACCACACGCTGTGACCAGGGCCGCGGCCAGCAGCGCAGCGGCGACTACTCCCCTTCTTGGACTCACCGTGTCATCTTCGCCCATGACGACTACCCACTGGAGACATTTGCGACCTCCGCCGCGACGGGGGAGATGCGATCCCACCACGGTGCCGCCTTCTCGAGCTGCCGAGCCAACTGGAGAAGCATGGCCTCTTGGCCGAACTTGGCGACGAACTGCACGCCAACCGGAAGGCCGCTCGGCGTCCAGTGGAGGGGAACCGACATTGCCGGCCGGCCGGTGAAGTTGGCAATTGGGGTGTACGGCACGTAGCGCTCGAGTTGATCCCAGATCATGTCGAGCCCGTCCCGTTGCTGTATTACCCCGTTGCGAATAGGCGGCGTCGCCAGCACCGGCCACATGAGCAGATCGAAATCCGCGGTGAACCCCGCGATTTCGTGGGAGATCATCTGCAGGGTGTCCAGGGCGATCATCAAGTCGACCGCACTGTGGTCGCGGGCATGGGCGACCAGATCCCATGTCATTGGCTCGAAAGCCTCGAGGCCGCTCTTGCGCTCGTCGAGCTTGGAAAGCACCTTCATCGTGCGCCAGTCGCCCAGGGTGCGGCGGGCGACACGCCCGGAGGGCCGGGCCGAGATCGACTCCAGGATCAGCTCGAAGCTACCGGCGGTGGCGGCGCTCCACAGCACACGGAACGCCTCACTGACTCGATCGGGATCGAGATGCGGCCTGTCACGGACGACGATGTGGCCGAGCTCTTCGAGCAGCCCGGCGGCCGCTTCCACCGCCTTCGCACACTCCGGATGCGCCGGCCGTCCCCGCATGTCGACGGTGTCGAAAGCGATCCGGAGCGAGCCGGGGTCGGTGTGCATTGCCTGCCGAAACGGTACCTCGGGGTCCGGCGCCCAATACATCGCCCCCGGCAAGGCACCGGCGAGCACGTCGAGCATCCTGGCCGTGTCCCGCACGGAGCGACTGACGCATAGGTCAACCGAGATGTAATCGGCAGCCACCGGAGGGAATCGAGGGGTGCGCCCCCGAGTCGGCTTGAGACCGAACAATCCGGTTGCCGACGCCGGGATCCGGATCGAGCCTCCGCCGTCGGTGGCATGGGCCATCGGCACCATGCCTGCGGCTACCGCCGCCGCCGCTCCGCCGCTCGATCCACCCGACGAGTGGTTGAGATCCCACGGGTTGTTGGTCGCCCCGTGCAGCACCGGCTCGGTGGTGGGCAACAGGCCGAACTCGGGACTGTTGCTTCGGCCCAGCGAGATGAGCCCCGATGCCAGCATTCTCTCGACGGCGGCGCTCGACATTTCTGATTCGAAGTCCCGGAAGAAGACGCAGCCGAACGTGCAGAGCGCACCCTTCTGTAACGCCAGATCCTTGATCAGGTAGGGAACCCCGGTGAACAGATCGTCGGGCAGGGTTCCCTGCGCCGCTTCCCGGGCCCGCTCGAAATCGCGCCAAATCACTGCGTTGACCTTCGGGTTGGCCGCCTCGATACGTTCGATCGCCTCGTCTACGAGCTCGATCGGCTTGACCTCGCCTGTTGCCACCAATTCGGCCATGGCGGTGGCATCGAGGGTGTGATACCGGCCCTTCATGCGGCCGAAATCTACTAGGACGCTGTCTTCGTGCCCGCGCCCCGCCCTTGCCGACTAGCTGGCGACGACCGCGAGCTCCTGGGTGGGGTCGTTGTAGACGGCGGCGACATATGTGCTCACATAGGAGAAGCGGTTCTGCTTGGTGTCGGCAGCCAGCAGGCGGGCGGCGGCTTCGCCGACTGAGATGTTCTTGGCTAGGGGACCCGGGAGGTATTCGGCCGATGTCAGCCAGGCTCCGGGGGAGCGGGACTCGTCCCACTCCAGGTAGTGGTAGAAAGCGCTGAGGATATAGCGGGGCGCGATGGCCACCGTGTCCACGCGGGTCGGCAGTGAGGAGAAGAGCTCCATTCCGTATTGATCGCCGTTCTCTTTGGCGAGGTCCAGCAGCAGCGCTTCCCAGCTGTCGGGCGTCGCGTCGTCGATGGCCGCGAAAGCCTCCCACTCCTGGTCGCTGGGCTCGTCGGGAGAGATCGTCAAGTATGAGCGCTCATTGAGGGTGAGGATCTCGAGGGAGCTTTCGAAAGGATCCGCTCCGTCCTCTTCCCAGGTGAAGCTGACCAAGGTCTGCAGATGTCCGCTGCCCAGGAATGCTCGGAACGCCTGCTGCCCATCGGCGTACTCGTCGCCATAGAGGTGAGTTACCACCATGCCGAGATCAACTGGAGCCGGCGCCATCGCCACGGTGCCCAGGCCGCGAACGTCGCGCGATTCCGTGAAGTCCTGCTCGAGCTCTGCTGCCAACGCGCTGAGATCCACGACCACTCCCTGCCGCCATTTGCCTACTGCGAGTTATCGGACACTATCGCGGGTGTCTTAACCGTGTCCAGTCCGGGTTTTCCCCATGCGATACAACGGTTCCGACGGTCCGCCATAGCTCGATTCCATCGGGATCCGTTGGCCTGATTAACGTCGGGTTTCCATGGAACTCGCACTATCCGACGACGATAGGGCCCGGTTGGCGGGCGATTGCGGCGAAGGGCTGGCCCTAGCAATGCGGGTGCTCGTCGGGGTGGCGGCGGCGATGCGGGCGCCGCGGTTGCTCGATATCACCGGGGCGCACATCGATGGCTGCCTTTATCAAGGACGGGTCGGAATCGACTTCGTCGAGCGCCTGGCGGCCGACGGGGCCCGCGTCCGGGTCCCGACAACGCTCAACGTTGGCTCGCTCGATCTACTTCATCCTCAGCTGTACCGCGGGGATCCGGTCGACGCGGAAGCGGGGCGTCGGCTGATGCAGGCTTATCAAGATCTGGGGTGCCGCCCCACGTGGACATGCGCCCCTTATCAACTCGAAGTGCGGCCCGGTTTCGGCGAACAAATCGCCTGGGCCGAGTCCAACGCCATCGTCTTCGCCAACTCAGTGTTGGGAGCGCGTACCCATCGCTACGGCGACTTCCTCGATGTGTGTGCCGCCCTCACTGGTCGGGCGCCGGCGGCCGGGCTGCATCTCGCAGCGAATCGGCGCGGCGAGATCGTCTTCGACGTGACCGCATTGCCCCGGCGCCTGCTCGGGAGCGATGCTCTCTACGCAGCTCTGGGCCATTTGATCGGCTCGCGCACCGGCAAGTCGATCCCCGTCATCGTGGGTCTGCCCGCCGCGACCGAGGATCAACTCAAGGCACTGGGAGCCGCGGCGGCAGCAGCGGGCGCAGTCGCCATGTTCCATGCGGTCGGCATCACGCCCGAGGCCCCTGACGTGGCGACCGCGCTCCACGGGCAGCCGGCCACGGTGACGATCGAGGTCACCGCCGATGAAGTGCGGCGGTCGCGCGATGAGTTGACGACGGGATCGGGCGACACCGTCGGGGCGATCAGCCTGGGGACGCCTCACGCATCTCTCGAAGAGATGGCAGCCGTGGTTGCGATCCTGGACGGTCGTCGCGTCCACGACGCCGTCGAGGCCTACATTTCCACGGGACGCGGCGTCGCCGCCAAGGCCGAGTCGGCGGGGATCACTGCCCAGCTCGAGGCCGCAGGGTTCACTGTCGTGACCGACACTTGCACGTACGTGACGCCGATACTGCGAGGACGGGGCCCGGTGGTCACCAACTCGGCCAAGTGGGCCTACTACGCACCCGCCAACCTCGGGCTCGACGTGGTGTTCGGCTCGCTCGACGAGGTGATCGAGTCGGCCATCGCCGGCGAAGTGGTTCGCGACAGAGAGCTGTGGGGAGATTGATGGACGAATGGCAGGTACTCGTACCCGGTACGGGGCGCGGCGAGGTGTTGGTGCTCGACGAGCCGCTCAGCTTCTGGGGCGGGATAGATGCTGCGAGCGGCCGCATCATCGATGTCCACCACCCCCAATGCGGCGAATCGGTGAGGGGCCGAGTGGTCGTCATGCCCTATGCGCGGGGCTCGTCTTCGACGGCCAACACCCTGGCCGAGTCGATTCACCGCGGCACCGGGCCGGTGGCCATAGTCATGGCTGAGCGCGACGAGATCGTGACGCTCGGAGCCTTGGTCGCCGGCGAGTTATACGACGAGTGGTGTCCTGTGATCGTCGCCACTCCGACGATTCTGCAGCGGCTGCGCACCGGCCAGCTGGTTCGCGTCGACACCCGCGACAGCCCTGTGGTCAGCCAAGGAGGCTGACGTCGGTGCGGCAGCTCTCGGGCAGCCGTCTCGGCGTCAGTCGTCACCTGCGAGTTGGCCCGCGTACATGTCAGGTTCGATGTACATCGGAGTGGCGATGGGCACCTCGACCCGCACCCGCCGTTCGACCTCGTTGATCGCGGCGGCCAGACCTGCGGTATCGAGCTGCGGGTCGAAGGCCACCTTGGCCGCGACGAGCAGTTCCTCGGGGCCGAGGTGCTGGGTCCTCAGGTGAATGATCTTGGTGACGTTGGGGCTGGCCTCGATGGCCTCCTCGATCTTCGCCAGGTTCTTCTTCGTGGCGCCTTCGCCGAGGAGAAGGGAGCGCATCTCGATGGCGAGGACCACCGCGATCACCCCGAGCAGCAGGCCGATTGCCAGAGTGCCGATACCGTCCCAAATCGGCGCCTCGAAGACAACCGCGATCGCCACGGCAACCAGGGCGAAGATCAGGCCGAGCAGCGCGCCCAGGTCTTCGAGTAGCACCACGGGCAGCTCGGGCACCCGTGACCGCTTGATGAACTGCCACCAAGTTGCCTGGCCTTTCAGCGGGCGCGACTCGTGGATGGCCACCCGGAACGAGAAGATCTCGAGAACGATGGCGAAACTGAGGATGGCAAACGCCCACGCCGGCGATTCGATGACGTGCGGATGACGGATCTTCTCGACGCCTTCCCAGATGGCGAACAGGGATCCCACCGAGAACAGCACCAGAGCGACGACGAACGACCAGAAGTACCGCTCCCGGCCGAAACCGAACTGGTAGCGATCGTCGGCGTCGCGGCGCGCCAGCCGTCCCCCCAGCAGCAGCAGCCCCTGGTTGCCGGCGTCCGCTACGGAATGGATCGTTTCGGCGAGCATCGACGAGGAACGAGTGAAGATGAAGGCGACGAATTTCGCGATCGCAATCCCCGCATTGGCAAGGAATGCCGCAATGATCGCCTTGGTCCCGCCTCCCGCTGCCATGGCCGGCGTCGCCTCAGTCCGGTGTGATCCGGTCGAGGAAATCGAACAGGCTCTGGCCGAACTGCTGGAGGTCAGATCCCATCGGGGCGAGTCGGGCGAAGGACGCCATCACGACGATAACGACGATGAGGAATATCGTGATCCACACTGCTATTCGCACTGCCATGTACACCCCCGGCGGGCTGCGGCCCTCCTGGCTTGTAGGCGATAGCATAAGCCCGTGAACGTGAAAGACCTGGCAACTGCGGTGGCGGACTCGGCGCTGTCGCCTCTGGAGAGAGTGCGGTTCCTCAACCTGTGCGAGGCTCGCTCTGCTCGCATGCTGGCGGAGGACGTCGACCGGGTTGAGGGACACCTCAGTCTGTTGGAGGCTGCGACAACCGTGAATCAGCTCTTGGACATCGGGCTGGCCCGCGCGATTGGCCGCGCCTTGGTGGGGATGTTGTCCATCGCCGACTCGCTCTCATTCGAGCAACGCCGGTTGTTGGCCGGCGCCGTCGAGTACTTCGTCCTCACGGGCGATACCGACAACGACATGGCTTCCCCTGTGGGGCTGGTCGACGATGCTCGGGTGACGAACGCCACTGCCGAAGCATTACAGCGCCCCGACCTGGTAATACCCATCGCGGAGTGAATTGAGCCGCGTCGCCGTCGTCGGCAAGGGCTTGTTCGGAGCGGCCGCCTGCCGGCACCTCGCCCGCGCCGGGCTCGCCCCGTACATCATCGGCCCGGATGAGCCGCGGATGCCGCAGCGCCACCGCGGCCCGTTCGGGGCGCACTACGACGAGGCGCGCATCCTCGTCGCCCGGGGCAACAAAGCCGAATCGGCTCTCACCTGGCTGTCGATCGACGGGATGCTCGACCTGGAAGAAGCAACCGGGCAGACGTTCGTTACCCAAAGCGGCGCGCTCGAGGTGCATGCCGCCACAGCCGCGCCACGGGCGGTGCGGGAGAACGAAGCGGTCAGCGTCCCAATCGGAGCCACAGCCGTGGACGAGCCCCCACCGCAGGGGTACTACAACCCACGGGCGTATTTGCGAGCGGCTCTGTCCGATGCGCGCCATCACGGCGCCCACGAGGTGAGTGCCGTCGTCACCGGCCTTGAAACCACGAATGGCTGGACGCTGACCATGAACGGCGGCGCCACGTTGAACGTCGACGCCGTCGTGATCGCCTGTGGTGCCTGGTCCAACCGATTGCTGCGACGCCGGCTGGAGATGCGGCTGAAACGGGAGTATGTGCTGTTCGCCGAGCTCGCCCCGGCCGTGGCCGCAGAGGTGCGGATGCGACCGACCGTCTTCCACGGTCGGACTGGAGCCGTCGAGACCATCTACGCCTTACCGCCGGTTCGCTACCCGGACGGCGCCTCGTACCTGAAGCTCGGCGCCAACACTTTGCACGATCGCGCGGTGGCCGATGCAGAGATCGACGATTGGTACCGCAACGGTGACAGTGACGAAGCGCGTCCCGACCTGGTTGCGGCCTTCACCACCGTGTTCCCCGAGCTGCCTGTCGACGGTTACCACACCGAGGGCTGCGTGATCACCTACACCCCGCATGGCCGTCCCTTCATAGATGAGCTCGATGCACCCGGTTTGTTCGTGGCAGCGGGCGGCAACGGACACGGTGCCAGCTGGGCCGACGGCGCGGGTTGGTTGGTGGCAGCACTCGTCGGCGGGCAGGACTGGGGAGGGGGCCAGGAGGGGCTGTCCCGGGAGGCCTTTCGCGCCGTCTACGCCGATCAAGCACCTCAGTGGCCGCGTCCACTGTTGCTGGCCGAGCGCACCGACTGAGCGCCGCTACCAGATCTTGATGTGATCTCCGGCCGGTTTGGCGAGCGGCGAGCTCGGATCGAGATCGAACGCCGTTGCGAAGGGCGGGAAGTTCTCCAGAACGCCGTTGCAGCGGTACTCGTTCGGAGCATGTGGGTCACTCGTGACGATGAGCCTCAGGTACTCGTCCGTGTAGTTGCCGCGCCAAATCGTGGCGTAGGACACGAAGAAGCGTTGGGCTGCGGTGAGCCCGTCCTCTCCGACCTCATCGAGCGATCGTCCGGTGGCCGCCGCCGCGGCCTGTAACGCATGAAACGCCAACGTCACGCCGCCGAGGTCGGCGATGTTCTCGCCGAGCGTCAGCTCACCGTTGACAGGAAACTCCCGCAACGGCTCGTATTTCGAATACTGCTCGGCAAGCCCCGCCGCCAGTCGATCGAATGCGACCCGATCATCTTCGTGCCACCAATTCTGGAGCTTGCCGGTGGCGTCGAACTTGCTGCCCTGATCGTCGAACCCGTGGGTGATCTCGTGGCCGATCACGGTCCCAATGGCGCCGAAGTTGGTTGCATTGTCCGCGTCAGCCCGAAAGAACGGCGGCTGAAGGATTCCGGCCGGAAAGACGACCTCGTTGTAGAGCGGGTGGTAGTAGGCGTTGACGGCATGGGGCTCCATTGCCCACTCGTCCTTGTCGACGGGCTCGTTGAGCTTGGAGATCTTGCGCTGGTACTCGAACGCGGCGGCTCGCAGCCGATTGACGACGAACGAGCGGCGGTCGACGCGGAGGGCGCTGTAGTCACGCCACTTGTCCGGGTATCCGATCTTGTAGCTGAAGCCCGCGAGCTTGGCCAGTGCTTTCTGCTTGGTTGTGTCGCTCATCCACTCGAGGCCGCGGATCGATTCGCCCATTGCCGCCAGCAGGTGTTCGACCATCTCCTCGCATCGCCGTTTGGCCTCGGGGCTGAAGGCAGCTGCTACGTACAACTTCGAAACCTGCTGCCCAATATCGGCCGATGCTGCCGCCAATACGCGCTTCCAGCGCGGTTTGAGCTCGCGTTGGCCGCCAATTCTGCGGCCATAGAAGTCGAACGACTCGGCGACGAAGGCGCTTGACAGCGCGCTGGCAGTGGCGCGGATCAGGTTCCACCGCAGATAGGAGCGAAGCGTCGCCACGGGAAGCCCGGACATCAACTCGCCCAGCACCGTGAAGAACCCCGGATTGTCCAGGTTGATCGCGGGGGGAGCGCTGCCGGCAACGTCGCTGAGGTAAGTCGTGAGGTCGAAGGCGGGCATCGCTGCGCCGTAGTCCTCGCGGGCGATCTTGTTGGTGATCCGTTCCGTATCGCGCAGCTCGGTTGGTGTGAACGAGTGAGTCGCCAGCTGCGTCTCCAGCTCGACGATGGCTCGCGCCGCCGCGGCCGGATCGTTGTCGCGTCCAACGAGCGCCAGCATCCGCGCGATGTGGGTCTCGTAATCGGCCCGCAACGTCTCCGAGTGCTCGTCCTCGCGGAAGTAGTAGTCGCGTTCTGGAAGCCCTAGCCCTCCCTGAGCCACATAGAGCAGATAGCGGTCGGCGTCTTCGAAATCCGGCGAGACATGCGAACCGAAGATCATTCCAATGCCCGCTCGCCGAAGCGAGCTGAGGATGTTCCCCAGGTCGCCGCTGCTCTCCAGCGAATCAATCGTGTCGAAGTGCTCGACGAGGGGCTCCAGCCCGGCAGCCTCGATGGCGGACTCGTCCATACCTGCCGCCCAGTAGTCGCCCACCATGCGCTCGGCAGTGGCCGGAACGCCGGGCGCCATGGCGGCGTGGTCCATCAGCTCGTGGAGCAGCTCCTCGTTGCGCACGTGGACTTCGTGGAAGGCTCCCCACGACCCGTATTCCGCCGGAATTGGGTTGGCGGACAGCCACCGCGCGTTCACGTACCGATAGAAATCCTTCCCGATCGGATACGAGGGATCGAACGCAGACGGGTGGAAACCACGCAGCTCAACAGAGGACGGGCCAGTCGTCCCGTCCCGCTCATGGTTCAACTCCCCCAAAGGGCTGCCTCCGCACGGGCTCAGGCCCCATTATGTCAATTCGTCCCAAAGTGCGCCCAGTCACGTAGCCGACTCCGGTCTATGCGACTTGGCGAGCCTGTCATGCGGAGCCAACCGTCACGATCCGCCGCCGCTATTGCGCCGATGCCTGCGGAGGCGGTGGCCGGGCTGACGAGCGGTCAGCCCGGCAGATTGCGCAGCGCCTCCAAGAAGCGCGGCGCCTGCTCGTCGTCGAGCACGGCAAAAGCGCGGTCGGTGCGCACGTTGGTGTCGTCTTCGATCGCCTGGCGAACCTTGAGGCCCTTTGCGGTCAGCTGCAGCGGATCCGACTTCTTGACGTATCCGGCGTCCCGGAGGCTCCGCACCGGCTCATCGGCGCCATCCACTTCCTCACCACGCCACAACCGCGTCATGACGACGATCTCCCGGGCCGTCAAGTTGCGATCGATCCAAGCTGCCGCGTGGTCATGCTGCCGAATGTAACGCAGCGTTTCCAGGCGCTGCTCCAGCATGGAATAGCGATCGATGGGCGGACGTACCTTGGCATGGGCCGCGGCGACGACGTGCTCGGGCGTTATTGCAGCCCGCAAAGCGTTGGCCGCCTCCGTGGCAACGGACACCTCAACCTCCTTGTTGCGCCAGAGGTCGGCGGCGACGTCGGCAACCGCCGACCGCATTGCTTTGAGCAGAGATCGCAAAGCGTCGGTCGCCCGGTAACCCGCGGGGCCGAAGGCGATCAGGCCCTTGCTTTCCAACTCGTCGAGCCGGGCCAATACCTGATCCGGGGCCATGTACCGCATGCGGAGCTGGGCTATCTCCTTGGAGAGAAGGCCGTCGAGGAGTAGCTCGGCGAATCCGGGAAGTAGATCGATCGAGTCCAGCCCGATGTCAGCAGCTCTGGCGTGAATTGCTCCGCCGTGCTTCGGGCCCACCCTGCGGTTGACTCCGATAATCAGACGGGTGATCTCGGGTGCTGCTGCTTGTGCGATTCCCACGCGGCCAACTCCTGATATATGCGATCCGGGCGCGCCCGGGATCATATCGGCCGTCACACCGGCGCGGCCAAGGGGTTTGGTTCAGCTGTCGCCAGCGACGAACTGCAAGACGGCGTTGACGACCTTTGGGGAGAAGTGGTCCGAGCTGAGAGCAGCCGGAGGTCGCTCGCTGAGGATGTACGGTTCCGTTTTGCCGTGAGCGGCGGCCAAGTTGGCGGCGCTCCCGGCCTGCCCCTTCGACCCCTCGGCTGCAATGAACAGCAGGGGCGCCGTGCTCATCTCGGCCGCCGCGGCCGCATCGAGCTCTTGGTAGCGCTCGTATGCGAAGACCGCGGCCACCCCGTCGAGACCGCTCGGCTCGGCCGCCAGTATCACCGCCGCAGTGGCGGACTGGCGATAGCCCACGACGTAGATGTGGTCGATGCCGCGGGTCCGCATGTCGGCCACTGCCGCCCGGAGGTCTGCAGGCAGGTGGGCGGCGCCAGCCAACCCTCCAGATGGTCGTTGTCCACGCAGGTTGTAGAACATGACGGTGTGCCCAGAACGGGACAATGACTCCGCTACTTGATGGGCATCGGCGGCATCGTCACTGTATCCCGGGGTAACGATGATCCCGGTGGCATCGCCGCGCCACAGCTGACCGCGCAGGATCGTGCCATCCTCGGCGACGATGGCGACTTGCGCCGCCGCGGTCTCGACGATGGGCGCCTCAGGGGTCGCCACCGAAGTCCCCAACCCGGTCTGGTGGCCGGCGCTGGCGAACCACAGCGCGCCGGCCCCGATGCTGATGACGAGAAGAAAGCTGGTGGTGGCAACCGCCAGGCCACGGGGGGCGCCCCGGCTCAGCCGAGGGGGATCAGCTTCCTCATGGGCCGCATCGGGGAACGGCGGCGGGAGCGGGCTGGCCTCGGCCAGCTCCACTATGAGTGCCCGGGCTCTGGCCTCCGATGCTGGTTCACGCATTTAGGTGCCCCCGCAGTCGTGCCCGTCCCCGAGCCAGGTGACGCCGCACCGAGCCCTCTCTGACACCGAGTCGGACGGCCACCTCATCGATTCCCAAACCCTCCCAATAGGTCAGGTATATCGCGGCGCGCTGGCGCGGGCTGAGCCGTCCAACCGCCTCGAGGACCTCGGGCCGGACTTCATTGGGATAGATCACATGGCTCTCTGACGCCCGTTGCTCGCGCGCCCGGCGCCGCATCGTCGACCGATGGAACATCCGAGCTTCGTTCAGCACGGCCTGATACAGGTACGCCTTGTAGTTGGTCACCCGCAACCACCGCTTCGACCACATGACTCGCACCACCGCGTTGGAAACCACATCCTGGGCGTCGGACGGCCCAACCAGCCCGGTAGCGAACCGGACCAGATCGTCGGCGTATTTGCCGTAGATCTCAGCGTTGGTGGGTCTCCCGACATCCATGAGATGCCGCCGCTTTCCCTCGGGGGTGACCCCAGAGTATTCGAATGCGACCGGTCCCGTAGCCTCCGGACAGATCCCAAGCACCGCCAAGCCCCTTGCACCGACGAGCCCGTCCATCAACAAGCCCCGTCCATCGACACGCCCCGTCCATCGACGAGCCCCGTCCATCGACGAGCCCCGTCCATCGACAAGGATCGTGTCACCCGGCCTGGCGGGCGGCGGCATCTCATGCGTGAGAAGGTTCCCCCTCTCCAAGCTGCCGGAGGCAATCCGGCGGGCTCGCATCCTCAGGGCTCGTCGGGTTCGGCAGTATGCCGAAATCTCCCCCGATGCCCTGAACCGGGGGAGATTTCGCGTTCGCGTTACCCTGCGTGGTCACGCTGTGGCGAACTCTGCCAGGATCGAGCCGGCAGCGGCTGGGGCGCCTGGTCGACTGACGCTACTTTTATCATGGCGTTTTGCCATGACGGGAGCGGGAAATAGCGGACGGATGAATAGCGGAGTGGGAAATAGCGGACTGGTGAATAGATGACTGCTGCTGGGTGGCGACGGCGACTGATTGTGCTCCTGGGCGTCATCGGCCTGACATCGGGTCTGCTGACCCTGTTCGCAGATCCGGCCCAAGCCGATGTCACTGGGGGCTGCGACGGCTCCATCGACTTCAGTTCCGACATCGTCGGCGCCTATACCCCGGCCAACGACACCCGGGGCAACCCGATCATCGTTCCGAAAGAGATCGGGAACATGGTGAGGTGGGAGGGCTCTGTGCCCGCCGCTAACACCAACTTCGAGGGCGAGGTAGAGATCCGCATCGGTCCTGCCTGGGTCGAGGTTGCCGACTGGGGCTTCCCGGATCATGACGGCACCAATGCAGACGATGTGCGCATCGACAGCGGGATATACAGAATGCGGGACTTCTGGGACGTGGTGCCGCGGGATCTGGTTCACGGGCTCTACGAGGCGCGTGCGGTCCACAGCGCCGCTGGCGTCGATTGTGAAGCGCACGTCTTCGTCAAGTTCGAGGGCAACGCTTTCGAGAGCCCAGTCGCCATCGCCGGCATCGTCCTACTGCTCGTCTTCCTGTTCCTGTTGGTCTTCGCGGGGCGACAACGTCTGGGTGCGGTTGGCTTCTTCTCCGGCCGCCCGATAGTCGCCGTGTTGGCAGCTGTATTCCTAGGGCTGATGATCGCACTCCTGCTGCAACAGTTCTGTGTGTGGCCGCTGGACCCTGTCAGCGTGATCTACTTGCCGTTGGCCCTGATCCTGATCGGATTGGTGATCGCCAAGTTTGCCCCGTTCGGTGGAGCCAGTCCCGGCGTGGCCGAGGTTGCTCGGCGCCAGGCGGTGCGAGCTGCCGAGGAGAAGAAACGCTCCTAGCGGGTGGGGCTGCCGTCGCGGGCTGGTCGCCCGCAGCCGCCGTTATCTCCGCGTGCGAGTTGGTTCCCGGTTCATTAGAGGACATCGGCTCTGGACCCGCAGCCTGGGAGCTGCGACC
>JBFIXI010000026.1:0-50919 GCA_041605955.1 Acidimicrobiia bacterium
CCAGCGCTTGAACGCCTCCTCGACGTTCTCCATAGTGGCGTCTTCGATGTCGACCGAGCTGCCATCGGCCCGATCCAGCGACTCGGTGGGGGAGAGGAGCAGCTCGACCGAGCCGAGCTGGGCGTTCGGATTGTCATAGGTGGTTTCGAGCCAGCGGGCGATGCGCCGTGCCGCCGGCGTCGTGATCGTGAGCGGCGCCAGGCCGTTGAGGAACGTCGCCGGGTTGGGCACGCCGAGGCCGAGATGGTGGTAGTCGCCCACCCCAATCACCAGCGCATGGAGCCTAGGCTCGTCGGTCACAACGCTGGAACCGTCTGGTGGCCAGTAGAGGCTCACGGGATGTCGTCGATCCGGGCGCGGAGTCGCTCGAAGAAGCGCTCCTGCTGAAAGTACTCGCTGTGCGACTTGATCACGTAGGTCTGTGTGTCGTAGCGGGCGTCGATGTCTACGCGGTCGAACACCTCCTTGACCGCGTAGGCGAAAATGTCGACCTCGTCGTAAACGTTGATCCAGTGCTTGATGTTGTCAGGCGTCTGCGCCTTCTGGGGTGCTGTCACCGACTTGTCGCTGTCTCGGAAGAGCTTGATCTCCTCGAAGTGGGCGATCTGTGACCCGACCGACACGAACAGGTCGACTTCGATGTCGGGACGGAAGTGGCTGAGTAGATCGAACGAGACCACGCCGCCCAAGCTGTGGCCCACGATCACGAGCGGCTCATCGGCAAGTCCGCTACTTATGGCTTCGTCGTATCCCGAGATGATGCGCTCGGGGATGGGCCCTGGGTTGGCGACGTCTCCCCGACCGTTGAAGTAGATGAACACGTCGCCGAAGAAGCGGCCGAGGTTGGCGTTCAGTCCGTCGCGGGTCCAACCGAGCAACTTGCTCGAGGCGAAGTCGCCGGCACGGTCAGCGGCAGTTCCGGCGAGGCCGGTGGCGGCGTTCTTCAACTTGGTTGCGGCAGTCTTGATGGCGTTGACGACATCGCCGATTCCCTGGGCCTGGACACCGCCCTGCTGCGTAATAGCCAGGTTGAGGTTGCCGAGGAGTTGATCGTCTGTCGTCAGGTTGTCGAGCCAGTCCGGATCCGGATTCTCGGAAGCATATTCTTGCGCTGCGATGACGAACTGGGCGATCTCTGCTTCCTGCCCGTCCTGTGCCTGGTCGACCGCCAGGCTGGTGATCAGCTCAACCGCCTGGCCGAAGTTCTTCTTGGCAAGGGCGAGAAGCGGTTCCGGCAGCTCCTCATCGTCGAGGGCATCGCGGACGGCGGCCATGTACGGACGCAACTCGGTGTCGCCGCCACCACCGAGCGACTGCATCTCACCCCGCGGCAGCGAAGCCATGTTCCAAGCGAACGTCGTCGCCAAGTCACCCCAGTAGGGAAAGACCGGGTCGGGGACATCGGTGAAGGACTTGCCCTTGATCTTGGCCCCGGCCAGGTGTTTCTTGAAGAATGCTTTCTTAACCGCTAGCCCGGCGCGGTAGCCCGCCCCGTCACGTGTGTTGACCCCGTGAACAAAAACGACCGGCACGATTCGTCCCTCCTTATACATCTTCAGCGTACCGAATCCTGCGGCCTCCAATCGCGCCGCTATCAGCAAGGCCCGGGCCGCGCCGAGTCGCTGCAGGAAGTGCTCGCCACCGATTCGTTGCGTGTGTCAGGGGCGCTACGGGGTGGCCGTTGGATCAGCCCGCCCGGAGCCCGACTCGACTGCGTAGCCGCTCGGTGAGCTCGTCGTATGAATCGATCCCGTGGCGGTCGGCCATCGTGTCGCGCCAGTGTTGCTCCATGGTGGCCACGACGTGCGGCGAGAGCGTGTAGCGATCCTGGTCGATCTCTCCGGAGGTGACCTTGGTGGACCCGGCTCCGACAGGCAGCGCCCCCACCGCCTCTGATCTCTCCCGGTGCAGGCGGTCGTTGAACTTGTCGATGTGTTCCAGCATGAACTCCCGGGTCGACTGCTTCGTCACCAGGTCGATGAGATTGTCGTCGGCGTCGATGCCGAGGAAGTCGGCGACCAGGGCGACGTGGGTGCGCAGATCCTCTCCCATCAGCTCGTAAGAGAGGAGCAGCACATCGGGATCATCACGCCGGCTCCACCACGAATCGAGGTGAGTCCAGTAATCCTTCCCCTTCGACCTGTCGAGATGGAAGCCGGCCCACTCGTCGAGCGTCACCGTGCCTGGCTCGAAGAGCCACCCCTCATAGAAGCGGTAGTAGGACACGATCACCTCGTGCGATTCCCGGAAAGCCACGATGTAGCGGCACCCCTTGGGCACGGCGTGGTAGCTGTAGTGGCTCTTGAACGCCCGGGGATCCCAGCCCTGGTCGGCGTCGAGATCGACGCCGAGGGCATCGGCGACCTCGATCCACGGGCTCACCTGCGAGATGTCGTCGAAGCTCATGTCCCCGCCGGACCGCAGCCCGTGGACGATCTGCTGCAACCATGTGGTGCCCGCTTTGCTCCAGGGGGTGATGATCACGTCGGAGGGGCGCGGTTTGAACGACTTGCCGATCTCGAAGGTGCTCGGCGGGAAGATGAGCGCTTTGGTAGCGATCATCTCTTCGAAACCGCGCGGCAGCCTGTCGGTGGGCATGGCGAGCCAGCATAGGGCTGAGCCTCGAAGGGTTGGCCAGCCCCGCCGGTCAGCCGGCGTAGCTGCGTTCCCGCCTGAACTTCTTCCAGTCGCTGCTCTTGGTGGACCAAACGACGTCAGTGATCACCGTCACTACGCCGATGAGGAGCAGCGCCACCCAGGCCCAGGCCGGTGCCTCCATTCCCCAGGCGGCGCCGAGCATGAGAAAAGGGAGCGCCTTGGTGACGATGGCGCCGGAGGCGTGCATCCAGGCGCGCTGGTTCGCCGGCGTGCGCACGTAGGTGGCGTAATCGACCTTGACGCCCGGCTGGGGGCGCAGCAGCGTGCCGATGAACCAGTGGGTGAAGCGGATCCCGGCACGCTTTCCGACGACGAGGTGGCCGAGGCCGTGGGTGGTGACGAGCAGGATCCCCGTGCCGCCGATCAGCAGCAGCCCGTTCCACGGCTCGGCGACGTAGTAGCCGGCGGTGATGACGGCGAGCCCCGCGATGGTGCCGATGACCGCAAGCCAGGTTCCCGGCCGGATCGGCACTATGAGCAGCGCCCAGCGCTCGAAAGCCGTCCGATCGATGGCCGCCATGCGGTCGGCGAACTCCTCGATCAGGCTCGGGTTCTTCTTGACTGCGGCGACCGCCTTCCAGAAGCCGGTCGGGCCCAGCTTCACCGGTCCGTCGACCGCGGCGAGCGCAGCCTCGGCGGCGTCGAGGGCGGCGTCGATTTCGTCGCGGTGCAACCTTGCTCCCTTCGGTCGGGATCGAGCATAGGAGCCCGCCGCCGGGGGTCGCGCGACGCGGCGCCGGCTTTTCCGGACGGGAGTAACCCGATCCGGGCACCGTAGCGCCGTGGGCCCTCCACTCACGTGAAGAGAAGATCACAGGCGTCGTCTGCTAGGCCTTGACCGGCCTCGCTGAGCAGGTTGCGTGCGATGTCGACCCCTGCGTTTCGCAACTCGACGACCTCGTCTGGATAAGTAGCGGCCGCTGCGATCTTCACTTCGGGGAGATAGGCCTTGACGCGGCGCACCGCCTCCATGTTGGCCCTGTGGTCGTTCATCGCCATGACCACGAGCTCGATACCGGAGTGGAGCCGCACCCTTTCCCAAAAGTCGTTGTCGAGTGCGTCTCCGCGTACGACCCGGCGATCTGCGGCCGCGTTGGTTGCGACGATTTCGTCTGACCGGTCGACGCCGAGAACCACCGCACCCTGCCGACGCACCAGCTCGTCATAGGCCCCGGTGCCGACCCGGCCCATGCCGAAGACGAGAATGCGGGCATCGCCCGGATCGATCAATGCATCTTCGACCTGGATCGGTGGTCGTTCCAGACGGTCGAGCCGAGTCGCCCACCGGCGGTACACGCGATAGCGGGCGGCGTTGGCCGGAGATGCGAGCGCAAACGATACGGCGACAGCGACGGCGACCACCGCCGACCATGCCTCGTCGACGAGCGCCTCCTCCACGCCCGCGGCGACAACGATGAGACCGAACTCGCTGAAGGTACCGAGTGTGAGCGAGGAGTGCCACGACGTGCGGGCACGCAGGCGAAAGCGGGGGAGGAGTGCCAGGAATCCTGCAGCTTTGAGCGGGAGCAAGGTCAGTGCCAGGGCAGCGATGAGCAGCTCGCCACCACCCGGCGCACCGTCGAGACCAATCGACAAGAAGAACCCGACGAGCAGGATGTCTTTGAACCCAAGTAACCGGTCCGAGAGCTCGCGAGCCCGGGGATGCCCAGCCAACGTCAGCCCGATGATCAGTGCACCGAGGTCAGGCTTGAGGCCAACCTCCCTGAACGACCCGGCCCCGACTCCGATCGCCAGGAAGAACCCGAGCAACACGAGCAGCTCGCCGTGTCCGGTGCGGTTGAGCACCCAGCCGTACAGCGGACGGGCGGCGACCACGGCGACCGCGACTGGCACGGCCCACAGCGACGGCAGGTCCCCGGCGGACAAGGCCAAGAAGACAACGGCAAAGATGTCCTGGACGATGAGTATCCCGATCGCGATGCGACCTGAGAGGGAGGCGGCCTCGTTGCGTTCCTCGAGGGCCTTGACGGCGAACACGGTGCTGGAGAACGACAATGCGAATCCGATGAGCGCGGCGTCGCCGAACGTAAGATCGCTTACGAGCGGGAGGCCGGCCACGCCGAGGAGCAGGAAAAAGGCGCCGACGCTCAGGGTGCTCACCGCCATGTGCACGGAAGCGCCGGCCCACACCTCTCGTCGGGTCAGTGTTTGCAGCTTGAACTTCAACCCGATACCGAAGAGGAGAAGCAGAACGCCGTACTCTGCGATGAGTTCGATGGCGGCGTTCGATTCGTGACCAAAACCGTGCAGAACGAATCCGGCCGCGAGATAGCCAACGAGGGGCGGTAGTCGCGCCCAGGCCGCGGCGAAGCCGAAAGCGAATGCTGCCAGGACGAAACCGACTTCCACGGGCACAGGATTATGCCAGGCCGCACGCACGGGCCGGTCGGGAAGGACAGCATGGACACGAGCCGTCGGGTGAGTCCCGGTGGCCTGGCCGTCACACCCGGTGGAGGCACCGCTGGCTCGATCGCCTCTTGCCGACCATTCATCTGGAAGGCGAGGCCGCCCTGCCGCTGCCCGAGCTGGCTGAGGAGCCGCCGGCCGTTGCCGAGCGCGAGCTCGTCACCGTCTGACCGGGACCGCACGGTGGGCGGGAGCGGTACCATCCCGCCCTCGCCCACCCGGAGACGCCTCATGACCCCGCCCATCATCGACGCCGAAGGCATCAAGAAATACTTCGGCGAGGTCCGTGCCCTCGACGGCGTCGACCTGCAGGTCGAGACCGGCACTGTGTACGGCTTGCTCGGTCCCAACGGGGCCGGCAAGACGACGATGGTCCGCGTTCTCACGACGCTGCTGCGGCCGGATGCCGGCCGCGCCTCGGTGGCCGGCTACGACGTGGCGACCCAGGCGGAGGAGCTCAGGACCACCATCGGCTTGGCCGGCCAATACGCCGCCGTGGACGAGATATTGACGGGACGGGAGAACCTCGAGATGGTGGGTCGGCTCTACCAATTGTCGGGCCGCGAGGCACGCGCCCGGGCCAACGAGATTCTCGAGCAGTTCGATCTCGCAGACGCCGGGGATCGCGCGGTCAAGACGTACTCGGGCGGGATGCGCCGCCGGCTCGATCTCGCCGCCAGCCTGGTGGGTCGACCCCGCGTGCTGTTCCTCGACGAGCCGACGACCGGTCTCGATCCGCGGAGCCGGCTCGGGCTGTGGGACTTCATCGAGCTGCTGGTCGACGAAGGGACGACCCTGCTGCTGACTACCCAGTACCTCGAGGAGGCCGACCGCCTCGCCGACCGGATCGCGGTGATCGACCACGGCAAGGTCATCGCGGAAGGAACCTCCGACGAGCTGAAGGCGACCATCGGCGGCGACGTGCTCGAGCTCGAGCTCGCCAACGCCGCGCAGCTCGATGCAGCCGCCGCGGCGGTGGCCGGGATGTGCTGCGGCGAGGCGACGATCGACGAGCCCACCAAGACGGTGCGAGTACCGGTCGAGTCGGCGGTCGGCACCATCACCGAGGCGGTGCGTCGCATCGACACAGCCGGGATCCACCTCGCCGACATCGCCATCCACCGACCGACCCTCGACGACGTTTTCCTGAGCTTGACGGGACACCACGTGGAACCCGAACAGGCCGGTAACGGCGCCAGAACCGCGCAACGTCGCGGAAGGAGCCGCCGATGACTGCAACCACCGCACCGGCACCCGCCCCCAGCCGCCCGAAGAAGGGCTTCGGCCGGGTGATCCGCGACACGCTCGTGATCACCAAGCGCAACCTGCTGAAGTACGTGCGGGTCCCCACGCTGCTTATCTTCTCGACCGTGCAACCGGTCATGTTCGTGCTGCTGTTCGCGTTCGTGTTCGGCGGTGCGATCACGCTGCCGGGACTCGACTACGTCGACTTCCTGATGCCCGGCATCTTCCTGCAGACGTCGGTGTTCGGCTCCACGAACACGGGCATCGGGCTCGCTGAGGACATGAACAAGGGCCTCGTCGACCGGTTCCGGTCGCTGCCGATGTCCCGCTCCGCCGTGTTGGCGGGGAGGACCTTCTCCGATTCCGGTCGCAACCTCTTCGTCGTCCTCCTGATGACCATCGTCGGGTATCTCATCGGCTTCAACTTCCAGAACGGCTTCTTCGCCGCCGTGGGAGCGATCCTGCTGGTGTTGCTGTTCGGTTACGCGTTCACGTGGATCTCCGCCACGATCGGTCTGGCGATCAGGGACGTCGAGTCGACGCAAGCGGCCAGCTTCGTGTGGATCTTCCCGCTCACGTTCGCCAGCTCCGCGTTCGTACCCGTCGAGACCATGCCGGACTGGCTCGCCGCCTTCGCCCGCAACAACCCGATCACGATCGCCGTGAATGCCGTGCGGTACTTGGTCCTGGGTGAGATCAACGTCCTCGGACAGACGGTCGGGGGCCCCGCCGACGTCTGGAAAGCACTGCTGTGGATCAGCCTGATCCTGGCGGTGTTCATTCCCCTGGCAGTGAAGCGCTACCGCAAAGCGGTGTGAGACCGGTACGTCTGCGGCATCCATGTGCTCGAAGCTCCACGCCTCGGCCAGCTAGTGCAACAGTGTGCTGGCCGGGGTGATCTTGTGACGCTATCCCCCGTTGCACATGTCCAGCCGGCGGATGGCGGCGTCGTAGTAGCGGAGGTAGCCGCGGCACTCCGCGATGTCGTCGTAGAAGCTGATGGTGATGTCGGGGATGGGTAGCGCGGCCGCCGCGTAGCGGGCCAGTGCAGTCCACCAGGTCTTGCTGTGCTGCGGTTGCCCCAACCACGTCTACCCAATGCAATCGAGTGCCTCAACGCAGACGTCAGCATGGGACGCTGCGACGTCGCTCTCAACCGGCTCGACATCACCGAGCCGCGAGCCGAGGTTGTCGATTTCTCCGGGCCGCATGCAATCAACCCGGCCATGCTGGTCGTTGGTTCCAGTCGGTGATGGTGGGGCGAACGTCACCCATCTCGTGGACGCAGCGATACTGGGCGCCCTCACGTACGGGCCCGCGGAGGTCGTCGACCCGATCGACGGATTGCATGGTGGCGACGTCACACGCTCCGGCGGCGGCTGCGGCGAAACGAGCGACCGCGGGCTCTTGTCCGCTAGCTCATCAAGGATTCCATTGCCTTCTGGTCTTCGGCCACGATCCACAGCTCGGCGATCTTGTCGTCTGTCGTGTGGTAGATCACCACATGGTTGACCCGCTCGTCCCGGTCGCCTTTGGTGATGTGCCACGCGTTGAGGACCACGGCGTGGTCGTCACTCACTAGCAGGTCATGTTCCTCGACTTCGATGTTGCCCACCATGCTCATCATCTCTTGGAGAGCGGCCATGTATTCGGCTTTGCCGTGCGTTGTCTTCCACCCGGGCATGTGGACTGTGACGTCGTCGGCGAAGTACTCCATTGCGGCGTCGAACTCGCCGGCGACGATGTGATCGAGGTAGCTGCGCATCATTTCGTAGTTGGCCACTATTCGTCTCCCTCTGTGGTTGGCTAGTCCGCTGTCGAAACTACTCGTCCGGGACGGCGGGCGGAGCCAGCGGGTGGCGTAGCTGCGCTGTGCGTTCGGGTCGGCCAGAATCCGTGCAAGTCGGTGCGGGCCAGCTCGAGCCGGAGGTCATGGTGAACATAGGCTTCGTCTTCGGGCTCGCCGCTGCCATCTTCTTCTCATCGACGAGCATCCTCGTGCGGGTCGGGCAGCGCACCCGCCCTGACGATGACGGCGTCTTCATGACCGTTCTCGTCAATGTGGTGGCGCTCGGCGCGGTAGCCGCGCTGGTGAGCTGGCCGCAGTGGGATGGCGAGGCCATGGTCGCGTTTGTGGTCGCCGGGGTGATCGGAACCGTCGGGGGGCGCACCGCGTTGCTGCGCGCCGTCCGCCTGATCGGTCCCAGCAGATCGAATGCATTCCTCACCGGTGCCCCGGTGGTCGCTGCAATCGGCGGGTGGCTGGCTCTGGACGAGACGCTGGGCCCCGTCGAGGTGCTCGGCGGCGCCATCGCCATCAGTGGGCTCCTTTGGCTGATCCAGGCCCGCTCGGGCGGCGTCGGGCCCGACCGCAGCTCCGTTGCGCTGGGCTCCTACCTCATCGCCTCGGGAGCTCCGATCTCGTTCGGGATGGCCTTCGTGTTACGTAAGTGGGGACTGGAGCGCTTCCCCTCCGCGGTCGTCGGCGCCTTTGTCGGGGCGGCGGCGGCCTTTCTCGTCATCATGCTGATCGAGGCGGCCCGCCGGAACCTCACACGGCGCATCCGGTCGAACTTCGGCGATGTGTCGTGGTGGTTCGTCGCTGCTGGGGTGACCACATCACTGGCGTTGCTCACCCAGTTTCAGTCATTCACCTATCTGGAGGCGTGGGTCGTCGGCATCCTGCAGGGGACTCAGGCGATCTGGACCATCGCCCTCAGCCTCCTCTTCCTGAAAGGTGACGAACGGATCGATCTTCCCCTTGTCGGCAGCGTGCTGCTCGTGGTCGCCGGGGTGACCCTGATCAGCGTTCAGGGCTGACGCGACCGGCGATGGCGCACTATGACGGCTCAGAACCCGTCGGGTCGAACGTCCTCGAGGGCCTGCCGGGCCATCGCGGCCGAGGCGTGTTCGAACTCGTCCCGCTTGTCCGGCTCGCTGTACACCAGGTCGCCGCACATCTCGAAGCCGCCCATGAGCCCCTTGACCGGGGAGTGGGTGAGACGCCGGTCGCGGGCGAACACGTGAACCACGGGAGCCGCTGCCGGGCCGGCGACGAGCACATTGACCCGATGGTTCTCCGGATCCGACGCCTCCCATGCTTCGATGGCGGCCACCGCCGCCGCGGCGTCACCCGCCGGAACAGGGAAACGGCGCAGCGCCATCGGGTAGGTGGACTCGGCGTCCGTGGCCAGCCCCTCCACGGGAAGGCGTTCCGATGTGATCTGGAAGTGCAGGTGCCACGGAATCGTTGCTCCGGCGTGCGCCGCGTTGTAGAGAACGCGGAACTCGCCACCGGTGCGCTGGTGGAGCTCCACCATGGCCGCCAGCACATCGGGAGAGAAATCCTGGTCGATGTGCTCGGCGGACATGACCGTGTAGTGATTCAGCTCGATCCAGGCGAAGTTCGCCCCGGCGAGATAGTCCCGGCCGGCGAGCCGCAAGGGAATCAGCTCCTCCAGGGGATGGCAGGCGGCGATGTTCTCTCGGCATAGGAAACAGTGGCGTCCCGACGGATCACGCGGGTCGCGCAACAGTGCGTCCTCGTCACGATCGGGATTGAGGATCCCGCGTCCTTCCAGGGCCGCAGTGTCCGTGCGGAGCTCCCGGTGCGGCATCCAGCGAAACCGGAACACGACCCCCGAGATCTCGTCGCGGACGGCTCGTTCTTCGACGCCGGCCTTGTCCGGCAGTGCGAGCAGGAACCCAACGTCGGCCTGACGCTGCCAGGTTGCGGTCAGCAGCTCGGCGAGCTCGGCGCCATCGCTCATTGCCGCTGGGGCGCCACACCGAGGCCTGTCAGCAGGTCCTGGGTTCGTCGCTCCCAGGTGAAGTAGGGCACCGTAATGTCGAGAGCCCGTTGCCCCATCGCGTTGCGCCGCTTGTCGTCGGTCAGCAACATCTCGAGGGCGGTGGCGAACCCGGCAACGTCGTCGGCCGGAACCACCACCCCTCCTTCGCCGACGAGCAGCTCGCGGGGGTCGGCACCGTTGGAGTACTGCACGCGCTCCGGTTCGTTGCCGACGAGGTACTCGACCACGAAGGGAACCAAGTCTGAAGAGACGACCGGCTTGGCGGTGGCTGCTGCCTCCTGGGCGCTCATGCCGAAACCCTCCATGACGGACGGGGTGCAATAGAGGCTGGTGATCGCGTACAGGCAAGGCAGCTGTTCCCACACCGAGCCGAGCGGAATCACATCTTTTTCGAGGTCGAGCTCTCGGATCAACGCGATCGCCTCGTCGTAGACCGCTCCCGCGGTTTCGTCGAGGGCGATCACCAGCGCAAGCCCGGGGATTCGCTCGCATGCCCGGGCGAATGCCCGGATCAGCACGTCCTTGCGTTTGGTGGCGTCGGTCCTGCTGATCTCCGTGACGATGCGCCGTTGCCGCAGCTCGCCCGCGGTGTGCTGCGAGCGGGCGGCGAGGAAGTCCCAGATGGCGGCACACTCTTGGTCGCCATGGGGCCGGTAGCGGGATTCGTCGACGCAGGGAGGGAGGAAGTATTGCGGCGTGTAGCCGTATGCGTTGACGAAGGTGTCGCGGATGCTGCTGGAAGTGGCGACGGCACCATCCAGGCTGCCGAGCAAGTCCCGCTCGTGTTCGATGCGCTCATCGATCCGCAGGTTCTCCCAAGTAGAGGGATCCATGTTCTGTTTCTTCAGGGCGCCCAGTGAGTGTGGCACCCACACGTGGGGCACCTTCCTGGCGGCGCGCTCGTTGAGGGCGGCTCCCAGCATCCCGGCATCCCAATAGTGGGAGATGATCAGGTCCACATCGTCGCGGTCGGCTGCCAGCCGGGCTTCGAGGTCGGCGACGAGCAGTGGGATCTGGTCGGCCATGTCCTCCTTGCGGACGAACTCAGGCGTGCCGTCTTCGAGATACATGATGCGGGCATGGCCGCTCGGGTGGTAGTGGACCCCCGTCTGTGGCAGTCCCGTGACCGGGTGGGAATACCCGCCCCGGTTCACGATCGTGACTCGGTAGCCCTGAGCAATCAGCGATTCGGTGAACTGATTGACGAAGACGTTCTGCCCCCCGGTGTCGGGCATTCCAGGGACGACGTTCCACTCGTGAACCCCGTGGTTGGTGATCATCAACACATGGGTCCGGCTCGTGTCACCGAATGTGGGCTCGCCGCTCACAAAAACTCCTGGTCTGCTTGCCTCATGGATCACTCGCTATATCGGACGGGTCGGCAGCCAGCCATAGTGTTCCAGACCCTCGCGGATTCCCGCCGCGTAGTCGGCGGCGGCGTGGTAGATGTGCGGCTCCCGCACCCGTCTCAGCTCTTCGGACGCGTTACCGACGGCGATGGACCGGAATCCGAGGTCGCGGCGCATCATGTCTAGGTCGTTTCCAGTATCCCCTGCCGTGATGACGTCGGCGGGGTCGACGTCGAGCGCGGCTGCCAACCAGCTCACGGCGCCTCCCTTGCCGGAGCGGTGCGGCAGCAGATCGAGGAACCTGCTTGCCGAGTAGACGACCTTGGCGTCGAGGCCACGGGCGGCGAGCTCGTCGTGGATCCGAGTGAGGGCGACCTCCGCGTTCTCTTCCAGGTAGTAGCTGCTCTTGAAAGGCGACTGCCACTCAGCCGGCTGCATCGTTACGGCCGGGATGTCGTGGAGGATCTCCTCGACCGCCGTCTTGTCCCAAGCGTCGGCGATGTGATGGCTCCACGAGTCGTCCAGCTCGTAGTTCGACTCGGTGTGCAACCAGATCTCGGTGCCCACCATGCAGATGCACGCGTCCGCCCGCCGCGCCACTTGGTGGTCCGCATAGAAGCCTTCGATGGAGGGAAGGTGCCGGCCCGTCGAGAAGACAACCAGGATGCCGGCGTCTTCGAGGTCGACCCACAGGTCCCTCATCGCGGTGTCGTCCCCGATGAAGGTGCCGTCGAGATCTGTGGCCAGTAGCCGCTGCGGCAATGCATCCTCCGTCCGTCTGCTCGGGCACGGAGCATGGTCGATCTGCGCCGATATCGGAAACGGGCTGTGGAGAGTTCTTGGTCGAAGCGGCTGGGTCGGCCATCCTGGGCGGATCACTGGAGGACGCGGCAGATGACAGTACCGGCACCGATGCCCAGCTCCCCGCAGAGCTTGCTGGCTCTCGACATCGACGCGCTGGGAGAGCCGAGCAGCGATGGCTGGCAGCGGTTGGGGGACCGGCTGGCGGGCGTGAGGTTGGGGACGGTGCTCGTCTACATCGGCGGCGCCGCCTTCGAGGGTCTCCCCGAACCCGACTACGTCGTCGGTCTGGAGACACGGTCGCTCACGCGTATGCCGGCTGATGAACACGTCGCTGATTGGCCGCCACCGGGCGAGCCGGCCGACATCGCCGGAGCCGTTGCCCATCTCGCTGAGGCGCTGCTCGTCCCGCGGTCCGAAGCGTATTGTGTCGTGGGTGCCGACCGGTTGGTTCCCGACGCGGCGCAACGTCTGTTGGATGTGCCACGGCTGATAGTCATCGGGGGTGACGAGGCCCCGGCACGCGGCGGCTGGGTTGCGGAGGCGGACGAAGACGCCATTATCGCCGCCCTCGAGGAGAGCCAGCTCCTCGGCCGGCCCACGGCCGCGGCAACCGACATCTGCGACGACGGGTACGCCGCCGCGCTCGACTCGCTGCGGCGCAATGTCGCCGACCTGGGGTTCACCGCGGCGTCGCTCCGGGACAACCCGCTCGGACGGCACGATGCCAACTACGCCGCGGTCTGGGCGCGCGACGGGGTCATTACAGGGTTGTGGACGCTGTGCCTCAACGATCCCGACCTCATTGCAGCGTTCGAACGAACCTTGCGGGTGCTCGCCAAGCATCAGACGCCGGCCGGCCAGATTCCTTCCAACGTGCGGCTGGAAGGTGAAGAGCCGGATTACTCCGGCATTGGCGGAATCGCCAGCGTCGATGCGGTGATCTGGTTCGTGATCGGCGCCGCCCGGCTCGCCTTCTACACCGGGGATCGGGAGTTCGCGGAAGAGATCCTCGCACCGGTCGAAAAAGCGATGGCGTGGCTGGCGGCCCACGATGCCAACAACGACGGGCTGATCGAGATCCCTGAATCATCCGACTGGATGGACATCTTTCCCCGGTCGTACAACGTGCTCTACGACGAGGTGCTGTGGTGGCAGGCATGCCTCGATACCGCTGCCTTGCTGAACGCTCTCGGCCGAGACGGATCGGCCTGGCGAGCCCAGGGGGACCGGGTGCGCGGCGAGATCCTGCGCCAGTTCTGGCCCACCGGGGAACAACTCATGGACATTGCCGGCTCGCAGGGCGGCCGCTTCTCGGTTGGTGAGGCTTACTACCTGCTCTCCCAGATCACGCCATTCGACTACGGCTGGCGCTGCGACGTGTACGGCAACCTGCTCGCCGCGCTGGCAGGCCTGCTGGATGAACGCAAGCTCGACCGGCTGTTCACCTTCCTATGGGGCGTCGGCGTCAACAGCCCGTTCCCGGTGACCTGTCTATATCCGCCGATCGCGTCGGGTGCCGACGACTGGAAGGACTACTTCCTCGTCAACTTCCTCAATTTGCCCGGCCACTATCACAACGGTGGGATCTGGCCCTTCATCGGAGGGCTGTGGGTGCGTTTCCTGGCTGCGGCGGGCCGGGTCGAGCTGGCCCACCGGGAGCTGACGGTCCTCGCCGAGTCGTGCCGGCAGGGCCTTCACGGCGAGTGGGAGTTCAACGAATGGCTCCACGGGCAGACCGGTCGACCTATGGGCAAGGCTCACCAAGCATGGAGCGCGGCGTCATATGTTCACGCGTATCTGACGCTGCACGGCGACGCCAATCCGCAGGTCTTCCCTCCGTTGGATCCGGCGAAGTTCGGTTCGGATGCTGGGCCCTAGGCAGGGAGCTCGGCGAGGTCGCGGTCGTGGATGCCGCGAGCCCGATCGAAGACTACGAGGGTGCGGCGCGCGATACCCCGCCAGCCAAACATGCGGCGAGCGAAGCGGGCGCCGGCGATCGACAGCCGCTGGTGGAGCGCCGGGTAGCGCAATGCCATCGACAGCATCACGGCGTACTCCCGGGGTCGCTTCGGGTCGGCAAACAAAGCGTGGGAGCCGAAGTCGAACATCTCCTCGAGGCCGCCGTGAACCGTCACCACGCACGGGGTTCCGCAGGCCATCGCCTCGACGGCCGTCATGCCGAAGGGCTCGTAGCGGGAGGGAAGGGCGAAGACGGGGGCGGCGCGGTAGTAATCGGCCATGTCGTTGTCCGTCACGTAGCCGAGCCAAATGACTTCCTCGGCGACCCCGAGCTCGGCGGCCAATGCCTGCCACTTCTCGATCTTGCGCTGGTCCGCCTTGGAGTCGGCGCCCACCGCCAGCTGAAGACGGGCGTCGGGCACCATCTCCCGCAGTTCCGGCAACGCGCGGATCAGCAGGTCATATCCCTTGTTGGCTGCCGCCCTGCCAACCGTGTAGACGTCATGCTTGCGGAACCCGAATCTGCGGCGCAGGGCACGCGCCTGGCTCGTTGTGACCGGGGTGTACCGGCCCTCGTCGATGCCGGGCGGGATCATCGCTATATGGTCTGCGGGTACGTCGTAGTCCTTACTGAGGATCTCAACCTGCTGGTTGGTGGTGGCGATTACGTAATCGCATCGGCGATAGGTGAGGAACTCCTTGCGGATGCGCTCTTCGAAGCGGTAATCCGACTCGACCTGTTGTGAGTCGCCCCGCATGTCTTGGCGCTTCCATGTGCCGAGTGAATGCGGTGTATGGACGTGGGCGATGTTCATCTCCTCGGCGATCCGTTGTCCGGCATAGCCGGCATCCCAGTAGTGGGAGTTGATCACGTCGTAGGGGGCACGCCTATCGGGGAACATGTCGCAGAAGCGGAGCACGAACTCGTCGAGGTGGTCGTGCATGTCTTCCTTGCGGACGAAATCGGGGCCGCCGAAGGGAATCCGCCAGACGCGCAGATCGTGGCCCATATCGTCGAACTCCGGTTGATCTGCGAAGCGGCGGGTGACGATGTCGACTGCGTAACCCAACGCCCGGAACTGCTTGGCGAGCTCGAGAACGAAGACCACCTGGCCGCCGGTGTCGGGGAGGCCGAGCTCCGGTTCCGCGGCGACATAGCCGTGGAGGGACAGCATGAGAATTCGAGGCAAAGGCGCAGCGTTCGGCGCCGACATCGTGGTCATTGATAACTCCTGGCCGCGCTCAGAGTGCGGCGATTGTTGGTGGGGCGATTGTTGATGGCGGAGTGTGGGAACCCTGGCGGTGCGAGGTGGCGAAGATTGCGCCGCCGGCCGCACCTTCGGCGCATTGGGTCGCCGGGCGGCTCGATGTGAACCGTTGCACCATACGGAATCTGCCGATCGGAGGTCCCCACTCGTGGTCGTTCGTTCCGGGTACCCACCATAACGGACGCGGGGGCTGGTCCGGTCGAGCGAGGTGCCTCGGCCGAACTGTGGGGCGCCGCAACTGCCGCAGATCCTCTGCCCTCTTGCACGAAAGCTTTATAAGTTTTATATTAAGTTATTGGGAGACACTGCCGAAGGGATTCACATGACGAAGACCGCCCCGGCCTCCGGGATCACCTCGGGGGAGCGCAGCCGATGAGCCCGGTCTGCCAGTCGTCGCCTATGGGCCCGAGACGCGCCCGAACTCCCGATGGATGGCATGAATCGGCCGCCGGGCGCGTCTCGGCTGCCCCAGCGCGCATCGCCCTTCCCGAGGTGGCGCTGTGAGTGGGGCGTACCTGGACGACTGGGTCCTCATCTTGGACGACGACCCGTGGGCGGTGGAGCTCACCAAGGTCATGCTGGAGAGTCACGACATTCCTGTTCACGCCGCCCATACCATCGACGCAGCCTTGGACTCCGTCCGCCGACTGGGTCCACCCTCCGTGCTGCTGCTAGACGTGATGATGCCCGAGGCCGACGGCTTCGAGGTCTGTCGGCGGTTGCGGGCCGAAGGGGCGCTCCGTCACACCAGGGTGGTCTTCGTCACCGCCCTCGACGACGAGGCCAGCAAGCTCACGGCCCTCGAAGCCGGGGCCGATGACATGATCTCCAAGCCGTTCAGCGAGCCGATCCTCATCGCGCGAGTTCGCTCGCTGATCGAGCTTGCTCGCCTCCGCGACCGCGACCAGGCACGCCTCGAATACGATGCAGTGCTCGAAACGATTGGCGAAGGCGTGATCACGCTGGACGAACACGATCGGGTGATCACGGCCAACGGCCCGGCTCGGCGGCTACTCGGCCTACCCGACGACCCGCTCGATCGCACTCATCTGCCGGCCTTCGTTGCTCAACACTGGACCGTGGATCGGGGCGCAATCGGGCGTTCGACGCAGGCGCGCATCCGCTGGCAAGACCGCGGGCCAAGCCTGGCGGTCGCCCTGGACTGGACGTCGCGGGAGCTCCCCGGCTCGGCAACCACCCACGCCACCTGGACGGTCGTGGTGCGGGACGCCACCGACGCCTGGGAGCGCGACCGGGCACTCGGCCGGCTCACCCGAACGTTCGGCCATAAGCTGCGCACGCCGCTGACCGGTGTCACGACCGGCCTCGAAATCCTCGCTGACTCGACCGGCCTCGACGAGGACGGAGCCGCCATTCTCGAGTTGGCCCAGGAGGCCGCCGACCGGCTGCGAGATACGCTGATCCGCATCATGGAGTTCACAGCCGCGAGCACGGAAGCGCAGGGTCCACCACAGCGGGACCTCCTACTCCCGTGCGCCCTCGATGAGCAACTCGGCCTCGAAGAAGACGTAGAGGTCGAGGCGCGACTGACGCAACCGGTCATCGTGGACCTGAATCTCGTGCGGCGCGGCGTCACTGAGTTGGTGACCAACGCCCGCCACGCCGGAGCACGCCACATCCGTGTGACGGTCGCCGACGATCCCGGTGGGCTGGCCTTGTTCGCTGTGACCGACGACGGCCCCGGCCTGCCACCCGGGATAACCGAGCGGATCTTCGAGTCGTTCTATCAAACCGACCGCTCGGGCGAAGGCGCTGGCGCCGGTCTCGGGCTGGCGATTCTCGCCGCCGAAGTCGAGCGCGGCGGGGGCACTGTCGGGGCGCACGCTCCGCTCGACGGCAACACCACCGTGTGGTTTCGCATCCCGGCGGGAGTCGCCGCCGCTCGGCGGGCCTGAACCCACCGATCGTTGCGCCGGGGCGCCTCTTCCCAATCTCTACCCCTCGCTCGAAGCAAGGCAAACGACCAGGTCAGGCTTGCGGCCGGCTTCTGTCAGCAGTATGCCGCCGGCGTGGCGCCAAGCGCGGCCCGCCGACGCGTTACCGCCCGGCCACCGATCGCTGCGTGACCGCGGCCATGGCAGCCGCCAATGTCGTCACATCTCGCTTCCCGCTTGCCTCGCGGGCGGCGGCGCCATAAGGATCATCTGTTGTCGGATCACTCGTGAATCGCTCCGAGATCGTGGCGGGCGCGGGGCTACGCCCCCTGGCGATCCAAGACGCCGTCCTGCCGATGAGCTCGTCGATGTCGATCGGCTTCTCGATGAAGTCGTCGGCTCCTGCCGCCAGCCCGGCGGTCCGGTGATCTGACGCACCGAGGGCGGTGACCAGCACGATCGGAATGCGGTCCAGCATGGGCTTGCGGCGCAAGCCGGCGGACAGCTCCAATCCCGATTCACCGGGCATCATCACGTCGAGCAACATCAAGTCGGGGAGCCAGTTCGTCAGGATCTGGCGGGCGGCCACAGCGCCTCCTGCGAGGCGCAGCTCGTAGTTCTCGTTGAACAGAGCGGCGGCGATCACCGTCAGGTTGGCAGGCTCGTCGTCGACTGCGAGCACCCGGGGGCGGGGCCGCAGGTTGTTTCGTTTGCTTTCCATTTCGTCTTCTTCGGCAGATGAGGGCCGTCACTATAATATAAAACTATATAAAGATTTTCCCCATGTCGACCGATGAGATATCAGGAACAAAGGAGTTCACACATGGAGATCAATCTCGATCGGGAGCCACATATCACTCGGGTCGGCATCGAAGGCCGTTTCGACGCCCACACGGTTCCCCAGTACATCACCGAGGTCGTCGAGCAGATCGACGGCGACCGACCCAACGTGATTCTCGACTTGTCCGGCGTCGAGTTCATGGACTCGAGCGCGCTGGCGGCTCTGGTCAAGACCTTGAAGAGGTCCATGGAACATGGGGGAGACGTCATTCTGGTCGGAATCGCCGATGCCGCCCGGATCATTCTCGAACTGACCCGACTCGACCGCGTGTTCACCCGCGCCGAGTCGACCGAAGCCGCCCGTACCCGAGTGCTCGCCCGTTCCGCATGACGACTGCGAACTCTGCCGAAGCCCGCATGCTCGCCGTGTGCGACCTGATCACCCAAGCCGGCGCCCACCTGGACGCAGCCGGTGTCGCGAGGACTGCCGCAGTCCATCTGGCAAGGCTGACACGCTCCGACATGGGCGTTGTCGCCGCCGAGATCGATGGTGAGCTCGTCGTCGGCTCATACCCGAGGCCCGTCGACGACCAGCTGGCCAAACGGCTGATCGAAGCTAGCCGTGCCAGCAGGCTGGATAGGCCCGTGTGGGATGTCTCGGCTAATACATGTTCGGCAGCTGTCGGGTCCCCGGCCTTCGGGCTGGTCCGCGCCAGCGGTCCGATCGACGGAACCTTCAGCGCTCTCGACGAGTGGCTCGTGGGTGTCGTGGCGGCGCAGTTCGAGACGCAGCTGCAGCTGGTGGCCATGCACCAGGAGCGCATGCAGGCCGCCGAGCTCTTCAACGACGCAATGCTCGCCGGCGAGCTGCAGCAGGCGCTCCTTCCCATGAACGGGATCGACACTCCCGGCCTCGACCTCGCCGCCCGGCTCCGCCCGGCGCGGCACGTCGGCGGCGACATGTTCGACGTCTTCCCGGCGGGAGAGACTGCGATCGCAGTCATCGCCGATGTCGCCGGCAAGGGTTCGCCCGCTTCACTGCTGACGGCCACCGTGCATGCCGCTGGCCAGCGAGCAGCCGTCGCCGAGGGCGCCAACCCCGGCGCCATCGTCGCCGCAGTCGACGACGAGCTCCGGCCACTGCTGGAGCGAACCGATCGAATCGTCACGTTGGCAGTGGCCGCGATCGATTCGGCACAAAGAACCATCAGGGTGGCGAGCGCAGGCCATTCTCCGATCGCGCTGCGCACCGGTGGCGCGGCTCGACTCGTCGAACCCGGTTCGCCACCACTCGGCGTCGGCCACTTCCAGCGTGTTGAGAGCGTGCTCCGTGTCTCGCCCGGGGACGTCTTCGTTATGGCCAGCGACGGAATGCTCGACCAGTCCGGCCCCAGCGGGGAACGGTACGGCCTGCTTCGGTTCCTCAGCACGATGCGGCACGCCGACACCTCGTCGGCCCAGCTTGTTGTGGACGCCGCCTTCTCCGATCTCGACGCTTACGCCGGCGGCCGCGGCCAGGACGACGACCAAGCCGTCGTCGTAGTCCGCATCGAGGGACGGAGATGATGTCTCAGTTCCGAATCTCGGGCCACCCGGACGAGCTCGCCGCAGTCGACATCGCCCTGGCGGATCTCATCGAGCCGAGCGCCGACTGGTTGACGGCGGACGAGCGCATGGCGGCCCGTCTCGGCCTTCACGAGCTCCTAGTCAACGTGACCCGCCATGCGTACCCTGGCTGCGAAGGCGAGATCGACATCGTGGTTGCCGTTACCCTCGATTCCCTCGCCATCAACGTGCTCGATCGCGGAGTGGCGTGGGCGGCTTCGCTGCAGCGTGAGTTCCCCGATCAGCCGGCGACCTCCGGATACGGCATCCCCATAATCCTCGCCGCGTACGACGACGTCCGGTACTGCCGCTCAGTCAATCACAATCATTGGGCGTTGCGCATCTATCGCCGCCGACGGGCGCGCTTTCGAAAATGACCGCGATTGCTCGCTCGAAGCGCACGAAGGCATGGGGAGCTGCCGCGCTCCTCGCCGGATCCGCGCTGGTGCATGCCGGCAACTACGGCTTCAACCTCGTGGCGGTGCGAGCCCTCACCCCGGCACAGTATGCCGATGTCGCGCTCGCGGTCACCCTGCTCCTGATCGCCGGATTCGTCACGCTCGGCTTCCAGATGGCCACAGCTCGCACGGTTGCCGAGCAGCTAGTGGATGCGGGGACGGCGCAGTCGTTGGCGGGGTGGCTCGGCGAGCGCGCAGTTCGCACGGGTTGCTTGATCGGGGCGGCCACCCTGGCACTCTCACCCGTCCTGCGAACCACTTTCCAGACCGAATCCGTCTGGCCGTTCGCCGCGATCGGCGTGGCCATGCCGTGGGCATTGCTCTCCGGGGTGCGACGCGGATTCGTTCAGGGGATGCAGAGGTTCGGCAAACTCGCCCTGTCGTTTCAGGCCGAGATGATCGCCCGGGTTGCGGTCGGCGCCGGCCTCATGGCAGCGGGTTTCGGCGTGATCGGCGGCGTGTTGGGGCTGACGGTCTCGCTGGTGGCGGCCGCCACCGTGTTGCCCATCTCCTCGGAGAAGCGCACCGCGCCGGGGGCGGGGCTTCGCCGAGCCGCCATTCGTTCCATCGGCCCCGCAATGGCCCTTCTCCTCGGCGAGGCCCTCATCACGCACGGTGATCTGCTCATCGTCAAGCAGGCGTTCGATCCGGCGACGGCGGGCGAGTTCGCCGCCATTGCGCTGCTCGGCCGAGCCATCTTCTTCGTGACGTGGCCCGTTTCCATGCTGATCTTCCCCATGGCGACGCGTCGAGTGACTGCCGGAGAGCCGACCCGGCCGCTGCTGTTGGTCGCCGTGGCCGGCGTCGCCATGGTCGGTGGTCTGGCGACGCTGGCTGCAGCTGCCGCTCCGGACAGAGTTGTTGCGGCGGTTCTCGGCGCTAAATACGCAGGAGTGGCGCACTGGCTCATCCCGTACGCCGCAGCCACCACTCTCTTTTCCGTTGCCGCCACCGCACTTTCCTTCGGGGTCGCGATCGGCCGCGACGGCGCCGGATACGGAGCGGCCGCTGCGGGGGCTGCCGTGGCAGTCGCGCTCGCCACTTTCCACCCCACGATCGATGCGTTGCTCACCGCCGAGCTGATCTTGATGGGCGGCTACGCCGCCGGGACGTTGACTTGGGTCTGGCGCATCACGGGACGGAGCCAATGAATCGGTTTCGGACCACGATGGCGCGGTTCCGTCTCGACCCCTTGCTGGCGGCGGCGCTCGCCGTCGCCGGCTTGTTCCACGGCGGCCTGCTGGCGTCGGGCAGCTTTCGGCGCACCTACGACGCCTACGTACATATCTTCTTTGCCGACCACTACGCCCGCGGCTGGTTCCAAACGTGGGAGCCGCGCTGGTACACGGGATTCACCGTCACCAGCTATCCGCCGGGAACCCACCAGCTCGTCGCTCTTCTCTCGCGGCCCATCGGCCTGGAAGCCGCATACGTCGCCGTCCAGCTGGCCGGCGTGCTCATCGTCGTCATCGGGATCTATCGGCTTACCCGCCTGATTGCTTCGCCTCGTGCCGCGGGCATCGCGGCCCTGCTGGCCGCCGTGGCGACGGGCATCGGCGAGGCGGTGCACGTCTTCGGCCAGCTTCCGACCGTCTGCTCCCTCGGGCTTCTCCTCAACAGCCTGCCAAGCGTGCGGCGCTGGGTGGTCGACGGTGATCGAGTCCAGCTGACCGCGGCGGTCGCCCTCCTTGCCGGGACCACCGCCCTCCACCATGTCACCACCCTGTTCGGAGCCGTCTTCTTCATCGGGCCGGTGGTCGTCCACGGGCTCATCGAACGGTTCCGTACTCCGCTCCCTGGAGAGAACCCGGCCCGGTCGCCTCGGATCACGTGGGCGACGTTGGGTCCGCTCGCAGCCCGCCGACTGCGCCGCGTAGTCCGTCCGCTGGCGCGCACTGCGGTCCTGGGCATGCTCGCCGCCGGAGTGCTCGTGGTCGTAGTCTTCCCATACTGGGTGTGGACCAGCCGCGATCCCATCGTCCAGATCCCGATACCACACGCCAGTCGCGACAGCTTCCTCGCCAACCCCAACGCCGGGCTCGTGTTCTGGCTGATCCCGTGGGGTCCCATGTTGCTGGCGCTGCCCTATGCCATTGGGCGCGGCCTACGCAGCGCCGCCTGGCCGGTGGTGGCTTCCATTGGTCTCCTCGCCCTGCTCGGCACGGGGGGTACGACGCCCATTCCGCGCATGCTGCTCGGTGGGGCCTTCGAGATCCTCACGCTCGACCGGTTCACTTTCTGGGCCACCGTGCTGATGCTGCCTTTCGCCGGAATGATGGGCGAAGAACTGATCGACGGCCGTCTCGCCGCCCGCATCGGCGACGCGCTGGGAAAGGCGGCGCTGCCGCTCACCCGGGCACTTGCCGTTCTCGTCGTCTTGGTGAGCGCGGTATTCACCGTCAATCTCACCCACCTCCGGCCGATGCAGCCCGCCGCCATAGATCCGGGCCCCATCGTCGACTTCCTCGAGCGGGATCAACATTCGCAATGGCGGTACCTCACCCTCGGCTTCGGCGACCAGATGGCGTGGCTGGCAGCCCAGACGACCGCCCACACGGTCGACGGCAACTACCACTCGGCGCGGCGCCTCCCCGAGCTGATTTCCTACCCGGTCGAACGAGTCGAGGGAGCGAAGTTCCGCGGGATCCCCGGGCTGGGATCCCTGCAGCAATTCCTCGCCGTTCCCGAGCGCTACCACCTCAAGTTCATCTTCTCGAACGACCAGTTCTACGACCCGCTGCTCTACTTCAGCGGCTGGCGCACACTCGGCCGCCTCGACAACGGCATCGTCGTCTGGGAGCGGGAAGACGTCGCGCCGATGCCCGCCGTCGTCGACTCGCCCGAGCCCGGGCCGCTCTACCGAGCCATTTGGGGCAGCTTTCCGCCACTTGCCTTGGTCGGTGCCGGCGTCGGCGGCTACCTGGCCTCGCGGCCGTCGCGGCGCGCTCCACGACGTCGCCCGGCGGGGACGTGGATCGAGCAGCGGCTCGCGGCAGCGGCAGCCCGTGTGGGCGCGGAGCACGCGGAGGGGGCGTCGTGGAAGCAGCCGATTCGTGATTGGCTCGCCGGCCTCAGACCGTCCGACCGGATGATTCGAGTCACGGTAGCGGCGACGCTCGCCGGCTTGATGGCGGTTGGGATAACTGCCGTCGTGCATCGCTCGGAACCGGAACCGGAAGACGTGGTCGTCGGGTTCTACGACGACCTGGATTTCCGTCGCTACGAAGAGGCCTGGGAGCGGCTCAATCCCCACACCAGGCCTTCCCTCGCCGACTACCTCCTGAACATGAGCGTTGCGGACGGGTTGCTGGCTTCGTACGCCTCCCTAGATGCAGCTGCCGTGTTGGGGGTCGAGTCCGACGCAGACCGAGCCACCGTCTCGGTCCAGCTGAGCTACGTCACCCCGCTGGCTGCGTACGACTCCGTCGAGGAGATCACGTTGGCTCGAATCGGCGGTAGGTGGTTCCTGGATCCGGAGCCACCCGACACCAGCGAACCGGCCGAGCGGTTGGTACGCCGCACCCAGGTCGATTTCGAGACCATGGGCAGGCTCGCCGTCACGTCCGAGACCACCGAGTACGACGACATCCTCGACCGGCCGGACTTGACGGTCGACAGCACCCGCGTCGTGCGAATCGACGGCCGTCCCGTCTCCATTGGCCGGGTCACCAACGTTGATGCCGATCCGGCCGCAGTCACCGTCACGTCGCAGTTGTTCGACGCAGCTGGGGGAGTGGTCGCCCAGTACAACTCCGCAGCCGTGATCCAGCACTCCCTGCTACCCGGCGAGTCGACTCCCTTCCGCGTCGACTTCGAGGGCATCGCCGGCGTCGCCGATGTCGGGACCTTCCGCCCCGACGACTTCGTGCCGATCGGGCCGATCGACAGCCTCACCCGCTCCGCCACCTACGCCAAGGCCGTGGTCACCGCGCGAGGGCTGGACCGGCCGACCGTGCTACGCGACATCGTTGTTTCGACCACGGGCTCAGGCGTTCCTCAGATCCGCGGTTCTGTTCTCAACCTGGGAACGTCGGATGCGACGGTCGTGGCCGCCCTAGTTGCGCTCTACGACCTGGCCGGCGAGCTCATCTGGATCGACCAAATCGTCTTGCCGGAGGCGGTCCGGCCCGGCTTGGAGAAGCCTTTCGTTGCCGACCTCACTGCCCGATCCCGCCTCGAGCCTGCCGGCGTCTCCACCACTACGCACGTAAACGGCCTGTGGTCGTCCACGACGAGTGAGGTGCCCGCCGGCTTCATCGCCCTGCCCGCCGCCACCGGCTACTCGGGGCTGACGATCCAAGCGGTGACATACGCCAGGAGCTCGAAATGAGGCACCTCATTCTCATGACCGCCGGGATCGCCGCCGGCATCGCAGCGCTGTTGCTGGCTCCTTCGACGGCGACGCTCTCGACTACCTCCTACCTCGAGCTGGACTTGCCGCCGGCTACGACGGCGGGCGAGCCACTGCAGATCGAAGTCTCGGCGGAACCCGGCGCGGTCGTCGACCTCTACTTCCTCGACTCGTACGGAACCGAGCACCGGCGGATGGGCGTCGACGGCGATCCGGCGATCATCGAGCTACCGGTGACGGCCGCCGGGCGGCTCGACGTCGTCGCCGTCAGCGGCGACTACCAGATAACCGCTTCGACGGTCGTGGAGCCTGCGAGCGGCGGTCCGGCGCCGAGCCCGCTCGTCGGCGCCCGTTCGATCGTCGCCGACGGCGTCGACCGCGCCATGGTGGTCGTCATCCCCGCAGATGAGTTCGGCAACCCGACTGCGGGCGCATCGTCCGCCGCGGTCACGATCGTCCACCCCGACGGGACTCGCGTCATCCATTCCACCCAGACCGCAACCAGCCTGCAATGGACGTGGGTGCCTTCGGTCACTACGGCAGGTACGGCGCAGCTGGCGGTGGACCTCGCCGGCCGCCGCGGGCCGGTGCGCACCCTGGTTGAGATTCCGGCGGCGCCGGAGGCATTCTCACTCGCAGCGGTCACGCAGCTGCGACCCGCCGATGGCCTGACCCTGGTCGAGGTGGCTACCACGCCGCTTGCCGATCGTTTCGGCAGTCGCATCGTCGATGGGACCGCCGCGGTCGTTACCACCCGCTACGGCGACGGCTCCGAATCGGTGCAAACCGCCGCCGTTGTCGGCGGAGTGGCCCGCGCGTTCATCAAGGCGCCGGACGAACCGGGCATCGTTCATGTCCGCATCTCCATTCATGGGGTCACCAGCCCCGACCTCGCTCTCGACTTCGTAGCCCCGCTCGTTCCGCTCAGCCAGGCGAGCGTCGAGCCCTTGCGCCTGGTTCCGCTCGGAGGTGGCGAGTGAACAAGTCACCCGTCAAGAGGCTGCTCGGCCTTGCCGGCCTCGTGGTTGGAGCCGTCTTCGCCCTGCTGCTGACGGCCCGCGTCGGCGTATTCATCGAAAGCGCGACAACCGGTGCCGATCCCGAGGCCAGCTTGTCGCTTCTCGAGGTTCCCGTCGATGCCGACGTCATCACCTGGCTTCCAAACGCGGAGTTGGCTCGACCCTTGGAGGCGACTGTCCGCGACGAAATCGGTGAGGCATACCTGCTCGGCCTGGACATCCTCGACGGCTCGGTTGAGGTGTCGCCGGACGAATACGCAGTGCACTTGACCGGTGCCGCCTTGAGCACGGCCCAAACGCTGACTTCCCCGCAGTCGCCGAGCCGGCGGAGCCACACGATGCGGGTCACCTTCTACTCAGCCGACGGCCAAGTCGTCGAGGTAGAAGACGCGACGGCGAGCGCGTTCGCCGCTGCGGGGCGGATCATCGCTCGCAGCGAACGCTCGGTCGCAGTGCTCGTGCTCGTGGACGGGGTGTGGCACTTGCGGCATCGGGTGGTAACCGAACTCGAAACAGAAGTCATCAGCGCCCAATGACAGGAATCGAAGAAAGGAAAACACAATGACCTACGACAACTATGCGAGATGGCGCGACGCTCCCGACGAGCGACCTGTGGACCTGAGCGTCGTCATTCCGGCATACAACGAGAGTGAGCGGATCGTTCCGACCATCGGGGCGTTTGCCGCTCATCTCGCCGGCACCGGGCTGGCTTGGGAGCTGATCGTCGGTGACGACGGTTCCAACGACGGAACAATCGATGTCGTGCAGTCGCTCGAGCTGGCGAACGTCCGAGTTCTGCCCGCGCCGAGCAATGCCGGCAAGGGATCGGCGGTCCGTCGCGGAGTGGCGGCGGCGCAGGGACGGATGGTGCTGTTTGCCGATGCCGACTGCTCGACCCCGGCGGCCGAGCTCGACTTGCTACGACGCGAGCTCACGCTCGGTGCGGACGTGGCTATCGGGTCGCGTGCCGCCGCCGGGGCAGACGTCTCCAATCGCTCCGTGCTGCGGCGAATGCTCACTCGCGGCCTCAACACGATCGTGCGGCTCGGGCTGGCGATTCCACTCGAGGACACGCAATGCGGGTTCAAGATGTTCACTGCAGAGGCGGCCGGGCGGCTGTTCCAAGCGCAAACGGTCGACGGATTCTCCTTCGACCTCGAGATCCTGTATCTGGCACGGCGTCTCGACATGCGAATCGCCGAGGTCCCCGTGCGCTGGTACGACGCTCCCGGCTCGAAGGTGAACGCCCGCAAAGAGGTGGTGCGCTTCCTCAAGTCGATCGCCCAGATCCGTTTCAACAGTTTGCGGGGGGTGTATGCCGATGCGTAACACGACAATTGCCGTAGTGACTGCGTTGTCGCCGAGCTCGACCACTCTTGCTGAGTACGGTTGGCACCTATTACGGGCGCTGGCAGCTAAGCAGGGAATCAGGGTCGTCGCTCTCGTCGAGGACGTCGATCATGACTATCCCGACATCGCGGGCGTAGAAATCGTGCGGGCCTGGCGCTTCAACGGGGTGACGAATCCCTTACGAGTCGCGCGGGCAGCGCGCCGGGCCGGCGCCGACGTGGTGCTTTTCAACGCCCACTTCACCAGCTTCGGCTCGTCCAAGCTGGCGGCGGCGCTGGGACTGATGTCGCCGCTGGCAGCCAGGGCGATGGGGATGCGAACCGTGATGCTGCTGCACAACATCGTGGAGACCGTCGATCTGGCCGCCGCCGGATTCGGCAGCCATTGGCTCGTAGAGCGGGCGCTGCGCGCGATCGGTTCTGTCGTGACGTGGCTGGTGCTGCGCAGCGACCTGGTCACTACGACCATGCCGCGCTACGTCGAAGTGTTGCGTAGCAAGTACCGGGCGAGCAATGTCGTTTTGACGCCGCACGGCGCCTTCGACATTCCTTCGCCTCCGACGGCCCCGACGGCGCCGCAGCGGGTCATGACCTTGGGCAAGTTCGGCACATACAAGAAGGTCGAGGCGCTCATCGAGGCGATCCGGCTGCTCGACCGTGCTGATGTGGAGCTCGTCGTGGCCGGTACCGACAGCCCGAACACTCCCGGCTACCTCGCCAGGGTGCGCGACGAGCGCGGTGGACCGGACGTCACTTTCACCGGGTACGTTCCCGAGGAGGCCATCGAAGGTCTCTTTCGATCCGCTGCCGCAACCGTGTTTCCCTACACCGCGACGACAGGCAGCTCCGGGGTGTTGCACCAGGCAGGCTCGTTCGGATGCGCCCCGGTGCTACCGCGTATTGGCGACCTGGAAGACCTGATCGAGGACGAGGGCTACACCGGTGCGTTCTTCGTAGCCGATGATCCGGTCGATCTGGCCAGAGCGCTCGGCCAGCTCCTCGACGACGAAGCGGAGCGGCGACGGATAGCTCTCCACAACTATCGGGCAGCCTGCGCGTTGACGCTCGAAGACGTGGCCGACTGGTATCTGGCGCACGTCGGTCGGTTGGTGCACGGTGAGGAGCGGGAACTACTCAACCCGCGACGGCTTGCCGCGGCCGCATGAGGTCGGCCCGGCATGACCACCCGGCCGCCGCCCGCACAGTCAGGGTTGGCATCTTTATAAAGATCCCTTAGAGTTATTTGCTATGTTGTCGACTGCAGAGTTAGTGGCGCGTATCCGGGAGCGCACGGGTGACACCCAGGAGGCTTTGGCGCGCCGGCTCGGGGTGTCGTTTCCGACGATCAACTCGTGGGAACGGGGCCGCAGTCGCCCGCGCCGCGGCCATCGTCAACAGCTCGAGCAGCTCGCCGACGAGCTGGGCATCCAGCACGGGTTCCGGGTGCTCGTGATCGACGATGATCCCGCCACAGCCGAGATCGTCATGGCCGCCGCCCGAGAGGCCGATGATGCAATCACGGTCGACTACGCGCTAGACGGCACGTCGGGCCTCATCCGGTGTGGGTCGCTACGCCCCCAGCTGCTGCTTCTCGACATCATGATGCCGGGGATCAACGGGCTCGACGTGGCGCGGCGACTGCACGACATGAGCGACCTCGACACGACGATCATCTTCGTGACGTCGTCGCGCGACTCCGAAGTGATTACTGAGGCTGAGCGGTTGGCCGAGTCGGTCATTCTCAAACCGCTGGACATCGACGACGTGGTGGCGACGCTGCGCAACTCTCTGGTCGCCACCGTGTAAGACGTACGGCCCCGTCAAGAATCCTGGCGGGGGCGCCGATTCAAATCATCAGGCCCGCTATGACCACACCACCACTCCCCGATGCCGAAGCGCTCGTCGCCGAGCTGCCCGTCGCCGTATACCGCACGACTCCGCAAGGGCGGTTCGTGGCCGGCAACCGACGGCTAGCGGAGCTGCTCGGCGCTGATTCTGTAGAGGAGCTGCTCGACGTCGACGTGCGCAGTCTCTACGTCGATTCTGGCCACCGCAGCGAGCTCTTGGCTCGGATCGCATCTGGCGTCGCTATCCCCACCGAGGAGATTGAGATCGAGCGGCTCGACGGACGCCGCATCTGGGTGCGGGTCAGCTCGCGGCCCGTGTTGGACGAGTCCGGAGAACTGCGTCAACTCGAGGGCGTACTCGAGGACGTGACCGAGACCAAGCGGGTCGCGGCCGAGCTGGTGCGGACGAACGAGCTGCTCGACACCTTGTCTCGCATCCAGAATCGGTACATCGCCGGTGCCGATCCCGGGTTGCTCTTCGATCGTTTGCTTGACGACCTGCTGGCCAGCACCGACAGCGGTTACGGCTTCATCGCTCAAGTGATGTATGACGAAGAACGCAACCAGTTCCTTCGCACCTATGCGATGTCGGACATCTCGTGGAACGAAGCCACCCGCCGCATGTTCGCCGAGAAGGGTCCGCGTGGCATGGAGTTCCACAATCTGGACAACCTCTTCGGTAGAGCCATCACCGACAAGGAACCGATCATCGCCAACGACCCCAAGAACGACCCTCGCGGTGGCGGGCGACCCCACGGGCATCCTCCACTCAACTCGTTTCTCGGAGTCCCGATTCTCAAGGGCGACGATGTCCTCGGCATGCTTGCTCTATCCAATCGGCCCGGTGGATACGACGAGACCATCGTCGCCAATCTGGAGCCGCTCACCGCCACGGTCGGCAGCATGATCGAGGCCATCCGTAGCGATGCTGCTCGCCGCCAGGCTGAAGAGCGCGAAGGCGCTAGCCAGCGCCTCTATCGGGCGGTCGTCGACAACGCCAGCGAGGCGGTCGTAGCTATCGGACCGCACGGCGTGATCGAAGCCTGCAATCCGGCCTCGGAGAAACTCACCGGCTACTCCGAATCCGATCTCATCGGCGAGTCGATCTACTCTCTACTCGGCAAAGACCATGCCGATCTGGTGCGACGGCTGGCTGTGGCCGACGTGCACTTGGCCTCGATGACCGAGCTGTCGCTGGTTCGCGGCGACGGCACTGAGATACCGGTAGAGGTGTCCTACGCCCGCACCGACATCGGCGATCGAGTGCTCACCACCGCGATCGTTCGCAACATCGCAGAACGCAAAGCCACCGAAGAGGCGTTGCTCGCAGCCAAAGAGGCTGCCGAACGGACCTCGCGCGCCAAGGATGACTTCTTGGCTGGCATGAGCCACGAGCTGCGCACCCCACTCAATGCCGTGATTGGATTGTCGACGATCCTGGGTCGCGAGATTCACGGCGAGCTGAACGAGAAACAGCACGAGTACGTGAGTCAAATCGAGAGCTCAGGCCGCCATCTTCTCGAGCTGATCAATGACATCCTCGACCTCGCCAAGATCGAGGCCCAGAAGCTCGAACCCGAGCCTGCTGCGGTAGCTGTCGGCCCTCTCGTTGAAGCGGCGGTCGCTGTTTTGCGCGAGACGGCTCTGGCCAAGCAATTGCAGCTCGAGCTCGCAGTTGACGCCGGGCTGCCGGCAGTCTGGGCCGATGCTCGGCGCACCAAGCAGGTATTGCTGAACCTCCTATCGAATGCGGTGAAGTTCACCGAGAGCGGTGGCCGCGTGGGAGTCACCGCCAAAGTCACCGGCGCCATGCTCGCGGTCACAGTGTGGGACACCGGCATCGGCATCCCAGCCGACCGGCACGACCAGGTATTCATGCCGTTCGAGCAACTCGACTCGTACGTCGCCCACGACCATGTTGGTACGGGCCTGGGTCTGGCCCTGAGCCGCAGCTTCGTCCAGATGCAGGGCGGCACGATGTCGGTGGAGAGCGAGCCGGGGGCGGGGTCTCGCTTCACTTTCACGCTGCCACTACATGGAACTCCGTCCGCCGCCGACGTGGATGGCGGTGGCGATGGCAACCTGAGTACCGGGCCGCTGCAAGCCCAGGTGCTCGTCGTCGAAGACAACGAGGTGAATCGGCTGCTCGTGACCGACCACCTCGCAGTTCACGGCATTCGCACGGCCGTCGCCGCCGACGGCGACGAGGCGCTCGAGATGGCCCGCAACCTGCGCCCCGACCTCATCCTCATGGACGTCCAGTTGCCCAGCAAGGACGGACTAACCGTCACCCGCGAGCTCAAGGCGGATGCGGCCACCCAGCACATCCCAATTGTCGCCGTGACCGCTTTGGCGATGGAAGGCGACGAGGAGCGCTGCATTGAGGCCGGCTGTGACGGCTACTTGTCGAAGCCCTTCGACCCGGACGACATGCTCGCCATCGTCGAGGAGTTCTTGACCGCGGTCTAGTCCAGCCGCGAACGAGCTGGCCACTTGGCGCTGACCGTGGCAGGCACCACATTCGTAGAGCCCCCGGACGAACCGGGGCTCCACGTGCTTGGGTGGTGAACCCGTCTCAGTCGAGTTGGCTGACGACCCCGCTATACATCTCCATGGGCTCGGCCAGCTCTTCTGCGCTGCCCCCCATCAACCACTCCGCGGTCCACTCGGTGAGCATCCCTTGGCCCTTCATATGCAGGGCCTGGACCTCGGGGAGCATCTGGATAGCTCCCAACTGTTCCATCTCGCCGTGAACCAGCCAGTATCCGCCGGCTCGGGTAGTGGATATGTACGGCCAATGACCGATTATCTGGTTGTTCTTGAGGAAGTCGTCGAACAACTCGACGCTCTCGCTGAACAGGGTCAGCGCCTGCTCCTCACGGCCCGGGACCACCTGGCCCCACCTGTACAGGATGGCTCCTTGCGGCATAGCAACTCCTAACGCCGTCACTACCTCAAACATACGTGCTGGGGCCGCGAGGTGACGCTCTCGCACGCCGGGGGAGCGGTCACTGGCATGTAGCTGCGAGCCGGACGACAACCTGGTGGCCCGGGACTCGGCGTGGGCTCCCCGACACAGCGCCGGCCCTGTACGACGATGTGCCGATGAACCTGGGGACTCGACGCCGGCTGCCGGCTGTCATGGTGGCCGGCGAAACCCGGCTCGGGGTCACATCCCAGTTTCGGCAGGCCCTCCACCGGGTAGGCACTGGCCGTCGAGAGGACGCGAACCAATGATCGATCAGGCCAATCGAGCGGGCGATGAACGCCTCACCGGCGAGCTGAACCTGGTCTGGCCATCACCGCGCTACTGGTTCCAGATTGCCGCCGGGATCATCGGCATCGTGATGTCCGTCTTCCTCGTGCTGAGACTCCAAGGCGTGCTGCTGGTGGTGGTCGCCTCCTTCGTGCTTGCCCTAGGGCTGCAGCCGGCGCTCGCTTGGCTCGAGAAGCGGGGACTGGCCCGCTGGCAAGGGATGGCTCTCGTTCTCCTCGCCGGCGCCGCTGCCGCCGGCGCCGTGCTGGTGGCGCTGGTACCGGTGTTGATGGCCCAGCTCGACGAGATCATCGCCGCAGTGCCGGAGGTGCTCGACGACCTGCGGGAGGGGGGAGGACCGCTGGGAACTCTGGTCGACCGCTTCGACTGGAGCGCCGTCGTCGACGCCGGTGGGGCCGGCATTCTTCCCATGATGAGCGGCGTGGCCGGCGCCATGTTCAACACCGTCACCGTGCTCATCCTCACCCCGTACTTCGCTTACGCCTTCCCGTCGATCAAGCGGTTCATGCTGCGCCTGTTGCGCCGGGAGGACCGCCCCGAATTCCTGCGGATGGTCAACGAGTCGGTCGACAAGATCTCCGGCTACATCGCCGGCAACCTGACCGTGTCTGTGATCGCCGCCGTCGTCTCGTTCGGGGTCTTCTGGCTGATGGGCATCCCGTTCCCTCTGGCGCTCGCGCTCTGGATCGGTGTCACCGATCTCATCCCGGTGGTCGGCGTCTTCCTCGGGGCTGCTCCGGTGGTGGCGCTGGCGGCGGGGGAGAGCACCGGATTGATGATCGCCGCCATCGGTTTCATCGTCGTCTATCAACAGATCGAGAACTACGTCATCGGTCCTCGCGTCATGAAACATGCGGTGGATCTGAGCCCGCCGTCGGTCATCCTGGCGCTCATGATCGGCGGCAGCTTGGCCGGGGTGCTCGGAGCCTTGTTGGCGCTCCCAGTGGCGGCGCTGGTGAAGATCGTCGTCACCGACTACGTCATCGCCAAGCGAGTCGAAGACGTGCGCAACGCGACCCTCAACGGCAACCGCTCCGCAGCGCGGCGCCGTCCCAGCCAGGCACGTCCGCTTCCGTGATGCAGCTTGCGGGCTGAAAACTCCCAAATCATCTGTCTACCAGGCGAAACGCGAGATAGCTTTCGCGAAAGATACCCATTGAAAGTGTCGCGACGTTCACATAAATTCCGCGCAATCTCGATCAGAAAGGGGTGGAATGAACCGCTCCGTCAAGGTCCTCTTCCTCACATTCCTGTTGCTGGCCACGCTGGCGATTCCCAGCGCCCAGGCCACCTTCCCGGGGAACAACGGTGTGATTGCGTTCAGCCGATTCACCAACGACCAGAACGATATCTGGACCGTGCACCCGGGCACCGGCGACCTCACTCGGCTGACGCGAACCAAGTTCGCCAACGAGGGGTTGCCCGACTGGAACGTCGCCGGCACCAAGCTCGCTTACTCGAAGTGCGGGCGCGACGAGTTCTCCAATTGCGATATCTGGGTTATGAACGCCGACGGCACCGGCAAGCAGCGGCTGACCCGCACGCCGCGAGCCCAGGAGACCTGGCCGACGTGGTCGCCTGATGGCAAGAAGATCGCCTTCGTGTCGAATGCCCGTGACGAGTTCCAGGACATCTGGGTGATGAATGCCGACGGGTCTGGCAAGCGGCGGCTCACCAAGACGCCCGGTTTCGACGCCTTTCCGGAATGGTCCCCCGATGGAACCAAGATCGCATTCACCAGCTCCCGAGCCAGCATCGACGACATCTGGGTGATGAACGCCGACGGCACCAATCCGGTGCAGCTCACCTCGGGTCGTCAGGTCGATGAGCGGCCCGACTGGTCGCCGGACGGGGCCAAGCTGGTGTTCTCCCGGGCCGGCAATATCTGGGCGATGAACGCCGACGGGAGCAATCTCACTCAGTTGACGAAGAACCGCCGCTGGGAGTTCGGCCCGACCTTCTCGCCGGACGGCACGCAAATCGCCTTCAGCGCAATCCGGGCAAACGGCCGCATCGGCGCCTGGCTGATGCCCGCCGATGGCTCCAGCCAGAAGCAACTGACCCGCGGAATGTTGGACTTCTTCCCCGACTGGCAGGCGAAATAACGCCCTACCAACACTGACCTACGCGAAAGGGACCGGGTCGCCGAGCCCGGTCCCTTTCCTCTCGTGGCCGCGACGTCGCAGCCGCAAATCGACTTGACTCTTCACGTCACCTGAGAGGGGAGAGTCGATGAATGAGCTGAACGTTGTGCTCGGCGCCGGTCCGGCGGGGCGCGCCCTGGTCGGACGGCTGGTGGAGGGGGAGCGACCCGTCCGGGTGGTGAACCGCAGCGGCAAAGCGGACGTCCCCGCCGGTGTCGAGGTTGTCGCCGCCGATATCACGGCTCCCGATGGTGCGATGCGGGCGTGCGCAGGCGCCGGCGTTGTCTTCGGCTGTGTCGGGCTGCCCGGCTACGACCGTTGGCCGGAGCTGTGGCCGCCGCTGATGGAAGGAATGCTCCGAGGTGCAGAACACGCCGGGGCGCGGTTCATCTTCATGGACAACCTTTACATGTATGGGCCAGCCGATGCGCCGCGGACCGAAGACATGCCGCTCACCGACTACGGGGACAAGCCGGCGGTGCGGGCGCAGATCACCCGTATGTGGCAGGAGGCGCAGACGGCCGGGCGGGTCCAAACCGCTGCAGTGCGGGCCAGCGACTTCTACGGACCGGAGGTCACGCTGGCGGCGCTGGGCGAGTTCTCAGTCGGGCGGATGAGCCGGGGCAAGGCGGCCCAGGTCTTCGGCGATCCCGACCAGCCCCATGCGTTCTCGTATGTTCCCGACGTCGCCCGCGCCCTGGTCAGCGTCGCCGACGCCGGCGACGAGGCGCTGGGCCAAGCCTGGCATGTTCCCAATGCGCCGGCCCAGACGGTCCGCCAGATATTGGCCGCTTTCGCCGCGCAGCTCGGTGTCGAGCTCAAGATCCAGGCGCCGCCACCTGTGGCGATGACGTTGCTCGGACTTTTCAACAAGCAGGTGCGCGAGGCCAAGGAGATGCTCTATCAGTGGGATCGGCCCTTCCTCGTGGATCACTCCAAGTTCGCCGCCCGCTTCTGGGACGACCCGACGCCATTCGAGGTGGGCATCCCCGCCACCGCCGCCTGGTTCCGGAGCCGGTAGGTGGGTCGCCCACATCGCCGCTCGAAACCCTGCCTCGGAGGAGGTGTTGCGATTGGAATTCGCATCGATCAGGGTCAATGACCGGCGGCTGGTGGTGTTGCGCGCCGGAGACGGTGAGCGGGCGATGCCCGATTCCGCTAGACGGTCGCCTCTTGGTGGTTCATAGCCTTGCCCGTCTGATACGCATCGATGGCGAAGGCCGTGTTCATCACGAAGACAGCGGCGAACATCACGCCGTATAAGGTCGGTTCGGAGTCCCGGATGCCGAACTCGACCACGGTGAGGGCAATAACGCCCGCCAGCCACAGCAGTGCGAGGCCTCGCTTGACGCCCAGGATCAGGTAGCCGGCTCCCGGAAAGAAGAAGTTGGCGATCGTGGCGATCGTTGTTCTGCTCATCGCTCCTCCATTGACCTATGCCTCCAGCCAACGTAGTCTGAACCTTGCGACGCCGATATAGCCAGATGGCCACAATCCATATTTAATCGTCGTCATTTTCACATGTCAGATGCACTAACAGACATACTGGCTTCGGTTCGGATGGAAGGATCGATCTTCTCCAGGGCTTCGTTGGCCGCACCCTGGGGGGTGGAGTCGGGCGACCTCGGCTCCGGCATCTTCCACGCCGTCGTGCGGGGTAGGGCCTATGCGCGGCTGGCCGAAGGAGGCGTGCCCGTGGTGCTCGAGCGCGGCGACATCGTACTGATGCCCCACGGCGACAACCATGTGATGACCGACGAGCCGGATCGGCCGACTCGGCTCATCGGTGAGCTCACCACCGTCGATGCCAACGGCATGGGCCACCTCGTCGTCGACGGCGACGGCGCCCGCACCTCGCTGATCTGCGGCGCCGTACGCTTCGATGGGGGAGAGGCGCACCCCGTCTTCTCCATGTTGCCCCGCCTCATTCACGTGCGCGATCGCACCGGCACCATGTCTCGAGTTGTCGAATCCCTTGTGGAGTTGATCGCGGCCGAGGTCGACGATCATGCCCCTGGGTCGGAAACCGTCGTCGCACGTCTCACCGACGTTCTCGTGATCTACGCGTTGCGGGACCACATCCAGCAGCTCGCCCCCGGGGAGGCTGGCTGGCTCGGGGCCCTGCAGGATCCGCAGATCCGCCAGGCGCTCGGCCTGATGCACGCCGAGCCGGCCCGCTCGTGGACCGCTCACGACTTGGCGACCGAAGTCGGCCTGTCGCGGTCGGCCTTCTTCTCCCGCTTCAAGGGACTAGTCGGCGAGACGCCGACGCAATACCTGACCCGCTGGCGAGTTCACTTGGCCAGCCGCATGTTGCGAGAAGAGGGCACGTCGGTGTCCGCCGTGGCCCGCCGGGTCGGCTACGCCACCGACGCCGCGTTCAGCAACGCATTCAACCGGGTGATGGGCATTCGGCCTGGGGCATATCGGCGAGCGGCGTAGCGGTGCCTCATCGCCGGCCTGGTCAGCCCGCGGTGGCGAGCTCTGACCGGAGCGCCTCGAGTTCTCGCTCTAGCTCGGCAAACCCTTCGTCGACCTCATCGACTCGGGTTGCATCCGGGCTTCGCCCCAGCTCATGGGCCAGCTCGCCGTGGCGCGAGGCGGCCACCCGGTATCGCTCGGCGATGTCGGGACGTCCGTCGATCTCGACTCGTGTTGACAGCTCGAGGACCGGGTCGGACATGGCATCGGCCCGCTGCTGGAGCCCGGCCCATGTCCTGGCCAGGGCCGCCGCCCGGCGGCCCGCCGTCGCTCTGAGGACCTCGAGTGGCCTGAGTACACGGAACTCCACTGTCACTCCTTCCAAAGTCGACCCTATCCGACGATCGCAGACAGAGTCTGCCGGAGGCGTCTTAGGTTTGGCTCAGCTCGCTGCCGGGACAGGTGAGGTCGGCTCGGATACCGCTCGTAGATCCTCCCAATCCCCACCCCGCGAGCGCTAATCCGTAGAGTGGTGTCAGATGAAAGGGATCGAGCTACCGCCGCTGACCGAGGACTTCACTGCGGATCCGGTCGAGCTCTTCTTTGATCTGGCCTATGTCTTCGCCTTTTCGCAGCTGGTGGAGTTGTTGGTCAAAGACCCGACGTCGGCGGGCGTGGGGCGGGCCGCCTTGTTGTTCGGGCTGCTGTGGTTGCCGTGGCAACAGTTGACCTGGGCCGCCAACGCCGTCTCAGGCAACGGACGCCCGGTGAGGCTGCTGTTCCTCGCCGCCACGGTTCTCAGCATCCCGATGGCGGCCTCGACATCGACCGCCTTGGAGGGTGGGGGCTACGTCTTTGCCCTCACCTTGACCGGGATAATGCTGATCGGCTTCCGGATGCAGACACTCGGGGCCGTGGGCCGCAGCGATTACCGGGACGTGGTCTACGGCTGGATCACGCCGAACCTGGTTGCGATCGCGGTCTTGGTGGTCGGCTCGTTCTTCGACGGAAGCGCTCGGCTCGCCCTATGGCTCACCACCGCGGCGATCGTGTTGTGGGCGATGATCAGGGCCGCCGAGGGGGAGTGGCCGGTGCGATCGGGCCACTTCGCCGAGCGCCACGGCCTGATCATCATCGTTGCCCTGGGCGAGGTCATCGTCGCGATTGGAATTCCCGTCGTGGGGGCCCTGCAGAAAGGCGAGGGCCTGTCCGCCGCCACTGTTGGCGCCCTGCTGGCGTCGGGTGCCTTTGCCGGTTTGTTGTGGTGGGCGTACTTCGACCGACCCAGCCCTGGTTTGGAGTTCGCCGCCTCCAAGCTGGACGGCCTGAAGATCGGTCACTATGTCCGCGACGTATACACCTGGGCGCATGCCCCGATGGTTGCCGGGATCATCCTCTCGGCGGCAGCGCTCGAAGAGATCGCCCTCCATCCCGAGGCCGCGGTGACCCTTCCCTTCCGATCCATGCTTGCGGGAGGTCTCTTCCTATTCCTGACGGGGGTCTTCCTGGCAGTGTGGCGAGCCTTTCGCGCCCGGGCCACCGAACGCCTGGTCGGCGCCATCGTGATCGCCGTCATCGTCTTTGTCTCCGCCTCCCTCCAGGGTGTCGCCGTCTTGTCCCTGGTGGTGGCCGTGATGTTCGTGGTGCTGCTCGCCGAGCATCGTAGAATCCAGAGGCTCGGGCTCGACGCCGAACTAGAGCACTGAGCTATATGCCGGGAGCCGGGGTTGCGCTCAGATTGTGGCTGGAGATATCGTTGCTTGGTGATGGCGCTGGGGCGGCGGCGGGCAGCGTCAGCTCGAATCGCGTCAGACCGTTCACTCGCGTATAGCGCAGGTCCCCGCTCATCAGTCGGGCCAGCTTGCGGGATACCGACAGGCCGAGCCCGACCGACTTCGGCTCCTGCAAGCCGTTGTCGGAGCGCTGGTAGGAATCGAATATGCGGTCGGCGTCGGCCTCGGGCACTCCCTTGCCGTCGTCGACAACCGCCAACTGCCATGTTGGGCCGGCTTGCTCGATCGTCACATACACGTCGTCACCGCCGTATCTGGAGGCGTTCGTCAGCAGGTTGCGCAGAATCTGGCGCACCCGCAGCGGATCCCCCAGGGCGCTGACCGGCTCGTCGGCGCCGACGACATTGACCGTGAGCCTGATCCCAGAGCGGGTGACGTTGCCGACGACGTCTCGCACCTCCGAAGCCAGGTCGAACTCACGGATGTCCAGATTCTGTACCCCCATCTCGGTACGCCCCGCCACGAGAAGGTCTTCGACTATGCCGGCCAGCTCGTTGCTCTGGTCGGCGATCATCTGGATCAACTCCATGGTTTCCGCTTCAGAGAAGGTTCCCGGCGAGTGCCTGAGCTCATCGGCGAGTCCGGCCACTGCGGTGAGCGGAGTCCGCAGCTCATGGCTGACCGAGGCGACGAACTCGTCCTTGGAGCGAATGAGCTCCTCGAGCTGATCCTTCAAATACGTCAGCTGGGCCAGCGATTCGCCCAGTCGGCCGTTCTCGAGAGACACTGCGACCTGGCCGGCCAGGGTGTCCACCAATCCGACATCTTCGGCGACGAAGCGCGACACGTCGCCCAGGCGGTTGGCGGCAATGACAACTCCGATGATCCTGTCGCCACTGCGCATGGGGGCGACGATTGCCTGATCGATCGTCAGGATGCCCTTACCGACGGGATGCTCGAACGGTCCGTTGAGCAGTCCGTCGTTGGCGGCAATCGCGATGGCTCGCACCGCCTCTGTTGCGTCTTCATCGACCGGTTCCATGACGCGGCTCTGGCCCCTCGGACCGCTCGACGTTGCATACGCGGAGTGACCGTCCATCGGGAAGATGAAGACCTCGGCGTATTCGGCATCCACCATGCTGCGGGCGCTGTCGACCGCCGAGCGCAACGCGGACTCGATTTGCGGAGCGGCGTGCAGGGCGCGGGTGGCGTCGTAGAGAGATCCGAGCCGACCGCTCTCCTCACGCTGGTTGACGTACGCGCGATAAGCAACGTAGAGGATCACTGGAGGCACAGCCGTCAGCCACGCCGCCTCCGGCTTCTCGATCAGCAGGACGACGCCGATGAGCGCGGTGGCCGTATTCATCACCGTGGCCAGGGCGCTGAGCACCATGACCTCGGCTGCTTCGCGGATCGTGAGCCGTCCGCCGGAGAGCCGGATCACCGAGTAGATCATGGCCTCCGCCGCCACCAGCGCAACGATGGCGCCGCTGATGGCGGCGACCCAGCCGATCGGCCCGCCGGGCTCGGCGCTTCCGAGCACGGCACGGAAGACCAGTATCGCCACCGTGGTCTGAACGGCGAACTGGCCGATGTTGAAGGTGAGCTTGGCCGGGGGCTGGCGGCGCAGAGTGAGGGCCAAGGTATTAGCTGCCAGCTGGGCGGTAACGGCGGCGAGCGGTGACGCCAGGAAGAGAGCCAGCACCAACGGCACCTCGCTCAGCGAGAAGGAATGGGCGTCCTTGCGAAAGCGCAGATGGAACACCGCACGCTCCGCCACCACGAAGAGCACCACTAGGGCCGGCCATGGGATGGTTCGCTCGACGATGATCGGATCCCATCCGGACACAACCACTGTGAGGAGGCCCGCCACGACCCAGACGGCGGCGATGAACATCCAGACCCGTCTCACCCGCGATCCAGCTCGGTGCGTCGCAGTTCCGGTTGTTTTGGGCAGTGCCAGCTCCTTGAAGACCTCGATAAAGGTATCGACAGCGCTGCGATGTCTCTGAAGCGGACCAACCCGCGGTCAGCGGTCCTTCTACGATGCTCGGTATGACCGACCGGCGTCGCACGTCTCCCAGCTTCGTCAGCTACATCGACAGGTCGGCGCGGTACTACGAGGCGCAGGGCTATCCGCAGCGCTACGCCTGGGCCCACTTCGATGACGTGCCGTTTGCGCCGCTGACCAAGCCGCTGGCCGCCAGTCGGTTGGGGGTCGTGACCACGTCCTACTTCCACCCCGAGAACACGCAGGTTCGGTCATTCGTCGATCGCCCGGTCGATCCGTATGCGGCGCCGCGCAGCGCCGCCGCCGAGTTGGACAACGCCGAGCTGTTCTGGGCCAAGGAGGAGACGCACACCGACGACCCCGAGACGTTCCTTCCGCTGGCCCGGTTGGGCGAGCTGGCTGAGGCGGGCCGGCTCGGGTCAGTGTCGCCCCGGTTCTACGGCCTGCCGACTGCATATTCACAGCGGCGGACACTGCAGCGGGACGCGCCGGCCATCGAAGCGTTCATACGCGACGACGAGGTCGACGTGGCGCTGCTGGTGCCGCTGTGACCGGTGTGTCACCAGACCGTGAGTCTGGTTGCTCGTCACCTGGAGGCTGCCGGCATCCCCACGGTGGTGCTGGGCTCGGCGCGTGACATCGTCGAGGAGTGCGGGGTCGCCCGCTTCGTCTTCGTCGACTTCCCGCTGGGCAACCCGTGCGGGAAGCCAGGGGACGTCGCCATGCAGCGCCGCATTGTCGGCCTCGCCATCGACGTGTTGGAGTCAACGGCGGCGCCGCGCACCACGGTGCAAGCCGCCGAGGTGTGGGATCCTCACGACGACGGCTGGCGGGATCGCTTCATGCGGGTCGACGACTCCAACCGGGCGGAGCTGGCGGCGGCAGGGGAGAGGCGGCGCGCCCTCCAGGCCCGGGTCAGGGCGAGTCGCCCCCACGGCTGAGAGCGGTTCCGCCGCCGCGCCGCTATTCGGCCGGGGTCATCTCCGGCTAGCCCGTTAGTTGCGCAGTGCTTCGCGGAAGAGGATGTCGCCGCCGACGAACCCGGTCGGGCTCCCTTCGAAGGGCCACCAGCAGAACACGGTGAGCCTTTGCAGCCCGGCGGGGATGGGACGAGTCAACAGTTCCACCTTGTTGCCGTCGCCGTCGGCGAACCAGATCGTCTTACCGACACCCACGATGTTGCTGTCACCATCTTGACCAACGACCGACGGATCGGTCGGTGAATAGACCGCTTCGAACGTGAGCCCGTTCTCGCAGACCGCCGGCCCGAACACCACCACATTCGGATTGGATTCCACGTCGGCGGCGGCCGGCACTGCGGCGATCGCTCCGAGCAGGAGGGCCAGGCAAAGCACGATTGGGGTGCGTCGCATTGGGGGTCTCCATTCCCTCTTCGTCCCGGGCCGGGACGCCTTCCTCAACCATACGCCCCTGAGCAGGCCGATGGCGCCAGGCCCGGGCAAGACAGGAAGGCCACTCCGCCTTCGGGGATCATCGCCGCTGCAGGCGCTCCCACACGTCGAGCCAGCTGATCGGCTCGCCCTCGGTGTCTCCGTCGGCGACGGCGCTGAGGGCGCGGTTGATGCTGCGGCGGGCCTTGCGTCCCAGGCGCTTGATCCACCCCACAACGGCCACCACACCGGCCACGAAGATGGCGAGCCCGAAGAGCCCTCCCAACGGAGTGCCGAAGAGGAAGCTCAGCACCACCAGCCCGATGACCCAGCGCCAGAATGTCTTGCGAGCTCTACCGAGGTTGAGGTCGATCTCCACGAGCTGACGATCGTCGCGACCCTGGGTCACGGTCCAAGTCTCGGCCGGCCAGGCGCGCCGCGGCGGCGGAGGCGCCCACTCAATGGCCGGGCCGCGGCGGCGGCGCGGCTCGAGACCTTCCACCCGCTCCAGGTGATCGGCCAGGCGGCGCGCCACCTCCTCGGCGAGGCCGCCAACGATGACTCCGCCGTGCAAGTGGTCGGGCACGGTGGCTCGCTCGATAGGTCGGGGGTCGTGGTCCTTGTCGGTGTCGAGCTCCTCGAGGAGGGCTTCCTTGAGCGACTCCTCGGAGATGCCCACTTCGAGGGCGATGTCGCGCAGCGTTTCATAGTCGATGGTGTCCGCCGCCGCCTCCGCCGCGGCCTGCGCCTCGTGGTCGAGCTCGATTGCCCGGCCCAACACGCGTTCGGCCGACGGTCTGCTGAGGGCGTCGAGCTGCTCCGCCAGCTCTTCGCTGGCCCGCTGTTCTCGCTGGCGACGAGTTAGATATTCCTGCGTCACCAGGGCATTTTGCCAGGCCAACGGTGCCGCGCACTTCGCGTGACCCGATGCCCTCTCCAGCCAGGCGGCGGTGGATAGCGGCGCGTAGAGTCAACTGTGGCGATCACCGTCGCGATTGGAGCGCGCCATGGATGTCAACCCCTACCTCAACTACGAGCACCAACAACACGGCTGAGGTAACTCATGCGCGTGCTCGTCAGCGAGTTCATATCGCTCGACGGTGTGGTCCAGGCCCCCGGGGGCTTGGACGAGGACACCGAAGGGGGCTTCAGCCACGGGGGCTGGTCGATGCCGTACTTCGATGTCGAGACGATGGGGGCCGCAATCGACGACGCGCTGGCGGCGACCGACGCCCTGCTGTTCGGACGACGCACGTGGCAGGGAATGGCCGCGGCCTGGCCGGCGCGCGCCGGTGATCCCTTCGCCGACCGGATGAACTCGTTGCCCAAGTATGTCGCCTCGCGGACGCTGTCCCCGGACGACATGACGTGGAACAACTCGACCCTGCTGCCGGCTGACGATGCGATCGGGGCAATCCGTGAGTTGCGGTCGAAGCCAGGCAACTTCCTGCAGGTGATGGGTAGCTCCAACCTGGCGCAACAGCTCGTCAGCGCCGAACTCGTGGACGAGTACCTGCTGATGATCGAGCCAATCCTGCTTGGTGGCGGTAAACGGCTGTTTCCCGACGACAACGTCGCCCGGCCACTTCAGCTAGTGGATCGAATCGTGACCCCGACTGGCGTGCAGATCTGTCGGCTGCGTCCGGCGGGGTAGACACTCTGCCGGCAGCCCTGCAGACGGGTCTACTCGGCACCGGCGTCCGTAGCGGATCGTCTGCGGAGATGTGAAGTTGCCGCACCGAGAACGTACGCCAGGGCGACGACGGCGCCAGCCAGCACGAAGAGGGTGCGCACCGGCGCCACGCCCGATAGCGCGAAAGCGGCGGCCGTCGTGAGAAGCGCGAGGAGCACCACCGAAGACACCTCGAGGACCCGCCGATCGGTGAACGCTCTCGTCCGTTCGATGCCGTCCCGTCGCTCGAAAGCGTCCCAAGCAAGCTCGGCGGCGACGTACCACAGGACTCCCACCAGGGTCGCGGTGACCCACGCCGGCTCGCCGGGGGCCGCCACGACGATCAATGCGGAACCGAGAATCGGGACGGTGGCGACGCCGACAAGACGGGGGGAGCCGACCGTCACCGCCACTGCCATCACGGCGACCCCGAACGCGGCCAGCCTGGCTGCGGTGGGGGCCCCTTCAGGCGTGGTGATCGCGACGACGACCGCGATTAGAGCGGATGCCACCACGCTGGCCACAGATTGCGTCCGCCCGCCGCGAACCAGCATCGGCCGGCGCCTCATCTGATCACAGCCCGCATGGTGCGCTGCCGCCGCCGGGCCAGCTCGCGGAGCGTCACGTCGAGGTGCTCCCCGCTCACCCACGGGGCAACCGCCACCCCGTGATCGGCCAAACTATCCCTGACTACTTGGCGCTCCGCATCCCACAGGCGGTTGGCTACTCGCCCCACGTCACCGGTAGTTGAGTCGGCAACCTTGCGCGGAGCGATTGCCTCGATGACCGCCACATCGTGACCGTGCCCAGCCACGACGAAGAGGACATCGATGAAGCGGTGGTCGAGCAGCGGGGTGAGGGCAACCACAAGCGACCGCGGCGGCAGCACCCGCGCCAATACCAAGTCGAGCTGGCGGTCGGCGACGTGGGCGTATAGCCCCGTGGCCAGCAGGGCATCCGTCAGGCGCTGCAGCTGGATGTGGCTGGTGCCGGGGCTGATCCAGCGGACCGTGCCGCCGATCTCCAGCAAACCCACCCGATCGGCGGAACTGAGATGGCTTTGTGCCAGCGACACTGCCGCTTCGATCGCCATACCAACCACGGCCCGCACATCATGGCCGGACTCGACGAAGGAGTCGACCAGGAGGATCACTTCGGTCGCCCGGTCTGGGTGGCGCTCCGACACCCACAACTCGCCCGTGCGGGCCGTGACCCGCCAGTTGATCTGGCGAAGTGAGTCACCCTGCGAGTACGGACGAATATCGGCGTATTCGACGCCGCGGCCCACGGCCTTGGACTCGTGGGTTCCGGTCACCTGCCGCACGAACCGCGGCGCAATCAGCTGCCGCAACTGGCTCGAGGTGGGGTGGACGCGCACCGGTGCCGGCCGTTCCGCGGCTCCCGACCAGCGGAACAAGGCGTGCGGCTCGGTCACTTCGATGACCACTCGCCCGACGTCATGCGTTCCCCACTGCGTCGCCGGCAGCGAGCACGTCACGCTGTCGGCGCCGGAGGCGATGACGTCGTGAAGTGAGGCCAGCCGAGAGGACTTGTCGTCGCCCGGGCGCCAGAACCCAGGGCTTGGGTCGCACTGCACCTTGACGTACCCCGATGCATCGGCCACCCGAGTCGTCACTTCGATCTCGTCGCCGACCACGACCCGTTCGACATCGACTTCGACAGCGGTGGTCGGTTCCTCCCGGCGAGACCGGGCGATGCCGAGAACGAGCAGCAGCGCCCACGGCGTCGCCAACACCGCTGCTTCCGGCATACCGGCGAGGACGGCGATGAGGGCGCCGGCGACCGTCGCCCCGGAGGCGACGACGAGCCGCTCCGTGGCGCGGCGGATCACCGGGAGTCGCCCGTCTCTGATCCGACGTGGGGCGCGGTTGCGTCCGGCGGCAGCGTCGGCGGTGTCGCCACCGAAGCCAGGCAGTCATCGATCACCGATTCGGGCGTCGCCCCCCGCACCCACAGCTCGGGGAGGAGAATGATGCGGTGGGCCAGCGCGGGCAACGCCACGGCCTTTACGTCGTCGGGAGTGACGTACGAGCGCCCGGCAATCCCGGCGCGGGTCCTCGCCAGCTTCACCAGCGCTTCGACGCCGCGGGGGCTGGCGCCGGCGTGAACTCTCGTGCTGGCGCGGGTGGCATGGACGAGCTCAACGCAATAGGAGATCACCGCTTCCCCGACGTGAAGGTCCTCCATCGCCCCCTGCATCGCGCGCACCGTTGGCGGATCAACAACCGGGTCCAGAACGGTGGCGTCGCTGCGGCGGGCCAGGCGGCGGCGGATGATCTCGGCATCCTCGTCTGCGGTGGGATATCCCAGCGACGTGCGCAGGAGGAACCGGTCGATCTGCGCTTCCGGCAACGGATAAGTGCCCTCGAATTCGATCGGGTTCTGCGTGGCCAGCACGATGAACGGTGCCGGGAGCGGATGCGAGACGCCGTCGACGGTTACCTGCCGCTCCTGCATCGCTTCGAGCAGCGCCGCCTGCGTCTTGGGCGGCGCCCGGTTGATCTCGTCGCCGAGCACCACATTGTTGAAGATCGGCCCGGGGCGGAAGTCGAACTCGGCGCGTCGCTGGTCGTACATCAGCGAGCCGGTGACGTCGGCCGGCATGAGGTCCGGGGTGAATTGGATACGGCCCACCGTCAGTCCGGTGACCTGGGCGAGTGAGCGTGCCACAAGGGTCTTCCCCAGACCGGGGAGATCTTCGAGCAGCACATGACCGCCGGCCAGGAGACCACCCAGGATCAGCTCGAGCTGGGGCCGCTTGCCGACCACGACAGTCTCGAGCTCGTCGAGAATCCGGCTGCTCAACTGGGCGGTCTCGCCTATGGACATAGGCGGCACGGGAGTCGTCACGGGCCGGCCTCTCCGGTCGGCTGGTCTTCCGCGGCGCCGATCCTCTCTAGGAAGCGGGCGACCTCGGCCACAGTGGGGACCCGCTCGTCGTCGGCGGCTTCGTCGATGAGCCATGCCACATCCCCAAGCAACGCGGCGGCGCCTTCTGGATCGTGCAGGAAGTCGATCCCGCAACGGATTGGCAGGAAGTGCTCGGCGAGAGCGATCAGCCTCGGCCGAAGATGGCGCCCATGGGCGCGGGGATTGGTAATGGCGCCGGCGAGCATCATGCTCACTGCGCGCAGATCCTTGGTGCCGTGAACCTGCTTCGGTGGCGGGGGCTTCACCCATGCCGGTCGCATGCCGGCCGGCTCGACACCTGCGGCGGCGACGAAGTCACGGAGGATGAATACGACCGCCGTTGCCGCCGTCGCCATCGCCCATGCCCGGCCGGAGAGCACTGCGTCTCCGCTGAAGGCCACGGCAAACCCGAGGCCCACGGCTGCGGCGCGTAGCCCGATGGTGGCGGAACGGCGCGGAGTCACGAGAGCGGCCTCGCCTGCAGAGCCTCCTTGGCGGCAGCCAGCTCCCGGGCAGCCCGGTCCTTGTCGTCACCCGTGATGGGGCCGTTCGAGAAACGGGCGACTTCATACAGCTGCCCGAGGCTCACGGCCGGCCGGGCAACTACCGGTACCGCTGCCAATGCCCGAGCCATGTGCTCGGTGGGAGTCTCGGTCGGGCGGCGCGGCTGCCCGTGGGCCGCCATGGCAGCCTCGAGGCTCGCGTAGGAAGCCAACACGGCCAAGCGGGGGTCGGTGTGCGCGACGAGCAGATCGCCGGCTTCTTCGAGCGCGGCCTCCACCTCGCTCTCAGCGGGCAGCGGCGGCGGAGGCGGCACCCAAGCGGCAGGAGAGACGCGCTGGCGGCTCCGGATGAAGGCGACGGCGGCGACAGCTCCGAGCAACACGAGCAGGATGACGCCCGGCTCGTTAGCGGTCTCGCTGATCGAGTCCGCTGTTCCGGAGCCTGCCGAACCTTCCGCCGCTTCCTCTTCCTGGGCCGCGGGAGCGAGCTCTTCGCTGATCTCAGGGGGGTCGAGAACAGCCGCCACCACCACCAAGATGATGGCGGCCAAGATCATCTTCCACGGCGACAGTGGCTTTCTGCCGTGGCGCATCGCCAGAGCTGTCGGGCGGAACACGATGAGGATCACCAGGCCGGTGAGCGCCAGCAATCCCGCGGTCGCCACGACGAGCCACCCCAGGTCGGGAAGCGTCAGCCATTCGTCTTCGGTGGGGGCGCGCCCTGTGCCGATGACCACGAGTGCGGTCCATCCCAGCAGCAGCACCGCAGCGAGCCGCCTCCGAGCATCGAACCACGCGGCAATCCTCTGTATCAAGACAATGCTCAACCTAGCGGGAGACGGGTTGCGCCAGCCCTCCCCACCACTTCGGAAACCCGATCGGTTAGGCTCGCTATCGGATCTGGGTACGGTGCCGACGCGAGGGGCGCGAGGGGTTGGTTACCTTCCACCGCCATCCAAGTCGGCGCGACAGCGGGGAGTCGGCATATGACGACAGCAGCGGGGAAACGGCGGGCCATCCAGAAGTCGATCTTGTTCACGGCAATCCTGACTCTGGTGGCAGGACTGCTGGCATACCTGGGCGGCCCCGCCGCAGCTCAGCCGTCGAACCCGGCGATTGACGTCGAGAAGGAGGTCTCCGTCGACGGCGGGACGACATGGTCCAACGCCGACGATCCCACCGGTCCCAGCGTCATCGTCGGGTCCAACTCCGTCTTCTTCCGATTCACCGTGACCAATGCGGGCGACGTAGCGCTCGAGGACGTCGAGCTGACGGACAGCGAATTCCCCATCCCCAACAACACGGTGGCGTCGCTGGGCGTCGATGACTCGTTCGAACGGGTCATCGGTCCGTTCGTTGCCGAGCCGGGTCAGCACTCGAACAAGGCGACCGTCACCGCAGACGTGGAGGGCTCAGCAGGCAACTTCGGGCCCGATCCGCATCCCTACGACAGCGAGAAGCACTCGTTCACGTTCCTGCTGGCCGACGGCACCCTCATCGAGGGGACCAGCGACGAGGGCGACGCCGACGTCGGGCTCTCGGCGGAGATTCACGTCTCGTGTTCGGACGGTTTCGGCTTCGGCGACGCCGATCCCTCCAACGACGGCTTCGGCGAGCAGGGCGCCCCGGTGATGGGTGCGGATCCACCGGTGGTGGCGTATTTCATCACGGTCTTCAAGCGCAATGGGAACGTCAAGGAGACCTGCGGCGGCGGTGAACCGCAGAACGTGATGGACATGGATCTGGCCCACTACGTCGGCGAGGTCACTCCCGCCATCGCTATCGAGAAGGAAGTGTCGGTGGACGGCGGCACCAACTGGCTCGATGCCGATGATCCCACCGGCCCCACCGCGGTGGTCGGTCTCGACCAGGTGTCATTCCGGTTCACCATCTCCAACGTCGGTGGTCAGGATCTGGTCGATCTCGATGTGTTCGAGCTGGCCAACACGAATTACACCTTCACCTTCCCCCAGGATGTGATCGACGCCAACGAGCCACTGGCGCCAGGAGCTTCCTTCGACTTCACGCTGGGCCCCTTCCCGGCTGAAGCGGGTCAGCATTTCAATGAAGTCAAGGTGATCGCCCACACCGCTCCGTCCGCCGGCAACTTCGGACCGGATCCACATCCCTATGACGGCAAGAAGCGGTCCTTCACGTTCCTGCTGGCGGACGGCACCCTCATCGAGGGTTCCACCAACGGTGGTGACGCCGAAGTTGGCCTGTCGGCGGAGGTCCACGTCTCGTGCTCCGACGGCTTCGGTTTCGGTGACGCCGATCCCTCCAACGACGGGTTCGGTGAGCAGGGCGCCCCGGTCATGGGAGTCGATTCGCCAGTGGTGGCATATTTCATCACCGCCTTCAAGCGCAACGGTGCCCCCAAAGAGACCTGCGGCGGTGGCGAGGTGCCGCCCCCGGTCACGGTCATGGATCAGGACCCGGCCCACTACATGGGTGAGTTGCAGCGGGGGTCGCTGGGCGACGTGGTCTGGTTCGACCAGGACGGTGACGGGGTCCAGGAGCCCGGCGAGCCGGGGGTGCCCGGCGTGCAGGTGGAGCTGCTGTTGGGTGCGCAAGTCGTCGACGCCACGACTACCGACGATGACGGGCTGTACGAGTTCAGCGACCTTCAGCCCGGCGTCGCCTATGCAGTGCGCTTCGCCCGGCCGGTAGGGCACCTCTTTACCCTGGCGGATGCGGGGGGTGACGACAGCGTCGACTCGGACGCGTCGATATTCAACGGGACGACCCCGGAAGTCACGCTGTCGCCGAACGAGTTCAACGACACGCTCGACGCCGGGCTGTTTTCGTGCCCGATTGACGGCGCCCTGGTGGTCGACATTTCCGGCAACCGGCTCATCGATATCGACGGCCGGCGGATGTCGGGCCCCTTCAGTGCGACCGTAGCCGCCGGCCTCTACCAGGTGACGCTGGTATCGGCGGATTTTGGCCCGGGGCACGGCACCCAGTTCCAGGATGAAGAGCAGTACTTCGTCGAGCTGTACGACGCGGGTGGGGCGCTCGTCTACCGCTCACCTGCAATCAGCGACCTGCCCGACAACGTGAACTTCCTTACGGAGGTAGTCGATGCGGCCGGGGCCGTCACCGGTGATGCGGTATCCATGAAGGTCTTCCACGTCTCGGTCGTCGGGACCAGCAACTCGCCCAACTCGATCGATCCGGTGTGCGCCGTCCTCGACCCCGTCGATCCTCCGTCGGTCGACGTCGTCAAGCAAGTGTCGATCGACGGCGGCCAATGGGAGGACGCCAACTCCGCCCCCGGTCCGACTGCGACCGTTCCGGGCGCCACAGCGCGGTTCCGGTTCACGGTGACCAACACCGGCGGCGTCGACCTGAGCAACGTCGAGCTGACCGACACCGACTTCGCCATCCCCAACAGCACTGTGACATCCCTGGGCGTCGGCCAATCCTTCGAGCGGGTCATCGGACCCTTCCCAGCCCAGGCCGGTCAGCACTTCAACCAAGCGACGGTTACGGCCGATACCAACCTCAGTCCGCCGGCGCCGACGCAGGTCATGGACCAGGACGCGGTGCATTATTTTGGTGAGCTACAGACGGCGACCTTGGGTGATCGGGTCTGGGAGGACCTCGACTCAGACGGAGTTCAAGATGGCGGAGAGCCCGGCATCTCCGGCGTCACCGTCGAGCTGCTCGACGCCAACATGGACCCGACGGGCTTCACCGACGTCACCGACGCCGACGGCCTCTACCTGTTCACCGACCTGGCGCCCGGCACCTATTTCGTGCGCTTCGTCAATCCCGACCCGAACGTGTGGGTTTTCACCCAGCAGGACCAGGGTGGCGACGACACGGTGGACTCGGATGCCAACCCAGATCCGGCCAGTCCCGATGTTGGCAAGACCGGCGCCATCGCCCTGAGCGCCGGTGACGACGACCGCACATGGGACGCCGGATTCTTCCGAATCCCGCAGTTCCGCTTCGACAAGTTGATCGATGGGTTGGATGCGGATGATCCGAATGATGCGGCGGGG
>JBFIXI010000027.1:0-46781 GCA_041605955.1 Acidimicrobiia bacterium
AGAGGACAACACATAGAGGACGCCGTGAGCGGACCCCCGCTGCTCGAGACGAAGGCAGTTGCCAAGCGATTCGGCAACGTCGTGGCGCTGCGATCGGTCAACATGACCGTATACCCCGGTGAGATCCATGCCTTGCTCGGAGCCAACGGCGCCGGCAAGAGCACGCTCGTCAAGATACTGGCCGGCGTCCACCACGCCGACCACGGCACGATCCGCGTGAACGGCCGACCGGTGGACATCACTGATCCGCAACACGCCATGGCGTCCGGGCTGGCAACGGTATTCCAGGATCCGGCTCTAGTTCCAGATCTCACCGTCAACGAGAACCTCCGGCTCACCAACGTAAGCGAAGCCAAGGTCCGCGATTGGCTGCATCGTGTGGAGCTCAAGAGCGTCGACTTCGAAGCTCAAATCCGTGATCTGCCGCTCCCCGTGCTGCGCCTGCTCGATCTGGCACGGGCCATGGCCAACGAGCCGGACCTGCTCATGCTCGACGAGATAACCGCGGCGCTGCCGGCCGATCAAGCCGAACACGTCTTTGCGGTGATGAACGAGTGGCGAGAGCGGGGCCATTCCGTGATGTTCATCACCCACCGTCTCGGTGAGGTGCTGCGGGTATGTGACCGCGCAACGGTTCTGCGCGACGGCACGGACGTCGCCACCTTCGCTCCTCGCGACGTCGGGGAATCCGGCCTCGTAGAAGCCATGCTCGGAGATGTTGCCGCCGCGGTCGAATCCGATGGCCGGAGCCTGGCCGCCGCAGATGCCCCGGTTGTGCTCCAAGCCAACAAGCTCGCGTCCCGCGACCGGGTCCGGGGCATATCTCTGGAGCTGCGCGCCGGCGAGGTGCTCGGGGTGGCCGCGCTCGAAGGCCAGGGGCAGGAGCGGCTTTTCGACCTTCTCTCTGGCGACCGCCGACCCGACAGCGGCGCCATCATCGTCAACGGCGAGCCGCTCAACGCTCGCTCGCCGTACGACGCGGTTCGTCAGGGCGTAGTGCTGGTTCCGTCCGATCGGCTCCATGCGCTGCTGCCAAAACGTTCGGTGCGAGAGAATCTCGCCACCCCGATGTACAACCGAGTCGGCCGCTGGTTCGGACTTGTCGGCGACGAAGCCACCCGAGTCCAACGCGCAGTCGACCGGCTGTCGATCGACACGCGAGCAGGTCGGCAAGCCCGCCGCCTGTCCGGCGGCAATCAACAAAAGGTCGTGGTAGGGCGGTGGCTCGCCGCCGGCTTTCGCGTGTTGCTGTGCTTCGATCCGACCCGAGGCATCGACGTCGGCACCAAGCAGCAGATCTACGAGCTGCTGCGGGAGCTGGCAGACGATGGAGCCGCCATCCTGTTGTACACCAGCGAGTTGGCCGAGATTCCCTTGGTGTGCGACCGGGTGCTCGTCCTCTACAACGGTGAGATCGTCGACGAGCAACCGGCCGCAACCGCCACCGAGGAAGCCCTGCTCACGGCGGCTCACGGTATCAGCGAGGTGCCGGCATGACGACCGCGCGCATCGCCCTCACCGACCGCGCCGGACTACAGCGGACATTGCGCCGCTTCGGGTGGACGGCGGGGGTATGGCTGCTCCTGCTGGTGATCCTCGGATGGTATGCCGCGCTGATCCCCCGCTTTGGGGCCTTCACCATCACGTCGATTGCCAAGAACAGCCTGCCGCTGGTCTACCTGTCCGTCGCGCAAGCCGTGATCGTGATCGCCGGGGGCATCGACCTGTCGGTGGGAGCGATGTTGGTCCTGTCCAATGCGCTGGCTGCTCAGCTGATGGACGGGCGCGCTTTCGTAGTCACGCTGCTGCTTGCCGTCGTGGTAATCGTCTTCGCGGCCACCCTCAACGGGATCGTCGGATGGATCATCAACGTGTCCCGAGTTCCGGACATCGTCGTGACGTTGGCCACCAGCTTCATCTTCTCCGGAATGGCGCTATTGATCCTGCCGTCGCCCGGCGGCGGTACCAGCGGAGGGTTTCGCGCCATCTTCACCGGATCGTCGACCGGAACCGGCACCAACTTCTGGCCACCCATCTTGATGATCGTTCTCCCCATCACCCTGGCGGCCGTGTGGATGCGGCGCAGCCGCGCCGGCCTCTCGCTCTATGCTGCCGGCTCGGACCCGAACGCCGCGTTCTTGTCAGGCGTCCGCACGGCGCGCGCCAAGATCACCGCTTACGCCGTCGGCGGAGCATTTGGTGCCATGGCCGGCCTCGCCGCGCTGGGCATCACCGGATCGGGCGAGTCGCGGGCCAGCACGGGCGCCAACTTCACCTTGAAGTCGATAGCGGCCATCGTCCTCGGTGGGATAGCGTTGACGGGAGGCATCGGCTCACTCGTTGGAGCAGCCGCCGCGGGGATCATTCTGTTCACCCTGTCCCCCGTGCTCAGCGCGATGGGTATCGACCCCAACACCGCCCAGGTGATCCAGGGCAGCCTGATCGTCGTCGTCATGATGGCCGCAGGCATGCTCGAGCTGCGCAGGAAGCGCGCGGAATGACGGCTGAGTCCCCCACCGCCGACACTCCCCCGGGAGCTCGGATCGCGCTCTGGTTCGGAGAACATCCCATCGTGGTGCTGGCCACGGTGCTGGTAACGCTGGTCCTCGTCACCGGGATCATCCAACCCAGCTACTTGAGCATCGGCGGGCTACGCAACACTGTGTTGTTTGCCGCTCCGCTCGGGATCCTGGCGGGGGCTCAGACCATCCTGATGCTGACCGGCGGCATCGACCTCTCGGTGGGCATGATCGCCACGGCGGCGGCGTACGTGGCCGGCAACCAATCCCCCAACGGCGCCGCGATTGCGATCGTGCTCGGCTTGCTCGTAGGCGTGGCCGCCGGAGCCGCCAACGGAGTCGGTGTGGGAGTGTTCCGAGTCAACCCACTCATCATGACCCTGGCGATGTCGGCGATTCTCCTTGGGCTGTTCACCGCACTGTCGTTTACGGTCCTCCAAGGCTCCACCACCGTGGCCCCGTTCATCAAGACCCTGGGCGGGGGGTCGTTCTTCGGCAGTCGGATCCCCTACAACGCCCTGGTGTGGTTCGGGGTATCGGTGCTGATCATCTACGGGCTGCGCCGTACCGGATTGGGTCGCCTGCTGTATGCAGTCGGCGACAACCCGGTGGCGGTTCGGCTCGCCGGGGTGCGCATCTGGCAGGTCCAGATCGCCGCCTACACCATCGCCGGCCTGTTGGCGGCATTGGCCGGGATTCTGCTGGCCGGCCGCACCGGGGCCGTCGACCTGCAGCTGGCAGTCAACTTCCTCTTGCCGTCCGTGGCGGCCGCGGTCATCGGCGGGACCTCGATCTTCGGCGGGATTGGCACCTACAGCGGCACCATCTTCGGGGCACTGATACTCGGCGTCCTGGCGACGCTGCTGACCTTCCTCGACGCCGGCCAGGCCGTACAACAGGTGGTTTACGGCTCGATCGTGCTGGCCCTGGCATGGCTCTACTCGAGCCTGACGGCAGCGGCTTGAAAGGAGCGAGCTTGCGACTAGCAGAGATCAAGGCCGGAGTCGTCGGAGTGGGTTTCATCGGAGTGGCTCACGTCGAGGCGCTCCGTCGCCTCGGGGTCGACGTAGTTGGTGTGGTTGGATCCAGCTTGGAGCGCGCCCAAGCCAAGGCGGACGCAGCCAACCTCCCCCGAGCATACGAGAGCGTGGCTGCGCTGGCGGCTGACCCAACTATCGATGCGATCCATATCGCCAGCCCCAACTACGCCCACGCCGATCAGGTTCGCATCTGCCTCGACGCTGGCAAACACGTGATCTGCGAGAAACCTCTGGCACTCGACTCCCGGGACACCGGCGATCTGGTGGCGCGGGCGGCCGCCGCCGGGGTGGTCAACGCAGTGTGTTTCAACATCCGCTTCTACCCCAATTGCCACCAGGCCCGGGCGCTGGTCGCCGATGGCACCATCGGTGAGCCCCGGCTGATAACGGGCAGCTACCTGCAGGATTGGCTGCTGCTGGAGACCGATTGGAACTGGCGGCTGATCCCGGAGGAGGCCGGTTCGCTCCGGGCGGTAGCCGACATTGGTTCTCACTGGCTCGACTTGGTCTCGTTCATCTCGGGGAACCAGATCGAGGAGGTCATGGCGGATCTGAACACCTTGGTACCCACCCGGCGTCATCCCCCCGGCCCGGTGGAGACATTCGCGGCCGTCGACTCCGACGCCGACCTGATCGAAGAGGACATGACCAGCGACGACGCCGCCGGCATCTTGCTGCGTTTCGCCGGAGGAGCCCGCGGAGTATTCGCGGTGTCGCAGGTATCGGCGGGCCGCAAGAACTCGGTCTCGTTCGAGATCGACGGGTCGAAGGCAGCGCTCTCCTGGTTCTCCGAGGATCCGGATCGGCTTTGGATCGGGCATCGCGGGCGACCCAACGAGATCTTGCAGCGCGATCCAACGCTGGCGGCGCCAGAAGTGGCCCCCCTCATCGGCTACCCGGGAGGCCACGTCGAGGGGTACCCCGACACATTCCGGGCGCTGTTCGCCACCGTCTACGCCGACATCGCTGCAGGGGGCCCGGCCGCTCGCCCGGCGTACCCGACGTTCGCCGCCGGCCACGACATCGTCCTGGTAACCGAAGCAATCGCCCGCAGCTCCCAGCAGGGACAGTGGGTGTACGTCGATCGAGGAGAGAATTCATGAAACTCGGACTCTTGACCGCACCGTTCCCCGAGACTTCGCTCGAGGAGGTCGCCGACTGGGCCGCCGCCAACGGGTTCGAAGCGCTGGAGATCTGCTGCTGGCCGTCCGGCGCAGGGACCACCCGGCGCTACGGAGGGATCTGCCACATCGATGTCGACGGCCTCTCCGAGACGCAGGCCAAGGACATCGTCGCCATGCTGGCTACCAAAGGCCTCGCCGTTTCCGGGCTCGGCTACTACCCGAACCCGTTGCACCCCGACCCCGAGCATCGCCGCGCGGTCGGCGAGCATTTGGAGAAGGTGATCACCGCGGCCTCCAAGATGGGCGTGGGCGTGGTCAACACGTTCATCGGTGCGGACCAGAGCAAGACCCAGGCAGCGAACTGGGAGGACGCCAAGAAAGTGTGGCGGCCGCTCATCAACCACGCTGCCGACAGCGGGGTCAAGGTCGCCATCGAGAACTGCCCAATGATCTTCTCCACCGACGAATGGCCCGCCGGTCACAACCTGGCTTATTCGCCGTCGATGTGGCGCACGATTTTCGAGGAGTTCGGCGAGACCGTCGGGCTCAACCTCGATCCGTCGCACCTGGTGTGGCAGATGATCGATATCGAGCGGGTCATCAACGAGTTTGGGGAGCGGATCTACCACGTCCACGCCAAGGATCTCGAGATCGACCGCAACGGGCTCTACGATCACGGGATCCTCTCCGCCGGCATCGGCTGGCAAGTGCCGCGGCTACCCGGTCTCGGCGAAGTCGACTGGGGCCGCTTCATGAGCGCCATGTACCGAGTGGGCTACAACGGCGTGATATGCATCGAGCACGAGGACAGGCAGTTCGAAGCCACCGACGAGCTGATCAAGGCAGGCTTCATCCTGGCGCGCAACGTGCTGAGGCCGCTCATCGTCTGACCGTGGCTATTCCCTCACTCGGCAGCTTCGATGTCGTCATCGTCGGGTCCGGCTCGGCCGGGGCCACTGCGGCGATCGCGGCGGCCCGGGCCGGTGCGGACACACTGCTCATCGAGAAGCTGCCCTTCCTCGGCGGCGTGTCCACCGCGGTTCTCGACACCTTCTACGGTTTCTACACGCCGGGGAGCCGGGCGATCAAAGTCGTCGGCGGCATCTCCGATGACGTGATCGCCGCCCTCCGCGACCTCGGGCCCGTAGTGGAGCGGCCCAACACTTACGGCGCCGGCACCGGTATCACGTACCTGGCGGAGCATCTCAAGGTGGTGTGGGAGCGGTTAGTGATCACTGCCGGCACCCGCGTGCTGCTTCATGGCTTCGTCCAAGACGCCACGATGGTCGACGGGCGCCTCACCGAGCTGGTGGTGGCCACCAAGGCCGGGTTGCAGCGGGTGAGCTCGGCCGTGGTCGTCGACGCTTCGGGAGATGCCGACGTATGCCATCACGCCGGCATCGGATACGAGCTCGCCGGCTCGATAGACCCGGCCCAGACCCTGACAACGACGTTCCGGATGGCCAACGTCGATACAGCAGCCCGTCGCTCGATCACGAGGGACGAGCTGCACGAGCTGATGGCGGCGGCCGCTGCTTCGGGTGAGTACGACCTGCCTCGCCGCGAGGGCAGCGACCACATCACCCCGGTCGACGGCATGATCGCCACCGTGATGACACGGGTCGACCACGTACGCGGCGCGGGCGGCGACCTGCGCAACGCCAGCGACCCGGAGGTTCTCACCTGGGCCGAGATTGAAGGCCGCCGCCAGGCCATCGAGTACGTTCGCTTCCTGCGAGACAAAGTGCCCGGCTACGGACAAGCGGCTTTGATCGCTCTCTCCACTCAGATCGGCGTGCGCGAGACGCGGCGGGTCTTCGGGGACTACCGGCTCACCCGCGATGACGTGCTCACCGCCCGCCGCTTCGATGACCAGGTGGGGCTGTGCGGAGCTCCCATCGAGGACCATCACGGCGGCGCCGGTACCGGGACGACGTGGGAGTACATGCCCGACGGAGAGGTAGTGGGCATCCCGTTGCGCACCCTGATCGCCCGCGATGCCACCAACGTGCTCATGGCAGGCCGTTGCTTCTCCGCCGAGCACGATGCGCAAGCCGCGGTGCGCTCGATGGCCCAGTGCATGGCGATGGGCCAGGCTGCCGGCACTACCGCAGCGTTGGCGGCGCAGGATGACGGATCGGTACGCGCCGTGCCGGCCGATGTGGTGAGCGATCGGCTGCGGGCGACAGGGGCGATCCTGCAGTCGGAGCGGGTTCTATGACCACCATCGTGCGGACGGTGCTGGGCGACGTGAACCCGGCGACGCTGGGCGCAACCTACATGCACGAGCATCTCATCCTCGACTCGCTGGTGATCGCAGAGAGGTTTCCCCACATCCACCTGCATTCGGTCGACGACGCCGTGGCCGAGGTGAGCCTGGCAAAGGCGGCGGGAGTTGGCGCCATGGTGGACGCCATGCCGTGCGCCGGAGGACGGGATCCACGCCGTTTGGCCGAGATCAGCCGCCAAACCGGAGTCGCCATCGTGGCCACCACCGGTCTTCATGTCGCCAAGTACTACGCCGGCCATCCGTGGGCCGTCACCGCCTCGGCGGAGACGCTCGCCCCCCTCTTCATCGCCGACATCACCAACGGGATCGACGCCTACGACTACACCGGCCCCGTGGTGGAGCGGACCGCAGTGAGAGCGGGGATCATCAAGGTGGCGACTGCCCAAGCGGAGCCCGATCCACACGCCAAGGAGCTCTTTGCCGCCGGAGCGGCCGCCCACCAGGCGACCCGAGCGCCTCTCCTCACTCACTGCGATGGGGGCGGAGGCGGACTCGAGCAGATCACGATGCTCACCGCGCTCGGCGTCGATCTAAGTCGAGTGGTGCTGTCCCATACCGACCGGATCGCCGATCCCGGATACCACCGCGAGTTGCTGTCGTCGGGGGTCAATCTGGAATACGACCAGGCGTTGCGGCAACCTCCCGACGAGCCCGAAGGCACCGCGTGGCTGGTCGCCCGCATGGTTGAGGAGGGCTACGCCGACCAGTTGATGCTCGGCACCGACGGAGCCCGCCGGTCGTTGTGGATCACGCTCGGCGGCAGCCCTGGATTGGCATACCTGCACGACCGATTCGTGGATGTGCTCGCTGCCCATGGCGTCGCTGCCGAGGTCGTCGGCCGACTCTTCGTTTCCAACCCGGCGCGCTTCCTCGCCTTCGACCCGGAAGGAGGCGCATGAGACTCCCAGCCCAGACAATCGCGCTCGGCAAGCTGGCGACGGGCCCCGGCAACCTAGGGCTGTGGGACCAGGAGGTCCGCTCCCCGGCACGGGGCGAAGTGACCTTGAGAGTGATCGGCGCCGGGATCTGCGGCACCGATCTCCATATCGCCGACGACGAGTTCCCTTCCTCCCCACCAGTGACGATGGGCCACGAAGTCACCGGTGAGGTAGTCGTGATCGGCGATGAAGCCGACGAAACGTGGCGGGGAGCTCGAGTGGCCGTCGAGACGTACTTCTACTTCTGCGAGCAGTGCGAGCACTGCCGCCGGGGACGGCCCAACCTGTGCACCTCGCGGCGCTCGATCGGGTCTCACGTGGATGGCGGCTTCGCAGAATGGCTCACCGTGCCCGTCCGCAACCTGCACCGCCTACCAGACACTGTTGGGCGCTACGCCGGAGTGTTGGCCGAACCGCTGGCATGCGTGGCGCAGATCCTGTTCGATCCTCCGCTCATCAACTCTGGCGACCGAGTGCTGCTCATCGGACCGGGTCCGATGGGGATCGTGGCGGCCCAGGCGGTGCGGGCCGCCGGGGGCACGGTGACACTCGTCGGGCTGGAACGAGACGCCGCCCGCCTCGAAGTGGCCAACCGCCTCGGATTCACCACCGCAGTCGCCGGTCGGGACCCGATCGACTTCAACTTCGATGCCATCTGCGAATGCAGCGGCGCCGAAACCGGCGCCAACCTGGCGCTGGGTGCTGTCCGCCGAGGCGGCCGCTACATCCAAGTAGGGATCTTCGGTAAGCCAATCACGATCGACATCGACCAGGTGCTGTACAAGGAGCTGATCTACACGTCCGGCTTTGCCAGCACGCCGGCCTCCTGGCAGCGGGCGATCCGGCTGCTGGAAGCAGGCGCAGTCGTGCTCGATCCCTTGGTGACCGATGTGGTTCCATTGACCGACTGGGAGCGGGCTTTCGCGGCTACCCGCGCCGGATACGGCATGAAGTTCGTGCTCGACCCTCGCCCACCAGCATGAGGAGGCGGCGATGACAGCAGCTCTGGAGATCGTGGGACCGGTGGCTGTAGTCACCGGGGTGTCGAGCGGCATCGGCCGGGCCACCGCCGAAGCGCTGGCGAGAGCCGGCGCCAACATTGCGGGTGTATTCAAGGGGCCGGACGCCGCGGCTGATGATGTGCGCACCGCGGTGGCCGCCGCCGGCCGCGAATCTCATCTCGTTTCCGGGGATACCGCCGACCCGGCCACGCATGACGACTTGGCGGCCGTCGCTCGGCAGCGCTGGGGCAGTGTCGACATTTGGGTCAACAACGCCGCCCGCCTCATGGTGAAATCGCTGATCGAGACGAGCGATGCCGATTGGCACGGCCTCCTCGGCGCCAACCTGCATGGCTACTTCTACGGCTGCCGCGCCGCGGCGCGGGCGATGTACCCGCAGGGGCGAGGCCGCATCATCAATGTCTCGTCGGCCGTCGATCTGCAGCCGGTCGCCAACTTGGCCGCCTACACCACAGCCAAGAACGGCATAGTGGGGCTCACCCGCACGGTGGCACTGGAGGCGGCCCCTTACGGCGTCACCTGCAACGCCGTAGCTCCGGGAGCCATCGACACGCCGCTCAACGCCGCGGCCTACACGCCCGAGGTCCGCGCCACATACGAGCAGCGGATCCCGCTGAGCCGTCTCGGCGTTGCCGACGACATTGCCGACGTCATCGTCTTCATGGCATCGACCGCGTCTCGGTACATGACCGGGCACGAGCTCGTCGTCGACGGGGGTCTCGTCATCGACGGCACCGTGGGCCACGCCGGCGCCGATGACTGATTTCACCCATGCGCTCGACACTGCGGCACTGCCCAATCTCGATGCCGTCCTGCAAGTGCGCCAGAGCGAGGCCACGCATGGTCGCGCCATCGACTTGCGCGTGATGGATGGGATCGATCTCCGCCTGCTGCCCCACCGCGGCCTCGACATCGGATCTGCCTGGTTCGCCGGTAAGCCGCTGGCTTGGGTGTCGCAGGTTGGCGAGACCGGCCCACTGCTCGAGTTGGACGAGATGGCCTGGGCGCTGGCGTTCGGTGGCGGCCTGTTGACGACATGCGGATTACGCAACGTGGAAACGACCGTGACCGTCACCGCGGAGTCGCTGTGAAGCTCCTCGACATCGTCGCTGTGGAGGACCAGCTCGGAGAGAGCCCGATCTGGGACGGCCGGGTCGGCAAGCTCTTCTGGATCGACATCCTGGGTGAGCGTCTGGGCTCACTCGATGTCGCCAGCCGGCAATGGGATACCTGGCCGACCCGGCGCCGGTTTGGATCGATCGCGTTGACATCGGACCCACAACAGCTGCTGGCGGCTACGTCGACCGGGATCGAGCTGGTCGGGCTGCGCGAGACGTCGATCGTCGATCTCAGGTCGCTGGCGGCACCGGAAAGCCACATGGCGGGCAACCGTTTCAACGACGGCAAGACCGACCGCCAAGGGCGTTTCTGGGCGGGCACGATGGATGATGCTGATACCGGCCAACGCACCGGATCCATGTACCGCCTCGATCCGGACGGCGGGATCGCTTGTCCCTGGGGCAACATCGGGATTCCCAATGGCATGTGCTTCTCCCCCGACGGACGGATCATGTACACCGCCGACTCCATGGATAGCAAGATATGGGTGGCCGACTACGACCCGGCGTCGGGAGTGCCCGGCCCCCGCCGCGTACTAGCCGTCGTCCCGCCCCCGGGCGTACCGGACGGCTCCACCGTCGACACGACCGGATGCGTCTGGAACGCCGAATGGGGCGCCGGCCGCGTCGTGCGCTACCGCACGGATGGCTCCGTTGAGGCCGTGTGGGAGGTGCCGGCGAACAATCCGACGTGCCTGGCATTTGGCGGCCCCGAGCTGGACCTGCTGTTCATCACTACCGCCCGCGTCGGTGATGACAGCAGCGCTCACGGCGGGTCATTGCTGATCTACGACGCCGGGGTCGCCGGCGTGGCCGAGACGCCCTACCCACTTCTAGATTCACCCGAGGCAACGAGGGGACCGGAATGACAATTCGATTGGGAATCGTGGGCGGCGGCTTCATCGCCGGCTTCCAGATCAAGGCGCTGGAGTCCGTCCGCGGGATCGAAGTGGCCGGACTGACGTCGCGCACCCCGCCCACTGCGCTGGCGGAACGGGTTCGCCAAGCAGGCCTGGGAGAAGGAGCCGTGTACGGCTCGGTCGAGGAGCTGGCGCACCATGTCGACGTGGTGGCATTCTTTGCGCCCAACTTCACGCGGGTCGACGCGATGGAGGCAACGGCCCGGGCAGCCGCCTCCGGCGCCGACCTGATGGCGCTGGTGTGCGAGAAGCCGCTGGCTCGCAACTTGGGTGAGGCGCGCCGCATGCTAGAGCTTGCCGCCGAGGTCGGGGCTCCAACCGCCTTCTTCGAGAATCAGCTTCACCTGCCGGCAGTGCAGTCGGCCCACACCCAGTTGTCGGCAGTCGTCGACGCGATGGGGCCACTGGGCCTGGCGCGGGCTGCAGAGGAACATGCCGGACCGCATAACGCTTGGTTCTGGGATCCCACCCAGCAGGGCGGTGGGGTGCTCTCGGACATGGGTTGCCACTCGATCGCCGTTGGCTGGTACCTGCTCACCCCGCCGGGCCGGGCGCCCGATTACCTCGTGCCGGAGAAGGTCACGGCCCAAGTTGGGTTGTTGAAATGGGGCCAGCCGGTGTGGCGGCAGGATCTGATGGACCGGTTCGGCGTCGACTACTCGGCGACGCCGGCCGAGGACTTCGCCACCGGGACCATCGAGTATCGCGACCCGGAAACCGATCTGCGCAGCATCGCCCAGTTCACCGTCTCATGGATGTACGACAAACAAGGACTGCGGCTGCTGATCGACGGACTCGGACCGGGGTATGCGCTCGAGGTCAACTCGCTGCGATCGCCGCTTGAGGTCTTCATCGGCGACGCCGCCGCCACCGGGGTCGCCGACGCCGAGCTGGCCTTGGAGAAGGCAACCGCCAGCCAGGGTCTGCTGACCGTCCAACCCAACGAGGCCGACCTGTACGGCTACGTCGAAGAGGTCCGGGACCTGGTCGACGCGATCAACACCGGCCGGCCGCCGCTCCTCGACTGGGGCTACGGCGCCCAGATAGTTAAGTTGACGATGGCGGCGTACATGTCGGCGGAGACGGGGCGCACAGTGGATCTCACCGATCCGACGACCGCTGAGGCGCTAGAGAGCTATATCCCTCTCATCCAGCAGGGCCGAGGCGCCGAGGTGCTCCATGTGCCCGATTGAGTCTGTTGTGCCTAACGAGGCGATATCACCCGTTTTAAGCACAACAGACGGTACGCAATTGCCCTCGCCAGCGATCACCCACCGAGCGCCGATGCCGCACTCTGATCGAGGAGGGCTGATGCCTTCGGATGCTGGCGCAGGAGCGACGCCGGCACTGCGGAGCTGATTGGGCCCTTCAGGGCGGCGGCGACGATGGCAGCTTTCGACTGACCGGTCGCCACAAGCCAGACCTCGGCCGATTGCAGAATCTCCGCCATACCGAGAGTTAGCCCCCATGCGGCGGAATGGCCTGCACCGTAGCGCCGCATCGACTCCTGGGTCGACGAGGCCAGCTCGACGCGGCGGGCCGTGGACTCCGCGGACGATCCCGGCTCGTTGAGCCCGATGTGGCCGTTCACACCGATGCCGACCAGAGTCAGATCGAGCCCGGCTTGGCGCAGAGCGGCCCCATACCGAGCCGCCTCCGCATCGATGTCGACCGCGTCGGGATCGAGTTTGTGCAGACTCCCGGGAGGCAAATCGATGCGGCCCACGAGGTGGCGGTCGATCATGGCGTCGCACCGTCCGGCATCGTCCGGCGCCAGCCCTCCGAACTCGTCGAGGAGGTAAACCTGGGCGCCGGCGAAGCTCACGGTGCCGGCGATTACCGCGGCCGCCATCATCGAGTAGACCGGGCGGGGAGTTGCTCCAGTCGGCAGACACATAACGAGATCGGGTTGGGCATGCAGCCGGCGAATCCAGCGGGCGGCGACCGCCGCTGCCCAGGCGTCGTCGGGGAACGCTTCGATCCGCAAGAGCGAGCTCAGCCGCTGACGATCAGGTCGGTGATCGCACCGTCGCTGGGATCGCTGAGGATCAGCTTGCGGCGGCCGTCCGGGAGGATCTCCTCCTTGACGATGTTCTTGCCCTCATAGGTTGCGGCCCGCTTGGCGATGCGGGGCCTGCTACCACCTCGCCATTCGAGGTCGACGGACTCCCACTGACCGGATTTCGCCGACCGGTAGGCCGCGTCCATGACGGCGTTCACCACATAACCGTCGTAGAAGGTCTCCGTGGGCTGGCGACCTTCCTCCATTGCGTTGAACATGTCGGTGAACATGTCTACGTAGCCGAGCTCCGTCACCTCGTCCCCTACGGGAAACAGCCATCCCTCGGTCGATTCGAGCTTCTCGGCCACGTAGCCCTCCCCGCCGCCGGATGAGTACATCTCGAAACCGGTACGCAGGAAGGTGTTGATCCAGATCGTGCCCTCCGTGCCGGCCACCTCGTCGCGCAGATCCATTCCTCCGCGAAACGTCCACGAAACCTCGAATTGGCCGAGAGCTCCGGACTCGAAGCGGATCAACGCCACCGCATTGTCCTCAGCATCGATCGGGTGCACCAGAGTGTCGGCATGGCACATCACTTCGGTGGGGCGATTGTCCTTGCCCACATAGGAGCGGATGATCTCGATGCAGTGGCAGCCTAGGTCCACGATGGCGCCGCCACCGGCCTTGTCGGCGTCCCAGAACCAGGCGCTGTGGGGACCGGGGTGGGTTTCCCGCGACCGGACCCAGGTGACGTCGCCGATCTGGCCGCCGGCGACGGCGGCGACGGCCTTGAGGGTCTTCGGGGTGTATACGAGGTCCTCCAGGTAGCCGGCGAATACTCCCGCCCCTTCGACTGTGTCCAGGATCCGCTTGGCTTCCGCAGCATTGCGCGCCAGCGGCTTGGTACACAACACGGCCTTGCCCGCAGCTGCTGCCAACGCGATCGCCTCCTCGTGGAGATGATTTGGCAGGCCGACGATGACGACATCGGCGGCCGCGTGGTTGACGGCGTCCTCAAGCGAAGTCGTGTAGTGGGGAATACCCCAGCGGTCGGCGAACGTCTTGCCGCGCTCCTCGGTTCGCGAGTAGACCACTTCGACCCGATCTCGGCCGCGCTGGCCGTGGAGAGTCATCGTGTAGAACTCCCCGATCAGGCCCGTTCCCAGCATCGTTACGGCGTGGCCTTGCACTGCGCAACCTCCCAACTGAGTCTCTAGGCAAGTTAGCCCATGGCCCTACGGTGCCGCTCACTGCTCGTAGATCGCGCGGCCCGCTCGCAGCGTACGTACCAGCGAGAAGTCGGCATCGAGCACCACGACGTCGGCTTGCGCTCCAGGGCTGAGGTCCACGACTGCCGCGCCGTTCAGGGCACGGGCCGGTGCTGCGGTGGCCGCTCCGAGCACAAGCTCCGGAGCGACTCCAGAATCGACGGCGTTGCGAACGGCTTGGTCCATCGTCACTGCGCTGCCGGCAAGCGTGCCATCGGCCAGCCGCGCCGCCCCCGCAGACACGGTGACGGTGCGTTCGCCGAGGCGCATGGTCCCCTCCCCCATTCCGGCAACGGCAATCGAATCGGTTATGAGGGCAACTCTGGTGGGCGCCACCGCGAAGACGAGCCGCACCAGTTCCGGCGCCAAATGTACGCCGTCGGCGATGATCGTCAGCAACACCCGCTCATCGTCCAGGGCGACCCCGGGGATCCCCGGGGCGCGGTGATGCAGTGGGCTCTGGGCGTTGAACAAATGGGTGACCGCGGTCGCCCCTGCCTCGAACGCGGCGTGGGCGGTAGCTGCGCTGGCGTCCGAATGGCCGATCGCCACGGTCTTGGCAGCGGCGGCCAGGGTGTGCACCGCCTCCAACCCCCCCGGCACTTCGGGGGCGACCGTCACCCAGTTGACGACGTCTTGCGAGATGATGGATTCGAGGCGCGTCTCCGTCGGGGCGACGAGGTTCGCCGGGTCGTGAGCCCCACATCGGCCCGCCGCGAGAAAAGGTCCTTCGAGATGCAGGCCCGCCATCCCCGGGGTCACCGGTCGCGCCCGGCGGGCAACGTCGATCGCCGCTTCGTACTGATTCCAGGGCAACGAGATGAAGGTGGGTAGAAACGTGGTCACTCCGGTGGCTGCCATGGCGGCTGCGGCCCGCTGATAGCCGGCCACGTCGGCAGTGGCGAAGTCGACGCCGCCGAAACCGTTTACTTGGAGATCCACGAACCCGGCGCACGCCACCAGCCCGCGGCCGGCCGCCGGCAGCGCAACCTCATCGACCCGACCTGCATCGATGGCGACGTCCCCGCCAACTAGCTCACCCCCAATCAATGCCGCATCGACCCCAAGGCGCTTCATGCACCGAATCTAGGCCACACCTCAACATTCCTCCCCCAGCGAGCCCTCGGCGAGCGTTGGGGGAGGAGCCGAGTGCAGCGAGGCGGAGGGGGAATCCCGGCGCCTCCGCGGCCTGCCCGCCCTCCGGGCGTCGCTCAAAGGGGGGAGGTGATACCCAATCTCACTGGCCGCACGGTGGCTGCGTATCTAATGTCTGCGCAGAGCCACTCGCCGCAGCCTGGAGGAACGATGTACCCCAGAGCGTTCGACTACTTCGCCCCTGAGAACAAGGAGGAGGTACTCGATCTACTTGCCGAAAGAGGCAGCGAGGTGAAGATCCTCGCCGGGGGACAAAGCCTCATCCCGATGATGAAGTTGCGACTGGCGAGCCCCACCACGCTCATCGACATCAACGGATTGCCCGAACTCGACGCGGTTGACGTCCAGAACGGGCATATCCGCATCCAGGCGCTGGCCCGCCATGCCGACGTGGAGCGTTCCCAGCTCATCAAGGAAGAGAGCTCGGCAATCGCCACCGCGGCCCCTTGGATCGCCGACCCGATCATTCGCAACCGCGGCACGCTGTGCGGCTCGATCGCACACCACGACCCTGAGGGCGATTGGGCTTCGGTGATGCTCGCCGTCGGCGCCGAGGTCGTGGTGGAATCGAAAGAGGGGTCGGCCCAATTCCACCCTGGGGCCGACACCCAGCACACGGGCGGTACCCGGGTCATTCCGATCAGCGACTTTCTCGTCGACATGTTCACTACTGCGCTGCATCCCACCGAGCTGCTGACCGAGGTACGAGTACCCCGCTACCGCCGCGGCGGCGGCGACTATCAGAAGCTCGAGCGCAAAATCGGCGATTACGCCACCGTCGGCGTTGCCACTCATCTGGAGCTGAGCGACGACGGCAACATCTCTCGAGCGGGAATCGCGCTCACTTCGGTCTATCCGTACAACCTCAAAGTCACGGAAGCCGAGAGCCTCCTCGAGGGGGAGGCTCCCAGCCCGGAGCTGTTCGCCGAAGCTGCGCAGATCGCCAAGAACGCTTGCGACCCGGCCAGCGACGTGCGCGGGCCCGCGGAATACAAACGGGAAGTTGTACGAGTGTTCGCCGAACGCGGCCTGGCAGCCTCGCTGGCCAGGGCCCAGAGCTGAAGGGAGTCTCCGTGGAAATCACCGTAACTGTCAACGGCGCGGAGCAGACGGCCGACGTCGAGCCCCGCATGCTCCTCGTCGACTTCGTGCGCACCACCCTCGGCCTCACCGGCACCCACATTGGGTGCGACACGTCTAGCTGCGGCGTTTGTACCGTCCTCGTCGACGGCGTCCCCATGAAGTCGTGCACGATGTTCGCCGTCCAGGCCAACGGTAAGTCGTTGACCACCGTCGAGGGACTCAAGCAAGACGGCTCGCTGCATCCCGTCCAAGCTGCCTTCAAAGAGGCCCACGGGCTCCAATGCGGATTCTGTACGCCGGCGATGATGCTGGTGGGCGCGGCGCTCATCGCGGATAATCCCGACCCGTCCGAAGATGAGGTGCGTTGGGCCATCTCCGGCAACCTGTGCCGCTGCACCGGATATGTCAACATCGTCAAAGCCATCCAATTGGCGGCCGCCAACGCTGCCGACGCGCCGAGCTGAGAGGAAGAGAGCGATGACAGCTACTCAGCACGAACCCACCACCACCCCGGAAGTCGGCGGAATTGGGCATAGCGTCAAACGAATCGAGGACGACCGCTTCATCCAAGGCGCCGGCAACTACGTCGACGATATCGAGCTGCCAGGCATGCTCCACATGGTCATGGTGCGCAGCCCGCTGGCGCACGCCAAGATCAACTCGATCGACACCACCGCGGCGTCGGAGGTCGACGGAGTGGTCGCCGTCGTGACCGGGGAGATGCTCGCCGGCTACAACCTGGCGTGGATGCCCACCCTGTCGGGTGATACCCAGGCGGTGCTGGCCACCGACAAGGTGCGTTTCCAAGGCCAGGAGGTGGCCGCGGTGATCGCCACCGATCCGTACATCGCCCGTGACGCGGCCGACCTGGTGGACGTCGACTACGACATCCTGGACGCCGTCGTCACCCCGCAGCAGGGTCTGGAGCCCGCCGCCCCGATCATCCGCGACGATCTCGAAGGCAAAGCCGACAACGTCGCGTACGAATGGGAGTCGGGTGACCCGGCCGCGTGGGAGTCAGCGGCGGCCGCCGCCGACCGAGTCGTCACGCTGGAGACTCACTACCCGCGCTCGCACCCTTCGCCGCTGGAGACCTGCGGCGCCGTCGCCGACGTCAACCCAGCGACCGGCCAGGCCACGATCTACATGACGTCACAGGCGCCGCATGCTCACCGCACCGTGTTTGCCTTGGTGGCGGGACTGCCCGAGCAGAACATCCGGATCATCTCGCCCGACATCGGCGGCGGCTTCGGCAACAAGGTGCCGGTCTATCCGGGGTACGTGGTGGCCACGGCGGCCTCGCTCGTGATCGGCAAGCCGGTCAAGTGGGTGGAGACGCGCACCGAGAACCTCATCTCGACCGGGTTCGCCCGTGACTACTACATGAAGGGCGACCTGGCCGTCACCAGCGAGGGCGAGATCCTCGGCCTCAAGGTCGACATGCTGTCCGACCAGGGCGCCTTCTATGCCGATGCCCAGCCCACCAAGTTCAAGGCCGGCCTGTTTCACATCGTCACCGGCTCGTACGACTACCCGGCGGCGTACGTCAAGACCCGGGGGGTCTACACGAACAAGGCGCCGGGCGGTGTGGCGTATCGGTGCTCGTTTCGGGTGACGGAGGCGTCATACCTCATCGAGCGGTTGGTGCAGAACGCGGCCTACGAGCTGGGGATGGATCCCGCTGAGCTCCGGGTGAAGAACTTCATCCAGCCGGAGCAGTTCCCTTATACGTCGCCGACCGGATTCGTTTACGACTCGGGCGACTACGAGCGGGCGCTCAGGCTGGCCATGGAGATGATCGACTACGAGGGTGTCCGCCAGGAGCAAGCGCAGAAGATCGCCGAAGGCAGCGACCAGCTCGTTGGCATCGGCATCGCCTCGTTCACCGAGGTAGTCGGCGCCGGCAACTCACGGGATTACGACATCTTGGGCCTGAAGATGTTCGACTCTGCGGAGCTGCGCGTGCACCCCACGGGCAAGGCGATCCTCAAGCTCGGGGTGCGCACCCAGGGGCAGGGTCACGAGACGACTTTCGCCCAGATCGTTGCCGAGGAGCTGGGCATCCCGTTTAGCGACGTCAAGGTCATCGAGGGAGATACGGACAACACCCCGTACGGGCTCGGGACGTATGCATCGAGATCGACCCCAGTGGCGGGAGCGGCCACCGTCGTGATCGCCCGCAAGCTGCGGGAGAAGGCGAAGAAGATCGCCGCCCATTTGCTCGAGGCTTCCGAGGAAGACCTGGAGTGGGAGAACGGACGGTTCTTCGTGAAGGGCTCGCCAGACGCGGCCAAGACCATCCAGGACATCGCATTCGCCGCCTACACCAACTTCCCCGAAGGCATGGAGGGTGGCCTCGAAGGGGTGCACTACTACGACCCACCCAACATGACATATCCGTTCGGGAGCTACATCGTCGTCGTCGACGTCGACACCGGCACCGGACAATGGAAAGTGCGCCGCATGGTGGCCGTTGACGACTGTGGAGTCCGGATCAACCCGATGATCGTGGATGGACAGATCCACGGCGGCTTGGCCGAGGGCTTCGCCATGGCCAACATGCAGTGGATCACCTTCGACGAGTTCGGCAACGCGATCGGTGCCAACTTCATGGACTACCTGATCCCCACGGCGTGGGAGACCCCCCGCTTCGAGCTCGGCGAGACGGTCACTCCGTCGCCGCACCATCCCATCGGCGCCAAAGGAGTCGGAGAGTCGGCCACGGTGGGCTCTCCTGCGGCCTACGTCAACGCAGTGATCGATGCACTGCAGCACACAGGGGTGCGCAATATCGACATGCCGGTATTGCCCGACCGGGTGTGGGCGGCGCTGCAGGAGTGACTCGCCCGCAACCGTTTCTTGCGTTGGCGGTGGGAGGTACGGTGAGGGCATGAGGGATATGCTCGCGTTGGCGGCGAAGCTGCATCGGCAGCATCGCCCGTTCGCAATGGCGACCGTCGTGTGGGCTCGTTCCCCCTCGTCCGGCAAAGCCGGCGGCACCGCGATCATCGAGCCGGACGGCACCGTGCACGGCTGGATCGGCGGCGCTTGCGCCGAACCGGCGGTAGTGCGCGAGGCGCGTCGCGTCATCAAGGACGGCGAGTCGCGGCTCATGTATCTCGGCCCTGCCGACGAGCTGGACGGCAGCACCCGCGACGGGGTGATGACCGTGCCGATTGCTTGCGCCAGTGAGGGCGCCTTGGAGGTCTTTATGGAACCCGTGTTGCCCGAGCCCCATGTGGTTGTGGTAGGCCGCTCGCCGGGCGTGAAGACGCTGGCCCGGCTGCTGTTGGCGCTGGAGTGGCGCGTCACCGGGATCGACGACGGTGGCGACGCCGCCGAATGGCCGGAGCGAGTCACCGTGATCACCTCGCTCGATCAATGGGACCGTGCCGGCATCGACGATTCCACGGCCGTGGTCGTCGCTACCCAGGGCCACTACGACGAGCCGGCTCTGGAGGCGGCGTTGGCCGGCCCGGCACCGTATATCGGATTGGTGGCATCGTCGACCAGAGCACCAACCGTGCTCGGTTACCTGCGCGATCGCGGTTTCGGCGAGGAGCAGATCGCCCGCATCGACACCCCAGCCGGCCTCGACCTGGGCCACGTGGAGCATCGGGAGATCTCTGTGGCCATCCTCGCCGAGCTGGTGAAACGCCGCGCGGCCGGTCGCATCGGAGGAGCCGCTGAGCCCCCCGCCATGGAGACCCTTCCGAGTAGCGCCGTCGACCCGGTCTGCGGGATGGACGTCGATATCGCCGGCGCCCGTTTCGTCTCCGAGCACGGAGGCTCCCCCGTGTACTTCTGCTGCCCAGCATGCAAGAACATGTTCGACAACGAGCCGGCTGCATACGTCTGACGCCTGTCGTGGTCGATCGCTGCTGGCGCCACGACGACGGACACGTAGCGTCGTAGCGATCCCACCTCCCCCATCGGTACCCGGCCGAAAGGTCGAGGCGACCGTACACTCCGGCGATGCGCGTTGCCGTCTTCTCCACCAAGCCGTATGACGAACGTTCCTTGCTCGCCGCCGCCGCCGGGCGCCTCGAGTTCACATTTCTCGAAGCGCGGTTGACTGCGGCGACCGCGTCGTTGGCGACCAGCCACGATGCGGTCTGCGCGTTCGTCAACGATGTGCTCGATGCCGCCACACTGGCGCGGTTGGCCGACGAAGGCGTACGGCTGGTTGCGCTGCGCAGCGCCGGCTACAACCACGTGGATCTGGCCGCTGCGGCAGATCTCGGCCTGCCGGTGGTGCGGGTCCCGGCCTACTCGCCGCACGCCGTCGCCGAGCACACCGTTGGCCTGATGCTGGCCTTGAACCGCCAGATCCATCGTGCCCACAATCGAGTTCGGGAGGGCAACTTCTCGCTCGACGGTCTCCTCGGCTTCGACTTGAAGGAGCGCACCGTGGGCATCGTCGGGACGGGCAAGATCGGCGCGGTCGTCGCCGAGATCTTGATCGGCTTCGGTTGCCGGCTGCTGGCATACGATCCTCACGAGAATGCCGAGCTGAGTGCTCGCGGCGTGACGTACGTTGCTCTCGACGAGCTGTTCGCCACTGCCGACGTCATCACCTTGCACACCCCGCTCACGCCCGACACTCACCACCTCATCGGCTCCGCCGCCATCTCGAGAATGCGTCCCGGCGTGATGCTCATCAACACCAGTCGGGGGGCTCTGGTTGACACCGCGGCTGTGATCGACGGTCTCAAATCCGGCAAGATCGGTCACCTGGGCCTCGACGTCTACGAGGAGGAAGCCGATCTGTTCTTCGAAGACCTGTCGAACATCGTTATCCAGGATGACGCCTTCTCTCGACTGCTCACGTTCCCCAATGTCCTGATCACGGGCCACCAGGCCTTCTTCACCCAAGAAGCACTGGCGGCCATTGCCGAGACGACGGTCGGCAACATCGTTGCGTTCTTGGAGGAAGGCCGGCTGGAAAACCAGATCGAGGCCGCTGCGTGATTGCACGGCCGGGAGGCCGTCGGCCGGCGGCCCCGGGCACTGAGATCGCATCGCCCGCCGGCCATCCGGCCGATACCTCGAGAAACCCCGCTATTCGATGGGCTCGAAACACACGACGGTGTTGTCGCCCGCGGCCAGCATGTCGGCGTCCGGGAGCAGAGTGGGCCCCTCGCATTCGGCCGCCAGCCTGGTCACCGTCAGCGGTTCTGAGTCTGCGGCCTCCTCGACCCACACGACGCGGAATATGCCGTCGTCGACGGTGTCGCAGTCGACCGCAACGAGGCGCTCGGTGGCCTCGGAGCTGCCAATCCCCACGATAGCCACGCAGTCGCCGGGCGCCAGTTGCGGGGGGCCGGTGGCACACCCAACCAGCGGCAAGACAATCCCCACCAGCGCGGCGAGCTGGCTCACGCGGCGCACGGCTCTACCTGCTGCGGTCCGCAGTGAGGGCTCGGGGAGCCGCCGTCGGCAAGAGCTGCAGGCATTCCGATCGCTCGCAAGCTAAGCCGGTTCCGGGATGTGCCAGCCAGCTTGGATGAAACGCGTCTGGACTGGAGCGTGCTCTCTGAAGAGGGGTACCCACCGATCCGGGATCGGATAATCGTCGATGTTCATTGTGACGTCGTCCGTGGGGTTGTGCCACGTCTCCCACTGTTTCAGGTAGACGGCGCCCCCGGCGGCGACTCTGTCGAACAACTCCAGGTAGCCGCCTACCTGTTTGGGGGTCATCTCCTGCAGGGAAGATATGGTCACCGCCAAGTCGATTGAGCCCGCCTCGATGGTGTCGACCTCTTCAGGGGCGACGAAACGAAGCCGCTCCGGCGGGAACAGCTGGGACAGGTACCACCTCGAGATCGTGCGAGCGGGTTCGATGTCGACGATGGTGTATTGCGCCCGCGCAAACAGGTTCATCAGCACGTAGGCGGTTCGCCCGTAGCCGGCACCCAGTTCGATTATCGATTCCGGTTGGGTACCCCTCAGCGCACGGCCAATCGCTGCCGCCTCGAGCGCACCGTTGGCGAGATCCTGAGAGATCAGCCGCTTCCTCCACTTGACGGGGATGGGCCGCCCCAGCTCGGGCTCACGCAACTTGGTGACCCCCAGCGTGTCCCGACCCGCCGCGTACTGCCACAGCAGTCGATTGGCGAAGGTGTAGAGCCAGCGATCACGTTTGGGCCATGGAATGCCTTCCCAATCCCCACCCGCCAGCCTGGCCGGGGTGAACGCTGTGCGGATCAGAGTGGGAACCGACGTGTGCTTGAGCAGGAAGCGCATCTGCTCGCTGCTGCGAACCGATGACCAATTCCAACGCCAAGTGAAATAGCGCAGCGCCTGGTGGCGCTTGCATGCCTCAACCCCGTAGGTGGCGAGATCACGGCTGTGTTCTGCGCCCAGCTCGGCCCAGAACTGTGACGGCTCCATCGCGCCTAAGTCCTGATCTGGGTCATCGCGAACCCGTCCGTGTCGTGCGTCCTGACATGGTCACCGGCTCGACACTACAGGCCCCCACGCGGCGCCCTGAGCCAATGCCATGGGAACGCGGCAGTGGGAACGCGCTCGGGGCGCCCCGAAGGGAGAGGGGCGCCCCGAGGCCGGTGAAGCTCGTCTTGGCTATTCGTCGCAGGTGCTGATGATCAACTCGAGAATCCGAATCTCCGCATCTCCCTCGCCGCCACGGAAGGTGACCATGCGACCTCGGTCACCCCGCTCGCCTCGGCTGCACTCGCCGGCCACCGATTGGGAGGCGTATTCGACAGCCCGCCACGGGTCGAGCAGACGAACGATTAATTCCGTGCCGTCGCCTTCGATCCGGGCGCCCACGCTCGCCCCATTGCTAATTTCGGCGTCCGCCGGCAGCCCGAGGCAGTCTCCCTGCTCCACGGCACCGTCCGTCCACACGAAGCCCCGGCCCGGCTCCCACACGGCTCTCAACCGACAGGTTCGACATCCCGGGCCCTGGCTCGTGCTGGGCGGTGGCGGTGGTGGCGGAACAGCAGAGCCGGCCACCCCGGCCGCCGCCGCGGCCATGTTGACCACTTGCATCGTGGGCACGACCCACGCAACTGCGCCGGCCTTCTTGAGGAACTCGCGGCGATCACGCCCGCGTGCGCCTTCCCTGGCCTCATTCATTCGACTCTCCCTACCCGTCGCCCCCCACTGTGGCGAATGTATCAAGACCGGCGGCAACGATCGAGTTCGGATCATTCCGACGGTCTGATTGGGGTCCGCTGCCCTAGTCTTCAATTGATCAGGGTTGACCCAGGGTGGATCAGAGGCCCCCGGCGGGGCGGCGGGCATCTACCGTGAGCTCATGAGCGGCTCGTTCACGGTCTTGGCGCACACCGCCGACACTGCCATCGAGGTCAGCGCCGACAGTCTCGCCGAGCTGTTCGAATGGGCCGCCGTCGGAATGTTCTCACTGATGTACGACCTCGACTCGCTGGCACCCGCCCACCAAGTCGACGTCGTGGTTGCCGCCTCAGACGTGGCCGAGTTGCTCGTCGATCTGCTGGCCGAGCTGCTCTATGTGTCCGAGGCCAACGACCTCGTGCCGTGCACATTTCACGTAGAAGCGCTGACTCCGGTGGAGGCCCGGATCCGGGTCGGGGCGACTCCGATGGAGGCCGCCGCCCTGGAAGGTCCTCCCATCAAGGCCGTCACGTATCACGACCTCAGCGTCACCGAGCTGCCCGACGGCAGGTGGTCGGCCCGCGTGGTGTTCGACGTTTGATACCGGCGGGTCGGTGCCGTACGGTCTTGGCATGGAGCTGAAGCGAACCTCCGATGTGACCTGGGAGATCCTGCCGACCGGGGGCATGCGGGTCCCCGGACGGGTGTTTGCCAGCGAGCCGCTGCTGGTTAAGGCCCGGGAGGACCGAGCCGTCCAGCAGGTTGCCAATGTCGCTCACCTGCCGGGGATCGTGGAGGCGTCGATGGCGATGCCCGATATCCATTGGGGGTACGGCTTTCCCATCGGCGGAGTGGCCGCCACCGACATTGCCGCCGGCGGCGTGGTATCGCCCGGCGGCGTCGGCTTCGACATTTGCTGCGGGGTGCGCTTGCTGGCGTCGAGCTACACCGTCGAGGACTTCGAAGCCCGTCGCAACGAGATCATGGCGGAGCTGGATGCTCGCATCCCGCGCGGCCTCGGCAAGGGAGCCATCGCCTCGCGGGGCCTGGTGACCGATGTCCTCACCAAGGGCGCCCGGGCGGTGCTCGACGCCGGCTACGGATGGGAGGACGACCTGGAGCGCTGCGAGGAGCGGGGCACCTCGCCCGGGGCGGATCCCAAGGCGATCAGCCAGAAAGCGCTCGATCGGGGTGGAGGTCAGCTCGGATCGCTGGGTGCCGGCAACCACTTCCTCGAGATCCAGTTGGTGGATCGCATCGAGGATGCCACTGCCGCCGAGGTCTTCGGCCTGGCCACAGGGATGGTGGTGGTGATGATCCACTGCGGCTCACGCGGTTTGGGCCACCAAACCTGCACCGACCAACTCCGGCTCATGGGGGCGGCGATGGGACGCCACGGGATCTCGGTTCCCGACCGCCAGCTGGCCTGTGTGCCGGTGCGCTCGGCGGAAGGTGAGGAGTACCTCGGCGCCATGGCTGCCGCTGCCAACTTCGCTTGGGCCAACCGCCATGTCCTCGCCCACGAGGCGCGCGGGGCATTCGCCACGGCGTTCGGCACGAAGCGGGAGAGGACGGGAATGCGGCTGGTCTTCGACGTCGCCCACAACCTGGCCAAGCTGGAGCACCACGACGTTGCCGGCCGCCGCCGCGAGCTGTGCGTTCATCGCAAAGGGGCGACGCGCGCCTTCGGGCCCGGCCACCCCGATCTCCCCGAGGACCTGCGCCCGGTGGGTCAGCCGGTGCTGATCCCGGGGAGCATGGGCACCGCCTCGTGGGTGCTCGCCGGGACCGGCGCCAACCCGGCGTTCGACTCGGCCGCCCACGGCGCCGGTCGGTTGATGAGTCGCAAGGCCGCCAAGCGGCAGGAGTCGGGCCAGGAGGTACGCCGCGGGCTCGAGGCCGAGGGGATCTCGGTGCGTCCCGGCTCGGTCAAGTTGCTCTCCGAGGAGGCGCCTTATGCCTACAAGGACGTCGACGAGGTGGTGGACGTGTGCCATCGGGCCGGTCTCGCCACCAAGGTCGCCCGCCTGGTCCCGATTGGGGTGGTCAAGGGCTGAGAGCCGCCCGCCCCTCCCCGGTCTACGCTTGCTACGTGACCTCTGAGACGCTGGCCACCTCGACCGTAAAGCCGCCGCGACCGCTGTTGTCGGCGCGCTCCGAGGCGCAGCTCAGCATGCGGCACCGCGAGATGCTCGACCAGCTCGAGGAGCTCTTCCTCACGCAAGGCTTTGCCTCCTTCACCGTCCGCAGCCTGGCCGCCGAGCTGCGCTGCTCTTTGCGCACGATCTACGAGCTCGCCCCCTCCAAGCAGCAGCTGGTGCTGGTAGTGCTTGACAGGTTCCTCCATCGAGTGGGCCGCACGGCACTGGCGGCCATCGATCCCACCGTGCCGGTCGATCGGCAACTCCGCGTCTATTTCCGGGGAGCGGCCGAGTTGCAGCGCTGGACCGCAGCGTTGGCCGAAGATGCCGCCGACGCCCCCGATGTCACCCGGCTCCTCGATCGCCACTTCGCCTACGTCAGCTCCGTGGTCGAGCGCCTGGTCGCAACCGGCATCGAACGCGGCGAGCTCAAGCCGGTCGATCCGGCCATCGCGGCCGCAGTGCTCAGCGGCGCCGCCTTGCACCTGGCGCGTTCCGAAGGCGGCCCCGGAGTAGCCGATCTGTCGATAGACACGATCGACCGGCTGATCGACATCGTCCTCGAGGGAATTGCCGCCTGACCGGCGGCTAGATGCCGAGCTGGCGAGCCGCCAGATCGCGCATGATCTCCTCCGAGCCGCCGCCGATCGCGTTGACCCGCACCTCGCGGTAGATGCGCTCCACAGGGTTTCCCCGAACGTAGGAGGCGCCGCCGAGGATCTGCGCCGCTTCCCGGGCGCAGTACTCGATCGTGAGCGACGCCTGCACCTTGCACTCGGCGAGCTCCGCCACAGGGCGGTCTCCCTGATTGACCCGCCAGGCCAGCTGCTCCATCCAGGCGCGGGTGGCGTTGATCATGCGGTCCATCTCGACCAGCTTGTGGCGGATGACCTGATGGTCGGCCAGCCGGGCACCAAATGTGCGACGCTCGCGTGCCCAGGCCAGCGCTGCGTCGAAGCAAACCCGCGAGCCGCCAACCATGCCGGCGATCATGAAGAGCCGCTCGTAGTTGAAGTTCTCCATGATCAGGCGGAACCCGGCGTTCTCGGTACCCAGTAGATACTCGGCCGGCACCCGGCAGTCGTCGAAGTACAGCGTGGCCGTATCCGATGCCCACCACCCCATCTTCTGGAGCTTGGTGCGGGACAAGCCGTCCGTGGTGGCCGGCACTATGAGCAAGGAGACCCCTGCGGCACCGGGGCTTCCGGTGCGAACGGCGACTGTGATGTAATCGGCGCGCATCCCCGATGTGATCAACGTCTTCGACCCGCTGACCACGTAGACGTCGCCGTCGCGGCGTGCCGCCGTTTGCAGATTGGCGACATCGGAGCCGCCCCCCGGTTCGGTTACCGCCAAAGCGCAGATGAGGTCTCCGGCGAGCATGCCCGGCAGGATCTCGGCCTTGACCTTGGCCGAGCCGGCCAGCTGGATCGGCGGCGCCCCGATGTAGTTGGAGAACAAGCCGGCGCCCACGCCGCCGGCTCCGCAGCGGGCAATCTCTTCGGAGACGATGCACAACAAGAGGGCGTCGTGGTGGCCCAGCCCCCCGTATTCGGCGTCGTAACCGATACCGAACAGGCCCAGATCCGCAGCTTGGCGATAGAGCTCCCGTGGGAACTCCCCCGCCTCGTCCCATTCGTTGACGTGCGGAGTGATCTCGTTGTCGACGAAGTCCCGTACCGTCCGGCGAAACAGCTGATGCTCCTCCGTGTAGATCGGGAGTTGCGTCATGCCGGCTTCTCAGTCGCCACATGCTCTTGCCGCCGCCGCGTCATGGGCGGCTCCACGGGGACGGCCCATCCGTGGGTGGGCCGGCGAACGCCTGCGCGATCAGCAGCCATTCGTGGGCCGGCGGCGTTGCCTCGAGGGCGGTGTCATCGACGTGGCGGCGCTGGGTGACCACGAGGCAGAAGTCTAAGGCCGGGCCGGTGACGACATCGGTGGCGTCGTCCCGCCCGAAACGCCACGTGTCACCCGACGGTGCCGTCAGCTCGAGACGGACTGGTGTTGGTGGCGGGTCCAGACCACGGTTCTGATAGGACCAGCTGCGAGTGAGAAAACCCAACTGGGCGATGTGCCGGAGCCGATCCGTCGGCTCCCGAGTCGCTCCTACCGCATCCGCCACATCCTGGCCGTGGGCCCACACTTCCATCAGGCGAGCGGTCAGGAAGGATTTGGAGCCCATGGAAGGGCCGTACCACGAGACCCGGGTCTCGTCATCAAGCGTGCCCGCTGCCGTGACCAGCTCGGCGCGGGCTGCCCGCCAGGCGGCCAGCAACTCGGGCGGCGCCATCGCGCGAAAGCGCCCCAGCGTCAGCTCGTCGAGGGCCTCGTCGCCGCCGACGGCAACCTCCCAGAAGTCCTCCAGGCCGTCCTGGAAGGCGGCCGGCTCGGTGATCGCCCGCACCGCCGCCAGGTCGTAGTAGGTGAGATGCCCAATCTGGTCGGACACGCTCCAGCCCGGGCTCGGCGTGGCTGCGTTCCACTGCTCGACAGTGAGCCCGGCAACGACCTCGTCGAGCGCCTGCTGTTCTGCGGCGAGGTCGCGGGCAACTTGGGCGACATCCACGAGCCCCTTCCCTTCTCTGGCCCCTCACTTCTCCGACTTGTCCGGGTCGGCTTCAACCGCCGACTCTTCTGCGTTAGTTCTCAGCTTCGGTATCAATTGTTCCGATTCGTTACCATAACGCGACTTGGCGATCACTGGGTCGACGGCACAAGGAGCGGCGTGATGCCGATCGGGACACCTTTGCGCAGCCGGCTGGACACTCGTTCGGCAGACTATCGAGAGAACCTGGCCGCGATGCAGGGGCTCTGGGAAGAGGTCGCCGCCGAGCTGGCCAAGGTCCCCACCGTCGGCGGCCAACGCTACGTCGATCGGCACCGCCGCCGCGGCAAGATGCTGGTTCGGGAGCGGATCGAGGCTTTGGTCGATTCGACCGCTCCGTTCCTCGAGCTGTCTCCGCTCGCCGGCTGGGGTACGCCGGACCCGGTCGGGGTCGGCGTGGTGACCGGCATCGGCGTGGTCGCCGGCGTCGAGTGCGCCATCACCGGCTCGGACATGACGTATCGGGGCGGCGCCGCCAACCCCACGACGCTCACCAAGCTGCTGCGGTTCCACGAGATCGTGCGGGAGAATCGATTGCCGCTGATCATCTTGCAGGAGTCGGCCGGGGCTGATCTGCCCCGACAGGCTGACATCTTCGTCCCGGGCGGCGAGCAGTTCCGCAACCTGACGCAGCTGTCGAAGCTCGGCATTCCGTCGATCACGATCGCCTTCGGCCCGAACACTGCGGGCGGCGCCTACGTCCCCGGAATGAGCGACTACACGGTGTTCGTGAAAGAGCGGGGCACGGCCTATCTCGGCGGACCACCCTTAGTCAAGATGGCGATCGACGAGATCGCCGACGAGGAGGCCTTGGGCGGCGCCGAGATGCACTCCCGGATCAGCGGGCTGTCCGACTACTTGGCGATCGACGAGCTGGACGGCCTACGGATCGCCCGCCACGTCTTACGCCACCTGCGCTGGTCTAAGCTCGGCCCCGGTCGCACCGAGCGCGCCGACCCGCCGCACTACGACCCGGCGGAACTTCTCGGATGCGCCTCGGCGGATGTGCGAGTGCCGTTCGAAATCCGCGAGATCTATGCGCGGGTTCTCGACGGCAGTCGCTTCGAGGAGTTCAAGCCGCTCTATGGCGACAAGCTGGTGTGCGGGTGGGGATCCATCCACGGTTTCCCCGTGGGCCTGCTGGGCAACAACGGGATTCTCTTCTCCGAAGAAGCGAAGAAGGGGGCCCAGTTCATCCAGCTGTGCAACCGTACCGACACTCCCCTGGTCTTCATGCACAACATCACGGGATTCATGGTCGGCACCCAGGCGGAGCAGGGCGGCATCATCGTCAACGGCGCCAAGTTGATCAACGCCGTCTCCAACTCGACGGTGCCGCACTTCAATCTCATGGTCGGCGCCAGCTACGGGGCCGGCAACTACGGAATGGCCGGCAAGGCATACAACCCGCGATTCGTATTCACCTGGCCCAACCACCGCATCGCGGTGATGGGCGGGCGCCAGCTGGCCGGGGTGATGGAGATCGTGGCCCGCAACGCGGCGGCCGGCCGCGGGATCGAAGTCGACGAGCAGCAGCTGGCGGCTCAAACGGCGGCGCTCGAGGCCCAGATCGAGTCCGAATCGACCGCGCTCTTCTCCACCGGCCGAGTATGGGACGACGGGATCATCCATCCCGCCGACAGCCGCACGGTGCTGGGGTTGGCGCTGTCGGCCGCCCACAGCAACGTCGTGACGGGCGCGAACGAGTACGGGGTGTGGCGGCATTGACGGACCATCGCCCCATCAGACGCCTGCTGATAGCCAATCGCGGCGAGATTGCGATCCGCGTTGCCCGCACCGCCGACCGGCTGGGGATCGACACGGTAGGGATCTACTCCGCGACGGACGCTACGGCACTGCACGTCGCCGCGATGGACCGGGCGGTCGCCCTCGACGGCAACACACCGGCGGACTCCTACCTCCGCGGCGAGCGGATCATCCAGGCGGCGGTCGCTACCGGATGTGACGCCGTCCATCCCGGCTACGGATTCCTGGCGGAGAACGCCGCCTTCGCCCGCCAGGTGGTTGCGGCCGGCTTGCTCTGGGTCGGTCCCACTGCCGAGCAGATCGAGCTGCTGGGTAACAAGCTGGCCGCCAAAGAGGCGGCCGCCGCGGCGGGGACGCCGACGGCGCCGGCCTTTGCCGTCACGGCGGGCGAGCCGCCGCCTGAGGTGACGCTGCCGGTCATGGTGAAAGCAGCAGCCGGCGGCGGCGGACGCGGCATGCGGCTGGTGCGCCATCGTCATGAGTTGGCGGGGGCGATTGCCGAGGCGGCGCGCGAGGCCGCCACCTCGTTCGGTGACGGCACCGTCTTCGTCGAGCCATACATCGAGCACGGCCGTCACGTCGAGGTGCAGATCGTCGGCGACGCTCACGGCCACGTGATTCATCTCGGGGAGCGGGAGTGCTCGATCCAACGCCGCAACCAGAAGATCATCGAGGAGGCGCCTTCGCCGGGGATGACTGCCGAGACCCGGGCGGCGCTGTGTGGCGGGGCCGTGGCGCTGGCGCGCCACGTCGGCTACGAGAGCGCCGGCACGGTCGAGTTCCTGGTCGGCACCGACGGCAGCATCGACTTCCTCGAGGTCAACACCCGCCTTCAGGTCGAGCACCCCATCACGGAGGCGGTGACCGGGCTCGACCTGGTGGAATTGCAGTTGCGCGTAGCCGAGGGGGCACCCTTGCCGCTCCGCCAGGAGGATGTCGTCTTTCACGGCCACGCCATTGAGGCGCGAGTCGTCGCCGAGGATCCGGCTTCTGGATGGCTACCGGCGACAGGAACGATCGCGGCGTTCGTGATGGCCGATCACGTAAGAGTGGACACGGGAGTCGCCGCGGGCACAGAGATCTCACCCGACTACGACTCGTTGCTGGCGAAGGTCATTGCCCACGCCCCAAGTCGGGACGAGGCCGCCCGCCGCCTTGCCAAAGCGCTGCGCACCTCACACGTAGCGGGCGTAACCACCAACATGGCCACCCTGGTGGCGATACTCGAAGAGCCCGCCTTCCTCGCCGGCGACACTCCGATCAGCTACCTCGAAGACCACCCGGACGTCGTTACGGCGGCCGGACCCGCCGGCGCCGATCGCGTCGCGCTGCTGCTCGGCGCGGTGTTCGCCGCCGAACAGCGCGATCGGAGCGTCAATCGAGCCACCGGATTCGCCCCCTCCGGGTGGCGCAACCTGATCACGCACGGCCAGCGCCAGTTGTGGCGCCGGGGTGACGACGATCATCACGTCGAGTACGTGTTCGATGGCGATGACGCGGCCCGAGTGTGGCTGGGGCAGTGGCCGAAGCCGGCCGACGACGGCTCGTTGCCTTCCGACGAGCGCCCCGTGCTAGCCGTGCGCTTGCTGGAGCGAACTCCCCACCGTCAGGTCTTGGAGATAGACGGCGTTCGGCGAGCGATCACCGTGCACGCCGTAGGGTCGCTCGTGCACACTCACAGCTCGGCCGGTTCACTCAGCTGGCGCGAGGTGCCCCGGTTCGTCGTCCACGCCGCCGCCGAGGCGGGCAGCGGCCCGGTGTGTCCCCTACCCGGTACCGTCGTCGCGGTCGCAGTCACCGCCGGCCAGCAAGTTGCCGACGGCGACGTGCTGATGATCGTCGAAGCGATGAAGATGGAGCACAAGATCACCGCCACCGGACCGGCAACCGTGGTCGCCGTAAGGTTCGACGTGGGAGATCGCGTCAACGCCGGCGACCTGCTCGTCGAGCTACACCACGAGGAGTGACCCTGCCAGCAGAGCCTTCGCCGCCGATTCGCATCGCCAACTGCTCCGGCTTCTACGGTGACCGGCTGGCAGCCGCCCAGGAGATGGTGGAGGGCGGCCCGATCGACGTGCTCAGCGGGGATTGGCTCGCCGAGCTGACGATGTTGATCTTGGCGCGGACCAGGGAGAAACGCCCCGGCGGCGGCTATGCACGGACCTTCGTCGCTCAGATGGAGCAGGTGATGGGGACCTGCCTCGATCGCAACATCAAGGTCGTCTCCAACGCCGGTGGGCTCGATCCCGCGGGTTGCGCAGCCGCGCTCGCCAAGGTCGCCGCCGACTTGGGTCTGGCCCCGACTATCGCCTACATCGACGGCGACGATCTGATGGGACGCCTCCCCGAGCTGGTCGCAAGTGGAGAGCTGCGGCCGCTCGGCGACGGCGAGCTCGGGGACCCCGCCGCCTACCTGACGGCCAATGCGTATCTGGGCGGATGGGGAATCGCCGCCGCGCTGCAAGGGGGTGCCGACATCGTCATCACAGGCCGGGTGACCGACGCGGCGGTTACCTGCGGGCCGGCCGCCTGGCACCACGGCTGGGCTCGCGACGACTGGGATCGGCTTGCCGGAGCGGTGGTCGCCGGCCATGTCATCGAATGCAGCGCCCAGGCCACCGGGGGCAACTACTCCTTCTTCACCGAGATCCTCGAGGAGACCGATTTCGCGATTCGGCTCGGCTTTCCGTGGGCCGAGATCGCCGCCGACGGCTCTGCCGTGATCGGCAAGCATGACGGCAGCGGAGGGGCCATCACCGTAGGGACCGTTACCGCGCAGTTGCTCTACGAGATCGGAGGGCCCGCCTACCTGGGGCCCGACGTGACGGCTCGGTTCGACACGATCCAGTTGGACCAGGTGGCCGCCGACCGCGTCCGCATCTTCGGCACCAAGGGCGAGCCGCCGCCCGGCACTCTGAAGGTAGGCATAAACGAATTGGGGGGCTACCGCAATACGATCGAGGTCGCGTTGACCGGGCTCGATATCGGAGCCAAGGCCGATTTCGCCCAAGCCGCCTTCTGGGACGTATGCCCGTATGAGCCCGACGACTTCGCAGCGGTGGCCAGCCGGGTGCTGCGCACCGACAAGAAGGACCCGCCGAGCAACGAGGAGGCGACGGCTGTGTGGCGGTTGACCGTCAAGGACCCGGACGAAGCGAAGGTGGGCCGGGCGTTCTCCAACGCAGTCGTGGAGACGGCGCTGTCGTCGATTCCCGGTATGTACGCGCTGAGCGGCAGCCCAGCGGGGGCAAGTCCCTACGGCGTCTACCGGGCGGCGACCGTGCCCGCCCGGCGGGTGCCCCAGTACGTGCACATCGCCGGTAGCGAGACGGTCGCAATCGACTCGGTCGCCCCATCCGGCGAGCGCCACTCTCCACCGGCGGTGCCCGCGGCGGCACCGCCGCCGGCCGGTCCGTACGTGGATAGCCCGCTGGGACGGGTGGTCGGCGCCCGCTCCGGAGACAAGGGCGGCGACGCCAACCTCGGTGTGTTCGCCCGCTCCGACGAAGGCTGGGCCTGGCTGGACGGTTTCCTCGATACCGAGATGTTGCGCCAGCTGCTGCCGGAGACGGCCGAGCTACCCATCGAGCGCCACCCACTGCCCAACCTCAGGTCGGTCAACTTCGTCATCAGAGGGCTGCTCGACGAGGGAGTGGCTGCGGCGACACGGCGCGACCCGCAAGCCAAGAGCTTGGGCGAATGGCTGCGGGCCCGCGTTGTCAGCATCCCCACGGCACTATTGGACGACCAGGAGAGCGCATGAACACGCCCGCCACCGAAATGTTCGATATCGATTTACCCATCTTCGCCTTCAGCCACTGCCGGGACGTCGTGGCGGCCGTCTCCAAAGCCGGCGGGTTGGGCGTTCTCGGCGCGGTGGCCCACACCGACGAGGAGCTGGAGATCGACCTGGCGTGGATCGAAAGCGAGATCGGCGACCGGCCGTATGGTGTGGACGTCATCGTGCCGGCCGCCGAGGTGACCACGGCCGCCACCGTGGCCGACATCGAAGCAAAGATCCCCCAGGCGCACAGAGACTTCCTCGACGATCTGCTGACGCGATACGAAGTTCCGCCGCTCCCCGAAGGCGAGGTGGGCGGCCGCTTCCGGCTGCGGGGAGATGACCCCCCGCCGTTCTCCGCCGGCCAGGCGAGCTCCCAGCTCGACATCGCGCTCGCCCACCAGCCGGCGGTGCTGGTCAACGCGCTCGGGCCTCCACCCGGCTTCATGATCGAACAGACCCGAGCGGCCGGACGCCGCGTCGGGGCGCTGGCCGGCAAGGTGGTCCATGCCGAAAGGCACGTCAATTCAGGCGTCGACCTCATCATCGCCCAAGGTGCCGAAGCCGGTGGCCATACCGGCGAGATCGGCACCATGGTGCTGGTACCCGAGGTGGTCGATGCAGTGGCGCCGACGCCGGTGCTCGCCGCCGGAGGCATCGGGGGCGGGCGCCAGATGGCGGCTGCCATGGCGCTCGGCGCCGCCGGCGTGTGGTGTGGCTCGGTATGGCTCACCACCGAGGAGGCGGAGACGCATCCTGTCGTCAAGCAAAAGCTGTTGGCGGCTACGTCCGATCAGACCCTGCGGTCCCGGTCGCGCACCGGAAAGCCGGCACGCCAGCTGAAGACCGCTTGGACCGACGAGTGGGAGAGCCCGGAGACCCCGGCTCCCCTGGGCATGCCGATGCAACCGATCCTCATCGACGAGGCGCTGGCCCGTATCGATCGGGCCGCAAATCGCGCCGGCTCAGGAGCCTCCCAGCTGATCAACTACTACGTGGGCCAAATCGTCGGCTCCCTCAACGAATCCAAGACGACGGCGCAGGTGGTATTCGAGATGGTCGAAGAGTTCATCGCAGCCACTCGAGCACTCGATAGCCAGCTCGCCGACTGAGCAGCCCCAGCCTGAATACCGACTTGCCCGCCCCTGATGATTAGGGCGCGGTGGTTCTGGGTAGACCCGACCCATGCGCAAGATCATCGACTCCGCATTGGGGCTGTTGGTCATGGTTACCGCAGCCAACGCTTGGCTGCAGCGGTCTCCAGAACCCGCGGCCACCTCCCAGACCGGGTCCGGCTCGACCACCGTCACCACCGACGGATCGGTGGCAACCGGTCGGGCCCTCCGCCGCGAGGCGACATCTCGAGACGAGCGGGATGGCCGAGATGAGCGGGCCGCTTCCCGACCGGCTCGCTGGAAGGAAATCTTGACTCGCGTGGTGGCTGAGATGAAGGAAGACAATCTGACGACCATCGCCGCCGCCATGACCTATTACGGCCTGCTGGCACTCTTCCCCGGACTGATCGCCGTGGTGTCGCTCTACGGCTTGATGGCTGACCCGGCAGTGGTCCAACAGCAGGTGGCCGGGATCGCCGACGTGCTGCCAGCCGACGCTGCCGCCACCGTCACCTCCCAGCTCGATGCCATCGTGGCCTCGAGCCGCAGTGCCCTGGGACTGGGTTTCGTCGTCTCGGTCGCAGCCACTCTGTGGACGGCATCATCCGGCGTTGCGGCGTTGATCAAAGCCATCAATATCACGTTCGACGAGACTGAGACGCGCAGCTTCCTCAAACTACGCCTGCTGGCATTCGGTTTGACCATCGGAATCATCGGCTTTGTGCTTGCCGCCGTGTTCGTCATCACCGCGCTGCCGGCCGTCCTCGATGCCCTGGGAGTAACCACCTCCGTCGTCGACCTCTTCACTTGGCTCCGCTGGCCGGCGCTGGGGATCGCCCTCATCTTGGGCCTGGCCGTGTTCTACCGCTTGGCGCCCAACCGATCCAACCCCAAATGGCGTTGGATCACCACCGGCGCAGTCACCGCCACCGTGCTGTGGCTGCTGGCGTCGTACGCTCTCAGCTTCTACGTCGGCAACTTCGGCTCATACAACGAGACGTACGGTGCGCTCGGCAGCGTAATCGTCTTGCTGCTGTGGATGTACGTGTCGTCCCTCATCGTTCTTCTCGGCGCCGAGCTCGATTCCGAGCTCGAGGCGATGGCCGCGAGCGCCGGCTCTAACCAGCCCGCCGGCCGCGCTGCGCTGGCGGCGGCTGCCTAGCTCCCGCATTCGTCGTCTGCTCATTCGGCAGCCCGTTGCTCGAACAGCGAGAATGGTCACACCGAGTGGGGAGCATTCATGACACAACTGACGGGGGTGCGCGGGATTGGCCCCGCACTGGCCAGACAACTGGAGCAGGCCGGCTTCGAGTCTGCCGCCGACCTCGCAGCAGCACAGCCGCGTGATCTCATCGTGGTCCGCGGGATTGGACGAGTCACCGCCCGCCGGATCATCGCCGCCGCCTCGGCAGTAGCGGCTCCGGAAGCAGAGCAGCCAGCCGGCGAGGAGGCCAAGGGGACGGAGACCGGGGAGATCAAGGGCAAGGCGACGGAGGCCGCAGCTGGTAGAGCCAAGGAGTCCAAGGCCAAGAAGAGCAAGGCCAAGAAGGCCAAGAAGGACAAGGCCAAGAAGAGCAAGGACAAGAAGGACAAGAAGGACAAGGCCAAGAAGGACAAGAAGGCCAAGGCCAGAAAGAGCAAGGCCAAGAAGGCCAAGAGGGCCAAGAGGGCCAAGAAGGGATCGAAGCGGAGGAAGAGGAGCTAGCCGCGTTGCCCCCACCAACGCGGCCCCTCCTTCCACATCCCCGGTGCGCTGTCGCGTTGTGCCATCCAACAAGCGTCGCCGAGGGCAGTTAGCCGAGTCATTGCGCCCGCCAACCGCTCTGGGAGAGCGCGAAAAACTTCGCAGATTCGCACGACCATTCTTCGTGGCGGCGTGTACTTTCCGCGCGATCAGGGTTTCGGATTGACCAGACCCTCCCAGTCAGGAGACCGACCACATGCGACGCAAGCTCGTATGGCTCTCTGTCCTCACTCTGCTGCTGGCCCTCACGCCCACGGTGAGCGCGGCCGCCGGGCCCCCGGCGTGCGACACCAGGGTGAACAACACCTACAAGAAGCTGCTCGAGTGTGTCTCGCTCGACGGCGCCCGCGCCCACCAAGCAGCGCTACAAGCCATCGCCGACACCAACAACGGAATCCGTACTTCGGGGACCCCGGGCTACGACGACTCGGCGGCCTACGCCGCTGATGTCTTCGCCGCTGCCGGCCTCGACGTCACGATCCAGCAGTTCGACTTCCAGACGTTCATCTCCCTCAGCCCACCGGTTCTCGAGCAAGTGGCACCACCTCCTGCCGGCCCGATCGCCAACAACATCATGGCGTACTCCGGCAGCGGGGACGTGACCGCCGCGGTCAGCACTGTCGCCCCGATCACCGGCTGCAACGCAGCCGATTTCGCCGGCTTCCCCCCGGGCGACATCGCATTGATCAGCCGCGGCGCCTGCACCTTCGCCCTGAAAGCGACGAACGCGTTCAACGCGGGAGCCGTCGGGGTCGTGATCTACAACAACATCCCGGGCACCTTGAACGGCACGTTGGGAAACACCTTCACGCTCGACATCCCGGTCACGTCTGTGACACAAGCCGTTGGTCAGCAACTGGCGGCGACGCCGGGGCTCGTCATGCGAATCAAGACCGCCACCTTCCGCGGAGTGGCCACCACGAGCAACGTCATCGCGGAAACGCCGTGGGGCGATCCCAACAACGTGGTTGTCGTGGGGGCCCATCTGGACTCGGTGAACGCCGGGCCCGGGATTCAGGACAACGGCTCTGGTTCAGCCGCAGTGCTCGAGACCGCGGAGAATATGGCGAGGTCGAAGGGGGTCAACAAGGTCCGCTTCGCTTTGTGGGGCGCCGAGGAGTCGGGCCTGGTTGGGTCGACGTTCTACGTCAACAACCTGAGCCAGGCGGAGCGGGACAAGATCGCCCTCTACCTGAACTTCGACATGATCGCCTCGCCGAACTACGTGTTCTTCATCTACGACGGCGACGACTCCGACATGGTCGGGGCCGGTCCGGGCCCGGCCGGATCGGCTGAGATCGAGAAGCTGTTCGAGGGGTACTACACGGCGCGCGGCCACTCCTTCAAGGGGACCGACTTCACCGGCCGATCCGACTACGGACCGTTCATTGCCGTCGGCATTCCCGCCGGCGGCTTGTTCACTGGAGCGGAAGGAATCAAGTCGGCGGAAGAGGCGGGCATTTGGGGCGGTGTCGCCGGGAACCAATACGACCCCTGCTACCACCTGGCGTGCGACACGTTCGACAACATCAGCCTGACCGCGCTCGACATCAATATCGACGCGGTGGCTTACGCCACCCTGACCTACGCGTACTCGACCCAGCCGGTCAACGGGGTCCCGGGCAAGCAGGTGCCTGGCTCTCCCTCGATCGGCGCCGGATCGACCAACGCTGCAGGCTATCCGGGAGGCGCTTCGTCGGGGCTTCACGACAACGAGCTCTCCGCCGAATAGCAGCACCCAGACGAAGAAGGGGCGCCCTACACGGCGCCCCTTCTTCTTCGCTGCGACACCCACTCCTGGGCATCCGCATGGCTGCTGGAGGCGAACACTCCCCGGCCCCCCGGCTACAACGGGCTCTACGACTGGTGGACGACCCTCGAGATCCATAACGGCCACCGGGTGCTCTGCGTCTACGCCAACCTGCGCCGGATAGCGGCAAGGCGGAGGGGGCAGCCAAGACGCCGGAACAACCCCAATACGGGGAACCCGCCCCGCGACTGCATGCCTAACCCGCGCCTCATCTTCTACCCGGGAGGTCTGGCTGTCGGAGCCGGACCACAACCACCTCCACCGCAAGGCGTAAACCATGTCCCAGAACACCTGTAAGCCATGTCACAGGTCCACACAATCGAGCCTCCGGCTCGAAGGGGAAGAATTCGTCTAGCTCTTCACACCTGTCTGCATCGCCTGGGCACAGGAGCGGAGGCGGGCGAAGACGGCACCGAAGTTGATGGTCCAGCCGACACCGAAGACTTGAGGGTTGACTAGCGGCCCCTCGGGGTTCCACAGCCGAGCCCGAATCCGCTCCATCGTCGGTGAGCGGAAGTCGTACGGCACCACGGTAGCCACGGTGCCGTGCCAGGTGCGTTGATCGGTAGGCTTGCGCAGCTCCTTCACGACTGCAGTGATCGCTAGGGCGATCGCGGCGAGTCGAATCAGATCTCGAACGGTCGGTCTCTTGCGGCGATCGTCGTTGGCCGCCTGCGAATCTCCGTGTTCCATGTCTCCCCTTCGGAGGTGTTTGTGGGGCCCATTCTCATCGACTCCGCAAGCATTGTGAGACAATCCGCCGTGGCCAGATACGAGGTGAACCCGACGGGCGTGGCCAAGGCACGGGAGCTGATCGATTCCCGCCAATACGTTGTGCGCAGCGAATGGGGTCAGGCCCAACCGACTGCCGACGACGAGAACCGCTTCCTCGAGGACCACACGTGGGATGAGTACGCCGCCTGGCACCTCGGGCTCACCGTGGCGGCCAGGAACCAGACCAAGGCGCGGTACGCCTTCGTGTACGGCGACTTCCGACGGCTCCACCGGATGGGCCTCATCGCCTGCCGCTACCGAGCCGCCGAATGGGGCCACAAAGCGGTCGAGCTGGCAGCGCACGATCTGTTGCAGTACCTCGACCAATCCCGCGCCGGCTGAGGGCAAATCGCGCCGTCGTGCGATCGGTGATTGCGTATGCCAGGATTGGCACCGTGCTCGCGATCCCGCGGGACCTCGACAGGAAGGGCAACATGTCGGCTTCGAGAAGACCCGTACGGGCGATGCTCCTCGCCATCCTCACCTTGACCGCGCTGCTGACCTCGATCAGCCGGGTCGGGGCCCACCCCGAGGGCGAGGCCCACCACAGCCCGCTGCCGGCCCACGCCACGCATGTGATGCGAGCCTTCGCCGAAGACAGCCACGCCAGCCAGAACCTGGCCGCCGCCGCCGCAACGCCGTGCGTCGGAGGCTTCGCCGGCCAATATCCGTGCAACAACGTCGACCTCGAAGCGTTCCTCCCCCTCAACCAGATCGGAGGCACCGCCGCCCAGAGCTCCGCCAACGACATATGGGGCTGGACCGACAGTCTGACCGGCAAGGAGTACGCCATCATCGGGCTGGTCTTCGGAACTTCGTTCGTCGATATCTCCGACCCGGCCAACCCGATCTACCTCGGCGAGCTGCCAACCCACGGCGCCTTCGGCTCGTCCTGGCGCGACATCAAGACCTACAACGACCATGCGTTCATCGTGAGTGAGGCCAACCAGCACGGCATGCAAGTGTTCGACCTGACGCAGTTGCGCAATGTGACCAACCCGCCCGTCACGTTCAGCGAGACCAAGCACTACAAGAAGGTGGCCCAGGCACACAACATCGTCATCAACGAAGCCACCGGGTTCGCCTACATCGTCGGCGCCTCCGGCAAGAACAACTGCTCGGGCGGGCTGCACATGGTTGACATCTCCAACCCGACCAACCCGCAGTTCGCCGGCTGCTACAGCGGGGACGGGTACACCCACGACGCCCAGTGCGTCGTCTACAGCGGGCCGGATGCCACCCATCAAGGCCGGGAGATCTGCCTCAACTCCAACGAGGACACGCTGACCATCGTGGACGTCACCAACAAGAACAACCCGGTGCTGATCTCGCGAACGACCTACGCGGGCTCGGCCTACACCCACCAGGGCTGGCTCACCGAGGACCAGGTTCACTTCCTCCTCGACGACGAGCTCGATGAGACGAGCTTCGGCCACAACACGCGTACCCGGGTATTCGACGTCGCCGATCTCGACGCGCCGACGTTGGTCGGCTCCTACGACAGCGCCAATCCGGCGATCGACCACAACCAGTACGTGAAGGGCAACTTCTCGTATCAGGCGAATTACCGGTCCGGCCTACGGATCCTCGATATCAGCGGGGTAGCGACCGCCAATCTCACCGAGGTGGCGTTCTTCGACGTCTACCCGGCCGACGACGCCGCTCAGTTCAACGGAGCGTGGAGCAATTACCCGTACTTCGACAGCGGCATCGTCGTGGTCAGCGGAATCGAGCAGGGACTGTTCGTGTTGCGGCCCGATCTGGGGCCCGTCGACAACCCACCAACGGTCACCCTCGACGCCCCGGCTGAGGGGGCAACGGTGTCCGGCTCGGTGCTGGTGGAGGCCACGGCGTCCGACGACAACGGGGTCACCCAGGTGGAGTTCTTCGTCGACGGTAACTCCATCGGCGTTGACACCACGTCGCCGTACTCGGTGACATGGGACAGCACCACCGTGCCCGATGGGGCCCATGTCGTCTCGGCGACGGCAACCGACACGATCGGCCAGACCACCAGCGACTCCAACAACATCACCGTGGACAACGTGCCAGACCCGACGATGCACGTCGGCGACCTGGACGCCTCGACGTCGACCGGTCGCGGCGGCAAGTGGAATGCCACCGTCACGATCACCGTCCATGACAGCGGCGAGGCGCTCGTCGCCGACGCCACCGTCAACGGGTCATGGAGCAACGGGACCAGCGGCTCGGGTTCGTGCGTCACCAACGCATCCGGGCAGTGCAGCGTCACCAGGAACAACATCAGGCGGAACGCGAATTCCGTGACGTTCACGGTGACGAGCGTCACTCACGCCTCCCTGGCCTACGCCCCGGGGGACAATCACGACCCCGACGGCGACAGCGACGGAACCGTCATCGTCATCGGCAAGCCAGCGTAATCGGCGCAACAGGAACGACCGGGAGCGGGGCGCCACGGAGGTGCCCCGCTTCTGTCAGCGCAGATAGCCGATGCCCGAGCGCCTAGCCTCAGCAACTCCATGACGTCTGCTCCCACCCGCCGCACCGTCGGCCAACGCGAACTGACCGCGCTGCTGGCGCTGACCATGGCGCTGGGGGCACTCGGGATCGACCTCATGCTGCCCGTGTTCGACGAGATCCGCGACCACTTCGGCCTCGCTGCCACTGCGACCGATGTCGCCCAGATCGTCACTGTCTATTTCTTGGGTATGGCGTCCGGCCAGATCTTCTACGGGCCGTTCGCCGACCATTTTGGACGCCGACCGGTGCTCTACGTCGGTCTCGGCATCTACGCCCTCGGCGCCGTCGGCTCCGCCCTGGCACCGACGCTGTCGGTCATGCTGGCGAGCCGCTTCGTCTGGGGAATCGGCGCTGCTGGAGGCCGGGTCGTGGCGGTTGCCGTGGTGCGGGACCTATACGAAGGCGAGGCAATGGCCCGCGCCATGTCCTTCATCATGGCCGTCTTCGTCACCGTCCCCATATTCGCGCCGACTCTAGGAGCGGCCATCGCCGCCCTCGGATCGTGGCAGATCGTGTTCTGGTTCTGTGCGGTATACGCGGTCGTCATCGCAGGCTGGGCGCTCCGCCTACCCGAGACGCTGGCCGCAGAGCGCAAGCACAAGCTGCGGTTCCGCCCGGTCTGGGAGGCCGCTCGGGAGGTGATGACCAATCGGCAGACGATCGGCTACACGATGGCACTGACCTTCCTCTTCGGGCCATTCAGCTCGTACCTGGCCAGCTCTGAGCTGATCGTCGGCGAGATCTACGAGCGCCCGGTGCTCTTCCCGTTCATCTTCGGCGGCGTCGCCACCGTCATGGGCAGCTCCATGCTGGTCAATGCCAGATTGGTGGGACGCCTCGGGGTTCACCGCACGGTAAGGCTGGCGGTGGTCGGTTACTCGACCCTGTCTCTCGGACTCCTGGGGCTGACTCTCGTCACCGACGGCAAACCCCCGTTTTGGTTGGCAGTGGTCTGGCTGAGCACAGTCCTCGTCATGCACGCCACCATGATCCCCAACGTCAACGCAATTGCTCTGGAGCCCCTGGGCCATGTTGCCGGCACCGCCTCCGCAATCCTCGGGACGGTTTCTCTCGCCGGTGGCGCCCTGCTCGGCACCGTCATCGATCGCAACATCGCCGGAACCATCACCCCGCTGGTCGTCGGGTTCGTCATCTACGGTCTGATCGCCGCCGGATGGGTGGCGTGGGCAGAGCGCGGGCGCACCCGTGAGGACGAGACGATCGGGTGAATCGGTCCGACGGCGTGGGACGCCCCTAGAGAATCGCCGCCCTGCCCTGCGGCCTGGATCTGGGGGCACTTCCAGGAGCCCGTGGAGGACTTCTTGGGAGTGGACGAGCTGCTGACCCTCCTCGGCGCATGGGCGCTTGTGTCGTTCCTAGGAGTGTCGCTGCTGCTGCCCGCCACCCCCGGCGGCTAGCGTCCGGGTCCACCGTTCAGGAGGATCGGCGATGTTCGTAGTGAGGCGGGTGTGGGAGACGAAGCCGGGCGAGGCACGCAAGGCGGCTTCGCTAGTGGCCGCAATGGGCGAGGAGTACGAGGCCGTCGACAAGCGCGGACCGTCCCGGGTGTACTTCAACAACGGCACCGTCCCTGGGGATCGCAACCGGGTCTACATGGAATGGGCCGAGGAGGTCATCGCCAGCACGTATCGCGCCGACATCGTCGAGAGCCCGCAGCGGGCGCGCGATCTCTACGCCAACCTCCGGGAGATCACCGTCGACAGCTGGATCGAGTTCTACGAGCTGATGACACCCGAGAAAATGCTCGAAGAGGAATGAGGGGTAATTCGCGCCGCCCGAACGAATTGCACCACACCCACCTAGCCGCAGTTTGTGACCGGACTCGGCGTGCCGAGTACGCGCAATCTGCGTACGGGCTTGCTGCACGCGCGCGACCCACCTAGCCGCAGTTTGTGAAACAAACTGCGTGCGGGCTTGCCGAAGGCAAGCCCGCGAAATCTCTTGTCGGCGTCGCGAAAACTTCCTCCGCTCTCGCCTTGACCGCCATTTGTTCGTTGCGCGACACTCCCGATCGCTTCCCCGCTTCCCCCACTTCCCAAGTGCGGTCGGGTGACGCCCTTTTGTCACTGGCGATCGTCACACTGACAGTCAGCAGCCCTCCTCGGGGTGGGCTGGAGATTCATCTCGTGGAGGACCGAAACCACTGCGGCGCAAGCGGTTTGCGGATGGTTGACATTATTACATAGGTGTAATTACACTCGTGTGTCCATACGCAATATCTTGGGTCTGCAGCGCTTCCCCACCACAAGATGTTGTAGGTGTGGAAAAGGATGTGGATAACTTTGCCGAGCCTTGGATTGACGCACCAATCGAGGAGGCGAGGGGCTCCGGGGGCGGGCCTCAGGGTGATCCATATCGAGCAGATCACGGGCGGAGAGATATAGGGAGAGGGCCAGTGGCAACACGAGTCGCGCAAGACGCTGAGGGAAACACCGAGGACAACGGGAAGGGCACGCCCCAAATCGAGAAGGCCCGCTCCAAGCAAGCCCGCTCCAAGCAAGCCGGCCCCAAGCAGGTCGAGAGCAAGCAGGCCGAGAGCAACGGCACCGGCAAGGGCCTCGTGATCGAGCGCCGCTTCACGACGGAAGGCGTCAGCCCGTACGACACGGTGGTGTGGTCCAAGCGCGACTCCCGCATCACCAATCCGGACGGCTCGGTCGTCTTCGAGATGAAGGATGCCGAGATCCCGGCAGCTTGGTCGCAAGTGGCCGCCGACATCATGGTGTCGAAGTACTTCCGCAAGGCCGGCGTCCCCCAGTACGACGAGAACGGCAGCCCCGAGGTCGACTGGGAAGGTAAGCCGGTGTTCGGCCCGGAGCGGTCGGCCCGTCAAGTCATCTCCCGGCTGGCGTCCACCTGGCGTTGGTGGGGCGAGGAGCACGGCTACTTCGCCGACGAGGAGTCGGCCCAGATCTTCGAGGACGAGCTGGCATACATGCTGTTGCACCAGATGGCCGCTCCGAACTCGCCGCAGTGGTTCAACACCGGCCTGGCCCACGCCTATGGAATCACCGGCACTGCCGAGGGCTTCTGGTATGTCGATCCGGATACCGAGGAGATGATGGCGTCGCCGGACTCCTATACCCGCCCGGCGCCGCACGCCTGCTTCCCGGCGGGAACGCTGATCGCCGTCGACGGGGGCACCAAGCCCATCGAGGCGATCGAGGCGGGCGACCTCGTCCTCACCCATCGCGGCCGGTACCGCGCCGTCACCGAAACGATGGTGCGCCAGGTCGACGAGCCGCTGGTGCGGCTGAACCTGCTCCGTCGGAGCAATGGCGGCAGCGTGGGCAACGTCGTGCCGAAGGGCCTTGTGGCCACCGAGAACCACCCGATCTTGGCTTTCCGCAAGGCGGCGATCGACACGGCTGCTCCCACCGATCTCGAGCCGGAGTGGATCGATGCCGGCAAGCTCGACGCCGGCGACCTGGCAGTCATCGTCACGGCGATCACGGCGACCCCTCGCGTCGGCGACTACACCGTGGCCGGCGTCGCCGGCACCGAGCAGGTCCCTTTCCGCGGACCCGTGTACAACTTCTCGGTCGACGAGGACGAGTCGTACGTCGCCGACGGTGTCGTCGTCCACAACTGCTTCATCCAGAGCGTCGACGACGACCTGGTGAACGAGGGCGGCATCATGGACCTGTGGGTGCGCGAGGCCCGGCTGTTCAAGTTCGGCTCCGGCACCGGCACCAACTTCTCCTCGATCCGGGCCGAGGGGGAGCGCCTCTCCGGCGGCGGTAAGTCCAGTGGCCTGATGTCGTTCCTCAAGGTGGGCGATCGGGCCGCCGGCGCCATCAAGTCCGGCGGCACCACCCGCCGGGCCGCCAAGATGGTGATCCTCGACATCGACCATCCCGACGTCGAGACGTTCATCCACTGGAAGGCCGAGGAGGAGAACAAGGTCCGGGCGCTGATCGCCGCCGGCTACCCGAGCGACTTCAACGGCGAGGCGTACGCCACCGTGTCGGGCCAGAACTCCAACAACTCGGTGCGCCTGTCGAACGAGTTCGTCCAGGCGGTGCTCAGCGATGCCGACTGGGATTTGACGGCCCGCACCGACGGCTCGGTGATGAAGACGGTGAAGGCTCGTGATCTGTGGCACCAGATCGCCGACGCCGCCTGGCAGTGCGCCGATCCCGGCGTCCAGTTCGACACCACCATCCAGGAGTGGCACACGTCGCCGGCCGGTGGCCGGATTCGGGCGACTAATCCTTGCGCGGAATACGTTTTTCTCGACAACACGGCCTGCAATCTGGCCAGCCTCAACCTGGTCAAGTTCTACGACCCGGTGAGCGGCAACTACGACCTCGAGGCGTATCGCCACGCCATCCGCCTATGGACGATGGTGCTGGAGATCTCGGTGACAATGGCCCACTTCCCGTCGGCGGAGATCGCCCAGGGCAGCTACGACTACCGCACCCTCGGCCTCGGTTACGCCAACCTCGGCTCGCTGCTGATGCGGATGGGCATCCCTTACGACAGCGAGGAGGGCCGCGGCATCGCCGGGGCGCTCACCGCCATCCTCACCGGGTACTCCTATGCCGCGTCGGCTGAGATGGCCGAGGCGTTGGGGCCGTTCCCCAAGTACTCCGACAACGCCGAATCGATGCTGCGGGTCATGCGCAACCATCGCCGGGCCGCCTACAACGCGGCCGACGACGAGTACGACGGCGTATCGACCCACGTCATGGGCATCGACCCCGACGTAACACCGTCCGACATGGTCCACGAGGCGCAGAACGCCTGGAACATCGCCGTGAAGATGGGCGAGGAGTACGGCTATCGCAACGCCCAGGCAACGGTGCTCGCTCCTACCGGGACCATCGGCCTCTTGATGGATTGCGACACCACCGGGGTCGAGCCCGACTTCGCTCTGGTGAAGTTCAAGAAGCTGGCCGGGGGCGGCTACTTCAAGATCGCCAACCAGTCGATCGAGCC
>JBFIXI010000028.1:0-45390 GCA_041605955.1 Acidimicrobiia bacterium
CCCGTGGCCCCGAATCCGGTGATGGCGCAGTAGATCAGTCGCGGGTTGGCACCGCTCAGAATGTCATAGCCGAGCCGAAGCCGATCCATTACCCCCGGACGGAAGTTCTCGAGCACGACATCGGCGCCGGCCGCCAGCCGGAGGAAGAGCTCTCGGCCCGCTTCGCTCTTCAGGTCGAGGGTCACACCACGCTTGTTGCGGTTGTACGCGGCGAATTGAGGGCTATACGGACGATCCCCCGACTGCCAATAGCGCATCGGATCGCCGCGGGACGGATCTTCGATCTTGACCACGTCGGCGCCCATCTCGCCGAGCGCCTTTCCCGCCACCGGAGCCGCGATGTAGCGCGACAGCTCCAGCACCCGGACGCCGGCGAGGGGCCCGGCCGTCATCGGACCCCCGCAGGTACCGTGTCGCGGATCACGTCGCCGTTGAGCCGGATCCGCTCATAGATCGGTATCGCCCTGGCCACCAGGGCATACACCGGGCAGCGGGAGTTGGCCTCGTCGACCATCGCCAGCGCCGTAGCCGCATCCGCAGGACTGGCGATCTCCGCCTCGATGATGATCCATTGCGGGTGGGCCGGCACGTCACCCACGTGATGCTCACCGCGCATATCCATGTAGGTGATCACGTCGATCACCAGGTCGTCCAGGCCGCATCCCACCAGCGCCGCGCTCTTGGCATACCAAACCTGCTGACAGAAGGCCAGGCCGGACAAGAAGTATCGCAGCGGGCTGGGATGTTGGCCCCGCCCGGCGCGACCGGTCGACTCGTCACACTCGAAGGAGAAGGGGCGGTCGTACTGGACGAAGTCGCTCCGGGCATGTACATCTTCGATCAGCTGGGTCGTTACGCGCGGCCGAACGTGGCCCGCTGAGTTGTCGTCGCGCAGCCGGGCCGCCGTGGCCTCCACGTTCTCCCGTAGCTTGACGGTATCCACTCTCATCAGTGGCTCCGATCTCCTTCAAATCACCTTTCGGGCTGCCGTCACCTATTGGCTATCGCTGTCAGCAACCGATGCGGCGGGGCCGTTCGTCGCCGACGTACTGGGCCGCTTCGGTGCTCAGGAGCCTAGGGCGCGGCGTGCCACCCGGCCGAGCCCACCCGCCGGCGGACAGGCTGCGATCATGACACCGTGGAAAGCCCTCGCCAAGGCCCGGTTGTGAGCAGCCGGCGATGCAACGTGGCGGTCCCCGGCGCCACCCTCGAAGTGTGGATCGCCGAGCCGCAGCCCGGATCGGAACGCCAAGTGCTCCTGATCCACGAAAACCGCGGCATGGTGCCTTACATGGTCATGGTGACCGAGGAGTTGGCGGCCGCCGGATACCGGGTGGTGGCTCCCGATTTGCTCTCGCGGCTCGGAGGAACCGACAAGTTCGCCGATGATCCCACTGCGGTCTCTACTCGTCAGATCGAGGCCAAGACCCATGTGGCCGATCTGCTCACCGTATACGACCAAATGGTCGAAGCGGGGTCGATTCCGGCGATCTTCGGCTTGTGTTTTGGCGGCGAAATGGGATGGCAACTGATCACGCACCGCAGGCCCCGCGGAGCCGTCCTCTTCTACGGGATCGGACCGACTCCCGAAGCAGCGGCGGCAATCGACTGTCCCGTCTTCGCCGTCTACGCCGAGGACGACCCCAGGGTCAACGCCACTCTCGACTCGCTGACCGCAGCCCTGGCGGGAGCTTCGGGTCCCTTCATTCTCGAGTCCTACCCGGGCACAAGGCACGCCTTCCACGACCGAACTCGACCCGAGCGATTCAATGCCAGGGCGGCAGAAGTCGCTTGGCGGCATGCTCTCGACTTTCTGGAAGATCTCTTTGACACCAGCTAGCCGGTCGGGCCAGGCTGGCACCGCAACTGCAGAGCTGCCGGAGGTGTTATGGCTGATCCGAGGGTCGAGGCGGCAATCGCCCATTGGGCGCCGCGCTACGTTGAAGATGGAGTTCCCATCGGCGACTTCGACGAAGTGACTCGATCGGTAGCACGATGGGAGGAATGGTGTGCGGCGTGGACTGCTCGCGGCGCCATCCACGAGGAGCAGGGGGACATCGCACTGGCGGCGGGTCACCGCAAGAGCGCCGCCTACCACTTTGCGACCGCTGCGGCCTGCTATCACTTCGGCAAATTCCTCAATGTCCACGACATGGACGAGCTGCGGGCCACTCACGAGCTCGTCTTGCGGGCCCATCGCAAGGCGCACCCCCTGCTGGAGCCGCCTATCGAGCGGTGCGAGTTCCGCTACGGCAACCACACCCTGGTCGGCAACCTGCGCCGGCCCGGAGGCACCGAGCAACCGCCGGTCGTGCTGATGATCCCCGGCCTCGACTCGACGAAAGAGGAGCTCGAGTACTACGGGAGATGGTTCCTAGATCGGGGTATGGCGACGTTTGCCATCGACGGTCCCGGCCAAGGCGAGGCGGAGTACGACCTCCCCATGGAGCCCTACTACGAGAAGCCGGCAGCAGCTGCCATCGACTATTTGGAAGCCCGTGGCGACGTAGCCAGCGACCGGCTCGGCGCCTGGGGTGTCAGCATGGGGGGCTATTACGTCGTACGCGCCGCGGCGTTCGAGCCGCGCATCAAGGCCCTGGTGTCACTGTCCGGCCCCTACGACGTTGGGGCACAGTGGGAGCAATTCCCCGCGATCTCGCGATTGGCGTGGCAGGTCCGCAGCCACGTGGCCACCGAAGCGGAGGCACGCGAGGCGGCCCGCCGCTTCGACCTGTCCACAGTGGTCGGCCAGGTCACGTGCCCCGCCTACGTGGTGGGCGGCGAGCTCGATCGCATCATCTTGCCCGAGGCGGCGCCGCAGATCGCAGCTGAGGTCGGCGGGCCCGTGGTCTTGAACCTCGTGAAAGGCGGGAACCACGTCGTCAACAACAAGGCATACATGTATCGACCGCAAACCGCTGACTGGATGGCTGAGCAGCTAGGCGCCTCCGGTGGATAGACGGCTGACAGTCCGATGAGAGAGTCACCCGTTGTGTTCTTCAGCGAAGGCACCCGGATGGCCGGCATCCTGCGCTCGCCGGATACGGTTAGCGAGCCGGGGCCGGCGATCGTCCAAGACCCCGGCTGGCTGGGACTGGCCGACGCCGGGCTGTATGTGCGCTACCACGAGGCGTTGACGGCCGCAGGGATGACGGTGTTGGTATTCGACTACCGCGGCTTCGGTGAATCCGGCGGGAAGCGGGGAATGCTCTCACCCGCGGCCCAGGTCCAAGACCTCATCAACGCAGTGAGCTACATCGCAAAATTAGAGACCGTCGATCCAGAGGCGATCGGTGTGTTTGGCTCAGGCGGAACCGGCGCGGGCAACGCGATCATGCTGGGAGCGGTCGATAGCCGAGTGGCGTGCATCGTGAGCCAGCTGCCGATCGCAGATGGCGAGGACTGGCTACGGTGAATGCGCGGCGAAGTGCTGCCGGCTATTCGGGGACTGTGAGATGATCGCCGGTGGCTGAGCTGGTGGCCGTCGTCGGGGTACAGCACAACCCCTTGCTGTGGCGCACCATGCGCGACCCCATGCCGGCCGATCTCGCAGCAACTCATAACAACTTCACGCGATTTCGCAACGCGCTAGCCGCAGCGGATCCGGAGGCGCTGGTCGTGGTCGGCTCGGATCACCTCCGGAAGTTCACTTTCGGGAACTCGCCCGCATTCTGCATTGGCAAGGCCGAGCGGTTTGCGTGCACCTACGAGAACGAGATCCGCACCTTCGGCCTCGATGTGTGGGAGGTACCGGGCGATCCCGAGCTGGCGGCGTGGCTGCTGGGTGGGTCGAAGGACCTTACCGATGGGTTCGACTTTGCGATGTCGAACGAGTGGCTGCTCGACCACAGCTATGCCATCCCACTCGTCTATCTCACTGATCTCGACATCCCGGTGGTGCCGGTGCACACCAATACCGGCATCCCGCCGATCCCGGCGGCCTCTCGTTTCGCCGCGTTGGGGGCATACCTCGCGGCGGCAATCACGACCGCCCCGTTCTCCCGCCGCGTCGCCATCATTGCCTCCGGTCATCTGGCGACGGAGGTGGGCGGGCCCCGCCACTTTCTCGGAGGCGATTCCCCGGATGCTGAATTCGACGAGCTAGCCATCAACTGGATGCGAACCGGCGATCTGACCGGAGCCGTCGCCGGCTGCACTCTCGACCGGCTGCTGGCCGCCGGCAACGTGACCGCGCAGTATCTCAACTTCCTCACGGCGCTGGCGGCTGCCGGTTCCCGCCCTGCCGCGTTCGCCGAGGGCACCGCGTCGCGGTTTGCCGCCGGGCCGTTCTTCAGATGGGACACGGCATGATCCGATTCCAGATCGACAAGTTCATCACCTACGTCGAGGGCACAGACGAGCAAGTGCGGCGATATGCCATCGATCCTGCCGGGTACGTCGCCGAGTGGGTGCAACGGGGGGCCGCAGCCCGAACGCCCATCCCCGACGGCGGACCGCTATCGCCAGCCGCCCGGGACGCGCTGAGCAAGGTCGACTACGCCGCCCTGTACCGTATGGGTGCCCACCCGTATGTGCTGTGGCATTTCACCGAGGCGGTGCTGGTGTGGGCCGGCGACCTCGCCTGGGCTGAGCTGAAGGAGCAGTTCCGCGCCGCAGTTGCCGGCGCCGGCTACCCGGACTTCGCAACCTGACGCCGCTTCAATCCGGTGGCACGGTGCCCGCGCCGGCACCAGACTCAGGGTTATTCCGGAGAATCAACGAGCAGGAATGGAGAGGGATCGCTTCGACGTCTGCATCGTGGGCGCCGGGCTCATCGGCCTGGCGGTCGGTCGCGCTCTAGTCGCCGAGCTACCGGAGGTTGAGCTCCTGATCCTCGACAAGGAGGATCGGGTGGCCGCCCACCAGAGCAGCCACAACAGCGGCGTAGTCCACTCCGGGCTGTACTACCGGCCCGGTTCTCTCAAGGCCCAGCTGTGCGTGGCGGGGCGAGATTTGCTCTATGAGTTGTGTGCCCGAGAGGGCATTGCCCTGCGCAGATCCGGCAAGCTCGTGATCGCCACTCGGCCGGAAGAGATCGCCGCGTTGGACGAGCTCCAACGCCGTGGCCTAGCCAACGGGCTCACTCAGCTGAGTCGGCTCGGGCCCGAAGGGATCCGCGACCTCGAGCCGGCGGCTACCGGACTCGAGGCGCTGCACGTGCCCGAAGCCGGTGTCGTGGACTTCCCCGGATTAGCACGCCATCTCGAGCAGGAGCTGGTGGCAGCCGGGGCCCGGGTCGCCACGGGTTGCGAGGTAACCGCCATTCGGCATGATGCCCGGGGGGTAGCCGTGAGCACAGGGTCGGAAAGGTTCGCCGCCCGGGTGCTCGTCAACTGCGCCGGGCTGCATTCGGATCGGGTCGCAGCACTCGCCGGGGTCCGCCCCGCCGTGCAGATCATCCCGTTCCGTGGTGAGTACTACCGGATGAGCTCAGAGTCGGCCGCATTGGTGCGCGCCCTGATCTACCCGGTCCCGGATCCGCAGTTTCCCTTCCTCGGTGTGCATTTCACGCGACGCGTTGATGGGAGCGTCGAGGTCGGGCCGAACGCGGTACTCGCGCTGGGCCGGGAGCACTATCGGGGAGCCCGTCCCAACTGGCGGGATGTCCGCGAGACGCTGGGCAGCGCCGGATTGCGCCGACTCGCTGCCCGGCATTGGCGCTCGGGAGCCCGGGAATTGCTGAGCTCTCGCTCCCGGCACCTCTACTCCCGGTTGGCGAGGAGGCTCGTGCCCGCGGTGCGGGCAGGAGATCTGCAGCCAGGCGGAGCCGGCGTCCGTGCTCAGGCAATCACCCGTGATGGCGCTTTGATCGATGACTTCGTGATCGAAGAGGCGGGGGCCACGGTCCACGTGCTCAATGCGCCGTCGCCGGGGGCCACCGCTTGCCTCGCTATCGGCCGGTACATCGCCGCCAAGCTGCACCCGCGGCTGCGCCGTTAGCGATGGTATGAGCGGCGCTCAACGGGGATGTAGCCTGCGGCGGTGACCGCCGACTTTGGCTGGTGGCGAACGTGCAATTGATGAAAGCGGATCCGATTTGCGGCGCAGGCGTCCCGACTTTCCAGAAGGATCTCACTAGCGGGCAGGACCCGGTGGCAGCGCGCTGGGCGGTCCTCACGGCGTGACTCGACGCGACTGCATCGTATCCACCCAATGGCTGCAGGACCACCTGGCGGAGGTGGTGGTGCTGGAGGTCGCGTTCATGCCGCCGACGAAAGCCCACTACTTCACCGTGGGCCACATCCCGGGTTCGCACTACCGATACTGGAAGGACTTCTGCTGGCACGACGCGGAACGCGAGTTCGCGGCTCCCGAGTTACTGGCCTCCCGCCTAGCAGAGCTGGGCCTATCCGATTCGAAGCTGCTGGTACTCGTCGGTGACCGTGTCCAGTTCGCTACGTACGCCTATTGGACCCTGCACATGGCTGGCCTGGCAGCCGGCGCTCGGGTGCTCGACGGGGGCCGCGAGACGTGGGTAGGAGAGGGCAGGGAGCTGACGCTGACCGCAACGCGTCCGCCCGCGCCGGGCCGGGTGAGCTGGGATGTGGCCGATACGAGCTCGCGGGTGGGTCGTGAGACTGTGCTGGCAACTCTGGCTAGCCACGACCGGATTCTGGTGGACCTACGTTCTCCTGAAGAATACCGAGGGGAGCGGGTGGCCCCGCTGACCGCGGAGTTCGATCACGGCGCGGAGCGGGCGGGGCGGATACCGGGCGCTCGCAGCCTGCCGCACGAGCGGCTGCTGTCCGCCGACGGGACATTCCTCCCGGTCGACGAGGTGGAAGCCAGATTCGCCGCAGTCGGCGCCTCGGCAGAAGTCGACATGATTGCCTATTGCCGTCTGTCCCATCGGGCGAGCCTGGCCTGGTTCCTCCTCACTCAGCTCGGCGATCGGGACAATGTTGTCGTCTACGACGGGTCGTGGACAGAGTGGGGCAACGTGGTTGGCGTGCCGATCGAGCGCTAGGAGCAACGGTGGTCGGCTGGGTCAAGGACATCACCGTCTTCAGTGGGACGCTTTGGGCGATCGCACTGCTGGCGCCATTTCTCGGCATCAAGGGGTCTGTGACGGTCCCGCCTGGCAACGTCGTTGTCAACCTCATGCTGCCGTGGAGCCCCGCCATAGGGGCGGGTGGCGCCGGTGGGTGTCCTCGGCGGTCTGATCCACGGGCACTGGGCATCTCCGGGACCATTTGGCAGCTCCTATCACGGTCTGCAGCTGCCACGCAACGAGCTCGCCTTCGCGCTTACGGTGACGGATTTCAGCTTCGGCTGCCAGCAGATCGGAACATTGGCTCAGGTTGGGAGCTTCGGGGATGAGCGTCTCCGGCAGGCCCCTCGTCACAATGATGCCGGTCATCGTGGTTACTCCGCTCGGAGAGACCGTCTCCCGGCGGATCAAGGCTCAGTCATTTGGGCGCGTCGTGCTGACGCTGTCGGGCCTTTGGGGAGTCATTCCGATGGGTGGTGAAGTCGTCTGATCGGGCGTGCCTGCTAGGTTGCGGCGCCGAATCGCCTGCTGCGCCGCTGATACTCGGCAACACAGGCGCGCAAGGCGTCCCGGCTGAACTCAGGCCACATCAGCGGAGACACGACCAGCTCGGCATAGGTCGCCTGCCACATCAAAAAGTTGGACGTCCGCTGCTCTCCACTGGTCCGGATCAGCAGGTCGACGTCGGGCATCTCGGGAATCGCCAGGCGGCGGGTGAAGGCCGACTCGTCGATCGTGGCTGGATCGAGCCGGCCGGCAGCTGCCTGCTGCGCCAGGCGTCTTGCGGCCTGGACCACCTCCGCTCTGCCTCCGTAGTTGAACGCAAGGACCAGCTCTAGGGTGTCGTTGTCCTTCGTCATCTCCTCGGCAGCGGCGAATTCGTCACGGAGTCCCTGGTGGACTCGCGAGTCCCATCGATCACCGATGAAGCGGATGCGGACGCCCTTGTCGTCGAGCGCATCTCGCCGCCGCTGCAGCACCTCCACATTGAAATGCAGCAAGAACTGCACTTCGTCGTCGGAGCGCTTCCAGTTCTCGGTCGAGAACGTGTAGGCGGTGAGCCAACCGATGCCCAGCTCGAGGGCTCCGTCGACGGTGTCGAACAGCGCTGCCTCGCCGGCGGTGTGACCCTGGGTGCGATGCAGACCGCGGGCCTCGGCCCATCTGCCGTTGCCGTCCATGATCAGCCCCACATGGCGCGGGACGCGGCTCAGATCGACCTCGGTGTCGTCAGACATCCAACACGGCCAAGCTCTCCAACCGCCGCTCCAGGTGATACTCCAAGAACCGACGGGCAACCCCCATGGCATCCCGGCTCATTGACGGGTCGAACGCCGGGAGCTCGGCCAGGTCGGCAAAGGCCATCCTGGCCATGTAGTCGGTGACCCCCGCTCTCAAGGCATAGGACCCGGAAGTGCGGCATGACTCGCAAAGCACGCCACCGTCGGAGAAACTGAAACGAATCAGGTTCTGATCCCGCCCACAGGCGGCACAAGCGTCAAGTGAAGGCGCCACGCCGACTACCGCAGCGGCTTTGAGCATGAACGCGGTGACTACGTCGGGGTGGGGCTCAACCACATCGAGCGCCTTCAGCCCGCGGTGCAAGAGCAGGAAAAGGCGTAGCGCCGGTTCGTCCTCTTGGGCCACGGCGTCGGCGACCTCCACCATGGTGCCGGCGGCGATCACTCGGTCGAGATCGGCGCGGATCCGATGAAACGGCTCCACCAGGGAGACCTGGGTGATCGTATCGAGATTGCGGCCCTCATACAGCACCAGGTCGACGTGACTGAACGGCTCGAGACGTCCCCCAAATCGACTCTTGGTCTTGCGCACCCCTTTGGCGACGGTCCGCAGCTTGCCGTGATTGGGGCTCAGCAGCACGATCACCCGATCGGCTTCGCCAAACGGATAGCTCCGTAAGACGATGCCCTGATCGTGACGAAGTCCCATGGTGGAGAGGGTAACGGGCTCTTGGGAAATAACCTGGGAAGCCACGCCGAGTCTGGAGGTAGACATGAGTCGACTCGATGAGACTGCCCGAGCCGAGTTTCTCGCCGCTCACGGCGACTGGGATCTCGAAGGCGAGACCATCTCGAAGACCTTCGTTCATCGCGACTTCAAGGAGTCGATGGGCTTCGTGATCCAAGTCGCGTTGGCGGCTGAGGTGGCCGATCATCATCCCGACATCGACATCCGATGGAACAAGGTCAAGCTGACGCTTACGACACACGATGCCGGTGCGCTGACGGCCAAAGACACTGCGCTGGCGAAGGAGATCGACGGGTTCGTAGACCGCTAGCACGACCTGACAACGCCACCGACCGGCTGGGCGCCGAGCTGGTCGACGCACTGGAATGCGAGATCCTGGACCCGGCGGACTTTCCTTCCCCACAGCCGGGACGGCCGGAGATCACCGGGTAGGGGCGTACCGAATAGCGCTGACCCAGCGCCTCAGTCCACGAGGCACGGCAGCAACGTCACCCCGATCTCGGCCGTCTCCGAGAAGTTCCCGAGAGCATCGCGGGCCTTGACCTTCGCCCATAGCGTGCTGGAGTTGCCATCGACCAGGATTCCGGCAGGAGCGGTGAACTCCACCACGTAACGGTCGTCCACCAGGGACATCTTGGCCACACCGCTTATCTCCTCACCGGCCACTGTGATGCGCCACAGCAGATCGGCCCCGAGCACCCCCGAGGGATCCGTGACGGTGGCCGTGTAGGTCGCCGACCGGGGACGCGACGGGCACACTCCCCCACCGACCGGCGGCTCGTAGAAAGCATCGACGTCGACATCGAAGTCATTGATCCCCGGGCCGTCGACGTCATCGAGGACCAGCGTGACCGTCGCCCGCCCCGTATTCCCCGCGGGGTCGGCGGCAATGACGGTGGCGCTCAGCGGGAAGTCGGCGGGATCGGCATCCACCAGCAGGCTCACGAGCCCGGTGGCTTCGGCGATCGTGATCACGCCGCCGGCTCCCTGCAATCGGAACGTGATGGCGCGGCCTTCCGGGTCGGTGGCCATCACCGTACCGACGGCAGTCCCGGCCACCGCATCCGATGGAACGGTGAACGTGGTGTCGGCAATGACCGGTGCTTCGTCAACGTCGGTCACGAACAACACGACAAAGAAGTCCGTCGCCGCGCCGTGTTCGTCGACCGCCCGTGCATCGAGGCGATGACGGTCACTGGCCTCGAAGTCGAGCGGTTCGGTGAGCACGAGCGTGCCGTCGTTGCGTATCTCGAAGACCGATTGCGACAGAGCTTCGAAATGTACGTCGTCGCCGTCCGGATCTGACGCCATGACCCTGCCGATCACGTTGCCCACCCCGAAGTCCTCGCCGACCGTGAAGGAGGTGTTACCGACGCTGGGCGGATCGTTCGACGCGCTCACGTTGACTCGCACGGAGACTGCTACGGCATCTGTGCCGTCGGAGATCGACACCGCGAAGAAGTCCACGCCGGTGAAGTTCGGTGGCGGCGTATAGGTCACGGCACCGCGGCGCCTGACATCGGCCGTGCCGCCCTTCTCTGTGGTGCGGACACCGGCGTTGTCGACGAAGACGAGATCTCCTTCGACATCGTGCCAGCCGGATAGGATATTTCCGGTGGCCGTCTCGTCCTCGACGGCCTCTATCACCGGAGCCGGGCCACGGGGTGGGTCGTTGACCGGACTCACCGACACCAGAACGGCAACGGTCACGTCCACGGTGCCATCGCTCACGGTGTAGCCGAACGTGTCCTCCCCGTACCAATCTGTCGCCGGCCGGTAGACGAGGCTGCCCGGCGTGATGGCGCCGCCGTGCTCGCTCTGCGGATCGAACGCCGTCATCTCCAGCACGTCTCCGTCGACGTCGAACGCTCCGGCCAACGGATCGAACGAGATCACGCCGTCTTCGGCCATCTCCAATATCCCTGGTCCGGGCACCTGGGGTGCGTCATTGACGCCGGTGACCGTGAGCGACACCTGCGCCACCCGGGTCGAGCCATCGCGGCCGCGGATCGAATAGGCCAGTTGGTCACTGCCGAAGTAGTCGGGATTCGGTGCGTACAGAATCGAGGTGAGCGATACCTGGGCCGTCCCTCGGGTCGGCGCGGTTACGATCTGCGGCACCGCCCCGGGCGCATAACCGGCATCATTGGCCAGCACGTCTACCAGCACCGTGTCATCCTCGGCAACCGTGGCTGCGTCGTCCCGGACGACGAACGGCGGCACGGTGGTAGGTGGCGGCTCGGTCGTGGTCGGCGGTGGCGGCTCGGTCGTGGTCGGCGGTGGCTCACTGGTGGTGGAGGGCGGTGGCTCACTGGTGGTGGAGGAGACCGGCGGCGCGGTCGTCGTATCGCCCGGAACGACGGTACCCGAACTGTTAGTGGTGCTGGGGGCCGTCGAAGACGGATTCGTTCCCCCAGAGTTGCGGTCCGTGGTCGAGGGGGACTCGGACGTCGCGGTCACCCCGGCCGAGAGCACGTCAACTGCGCCATCGTCTCCGCTATCGAGCAGGACGGCCCCGCCTACGAAGAGAACAATGACGAGGATTGCGGCCAACGAAATGGGGCCGACATGAGACTTGAGCCAGACGGCAAATCCAGAGCCACCGCCGGCCCCAACGGCTGCAGGCGACCCGCTGGAAGCGCCGGTCGCTGCGGGGACGGCCGCCAAATGGGCGGGGGCACCGGCCGAGGCGGGAGCGGTCGCCGCGACCGCCTCCTTGGCGGCGACGGCGGCGCTGCCCACGGCCGCCGTCTGGACGCTTCCCCATATTGCCGCCTCGAGTCCGGCTGGAATCGGAGCGGCGGCCAGCGCGGCAAACATCTTGATCGGGAGGAAGAGCACTTTGAGGTTCTCGTCGCATACCTCACACGACTTGGCGTGGCGATCCACGTCCTTGCGCAGCTGCGGCGTTAGCCCGGCCCCCTCCTCGGCCGCCACGATGGCGGCGAGCTGGGGACAGTCGGCAGACCCCTTACGCACCAGTAAATAGGTCGCCAAGGTCGCCGTGAAGGACTTCTTCATCCGGCTGACCATGGTGTAGGCGTTGCTCTTGGAAACGCCGAGGACTTCGGCGATCTCCGCGCTGTCGAGACCCTGACGGACGTGCAGGTCCATCACCGAATACGTCTTCGGATCCAGGCCGGCCGCCGCCTCCCAAATGAGGCGGGCAGCGGCTTGCGCTTCGGCGGAGCGCTCGGGATCACCTGCTCGGTCCGGGTCGATCACGCCCAGCTCGGTGGCTTCGCGATCGCTCACGTAGAAATCTCCGACAGCAACCGCACGCTTCGACCGCTCGATCCGGTTGAGGCCATTGCGGTGAGCGATGGTGAAGAGCCAGCTCTTGAAGCTCTCCGGTTTCTCCAGATGACCCAACCGCTCGAAGGCCTTGATGAACGTGTCTTGGGCAACGTCGGCGGCTTCCTGGCGGTCGCGCAGCAGCCGGGTGAGGAAGTCGTAGACGCCGTCGAAGTACTTCTCGTACAGCGCACCGAAGGCGTCCTCGCGTCCCCTCCGGGCGAGCGTGACCAGTTCAGCGTCCTGAGCCGGCAGCGGGAGTGCCATGCCTTCCAATCAACTCGCGAAAACCATCAAGAACCGTAGCCGCAGCGACGGCGCCTTGCGAAGGCGGCAGGACGGCTCGTGACTAGTCATTCGCGCCGCCGGATGACGATCTGCCCTTCCCATTCTGGCCCAGATTCGCCACCGAAAGCGGTGTAGCAGCCACAGAGAGACACGTCCCACCGGTACAGCCTTCCCTATTGAGACAATCAGAGTCGCGAATTCTTACATCGCCGCCTGGGGCCGCTCGCCCCCGAGATCGACCTCAGAAGCCCATCCGGTCCAGGATCGGGTCGCGGCGCTGCCAATCCTTTTCGACTTTCACTCGCAGCTCTAGGAAGACTCTCGAACCCAGGAGCCGTTCGATCTCTCGGCGGGCCTCCTCGCCCACCTCGCGCAGCATCTTTCCCCCTTTGCCGATGACCATGCCCTTCTGACTGTTGCGCTCTACATAGACGGTGGCTGCGATGTGGACCACTCCGTTGTCCTTGGTGACCATCTCCTCAACCACCACTGCCAGGCTATGCGGAAGCTCTTCACGAAGGCGGGAGAGGTACTTCTCACGTATGAGCTCCCCCACCAGGTGCTCTTCGGGTTGATCCGTCGCCATCTCGGCGGGAAACAGGAACGGACCCTCGGGAATGAGCGGTGCGATCTCCCCCATGAGCCGGTCGAGCCCGTCGCCGGTGCGCGCCGAGACGGGTACATACGCAGCGAAGTCCCAGTCCGCGGCCACACTCAATTGGCGGGCGATCTGCTCGGGGGCGGCAATGTCGACCTTGTTGACGGCCACGACGACTGGAATGCCGGAGCCCGCCAGGCGCGCCGCAATCCGGCGATCGCCGGGGCCAATCGTGGCACGGGCATCGATCACGAAGAGGGCTACGTCGGCCTCGGCCAGGGACCCGTAGACCAGCTGATTGAGGCGTTGCCCCAGCGCAGTTCTCGGCTTGTGCAAGCCTGGGGTATCGACGAAGACGTACTGGCTGTCACCCTCGGTGAGAACTCCGCGTATCGTGTTGCGTGTGGTCTGGGGGCGAGCCGACGTGATGGCGACCTTCTCGCCGACGAGCCGATTCACGAGCGTCGACTTCCCGACGTTGGGCCTGCCGACGATCGCAACGAACCCCGACCTCACCGCCCGCTGACCCTGACCCGAGCCACTCGACGCCCCTGTACCCGGTCGGCAGTGAACAGGTGTTGTTCGAGCTCAAAGGTCTCGCCTTCCTTGGGTACTCGTCCTGCCAGTCCCAGCATCAGCCCGCCTACGGTGTCCCATTCCTCGGCGGGCAACTCGGCGCCGAGCAGCTGGCCCAATTCTTCGATGCCCAGCCGGGCGTCGATCAAGTAGTCGCCCTCGCCGAGGTGGGTCACCATCGGCGCCTCATCGTCGTATTCGTCCGCGATCTCGCCGACCAGCTCTTCCAGCAAGTCTTCGATGGTCACCAAGCCGGCGGTACCCCCGAACTCGTCGACCACGATGGCAAGGTGCACTTGGCTGGCCTGCATCTCTCGCAACAGCTCCGATACCCGCTTCGTCTCGGGAACGAAATAGGGCGGGCGCATCAGCTCGCGAACGTGAGTTGCTTCGTCACCACCCTCGTCCATGAGCTGCAACAACTCGCGTGCGTACAGGACTCCCTCGATATTGTCGATGCCGTCGCCGAGCACGGGAATGCGGCTTCGTCCTGCCTCGAGCACGAGATCGAGCGCGCTGGCCGCCGTGGCCGTCGCCGGCAACGTGATCATGTCGGTGCGTGGCACGAGCACTTCACGCACCAGCGTGTCGGTGAAGTCGAGCACCGATGAGATCAGCTCCTTCTCCTGTACATCGTCCGCGTCGTCTTCGGCTTCGACGACCGTCCCCTCATCGAGATCGCTGATGACGTCGGCGGCTGCGTCTCCCAGGGCGATGGCCGGTCGCAGCAGCCAAGCGAAGCGGTACGCCAGCGACACGGGCCGCCGCCGACCGAAAGTGCGGGGCAGCAGGTCACCGGCCAGTACCAGAAGCACCGCGAGCGCCACGAGGTCTGCGAAGAGTTGGATTCCACTAGAGAGCCGCGTCAAGGCCCACGTGGCGGGAATGGCGGCAGACACCAGCAAGCTGGTGTGCACCATGCCCAATGCGGGCTGCAGGCGGGGGCGGTCTTCCAGTAGCGCGGCCACCTGGGCGGCCCTGGTATCGCCATCCGCCGCGTCGTGGACTGCGTCGGCGCGCGGGGTGCGCACCAGCGAAGCCCCGGCAGCTCTAATCAACCCGGTGACCAACACCAGGAGAGCCGACAGCACTAAGGCGAGCACCGTCACGGGCGCCTCTTCTCGACCGCAGCGAGCAGCTCCCGCTCCCGCTGTTCCATCCGCTCGGCATCGGCGTCTACAACGTGGTCGTAGCCGAGAAGATGGAGGATTCCGTGGACGACCATCAGCGCCATTTCGTCCGGGAAGGGTACCCCCGCGGCGGCCGCGTTGCTGGCGACCACCTGGGGGCAAACGAAAACGTCACCGATGAGGAACGGAACCGCCGGCGCCACGAGCTGAGGTGCCGATCCCGGGCTCAGGCTCTCGAGCGGAAAGGCCAGCACGTCCGTGGGACCGGAGCGCCCTAGATGAGCTTGGTTGAGCTCAGCCATCGCCGCCGGGTCGACGAGCTGTATCGAGACCTCTGCCGCAGCCAGCCCCTCGGCGGCGAGCGTAGTCTGAGCGATGGCGCTCAGCTCGCCGGGGTCTATCGGCGGCTGCGAGGGATCATCTCTGTCGTCGGCGAAGTCGACCGTCATCCAGTCTCGACCGCTGCGCCGGGGAAGCCCGGATAGGGAATCCGGGTGTGGTAGTAGCCGATCAACGCGTCTACCAGCGCCTGCTTGACTCGGGTCAGGTCGCCGAACGTCAGATCGGACTCGTCGAGCTGACCGTCCTCGAGCTTCTCGCCCACGACAGAATCGACCATCTTCGCCAAGCTGCCCGCGGTCGGATCCTCCTGCTGGGCAAGTGACCGGGCGGCCCCCTCGACCGCGTCCGACAGCATGAGGATCGCCATCTCCTTGCGCCGCGGCTTCTCCCCGTGATGGCGGTAGTCGTCCGGGTCGATCGAGGGATCATTGTCCAGCGCCTGGTGATAGAAGTAGCGCATCAAGCCCGTGCCGTGGTGCATGCGGATTCCGTCGGCAACCGTGTCTGGAATCCGCAGCTGGCGAGCTAGTCGCAAGCCGTCGGAGACGTGACGCCGAATGATCTCGGCAGACTGGATCGGCTGGATCTCGTCGTGAGGGTTGCTCACACCAAACTGATTCTCGATGTAGTACTGCGGGTTCTCGGTCTTCCCCAGGTCGTGGTAGTAAGCAGCCGCCTGAGCGAGCAGCGGATCGGCTCCGATGGCCCGAGCTGCCTTGCCGGCCAGCGTGCCGACGAGGATGGAATGGTTGAACGTGCCGGGCGCATGCTCCTCCAGGAGACGCAGGCCGGGGTGGTTTCGATCGGTCAGGTCGAGCAGCGTCAGCGTGGTCGTCATTCGGAAGGTGTTCTCCAGGAACGAGAGCAAACCCTGAGCTACCAACCCGCCGACAACGCCGCCGGCAAAGCCGAAGATCGCGGCCGGAAGAGCATTGTCAGATCCGGTGAACACCCAGGCCATCGTCCCAGCGAGCGGTGCCAGCACGACCGCAGCGAGGGCGACTGCGACTCGGAGTTGGCGGCGGCTCGAGACTGCCGACACGAAGGCCACCGGAACCACGGTGGCTCCGGCGGCATACACGGTGAGAGCCGGATCGCCAGTCGAGATAGCGGTGAACGTGGCCACCGGCATAGCCAACAGCAGCGCGGTGCGCGGGTCATAGAGGATCGCCCCCATGTAGCCGAACATCACCGCCGGCAGCACGTAGGCAATGGCGGTGTTGTCTTCGGTGACGATCAGCTCGGGAAGCCGGGTGGCTACCGCGGCCAGCACCAGCAAAATGCCCAGCAGGGCGAAGTGGCGGGGTTGCGACCACCGGTCGGGGGCTACCCGCCACAGGAAGAAGGCCGCCAGCAACACGGCAGTCGCGCCCAGCGCCACGATGGCGCGGCGTGACGTCACGTCCTCCGGTTCCAGCAGCTGCAGCCGATTGACCGCTTCGAGCTGGACGGCGGTGACCGGCTGACCTTCGAACACCACAACGTCTTGCTCGAAGTACTGGACCGTGACCGGCTGGACCGCGGCCGCATTGGCCTCGCGACTGGCCTGCGTCTCGACCTCATCGACGAACTCGTTCGCCTGCAGCGAGCGGGCCACAACGTTGGCCACGGCTTGGCGAATCCCTGTCAACTCCTCCGCCTCGATGCCCGGCGCCACGATCACGGGCAACGGGGGGAGGATCATCGCATTCTGGACGTCTTGCAGCTCGGTCTGCCGGATCCCCGCCCCCATCTGAGCAGCCGCCTGGGTCAAGACTGCGTCGCGGATCTCCGGGAACAGCTCACGCTCGCCGGTGAGCCGCCGCTCGATATCTGCGTTGAACTGCTCCACGAACGGGATCGCGTCGTCACCGTAGAGGGGGAAGCTGGCCTTGACATCGGCGATTTGGTCCTCCAGCGGACGCGGCGGCAACGTCGTTGTGGTAGTCGGAGGCTCGGTCGTGGTGGTGGTAGTGGTCGTGGAGGTCGTCGTCTCATCGCCCTCTTCGGGCGGTGGAGTGGTCGTCGGCGCCTCCGTTGTGTCCGGCGGCGGCGTCGTGGCAGGCTCGTCGCTGGGCTCCGCCGGGAGGCCAGAGCGATCGAAGGCCCCGTCCTCGATGGCCAAGAAGAGGGCGTTGAGGTTGGCGTTGACTTCGAGATCGACCGCCGGATCGATCTTGAATTCGGCGGGTGTGTTGTTGCGGGCGATCTGGCGCTCCCGTTCGGTCGCAGCTTGATCGACGATCTCGATGAAGCGCGTCGCCGTCAACGTCTCGGGGGCCTCTTGGCCGACGACCAGCTCATAGGTCTCAGCGGCCGTGGCTCTACCGACCACCAGCGCCAACGAGACGAACACAATGGTGACGGCAATCACCAACACGTTGAGGAGCACTGGATAGCGCTCGGAGAAGCTCATTGCCGGGGCTGCTTTTCCGCCTCGTAGGCTTCGTAGGCGTCGACGATGGCAGCCACGATCCGGTGCCGGACGACGTCCTTGGCGTCCAGGATGGAAAAGCCAACGTCATCGACGTCGCGCAAGATGCGCTGCACTACCCGCAGGCCACTCGAGCGGCCTTCAGCCAAGTCGGTTTGAGTTATGTCTCCGGTAATGATCATCTTCGAGTTGAAACCGAGCCGGGTGAGGAACATCTTCATTTGTTCCGGGGTCGTATTTTGTGCCTCATCGAGAACTACGAAGGCGTCGTTGAGTGTCCGCCCGCGCATGTAGGCCAGGGGGGCGATCTCGATCGTGCCGCGCTCCATCAGCCGTACCGTCTCCTCGGGCCCCAACATCTCGTAGAGCGCGTCGTAGAGAGGGCGGAGGTAGGGATCCACCTTGGCGGCCAGATCGCCGGGCAGAAAGCCGAGTCGTTCGCCTGCCTCTACCGCCGGACGGCTCAAAACTATCCGCCGCACCGCCCCCGCCACCAGCGCCTCTACGGCGCATGCCATCGCCAGGTAGGTCTTACCGGTTCCGGCGGGGCCGATGCCGAATACCAGGGTGTTCTGGCGGATCGAGTCGACGTACTTCTTCTGGCCGTGGGTCTTGGGCCGGACCATCTTGCCCCGTCCAACCCGGATGACATCGGTGAACACGCCGGAAGGCGAAGGGACTTCGCTCCGCACCATCTCGATGACTCGATCGACCTGATCTGCATCTAGCTGCTGGCCCTCCTGGACCACTATGAGGAGCTCGTCCAGCGCAGTGCGGGCTTGCTCGACGGTCTGCTCGGTGCCCGTGATGTCGAGCTCGTTGCCGCGCGCCACTATGCGCACTTCGGGGAATGCGTCCTGGACTTGCCGCAGGAAAGCGTCGCGCTCGCCGAGCAGATCGACCATCAACCGATTGCTAGGTACCAGCAGCTGTATCTGGGTTATCGAAGACGTCACAAAGCCTCGCTAGATAGCGGGTGTGGAAGATGCGCACCGTACGCATGGAGCGGGCGTCATTATATCGGCGCGCGACCACAGAGTGAACTGAAGGACGCTTTTCGCGCTCTAAGAGCCTTCGGCGGCGAGCCCAAGATCCGTGAGCCGTTCTGCGAATCCACCCTCAGTCTGATCCAGGAGAATCGCCAGGGTTCGCAGATCGTTGCTGCGGATCGTCAACACTTTCCCGTTGAAGTCCTGGCGAAGCATCTGGATTCCACGCAAGAAACGCTCCACGACTATCGAGTCTTGCCCGGAAAGCGCCTCGACCCTGTTCAGGTCGATGGTGAGCCCTCCGGCCGGAACCGATACCTTCGGGGTTTCCTGCTCTTCGGTGGGCAGCAGCTGTCCGACCGGCACCGAGTAGAACGCCGCCAATCTTTGGAGCCTCGGCAGTGACAAGCTGCGTTCTCCCCGCTCGTAAGCCCCCAAAACCGCTGCCTTGAATTCCTGCTCCGACAGCCGCTGCACGTCCTGTAGAGACAAGCCCCGTTGTTTGCGGATGGACCGCAAACGCTTGCCAACCATTTCGTTATAAGTAGGCACTTCTGCCCTCCTGCAGCGCCTTACTGAGCCCGACACGCTACGCGCGTGTTTTAACGCGCTCAGTGTTATCAGCATACTAGTCCGTTGGCGGCCAGGGACCCTGGAAATCTTTCGGAGACGGCTCCTCAGCTGCGGCGCTTGCGCCGCCGCTTCCCGGGCATGGGCTGCTCTCCACGCAGCTCCGCGTACTTGCGCAGCGTGTCTTCCTGCTCGGGGGTGAGGCTGTCGGGGACCGCAACATCGACGTTGACGAGCAAGTCGCCGCGGCCGCGCCGCCGAAGATGCGGCACGCCCTTGCGACCCACACGAAACACCGTCCCCGGCTGGGTGCCGGCCGGGATGTCGATGTCCATGTCGTCACCTTCGAGCAGCGGAACACGCACAATCGTGCCCAACGCGGCTTCGGCCAAACCCAAGCGCACTTGATGGTGCAGATCAGCGCCAACGCGCTCGAAACGAGGATCGGGTAGCAGCTTCACCTGGACGTACAGGTCTCCGGGCGGGTTGCCGCGCTCGCCGGCTCCGCCCTTTCCCGGTAGGCGCAGCCGCGTGCCGTCGTCGACCCCGGCCGGGATCTCGACGGTGATGCTGACCTCCTCGCTGAGGCGGCCGGCACCCGCGCAGTTGTCGCACGGGTCCTCCACGACGGAGCCTCTACCCCGACAGGTGGGGCACTCGGTCACCGTCGTCATCGAGCCGAGGATCGTGCTCCGTGTCGTTTGCACCTGCCCGCGACCCGCGCAGCGCGAACACGGCGCGGGGATATGCCCCACCGCCGCCCCCGAGCCTCCGCAGACGCGGCAGCCCACAGGTGCGACGAACGAGACTTCCCGGTTGACCCCGAAGGCGGCATCGGCCAACTCGAGCTCGAGCGCCACCGCGATGTCCTGGCCACGTCGCGAGGGCGCCGGCGCACGGCCGAAGCCGAAACCGCCACTGCCGCCGAAGAACTGGGACAGGATCTCGTCGAGGCCGCCAAAGCTGCTGAACAGGTCGGCAGCAAACTCCTCTCCGCGGTCGAAGCGGGCCCGCTTTTGGGGGTCTGAGAGCACCTCGTACGCCTCGGCTATCTCCCGAAACCGTTCCTCGGCAGCCGGGTCACCAGGATTGGCATCGGGATGGGTCTCGCGGGCGAGTTTGCGGAAACGCTTCTTGATGTCGTCGAGGCTCGCGTCCCGATCGACGCCGAGGACTTGGTAATAGTCCTTCATCAGCCGCTACCGAGGCTCTCGCCGAGGCCTTCGGAGACCTCCTCGACGATCTTGATCGTCCGCCGATAATCCATCCGCATCGGCCCGATGACGCCTACCCGACCCTTGCCGTGCTCGCCGGCTTCGTAGTCGCTCGAAACCACCGCCAGATCCATATCCTCGACTTCGAGCTCGGCGCCGATGCGCACCGCGGTGCCCACCCCGGGATCGGCGACCATTTGGCGCAGGACGCTGTCGCGCTCGAGCAAGCCGAGAATGCTGTGCACTTGGGCCAGATCCTCCCAGAGGGCAGCCAGCTGGCTGGTTCCCCCCACGTAGATGTCCTGCGTTGACGTCTCGGCCGAGGCCAACGTGTCGGCGACGGCCCGTACCACGCGGCGCACGGTGTCGGCCAGATCAGCGACGCTGATGGCCTTGACGGCGGCTCGCCCCTCCGCAAGCGTTCGGCGGCTGTAGGCGTCGGCAAGAACCGCCTCGGCGCGGAAGAGGTCCGCTTCAGCAACATCGCGACTGAGGCGCACTATGTCCCGAGTCACTCGCCCGGACTCCGTGATCGTCACCGCCAACAGCACACTCGGACTCAAGGGAATCAGGTGCAGGGCGACCACCTTCTCCTCGCCGAGGCCGGGACCGACCACCACTGCGGGATACTTGCTCAGGTCGGACAGCAACCCGCTCGTCTCCTGCAACAGCTTGCTCAATTCGCGGTGCATGTCGGTGAAGAACGACTCGATCCGCACCCGGGTCGCCGATCTCAGTCGGGCCGGCGAACAGTGGTCGACGTAATACCGATAGCCCTGATGGGTGGGGATTCTCCCCGCCGAGGTATGGGGCTGGTCTATGAAGCCGTACGACTCCAGCCTGGCCAGGTCGTTGCGGACCGTGGCCGAGCTGACTTGCAACCCGCTGGCGTCGAGCACAGCCTGTGATGACACAGGCTGCCCGGTCCGGATGTATTCCTCGACCAAGGCCTGCAATATCCGTGCCCGGCGGTCGTCAAGCATGCGCAAAAGTTAGCACTCTCATAGGGAGAGTGATAAGACGGTCACGCCCACTTCATCGGCCAACAGCGGCTGCAGAACTCGAAGTCGGCCGGCGGCAATCTCGACCACGCCGGCGGCCATCAGCCGCCCCATGCCCGGGTCGGCGAGGGCGCTCTGCATCCAAGGGCCGAGCTCGACACCGCAAACACGCCGCAACCCGAGGATCAGCCGCTCCCGCTCTGGATCCGGGACGATGGCGCGCCCTGCCTCCGGGCGGCGGCCGGCCGCAGTGGTCTCTATATAGGCCGTGATGCTGCGCACATTGCGCCGCCGCACCCCATCCCGGTGGCCGTGGGCACCAAGCCCGAATCCGAGGTACTCGCCTTGGCCCCAAGTGGCCAGGTTGTACCGACAGGCGTGGCCCGGTCGGGCGTAGTTGGATACCTCGTACTGGACCAAGCCGGCGCCGCCGGCGGCAGCCTGCATGATCTCGTACTTATCGGCCTGGTCGTCCGGATCCGGGGCGGCGCCACCGTTGCGGACGCTCTTCCACAGCTCGGTGCCGGTCTCGACCGTGAGCGCGTACGCGGAGACGTGGTGGGGCTCAGCGGCCAACGCCCTTTGCACCGTCGTCTGCCAGGACTCGAGAGATTCGGGGGGCGAGCCAAAGATGAGGTCGAGGCTCACCGAGAAGTGAGACAGACAGGCGTCGAGCGCAGCCTCGGCCTGGGCGCTCGTATGCAGCCGGCCCAGATAGCGGAGCACAGCATCGTCGAAGCTCTGGACACCGAGCGACAGCCGGGTCACCCCGGCGGCGCGCAGTCCCTCCAGCAGCGGTGCGGTGACATCCTCGGGGTTGACCTCGACGCTGACTTCCGCTTCTGGCGCCAAGCCAAAACGATCGCCCAGGCGGCCTATCAATGAGGCAATTGCCGGCGCACCGATCGCCGACGGGGTCCCGCCTCCGAAGTTGACTGCATCGAGTGGCCCCCAGGCCGCCTCCATCTCCACCTCGTCGTGGAGGGCGGCCAGATAGCGATCCGTCAGGCCCCCGATGTCGGCTGCCACCGCGTCCCCCGGGGCGACGACGGCGAAGTCGCAGTACGGGCAGCGCCGTCGACAGAACGGGATGTGGACATAGGCCGATCGCCACCGGGCGGCCAGCGCTGCCAGCTCGTAAGAGTCCGGCGCCAGCATCTACTCGTCGATGCGCAGCGCCGAGATGAAGGCTTCTTGCGGGACCTCGACGGCGCCGACCATCTTCATGCGCCGCTTTCCTTCCTTCTGCCTCTCCAAGAGCTTGCGCTTGCGGGTGATGTCCCCGCCGTAGCACTTGGCGGTCACATCCTTCCGCTTGGCCTTGATGGTCTCCCGAGCGATGATCCGGCCTGCGATGGCCGCCTGGACGGGGACGTCGAAGAGCTGCCGCGGTATCAACTCCTTGAGCCGGATCACCATCTGCCGGCCGTAGTGGTATGCCTTGTCCCGGTGGACGATCGTCGAGAACGCATCCACGGCGACCCCGTTGAGCAGGACGTCGACGCGCACCAAGTCGGAAACCTGGTAGCCCGCCGGCTCGTAGTCCATGGAGGCATAGCCTTTGGTGCGCGACTTGAGCTGATCGAAGAAGTCGAAGACGATCTCCGCCAGCGGGATCGTGTAGTGCAGCTCGACGCGTGCCGGGCTCAGATACGTCATTTCCCCCATTGCCCCACGCCGCTGCTGTACCAGCTCCATGATCGTGCCGACGAACTCCGCCGGGGTGATGATCATCAGCTTCACGAACGGCTCTGCTATCGACTCGAGCACGGCTCGGTCGGGCAGCTCCTGGGGTGAGTTGACCGTCACGGTGGTGCCGTCGCTCGTGTGCGCCTCGTATTCGACGGAGGGGGCGGTGGTCACCAGGTCGAGGTCGTACTCTCGCTCGAGCCGTTCTCTGACGATCTCCATGTGCAAGAGCCCCAGGAAACCGACGCGAAACCCGAAGCCGAGGGCGCGTGACGTTTCGGCTCGATATACCAGCGCAGAGTCGTTGAGCCGCAGCTTGTCCAAGGCGTCGCGTAAGCGCTCGAAGTCATCACCGTCGGTCGGGAACAAGCCGCTGAAGACCATGGGCTTCGGCTCGCTATAACCTGGCAGCGGTTCGTCGGCACTGGGGCGCGCGGCGGTCACCGTGTCGCCCACCCGTATCAAGTCGATCTCCTTGACTCCGGTGATCAAGTACCCGACCTCACCAACATGCAGCCGCTTGACTTCGGTGACTTGCGGCCGGTGGATGCCGATCTCGTCGGCGTCTGCCTGCAGACCGCTGGCCATGAACCGCAGCTCGTCTCCCGTGGAGAGCGTCCCGTCGACGACTCGGATATGGCAGACGACGCCGCGATATGTGTCGTAATACGAGTCGAACACGAGCGCCCGCAGCGGCTGCTCGCGATCCCCCTGTGGCGGCGGCAGCCGAGTCACTATTGCGTCCAGCAATTCCGACACGCCCGCACCCGTTTTGGCGGAGACGGCCAGCACGTCCTCGACCGAACCGCCGAGCACACCTACCAGCTCGGCGCTCACCCGGTGCGGGTCGGCGGCCGGCAGGTCGATCTTGTTGATGACAGGGATCACCTCGAGGCCGCTCTCGATCGCCAAATACGCATTAGCGAGAGTCTGAGCTTCTATGCCCTGCGCCGCATCGACGAGCAGCAGAGCGCCCTCGCACGCAGCCAGGCTGCGCGAAACCTCATAAGTGAAATCCACATGCCCCGGCGTGTCGATCAGGTTGAGCAGGTACTCGTTCCCGTCCGGGGCGGTGTACCGGATCGACACGGAGTTGGCCTTGATAGTGATTCCCCGCTCGCGTTCCAGGTCCATTGTGTCGAGCACCTGATCGCGCATTGCCCGCGCTTCCACCGCCCCGGTCACTTCGAGAAGCCGGTCGGCCAGCGTCGACTTGCCGTGGTCGATATGGGCAATGATGCAGAAGTTACGAATGCGCGCCGCGTCGGTCATTGGGGTTCCATCGGAAACGGGGAGCCGGCGCCGTATTGTATCCTGACGCCGGCGTGCTATATTTGCGCCCGCCTCCACCACTCCCAAGAAGTTATTTGGCATGGCCAACATCGCATCACAGATGAAGCGGAACCGACAGAATGTGGTCCGCAGCGAGCGCAATCGGGCAGCCCGCTCTGAGCTCAAGACTCGCATCCGCAACGCTCTCGAGGCGGCCGAGTCCGGCGATTCGGCGGCAGCCGAAGCGCAGCTGCGCCTCGCCTACAAGCACATCGACAAGGCATCCGCCAGCGGTCTCATCCACAAGAACACGGCCGCGCGCCGCAAGTCGCAGCTCACCAAGCAAGTCGCCGACCTTCTGGGCTGAGGCAGCTTGCTTCCTCCCGGAGACCATCATGACTGAACCCGCAAAGACCTGGCTCACTCCTGCTGCCCACCAGAAGCTCGTCGCCGAGCTGGAGCGCTTGACAACGGAAGGGCGTTCCACCATTCAGCGACGCATCGCCGAGGCGCGTGACCACGGCGATCTGAGGGAGAACGCAGAGTACGACGCCGCCAAGAACGAGCAGGGACTGATGGAAGCGCGGATCCGCCAGATCAATGCGATTCTCCACAACGCCGAGATTCGGGAGGCATCCGACAACGGCTTGGTCGAAGTCGGCTCCGTCGTCACCTGCATCGACGAAGACGGCGACGAGATGGACTTCTTCGTTGCCCCCAAGGAGAACAAAGTGGCCGGCCTCCTGTTGGCGTCGCCCTCGAGCCCGTTGGGAGCGGCACTGCTGGGCACCCAGCCCGGCGAGAAAGTGAGTTACGAAGCGCCGGGCGGCAAGTTCACCTATGAGGTGAAGGCAATCCGGCCCTACGAGAGCTAACAGACCGTCCTAGCCTCCCCCGGTCCCGCATGCGTCGTGCGATGCCACCACCTACGGTGGGCGAATGCGCCGCAACTTCCTGCTCCGCAGCATCACCCGCATCCTCGGCGATGAGGTCACCGTCCACGATGCCGCCTACATGTGGAGCCGCCATCGCTGGATGGTCCCGTACGCCGCCATTGCGTTTGCCGGAGTGGTGCTGTTCGCCCCCGTCGCCGGCATCGACGATTGGCCGACCCGCATCGTCATCGGCGCGGCTGCGGTGGCGGTGGCCGTCACGGCGACTACCGACTACTGGGTGCTGGCGCTATCCGACAAAGGGCTACATCTGCTCGCCGCGAGCAAGATTCGCCAGGTAGCGGTGCGGCATCACGAAAACCTCGACGCGGACACTCCTGTTGTGCCGGTCGGCGGCACCGGGCTCACGACCGACTGGGCGGTTGGAGATCGCCGCTACACGGTGCCACGCAGCTCGGAGCAGGCAATGGGCCGGATGGCGACGAGCCAGTCGACGTGAAGAAATGGGGCGGGCCACGGCCCGCCCCATTTCTCTCGACTGAGCTGGTCTAGAGCGCGAACGCCCGCAGCATCGAGGCTTCGGCCAGCGAGTGCCACTTCTGCACTGCGTCGCGGAACTCACGCCATGGGCCCAGGATCTCAGCGAACCTGGCGTCCTCGGCGGCAACTTCGTCGAGCACTTCCTCGCTCGCGTCCTTGAACGCCCTCATGACCTCCTCGGGGAACTCCCTGATCTCGGCGACTGCCTCGACCTGCGGAAGTGTCTCCGAGTTGAGCTTGTCGTAGTTGGCCATGGTGCCGAGGTTGGCCGCCTTGGCGGCGTTCTCGACAGCCGCCTGGTACTCCTCGGGCAGCTCGTTCCACAGCCGTAGCGGAATCTGCACCTCGAGGCTCGAGCCCGGCTCCCACCACCCAGGGTGGTAGTTGAATAGCTGCTCGGTGCCGATCTGGTTGAGGCCGAGGGTGATGTCGTCATACGGACCGACCCACTCCGCCGCATCGATGGCACCCGTCTCGATGGAGGTCACGATCTCACCACCGGCCACGGTGACCTGCTCGGCGCCCAACTTGGCGAACACCCGGCCGGTGATCGACGGGATGCGGATCTTGAGACCCTGCAAGTCGGCGACGCTGTTGATCTCCTTGGAGAACCAGCCGCCCATCTGCACACCGGTATTGCCGGCCGGGAACTGGATCAGACCGAAATCCTCTGCATAGAACTCGCGGAGCGCCTCCAGGCCACCGCCAGCGTATAGCCAAGCGTTCTGCTGACGTTCCGTGAGCCCGAACGGAAGCGCAGTGCCGAACTGCGTCGCCGGGGCAATGCCCGTGTAGTAATAGGACGCGGTGTGCCCCGCCTCGGCGCCGCCGTCGCGGACGGTGGGGAGCACCTCCAAGCCGCCCACGAGCTCGCCGGCAACCCGCGGGGTGATCTTGAACTTGCCGCCTGTGATCTTGGCCAGCTCGTCGGCGAAGATCTGAGCCCCGGCACCGATCGTGCCGATCAGCGAGCCCGGCCAGCTCGTCGGCATCTCCCAATCGAGCTCGGGTAGATCAGTCTGGGACAAGATGGCGTCTGTGATGTCCGATGTGTCGTCAGGGCCTAGCGTGGTGGTCCCCCCATCACCTCCATCGCCCGAGTCGCAGGCAGCGAGGACCGCTCCTGCGGCTGCAAACCCGGCGACACCGACTCCGGTCTTCTTGAGAAACTCGCGGCGGCTGAAACCGCTGCCGGCAGCGACCTTCTCGAGCTCTTCGGTGTTACGACCTTCGCTCATGCGTGGATGCTCCTCCTAGTGAGCCGTTGCGTGCACTGTAGTGATTGGCTTGCTCATTGGTTCTGTACAAAGAGACTGAATGACGCCTCGACGATGCCGGGGAACAGACCCAAGATAAGTAGGGCGACACCCTGCAGAGCCATGAACGGCAGGGCCCCCTTGTGGATGTCCGCCGTCTTGACCTCCGGCGGAGCCACGCTCTGCAAATAGAACAACGAGAACCCGACGGGCGGCGAGATGAACGCCATATTCAGGTTCACCGCCATCAACACCGTGAACCAGATCTTCTCCGTATTGGTGAAACCGAGCGCGTCCATCGCCGGCAGGAAGATCGGTACGACGATGAACGTGATCTCGAGGAACTCGAGGTTTATCCCCAGCAGGAACACGGCGATCATAGCGACGATCACGAACCCGGTCTTGCCGCCCCCGATGCTCGCCAGGAAGTCTGCCGTCGCGTCCGATCCGCCGAGCTGCAGGAACATCAGCGAGAAGAACGACGACGCAAACAGAAGCGTCATTACCAAGATGCTGATGTTGGCGGTGGAGCGGGCTGCCTCCTTCAACGCCTTGGGAGTGAGTCGCCACTTGGGCGCCACCTGACTCGCCCCCGCTCTGACCAGCACCTTGTCGAACTGATACGAAAGGGCAGCCAACAGCAGGGCTCCAAACACACCAACCGCTCCGGACTCGGACGGGGTGGCAATGCCTTGAAAGATCGCAGTGAGGACGCCGAGGATCAGCAGAATGATGGGCACCACCGAGAAGAGGACCTCGAGCGCCAAGAGTCTTCCGGACAGGGTCCGGTCCTCCGGCCGCATAGCGGGCCCGTAGCCGGGACGAGCGTATGAGATCGCTACCGCGTATGCGATATATAGCCCGCTCAAGAGGAGGCCGGGAAGGAGAGCGCCGGCAAACAGGCCGATGATGCCGACCTCCATCTGCGAGGCCAGCAGGATCAGCACCAGGCTCGGCGGCAATAGCTGCGCCAGAGTGCCGGACGCGACGATGACGCCGGTGGCCAGCTTGTGGTCATAACCGAGGCGAACCATGGCCGGCAGCGACAGCAACCCCATCACGATGACCGTGGCGGCGACGACGCCGGTGGCCGCCGCCAACAGCGTGCCGACCAGAATCACCGCGGCGGCGACACCGCCCTTGATCGGCCCGAACACCATGCCGATCGCGTTGAGCAGCCGCTCCGCCAGCCCGGACCGCTCGAGGATGGCTCCCATCAGTACGAAGAACGGGACGGCAAGCAGGGTCGAGTCACCTACTGCCACGAACCATCGCCCCGGCAAGGCGTTCAGAGATCCCGGGTTGAACGTGCCGGTGAGATCACCGATGAACGAGAAGAGCAGGGCGCTGGCGGCGAATGAGAATGCCACGTTGTATCCGATCAGGATCATCGCCAGAAAGACGGCGAACATGATCAGCGATAGGGCGACTCCGAGATCCATTACTCCACCCGCAGTGGAGCAGCGTGGGCCGCGACGCCGGCGAGATCCTCCCGATCAATCAGCACCAGGATCTGCTTGATTATCTCTGCGACGATCTGCGTCGCCATCAAGAAGAACCCGATCAGTATGAGCAGCTTGATCGGACCGCGTGGCAGCCCCCCGGCATCGGTGGATTGCTCCCAGATCTCCCAGACCTTCCATGTCGACCAGCTGCCGTCGAACGACCTCCCCATCGCGGCCAGGGACCAACCCCAGAGAACCCGCATCGCCATGATGAGGAACGGCAGGAACAGCAGCGAGTGAATGAGGAGGTCGATCACTGCCTTCCGCTTGGCCGAGAAGTCGGCCCACCAGAAGTCGATCCGGGGGTTGACTCCTTCGCGTACGCCGTAGTTCAAGCCCAGAAGGAACAAGCCGCCGAAGACCATCCACTGCAGATCGAAGATCTCACCGATGATGATGTCGCGCTCGATGAACCGCGCCACGTATCGGGTGACGACGTTGAACAAACCCAAGAGGAAGACCACCCAGGCGAGAACCCAAGAGACCGACCCGGTAGCCGACGTTACTGCCTCGATGGCTCGGCGCACCCGATAGAGAAGACCAGTGACGCCGCTGGGGATCTCGAGCGGCTCGGCTTCGTGCCTGGCCACCGAGAGATCCTCGAGCAGCTCCTCAGCCGCCTCAGTGGCGTCATGCTCTGGTCGCGGTTCGCTCAAAGTCCAGGTGCTCCCGGGACGCCCCGTCGGTAATTTGGCCACGTTACACGAAGGCGTTGTTCGGCACCGGCCGAGGAGGTGGACCCATTCACATCGCGACGAACGCCATCGCCTGCGCCGCTCTCCTGGTCATCGCCCTCAGCGGGTGCCAGACGGCGGTCGACCCGGCGTCGGATGCAGATCTCGAGCCGGCGGCCCGGGCCACCCACATCGCCACCACGGGCTGCGGTCTGGCCGCCGACCGCACCGGATCGGGCATCGCCGTCGGTGACGGGCTCGTGCTCACCGTCGCCCATCTGGTGGCGCAGGCGGACGACTTGTCACTCACCGTGGGCGAAGTGGGCCCCGCCGCGGCCGCAGTTGTTGCGATCGACCGGCGACGCGATTTGGCGTTGCTGCGGCTCGAGCCGAATGGCATTCCCGACGTCGAGTTGGCGAACGAGGTCGCCGCAGGGACGGAGGGGCGCATCGTTGCCTCCGCCTCGGGGACGATCGACTTCACGGTCGCGGACGTAGTCCGCATAGAGATCGAGGAGGTTCTGGGGACGGCCCGGCACCGCCGCCTCGGCTACGAGCTGGATGTCGAGATTGCCACCGGGGATTCTGGTGCCGGGGCCTACGATGACACCGGCCGCCTCATCGGCGTCGTCTTCGCCAGGGCGACGACGCCGGGGACCGCTTGGATTACCTCCGCCGCCGAGATTGCAGACTTCCTCGAGGCCGGCCGCAGAAAGACGTCGAGCATCGCATGCGACCCGGACAGGTCGCGGCTGGAGACCTTGGGGTGAACTAGCGGCGGGAACCGCCGTACCAGCGGCACAACGCGACAGTAAGACGCTCCAGCATCACCCGGTGGATGGCTTCTGGCTGGGTCTTGAGCGCCAAGTCGGCACGAGAGAGGGCGTCGACGGCCCGCCGCAGATCCGACCCCTTAGTGCGATGCTTGGCCTTCCAGACCTTCTCCAGCGCATAGCCCGGACGGCCCCCATCGCGGGTGACGAATGTCTCGTAGTCGGGAGACGCCGCGGCAAGCGCGCGGCGTCGCAGATCGTTGTTGAGATATGCGAGCAAGACGAGGGGGTGATCGTGGTGGAGGAAGTCCTCCAGTCGACGCAGCGCATCGCCGACATCACCGCGGCTGACTGCGTCGCCGTACAACCAAACGGGCTCGTCGGGGCGGTTCTTGAACCGCTCGGCGATTTCCTCTGCCGACACTGAGTCATGATCGACCGCCAACTGGTCGAGCGCCCGGCCGAGCGAGCCCACATCGGTGCCGAAGACTTTGATCAGGGCGGCAGCAGCGCCATCACGCAGGCGAAGATGGCGTTCCCGTGCCGCCGCTCCGAGCCAGTCGGATGCGGCGCGCTCGGTAAGTCGCTTGACGGCGACCTGATCTGCTCGCTCCCGCAACGTCTTACCCAGCGGAGCCGGAACCGTGCCGGCCGCCACGAAGACGGCCGCCACTGCAGACTCATCGGCAACCGCCAAGACTTCGGCGATGACCTGCGCCTCCGGCTTGAGCAGCGCGTGGGCGTCGACCACGAGCACGCCGACCCGATCCCCGAACAGAGACCCGCTCTGGAGCGCCGGAATCAGGGCCTGCACCGGCAGCCGCAACCCGGCGTCGGATTGCTCCTCGCCGGCACCCTTGCCGGGAACATCGATGCGGGTTACCTCGTCAACCGCCAGCTCGCGGAGAGCCGCCGCAGCATGCTCCAACATGACCTCGCGTTCGCCGGGTCCGGCATCGGCGGGACCGCTGACGAGCACGAAAGACTTCATGTTGGTGACACTAGATCGTCGCAGTGACGGCTAAGCCATGTGCATCGGACGGGCAGACTGCAATATCGTTATACCCACGGTTTGCGCTCATATCCATCGGAGCTGATGACATGACCCAGGCGTTGGCAATCAGTAGGCAAATCTACGATCTGCTCGTCGACAAGGCCACCGCAACCCCGCCGGCGATGCGAACGTGGACCGGCGAGACGTGGGGCCCTGCCGATGCGGCAACCACCATCGTGTTACGCCATCCGGGAGCGTTGCGGGCCGCCCTGCTGCCGCCATCGGACCTGGTGGCCGGCGAGGCGTATATCTACGACGACATCGATGTCGAAGGCGAGCTGTTCGACATGCTCCATTGGGCCGCCGAGCTCGATGCGCTGCGCACGTCACCACTGGCTGTGCTGCAGCTGCTGCGTTTGTTACGCCGACTACCGCAAGAAAGCCGGCGGCGCACTGCTGCTCGGCCCAACTTGGGAGGCCGACTGCACTCGCTGCGCCGCGACAGCAAGGCCGTCCGCCACCACTACGACACGGGGAACGACTTCTTCGAGCTCTTTCTCGATCCGGAGATGGTCTATTCATGCGCCTACTTTCTCGATCCGGCCGAGCCGCTGGCAACTGCGCAGGTCCGCAAACTCGACTTGATCTGTCGCAAGCTGCAACTCCGCCCCGGCCAACGCCTCCTCGACGTCGGATGTGGGTGGGGGGCACTGGTGCGCCACGCCGCCGCCCATTACGGCGTCGACGCCGTTGGAGTCACGCTCAGCCCCGAACAGGCGGCCGAGGCCAAGCTGCGGGCCAAGGAGGACGGTCTAGACGACAGGGTCACGATCGAAGTACGGGACTACCGAGAAGTGGGCGGCCGGTTCGATGCGATAGCTTCGGTCGGCATGTTCGAGCATGTGGGCGGCGGCGAGCTGGAGACCTACTTCTGCAAGCTGCACGAGTTGCTCAAACCCGCCGGCGTGCTCCTCAACCACGGTATAACGACCCGGTCTCGGCCCCAACGCTGGGCACGCAAGAAGCCGTCGTTCGTCAACACCTACGTCTTCCCCGACGGCGAGCTGCTGCCGATCGAAACCACCGTGCGTACCGCCGAGGAGGCGGGCTTCGAGGCGCGCGATGCCGAGAGTATGCGCGCCAGCTATGCGCTCACGTTGCGCCATTGGGTGGAGAACTTGGAGAAGAACCAGCCGGCTGCAGTCGCCGCCGCCGACGAGATCACGTATCGAATCTGGCGCATGTACATGGCGGGCTCCGTGGCGGCATTCGAGTCGGGAGCGATTTCCATCTACCAGGTGATCTATACGAGGCGGGATCGCCCGTGGGCGTTCGGGCGGGCCTGGACCATTGCCGCCGACGACGGATGACTGCGGACTGCGCCCCGGGCAGTCCAGGGTCCGGTCGCGGTCGATCCGGCTGCCTCCCCCAAGGCCGCAGCCTGCGGGTCGGCAGGGAATCTGAGCATTACATCGCCGTGGGCGGTGTGGCGGATCTCGGCCGCGGCATCGCTGAGTAACGCCACCACTTCCGGAGCGGGATGGCCGAAGTCGTTGTCGCCATAACTGAGAATCGCGGTTGTGCCCAAGGTGCGGCGCAGCCAGGCAAGATCGGTCGTACGCGATCCGTGGTGTGGAACGAGAATCACATCCGGTTTGAGCTCGGGTAGATCGGCTTGCGCCACGGCCTCGATGTCGCCGGGAAGCAGCAACCGGTGGCGACCGACCTCTACCCACAGAACGATCGAGCCGTCGTTGTCCGTTGCGTAGCGGCGGTGCGGGTTCACCACCGTGAGCCGGAAGTCGCCAACCTGCCCCACGTGGCCGCGCCGGACGGGTGTCACCGGCCCTGCGTAGTCGCGGAGCACGTCGCCCCAGTTGGTGGCCGGAGTGAAGTCGGGCCGCCAGACTCTTTCCACCGGTACTCGGTCGGTCAATGCGACGAGGCCTCCGGTGTGATCTCGGTCGGCGTGAGTCAGCACAAGGAGATCGATGTGACTCACCCCATGACGCCGCAGCGCTGCTGCGTACGCCAGCGGGTCCGGCCCGGTGTCGATGGCGACAACCCGCCCGGCGGGAGTCTGCAGCAGGGTGGCATCGCCCTGACCGACGTCAAGGAAGACTGCGGTCGGCGCTACCACCGGGGGCACCGGCATCGAGACGGCAAGCAGCGCCACGATCGCGGCGGTCAACCCAACCGATGTGCGCCACCGCAGCATCGCCAACCACCCGGCGAATGCCACCAAGCCGGTGACGCCGACTTGAGGAAGCGTCGCAGCCCACCGGGCGACGCCAATCACCCACGAAGCGGCCAGCTCGGCGATTCGGCCGACACCGGGCGCTCCCGTCAGGGCAGTACCCCAGCCAGCCGCCGTCGCCAGCGTCACCGCCGGGGCCGCCAACACGTTGGCCACCGGAGCAAACGCCGGGACACTGCCGAAGCTGACCAGCAAGAGCGGAGTCACCGCCAACTGGGCAGCCACCGTAGCCCCCAGGGTGCGCCAGAAGAACACCGGCCGCCGTTGCGCCCATAGGTGGGCGCCGAGCAGCAGTCCTCCCGTCGCGAGCACCGAGAGCTGGAAACCGATGTCCAAGACGAGCTGGGGTGCGACCAACATCAGCAGGGTGACCGTCGCCCCTAGGGCCGTCCATCCGTCGACGGGAACGCCTCCCAACCGTCCGGCGAGCAACAACCCCACCATCAGTCCGGCGCGTACCACCGACGGCTCCCAGCGGGTGGCGAGAACGAAGACTCCGGTGGCGGCGAGGCCGACCAGCGCACGTGTGCGGGGGCCGAAGGGAATGAGACCGAGGGCGAGCCACACCGCGCCCAGGAAGATGGCGACGTTGCCCCCGGACACGGCAACGAAGTGGAGGAGGCCGGATCGTCTCATGTCGTCGAGGAGGGGAGCCTCCACTGCCGATGTGTCACCCACCAGCAATCCCCGCATCAGCCCGCCGGCGGCAGTCGACCGGAAGCTCGTGCTCACCCGGGACCGCAACGCATCGGCCAGGGCCATCAAGCCGTGCGGCCCGGATAGCTCGGACACGCCGCGACTCGCTACCCAACCCGAGATCGGAGAGCGATGGAGCCGTCCCGTATGTGCGGAGAGCCGGCCGTTCACGGCAACGGTTGATCCAACCGCAACGGGGAACGGCTCATGTCCCGAGACGGCCAGACGAACCGCAGCCAACTCGCCGGTGATCGGCGCCACCACGAAAGCCCACCCGGACGTGACAGGGGCGGGATCGGTCACCACCCGACCCACGAACGACACGGCACCCGAGGCTGATGGCGGCAAGATCGGCGACGATCTCGCCACGCCGGCGGTGCCGGAGAAGATCGCAGCCGTCAGTAGAAACGCCAGACCGAATCGACGACGGACGACTAGGCCCGACGCAGCGATCACGGCGGCGCCCACCCAGATCCCTCCCCGCAGCCCGGCCAGGCTTCCCAACGCGGCAACAGCCGCCCCGAGACACGCGGTGCGGCCGGTACCGGTCGGCCATCGCAGCCGGCGAGTCAGGGCACAACCACGAGATCGCGCATTGCGGCCAGCTTGGCCTCACCGATGCCGGCCACATCTAGGAGATCTTCGAGGGTTGTGAACCCACCGCGTTCCTCCCGAACCGCGACGATGCGACCCGCCAACACCGGGCCGACGCCGGGGATCGCTTCGAGCTCGGTCGCGCTCGCGGCGTTCAGCCGGACCCTGCCATCGCTCGGATACGACGTACCGGAGATTGACGCGCGGCTGACCTGCGGAACCACCACCTGCTCGCCGTCGCGCAGCGAGGCGGCCAGATTCAGAGTCGTGAGATCGGCCGTTGGCATGGACCCTCCAGCCGCCGCAATGGCGTCGGCTACCCGGCCCGACCACGGGATCTCGACGAGTCCGGGACGCGCAACAGCACCGGAGACGTGCACCGTGATGGTGCCGGCATCGGGCGCGGCCGCCTGGGTTGGTGTCGGCGGCTCCGCGACGTTGGGCTGCCCGTAATAGAGGTAACCGGCTGTGGCCACCGCTCCGAGAACGATGATGATGGCGAATCGATATCGGGAGTCGGCTTGGCGGGCAATTCCAGTCGAGCTCCCGGCAAGCCGCCCGATGCCCTCCGCAATCTGAGACGAGGTAGATCGTGGCATCGCAGTCGCGGGCCCGCCGATGTCGGCAGCCGAGCTGTCGTTCCGCTGATCGCTCGTTCTCATCTAGTACCCGTCCGCGGTTACTGCTGCTGGCGCCACGAGGCTCCCAGCGTGACAGCGGGGCTGCGCAGCGGGAACTTTGGAGACAATGAACCAGTTCCGCTGAAGCAATTCAATAGGTTCGAGCCACCAGCGATCGGGCCGCGTGGTTCCTTCAGCGCGACGCTGCTGTCCAGGCCGGACCCGTATCATCTGCTTGTCAGCGTCCGATGGGCGGGGCGTCGCAGGTGAACGGAGCAGAAAGAAGCATGATCGAGGTATCCGGCCTCACCCACCGACTTGGCGCGGGGCGGCGCCCAAGGCGCCCGTCACGCCTACGTGCCTCGAGCATCGGCGACCGCTGACATGTGCGGCATCGTCGGCCAGCTGGGGGACATCGACCCGCCAGCGGTGGAGGCGGCCACCAACCGCCTTCACCATCGTGGCCCCGACGATCGCGGTATCTGGTTCGATACCGCGGCTGGAGTCGCCCTGGGTCACACCCGGCTGGCGGTAATCGACCTGTCGCCCACCGGCGCCCAGCCCATGGTCTCGGCTGACGGCAACCTGGTGCTGGTCTACAACGGGGAGATCTACAACTTTGCCGCCTTACGATCCGAGCTGGAACGACGCGGCGTCCGCTTTCGCGGTGATGCCGACACCGAAGTACTGGTGGAGGCATTCGCCACGTGGGGGATCGAGCCAGCGCTGCAACGGGTCGACGGCATGTTCGCGTTTGCAGTCTGGGATCGGGGCCGCCGGGAGCTCACGCTGGGCCGGGACCGGATGGGCGAGAAGCCGCTCTATTACGGCAAGGTCGGCAATGGGTTCGCGTTCGCTTCCGAGCTGCGAGCCCTGCAAGCGCTACCCGGCTTCGACAACGAGATCGATCGGGACTCCCTGACCCTGTTTCTGCGCCACAAGTACGTTCCCGCGCCCTATTCGATCTTTCGCAGAATCTCCAAGCTGCCCCAGGCGTCCACCCTCACGGTCAGGCGGAACGCAGCTCCCGGCACCCCTTCTCCGTATTGGTCGCTATTCGATCACCTCCCTCCGGGTGATCCCCTTTCACCGGATGAAGCTGTCGACCATTTCGCCGATCTGCTGATCGAGATGGTCCGGCAACGTATGGTGGCGGATGTCCCCTTGGGGGCCTTCCTGTCTGGAGGGGTCGACAGCTCGTTGGTGACAGCTGCGATGACCGCCACGGGCGCCGACGTCAAGACGTACACCATCGGTCTCACCGAGTCGGCCTTCGACGAAAGCGAGGACGCTCGCCGGGTCGCGAAACATCTCGGCACCGACCACACGGAAATGGAGGTGACGCCGGCCATGGCGCTCGCCCTGGTGCCGGAGCTGCCTCACATCTACGACGAGCCGTTCGCCGACTCTTCACAGATCCCAACCCATCTCGTGTCGAAGCTGGCCCGCGACCACGTCACCGTTGCCCTCTCCGGTGATGGTGGAGACGAGCTGTTCGGTGGCTACAACCGCTACGTCTGGGCCCCTCGCTTGCTGCGCAGGATGCGCCCCATCCCCTCGCCGCTGCGCCGGGCCGTGAGCAAGGCCATGACGGCCGTGCCCGAACGTTCATGGGACGCCGTCGCCAAGCTCGTGCCGCAGGCCTCACGGCCTCGGCTGGCGGGCATGAAGGTGCACAAGGCGGCGCGCGCCCTGGTCGGCGACACGGACGTAGCCATGCTGCGGCGCCTCACCACCCATTGGGACGAACCGGCGGCGCTCGTCATCGGCGGCACGGAGCCGACGACTGCGCTCAGCGACGCAACGACCTGGCCCCCGATCGCCGACCCGGCGCTGCGGATGATGACCATGGACGCCATCACCTACCTGCCGGACGACATCCTGGTGAAGCTCGATCGAGCGGCGATGGCTGTCAGCTTGGAGACGCGCGCTCCCCTGCTGGCGACACCCATCGTCGAGTTCGCCGCCGGGCTTCCCCTCGACCTGCGCATTCGGGGTGGAGAGACGAAGTGGCTCCTGCGGGCGGTGTTGGACCGCTGGGTCCCGCGCCACCTGATCGATAGGCCCAAGGCAGGCTTCGGGGTCCCCATCGATGAATGGCTCCGCGGTCCGCTTCGGAGCTGGGCGGCTGATCTGCTCGACCCAGGGCTGATCGGCGCCGACGGCTTCCTCAACCACCTGCCGATCACGCGAGCGTGGAATGAACACCTCGACGGTGAAGGCGGCCAAGAGTTCAAGCTGTGGGATGTGCTGATGTTCCAGGCGTGGCTGCATGATCGGGGCGGGGCCGGCACTGCTTGACGGGCCCTGCTAGGCGAAGTGTCCCTACAGCAGCAACGCCAGCGCTTCGGCCGTCTCCGCCAACCGCTCCAGCTCGTCTTGGAAAGCCAGCAACAGCACCGCCAGCGCGTTGACGCCCATGTGGACGAAGATCGGCAAGCTGAGATTGCCGGCGTGCATCGCCAGATATGCGAGCGCCAACCCCACGATGAACAACCCGGGAACGACCAGCAGCGCGTTCGGATCAAGGAGGTGAACCGCAGCGAACGCCGCCGCCGAGATCACCGCAGCACGATGTCGACTCAGTGTCTTCGCCAAACGCCCCAGCAGCATCCCGCGAAATACCACCTCTTCGAATATCGGCGTGACCACAGCCACGATCGCGGCGAAGTAGACGATCTCGACGCCGCTGAGGTCGGAGACGACTTGGGCGATCTCCTGCTGGGGTCCGTCGTCATCGGCAAAGCGCTCGACCAGGGGAAACGTGAGCAGGGCCACTGCAATCTGGAGCACCATGCCTGCCCCGATTCCCCAGATGTGGCGAGGATGGAGCGCAAAGCCGAAGTCGGTCGACCACGAGCCCGAACCCCGGATCCGGCTCAGTGCGTACAGCACTCCAATGCTGGTGAAGGCTTGGGCGCTGAGCAGCAGCAGCGTGGGCACATCTCGCGCGGCTGCGGCGCCACCCACAGCAGCGGCAAGGATGAGCGCCACGAATGGCCCGACGACGATTCCGGTGATCAACGCCACGGCGATGTGCCCGTAGCTCCAGTTGGCATGCGGTAGATAGCCCGGCGACCCGGACACGGTTTGGTCCGGCCAATCCGGCGGAGGCAGATTCTCGAGTCCCGACGGGTCGGCAGTGACGTCGTCGCTCATCGCGGTCCCTCGGTCACTAGAGCGGCTACGCCGCGCGCTTCCACTTCGAGCCGGATGCCGCGATATGACTCCCAGTGGCCGCGGCGGCGCAGTCGGCCGCGAACGTAGTCGCCGATGTATTGGAAAGCATGCCGCACTATCCCAAGCCTGCGAACTTGCTCGATGTGTGCCAACTCGTGCACGAGCAAGCGTCCCACCCGATGCGGCTCGGCGCCCGACTCGTAGCGATCCATCATGGCGGGCGTGAAATAGACGGCCCACGGCATAGCCACGGCAACGATCCCCTTCGCCCACAGCGCGCGAAACCAGGCGGGCGCCTCCCTCACCGTTACTTCCATCGGATCGACTCGGGGCAGCACCTGCCGCAGCCAATCGAGGTCGACCCCGGCAGCAAGCAATCCGCGGCCGGCTGTGAAGCTACGTGCCATGTCGCGAGGCTAGGGCCCCGTGCCACCTTCGGCGACGAAGGACCGTGACGGCCGATGAGACCTCTACCATTGCGAGCGAAGTCTCCGGAGACGGCGGATATGGGGTACGACCACGCAGCAATCGAGCAGAAGTGGCAGCAGGCCTGGGAAGCCGACGGCCTGTATCGGGCCGAGGTCGATTGGGACCGGCCCAAGCACTATGCGGTCACGATGTTCGCCTACCCATCCGGCGACCTCCACATCGGCCACTGGTATGCCATGACCCCCTCCGACGCCAGAGCGCGCTACATGCGCATGAAGGGCTACAACGTACTCTTCCCCATGGGATTCGATGCCTTCGGCCTTCCCGCTGAGAATGCTGCAGTTCAGAACAACGTCCACCCGTGGGAGTGGACCTATCGCCGCATCGAATTCATGCGCAACCAGCTGCGGTCGATGGGAATGATGATCGATTGGAGCCGCGAGGTCGTCAGCAGCGACCCGTCGTACTACAAGTGGACCGAGTGGTTCTTCAAGAAGATGTACGAGGCCGGTATCGCCTATCGGGGAGAAGCTCTGGTCAACTGGTCGGAGACCCTCCAGACCGTGCTGGCCAACGAACAGGTCATCGACGGCAAGGACGAGCGCACGGGCCAGCCTGTCGAGCAGCGGATGATGGAGCAGTGGTTCTTCGCCATCACCAAGTACGCCGATGAGCTGCTCAGCTACGACGGGATTGACTGGCCGGACCCCATCAAGACCATGCAGACCAACTGGATCGGCCGCAGCGAGGGCGCCATGGTCACCTTCGCGTCGCCGGCCGGAGACATCGAGGTCTTCACCACACGGCCGGACACGTTGTGGGGAGCCACCTTCATGGTGCTGGCCCCTGAGCATCCACTAGTCGCGGGCTTGACCAGCGACGAGCAGCGGGCCGAGGTGGATGCATACGTGGCCGCCGCGGCGAGACGCTCCGAGCTGGAGCGGATGGAGGAGAGTCGTGAAAAGACCGGCGTGTTCACCGGGGGCTACGCCACCAACCCCGTCAACGGCGCCGCGGTGCCGGTGTGGATCGCCGACTACGTGCTCATCTCCTACGGGACGGGCGCAATCATGGCGGTGCCAGCCCATGACCAGAGAGACTTCGAATTCGCTCGACAGTCCGGTCTCGAGATTGCGCCCGTCATCCAGCCGGAGGGGAGCGACAAGCTGGTGGCCGACGAGATGGAGGAGTCCTACGTCGGGCCCGGCACCATGGTCGACTCGGGGCCCATCAGCGGCGTATCGACCAACATGGAGAAGGGTCGCAAGAACCCATCCATCGCGGCCACGATCGACTGGCTCGAAGAGAATGGAGCCGGTGTCGAGTCGGTGAACTACCGGCTTCGCGACTGGCTCATCTCCCGACAGCGCTACTGGGGATCGCCGATCCCAATCATCTATCGCCACGACGGCGGCTTGGAGACCGTGGCAGACGACGACCTGCCGGTAGTGCTGCCTCGCGACGTCGAGTTTCTCCCATCGGGGCGCAGCCCCTTGAAAACACACGAGCCTTTCCTCCAGACCATCGACTCCGACGGGCAGCCGGCGATCCGCGAATCAGACACCCTCGACACCTTCATGTGCTCATCCTGGTACTGGTTCCGCTACCTGGGCCCGCAGGTCGAGTTGGCGCCGTTCGATCCCGAGGAGGCGGCCTACTGGCTCCCGGTCGACACCTACACCGGCGGGTCGGAGCATGCGGTGCTCCACTTGCTGTACGCCAGATTCTTCGTCAAGGCCATGCGGGACATGGGCCTGTTCGACGAGACCGTGGCGATCATGGAAGAGCACGGGCGCGACCCGGAGATGGTCTTGCGGGAGCCTTTCCTACAGCTGCGCAACCAGGGCCAGATCCTGGGCGAGGAGAGGGCCGGAGACATCGTGGCCGTCGACGGCGAATGGGACGGCGAGCGCCTGCTGGCGGATTCCATCAAAGTAGGTGGGGATCAGGCGGGCACAGTCACCGGCGAGCTGATGAGCCGCAAGGAGCGCGTGATGCGGGTTGCCACGGAAGCCGGGGTGGTCATCGTGGAGGCGAAGCCGGATACCACCGTCGAGATAGCGGCGATTCCAGGCGAGAACGACGTCAACCAGTTGAATCATCATCTCGAGATCGAGCGCATGTCGAAGTCAAGGGGCAACGTCGTCAACCCCGACGATCTCGTTGTAGAGCACGGCGCCGACACCGTGCGGACTTATCTGATGTTCGCCTTCGACTGGCTCAAGGGCGGCCCGTGGGACTCACGCGGGATCGCCGGCGCCGGCAGGTTCCTCGATGACGTGTGGCGCCTCGGCACGGCCGACTACGACGAGGGTGAGGTGGAGGCCGCCGCTACGGCCGCGCTGCGCCGCCGCGTTCACCAGACGATCCGCAAAGTCGGCTCCGACCTTCACGACTTCAAGTGGAACACGGCGGTGGCAGCTCTGATGACACTACGCAACGACATGCTCGCGGCGTTGCGCTCCGGCGATGTGACCGCGGCCGCTTGGACCGAGGCGGTGGACAGCCTGCTACTGCTGCTGGCACCAATCGCGCCCCACATCACGGAGGAGTTGTGGACCCTGCGAGGCGGCGCCGGTTCCATCCACTCGGCCTCGTGGCCGGTGGCCGACGACGCCATCGCCCGCGAAGAGACCGTGACGATGGTGATCCAGGTCAACGGCAAGGTACGCGACCGCATCGAGGTGGCAGCCGACATCACCGCAGCCGATGCTGAGGCGGCTGCGCTGGCCAGCGCCCGCATCGCCGAGTGGACGAAGCAAGGTCAGATCCGCAAAGTGATCGCGCGGCCCCCCAAGCTCGTGAACGTCGTCGTCGATTGAGCACGGTGCGACTCGACCACATTCAGCTGGCGATGCCGGCGGGCGCCGAAGAGCAGGCGCGACAGTTCTACCGAGACCTGCTCCAGATGGAGGAAGTGCCCAAGCCGCCCCTGCTTCGGGGGCGCGGCGGATGCTGGTTTCAATCTGGCGACGTCGAGCTCCACCTCGGCGTCGAGGAGCCGTTTCGCCCGGCGAGAAAGGCACACCCGGGAATCGCGCTCGATGACATCGAGGTCGCCGAATCGCTCGCCCGCGAGCTGGCAGCAGCCGGTTTCGACGTGAGCTGGGACCACGCAACGATACCCGGTCGGGCCCGGTTCTTCACGCGCGACATCTTCGGGAATCGGCTCGAGTTCCTCGTGAGTGTCTAGCTAGCTGTCTAGCTATCTCGCGCAGGCCAGCATCGTCCTTGACCCGCCAGCCAGGTCTACGAGATCATGTCGGTGGATTCGGGCAATCCCCTAGGGCCAGGGGCACATCTTGATACGCAATTTCACGATGGCGCTGTTACTCGCCGTACCGATGTCGCCTCTAGGCGCGCCGGCCGATCGCGAGGAGAGCGTCACGTTCCCGGATAGCGGGTCGCCACTGGCGGCATCGGCCTACACAGAGGATCTGCGGGACGCCGGGCTCACCAACGGCGAATTGTCCGCCGACTTGCTCATCGAACTGGAATCCTCGCCGGGCTGCCTGGTCGAAGAGGAAGCAGCAGAGGCATGGGCGGCTCTGGAGCGCCAGGCGGCCGTGGACGGTATCGAGTTCATCGCCCGCTGGTGCTACCGAGATCTAGCATCTCAGCGCCGCACGTACGGCCGCAACTGTCCGCTCGTCGTCGTTAGCGTCGACCCTGCGCCGCCGGGCGACGGACTGGCTGGTCAGCCGAGCTCCACCGGGGACCCGGCGCCCGCCGGCTCTGGAGACGAAGGCGCCTCGTCGGAGCCCAGCCCACCGCCTGCGACTGCGCGCACCCGGGTATGCCGTGTACCGACCGCGACGCCCGGCAACTCGAATCATGGATGGGGTCGCGCCGTCGACATCACCGCCTCCGGCAAACTGTTGAGCTGCGAGTCGGTTGCCTTCCACTGGCTGACCGAGAACGCTGATAGTTACGGCTGGGTGCATCCCCCCTGGGCGGCGTGCGGCGCCGCCAAGGAGGAGGCATGGCATTGGGAGTGGGGAGCCACCCGCGAACCGGAGCCACCGGTCGCCGTGAGGGGTTGGATCGCCAGCTGAGCCGGGCTCAGCAAGCCGGATGCCCGGCGTTGGCGAGCCAGCGCGCCTCCTCGAAGATCGGGAAACCGAAACCTCCGCTGATCATGGTTTGGCGAGTCGCCTCCCACTGCGCGGCATAGATGGCTGGATCCTGTAGTTCGCTGGCGGGGTGGGACCGGCTGCGGGCCACGAACGAAGGGAACGCCGGCCGCCCGGTCGGCTGACCGACTGGCTGATAGCGCAGGTCGAAGCTCCACCGCAGCTTGTGTGAAGTGTTGGGCAGCGCGGCGTGCTCGATGTACTTATCCAACAGGACGATGGATCCGGCCTTCACCGGAAGCGGCACCACCGGCTTACCGTGACGCTGCGCCTCGGGGATGTAGTTCTCGGCGGCTACGTCGAGGTTGCTGCCGGGACAGTGCATAGTCAGCTGCTGCGGCCGGTGGCTGTGGGGGATCACGACGAGACACCCGTTCTCGACGGTGGCCGCGGTTACGGCAACCCATACCGTGATCATGGCGGTGGACTCGGCCTCGTCCATGACGGCCCCATGATCCTGATGCCAGGTGGTGGCACCGATGTTCGAGTAGCCGGCGACTTCGCTCGGAACAGCCGCCTGGGGAGGCTTGAGTCGGATGTGCTGCACCGGGTTGGACAGAATCTCGCCCCCAATCAAGCTCTCGACGACGTCCAGGATCTTCTCGTTGCGGAGCAGCCCGAGTACCGCCGGGCCGGCGTGGAGGCGACACTCGGCAGCCGGCAGCGGCGCATTGGACAGCGGCAACGAGATGTTGAGAAAGCGATAGAGCCCGGGGAAATCGCGGAGCAGCGCAACGTAGCGCTCTCCGAAATCCGTGTCTTCGTACCGTGACGCGACGAGTCCGTCGGCCCACAGCTCGTCAGCAGCGGCGGCGAGAACTGCAGCGTATTCGTCCTTGACGGGCGCCAGATCGTCGTCGCCGAGCACCGCGTCGACGACTAGATAGCCCTGATCGCGGAAGGCATGTACCTGGTCGGCGGCCAGCATGAGCGCAATTGTGCCACGCAGTTGGGGAAGCCACTACCACCGCAGCAACTAACTTACGCTGGCGACATGGCGAGTCTGTCTGGCGATTCTTGGGCCGATCGGGTTGGTCAATTCGTCGACGCCCATTACGGGTCGATAACGGGCAAAGCTCGCCTCTACGTCATCGATCAGAACCTTGCGCTTCACCTTCCGGCACCGCCCGGTCGGGTGCTCGATGTCGGCGGGGGTGCCGGCAATCAGTCGATTCCGCTTGCCAGGCGGGGCTACGAAGTGACCATTCTCGATCCTTCGCGCAGCATGCTGCAACGAGCCGGCGAGGTGCTCGAGTCTGAGCCACCGGATGTGGCCGGACGGGTGACACTGGTGCCAGGAAGGGGCCAGGATGCGCCCCGCCTATTGGCGCCCGGCTCGTACGGCGCTGTGTTGTGCCACGGCGTGCTGATGTATCTCGACGATTCGGCACCCCTGGTGTCAGCCCTGGCGACAATGGTCGCCACCGGCGGCATCGTTTCCGTCGTCACCAAGAATCGAGCGACACTGGCGATCGGACCGGCGCGCCGGGGCGACTGGAAGGCCGCCCACGCCGCGTTCAACGCCACTGGAGAGGTGAACCGGCTCGGCCTAGAGACCCGGGCCGAGACAGTGAATGAGGTCGAGAGCTTGTTCGCGGCGAACGGGATCAAGCCGATCGAGTGGTTCGGCGTGAGGCTGTTCACCGATCACTGGGAGGGGCCGGAACCGATGCCCGAAGCAGAGCCCGACATCCTGGCGGTGGAGTTGATGGCAAGCCGCCGCGATCCCTATCGCGGATTCAGCCGCCTCTTCCACGTGGTGGGCCGCAAACAGGCTCAGCCGGAGGGTGGCCCAGAAGGGCGATGAGGCTCGGTAGATGGCGACCGGCTAGACCGAACGGGTCAGCCCCCCGTCGACGCGGAGGTTCTGCCCGGTTATATAGCCGGCATCGTCGGACAGCAGAAAAGCCACGGTCTTGGCGATCTCGGCCACTGTGCCGTAGCGGCCCATCGGAATGGCGGCCCGCCGCTCGGCCGTCTCGGGCAAGCTGTCGATGTAGCCCGGCAGCACGTTGTTCATCCGTATGCCGGCGGCGGCGTACTCGTCCGCATAGAGCTTGGTGAAGGCGGCCAAGGCCGCCCGCAGCGCCGCAGAAACCGGAAATGCCGGAGACGGCTCGAAGACGGCGAACGTGGAGATGTTGACGATCGAGCCGCGTCCTTGCTCGAGCATTACGGGCGTCACCAGCCGCGCCACGCGGATCACATTGAGCATGACGAGGTCGAGCCCGGCGTGCCAGTCCTCGTCCGAGATCTCGAGCAACGGTCCTTTCGGCGGGTGGCCGGTGTGATTGACCACGGCATCGATGCGGCCGTGGCGCTCCATCGTGCCCGCCACCAGCCGGGAAATGTCATCGGGCACGGTCACGGTTCCGGTGACGCCGTGAGCCCCGAGCTCTTCCGCCAGCTGGGTAGCCGCCCCGGACGGGGACATGAGGCTCAAGAGGTAGCCGTTGGCGGCCAGTTCTCGGGCGATGCCAGCCCCGATAC
>JBFIXI010000029.1:0-44591 GCA_041605955.1 Acidimicrobiia bacterium
GGCGGCAACCAGGACGAAGGCCACGATGAGGGAGACGACTTGGGCCTGGAGGACCAGGCGGGCGATCTCGTCCCACACGACCGGCATCCCAGTGAGCACGCGCACCTCGGGGCGCTGGTCGACGAACGCCAACCAGCCGCGTAGGTCTTCGGTGGTGAAGCTGGAGGGAAGCAGCATGAAACGCAGGCCGTCCTCGCTCACCATGTCGCCCAGCGGCAGGTCCACTTGGCCTGCCAGCACCGCCTGCAACTGGGCGGGCGGCAGCGTGGCGGCCACGTCGGCCACCGAGAACACGTTGCGGACTCCGGGGAGGGCCTCCAGGTCGGCGGAGGTGGTGGCGGCGGCCTGCAGCGATCCGGCGCCGTCGGCCGGGTCGAATACGAACTCCCCGATCAACGGGGTGGCGCCGCCGAACAGCTCCTCCGTCTTCTCGAACGCCAGCCGCACCGGATCGTCGTCCTTGAAGAAGAAGAGCTGATCGGGGTTCACCTCGAGCTGTGGAATCGACACGGCGGCGAATGCAAGTAGGCCGACGCTCAGGACGATCGCCGGGGGCCGGGCTGTGACCAGTCGTTTGAGGCCGGCCGTAACGCGAGGCCCGAGCAGCGCGTCGTGATGGCGCGGCTCGATGATCAGCCGGCTCAACAGGGCGGGTAGCGAGAAGAAAGAGATGACTCCGGCGAAGCCGATACCGATGGCCGTGAACAGGCCGAGCTGCTGGATGGGTCGGACATTGGTGAACACCAGCGACGCGAATCCTGCACTGGTGCTGATCGTCGTCAAGATCATCGGCACCCCAACATGCGACAGGGCCGAGGACACCCGGGCCACGCGGTCCTGGGATGACTCCGTCTCCTCCTGGAAATGCGTGACGAAGTGCAGGCCGTCGGCCGAGCCCATCACGATGACGAAGATCGGCACGATCACTGTCACGATGTCGACCTGGCGCCCCAGGGCGAAGATGAGCCCAAAGGTCCAGATCGATCCCAGAACCGCCGGCACCATCGCCAACACCGACAGCCGGCGATCGCCGATGGTGGCGTAGAACACCGCCACCAACAGGATGAAGACCACCGGTGGGATCAGCAGCAGGAAGAGCGACAGGATGTCGATCACGGAGGAGAACACGACCGGGTTGCCGGAGAACGTCAGCTCGAGGCCAGGCGGCGGAACGACGTCGACCACGTCGCCCGCAATCCGCATGCTGTCGCCGCTCGGCACCACCATCAGCATCGTGTCGGTGCCGCTTTCGGCCAGCAACAGAGCAGCGAACGGGTCCTGTTCGAGCAACACGTCGATGGGAATCGCTCCGACGGCGCGGATGGCATCCGGTCCGATGGGCTGCCCGGTCACCGGGTTCACGTCAGGGATCAGCGACACCACGTGGTCGACACCGTCGATGCTGCCCAGCGTATCGCGCAGGGTGACCAGCCGGACCAGGTTGTCGACGTCGGCGAAGGTCTCGCCGGGGGGCAGCGAGGCCACCACGTTGATCGGATCGGCGGTGTCGTATTTCTCTTGGAGCGACTGGAACGTCTCTCCGATGTCGTTGCCCTCGAGCACGAACGAGGCCACATCGGCGTTGAAGTCCATCCGGAACAGCATCAGCGCGGCCGCCAGCGTGACGAGCGCCGTGAGCGCCAGGATGCGGCGGGAGTGGCCGACGATGACCCGGGCAACTGAATCCATGGCGGCCAGCCTATAGACCCGAGCCGCAGAGCCGAGGGGCAACCGGCCCCCGGCGTCCTGGCGTTAGGCCCTGGTGGGGCGTTTTAGGCTTGGTGATACTCGACGCATGCCGACCTCGCCGGAGGTGCCAGTGGATCCTGCCCATATCGTGGTTGACGGCAATGAAGCCGCCGCCCGAGTCGCCCATTCCCTGTCCGAAGTCATCGCCATCTACCCCATCACTCCGGCATCGCCCATGGGCGAATTGGCCGACGCTTGGTCGCAGCGCCGGGAGCCCAACATCTGGGGCACAGTGCCCGAAGTCGTCGAGATGCAAAGCGAGGGGGGTGCGGCCGGAGCTGTTCACGGCGCACTCCAGGGCGGCGCGCTGACCACGACGTTCACGGCATCGCAGGGGCTGCTGCTGATGCTCCCCAACATGTACAAGATCGCCGGGGAGTTGACGCCGTGTGTGATCCACGTGGCCGCCCGCACCGTGGCGACTCATGCGCTCAGCATCTTCGGAGACCACAGCGACGTGATGGCGGCCCGCCAGACGGGCTTTGCCCTGCTGGCGTCGTCCTCGGTTCAGGAGGCGCAGGACCTGGCTCTGGCAGCTCACGCCGTCACGTTGCGCACCCGGGTTCCGTTTGTCCACTTCTTCGACGGCTTCCGCACGTCGCACGAGGTCATGAAGATTGCCGGCCTCGACCCCGAGGCGCTGGCGGCCATGGTCCCGCCGGACCTAGTGGCGGAGCACCGGGCGCGGGCTCTCAACCCGAATCGGCCGGTGTTGCGGGGCAGCGCTCAGAATCCGGACGTGTTCTTCCAGGCCAGGGAGGCGGCCAATCCCTACTACGACGTCGTCCCTGGCGCGGTGGCGGAGGCCTTCGACCAGCTGGCCGGCCTGACCGGGCGACGCTACGACCTCTTCAACTACCACGGAGCAGACGATGCCGAGCGCGTCGTCGTCCTGATGGGGTCCGGGGTGGGAGCGGCCCGCCAGGCGGTGACAGCCCTCCAGGGGCGCGGCGAGAAAGTGGGCATGATTGTGGTGCGCCTCTATCGCCCCTTCTCCGTCGAGGACTTCAGCGCGGCGCTGCCGGCGACGGTGACTTCGGTCGGGGTACTCGATCGCACCAAGGAGCCGGGCGCAGTCGGCGAGCCCCTCTACCAGGACGTCGTCACTGCGCTGCGCGAAGCCGGCCGTCGCGACATCGACGTCATCGGTGGCCGCTACGGCCTGTCCGGCAAGGAGTTCACTCCGCCGATGGTGATGGCGGTCTTCGCCGAGCTGGCGGCCACCGAGCCGCGGCGGCACTTCACCGTCGGCATCTACGACGATGTCTCTCATCTCAGCCTGACGGTGGATGAGCCGTGGCGCGAGAGCGAGGGCGTCGTGCAGGCGGTCTTCTACGGCCTTGGCGCCGATGGCACCGTCGGAGCCAACAAGAACTCCGTCAAGATCATCGGCACCCTCACCGACCAGCACGCCCAGGGCCACTTCGTCTACGACTCCAAGAAGTCGGGGGCGATAACCGTCTCCCATCTGCGGTTCTCCCCGCGCCCCATCGAGTCGACGTATCTCATCACCGACGCCGACTTCGTGGCCTGCCACCAGTTCGGATTTCTCGAGAAGATCGACGTTCTCGATATCGCCGCCCCCGGTGCCACTTTCCTGCTCAACTCCCAGTACGGGCCGGAGGAGGTGTGGGACCAGCTGCCGGCGCGGGTGCAGGAGCAGATCATCGAGAAGCAGCTGAGGTTCTACGTCGTCGACGGCTCGGCGGTCGCCCTCGAGGCGGGACTCGGTGGCCGCATCAACACTGTCCTCCAGACCTGTTTCTTCGCCTTGGCCGACATCATCCCGAAGGACGAAGCCATCGCCGCCATCAAAGACTCGATTAGGGAGGCTTACGGCAAACGGGGCGAGGTAGTGCTGCAGCGCAACTTCGCTGCAGTAGACGCGGCGCTGGCCGCATTGCGCGAGGTGAAGGTCCCGGCGACGGTGTCTTCGAGCCTGGAGATGCGCCTCCCGGTGCCGCCTGAGGCCCCCGACTTCTTGCAGCGGGTGACCGGCATGATCATCGCCGGGCAAGGCGACATGCTCCCGGTGAGCGCCCTCCCCGTCGACGGAACGTTCCCCACCGGGACCGCCAAGTGGGAGAAGCGCAGCATCGCCCCGGAGATCCCGATCTGGGATCCCGAGATCTGTATCGACTGCGGACGGTGCGCCCTGGCGTGTCCGCATGCCGCCATCCGTATCAAGGTCTACGACCCCGCCGAACTCGGCGACGCCCCGGCAACTTTCCAGACGAAGGCGTGGAAGAGCAGGGAATACGCCGGCAGGAACCTGACGGTCCAGGTCGCTCCGCTCGACTGCACCGGCTGTGGAGTCTGCGTCGACATCTGCCCCGCCCACAGCAAGGAGGTCGTCAAGCACAAGTCGATCAACATGGAGCCCAAGCTCGATCACGTAGAAGCCGAGACCGTCAACTACGACTTCTTCTTGCAGATTCCCGAGATCGACCGCACCGACGTCAGGGTCGATTCGATATCGGGTTCGCAGCTGCTGGAGCCCCTGTTCGAGTACTCCGGAGCGTGCACCGGCTGCGGAGAGACGCCGTATCTCAAGCTGCTGACGCAGATGTACGGCGATCGGATTCTCGTTGCCAATGCCACCGGGTGCTCCTCGATATACGGCGGCAACCTGCCCACCACACCGTGGGCGCAAAACGCAGCCGGCCAAGGGCCGGCCTGGTCGAACTCATTGTTCGAGGACAACGCCGAGTTTGGTTTCGGAATGCGCCTCGCCATCGATGGTCACCGCGAAACGGCTCGCCGGCTGGTCAAAGAGCTGGCGCCACAGCTGGGCGCTATAGCGGGGGAGCTGCTCGACGCGGATCAGAGCACTGAGGAAGGGCTGCAGAAGCAGCGGGAGCGGGTGAGTGAGCTGCGCTCCCAGCTGCAGGCCATCGACGATCCCCGGGCACGCTCGCTGGAATCGCTGGCGGAGTACCTGGTGCGCATGGGGGTATGGATCGTCGGCGGCGACGGTTGGGCATACGACATCGGCTTCGGCGGCCTCGACCACGTGCTGGCGCTGGGGCGGGATGTCAACATCCTCGTTCTCGACACCGAGGTGTACTCGAACACCGGCGGGCAGGCCTCGAAAGCGACTCCGCGGGCCGCAGTCGCCAAGTTCGCCGCCGGAGGCAAACCGACCGGAAAGAAGGACCTGGGGATGATGGCCCAGTCCTACGGCAATGTGTACGTGGCCCAGGTGGCGATGGGCGCCAACATGAACCAGGTGGTGAAGGCGTTCGCCGAGGCGGAGGCCCACGCAGGCACGTCGCTCATCATCGCGTACAGCCCGTGCATCGCCCACGGCATCGACATGACAACGATGATGAGCCACCAGAAAGAGGCCGCCCAGAGTGGCTACTGGCCGCTGTACCGATACGATCCGAAGGCCGAGGCGATCGGCAAGCCGGCGCTGCGGCTCGACAGCCGCAAGCCGACCATGGAGTTCAAGGAATTTGCAGAGAAGGAGGGCAGGTTCGCCATGCTGGCCATGGCCAATCCGCAGTACGCCGCCGAGCTGGTTGACGCTGCCCAGGCGGACATCGACAATCGCTGGCAGCTCTACGAGCAAATGGTCGATGTCCACCGCACGGCAGTCTTCGAGGACGAGGAGGAGACCCCATGAACCTGGCGACCACCTATCTCGGCCTGGAGCTGGAGAACCCGATCGTTCCCTCGGCGTCGCCGCTGACGCGCGAACTCGACTCGCTGTTGCTGCTCGAAGCCGCCGGGGCGTCCGCGGTAGTGCTGCCGTCACTGTTCGAGGAGCAGATCGAGCACGAGACCATGGCAGTCCACGCGGCGCTCAACTTCGGTACCGAGATCTCGGCGGAGTCGGCCGGGGGCTACTTCCCGGAGATGGACAGCTACAACACCGGGGCGGGCGAGTATCTCGGCAAGCTGAAAGCCGCCAAGGAGGCGCTGTCGATTCCGGTCATCGCCAGCCTCAATGGCACGACGGCGGGCGGATGGACGCTTTATGCCAGAGTCATCGAGGATGCCGGGGCCGACGCTCTCGAGCTGAACATCTATCTGATCGCGGCCGACCCGAGCCGCACCGGTGCCCAGGTCGAGGCGGAGTACCTCCATCTGGTGGAGACGGTGCGCGCCGCGGTATCGATTCCCCTGGCGGTCAAGGTCGGTCCATTCTTCAGCTCGATGGCGAACATGGCCACCCGGCTCGTGTCGGCGGGAGCCGATGGCTTGGTCCTGTTCAACCGCTTCTACCAACCCGACATCGACCTGGAGCTGCTGAGCGTCGAGCCCAACTTGGTGCTGTCGACCTCCGACGAGATGCGGCTGGTGCTGCGGTGGATGGCGCTGCTCCATGGGCGGGTCGATGCCTCGTTGGCCGCCACCACCGGGGTACATACGCACGAAGACGTGCTCAAACTGATCTTGGCCGGCGCAGACGTAACGATGCTGGCATCGGCGCTGCTCAAATTCGGGCCCGAGGTCATTACCGGCCTCATCAATGGGGTCTCCGCCTGGCTGGAAGAGCGCGGGTACGACTCCCTCCAGCAGGCCAAGGGCAGCCTGAGCCAGCAAGCCAGCCCCGACCCGGCAGCTTTCGAGCGAGCCAACTACATGCGCACCCTGGTGGAGTACGCGTCCCGGCGGTAGCCGATCCCTTAGCGGCGTGTCGGCTGAGAGGGGGGAGCCCGACACGGCTCCCCCCAACTCTCGTTGCTATTCGTCGTTGTCGGGGTTCGAGCTTGCTTCCGTCGAGACCTCGTCGGCGGTTTCACTATCCGGCGCCGGGGGCACCGGCGGCGGCATCTTGGCGCGAGCGCGTTCGTCAGCCGCCTTCTTCTCGGCCACACGCTGGCTACGCCACCTGAGGAGGATCCAGGCAAGACCGATCACCCAGACGAACGGGATCAGCACGCCGACCGCCAGGATCAACAGCCGGAACAGGTCGATCAACACCTCCCAGCTCCGCTCGAGACCTTCCGTGAAGGTGGGAATCCCGCCAGGATCCTCGGCTGCCAGGGTGATCGTCGAGGTGTTGGCGACGGTCCGACCCTCGATCGGTGTTCCCTCTTCGGTGAGGGGGATAGCAGTCACCCTTGTCTGGGAGCGCAGCGTGCGCTCGATCCGGAGCGAGGTCGCCAGCACGACCGACTGACCCGGCTCCAGCGGCGAGTCCATGTCTCCGAACACGAGGATGAAGTCATCCAGTTCCTTGTCGATCACAACGTCCCGCACCTCGATGTCGGTCAAGGCGGTGTCGCCAACGTTGAAGATCTCGAGGCAGAACGTGATGGTCTCACCTTCGATGACGCGAATCCCGGCATCACCAGGGCAGGAGGTGCCGTCGTCGTCGTAACCCAGGTATGCGGTGGGTTTGACATCGATCGCAGGACGAGCCTGGGCTTGGGTGAGTCGCACTGTGATCGTTGCCAGACTCACCTGGTTCTCGAGGGTTCGCAGCTGGCCTCGGAGCTGCTCGAGTAGCGTTTCCCGCTCGAGCAGCTGCGCTTCGAGTGCTGTGATCGTCCTGATCGCCTCGGCGTTCTCCAGCAGGGTTCGCAGCCGCTCCACACTGGTCTCCGCCGTAGCGATGCGACTCTGCAGGTCGACGATCCGGTCGGTCACATCGTCGGCCGAAACGGTCTGGTTACGAAGCTCGCCGACCTCGCCGAGCGCGGAAAGCACCTCCTGGAACTGGTCGGGGGGCACTTTGAATACCAGCACCGTCGCCGGCTCGGGTTCCCCCACAGTCTGCTGTCCGAAGACAAAGCCCCGGAAGGATTCCACGATCCGGACCGCCTGCGCCGTTGCCTGCCCGACGTCGTCGACCGAGACCGTCATCTCTGCGGTGAAGATGATGTCACGGCCCGTCCCGATCGGGCTCTGGGTTGGCTGTGCTACGCCCCCAGACCCGAGACCGGGCGATTCCCGTTCCCCGGCGTCTGCGCCGCCGGCATCACTCTCGCCTGGAGCGACTGTTGTTGCCAGCGTCGCCGCCGGAGCCTGGGTGAGGTTGGTGGCATCATCGCTCGAGTCGCCGCACGCTGCGAGCAACACGACCGCGCTCAGGGCGGCCGCGCCAATTCGCCACATCGTTTGTCTTTTCCTCGTTACTTGCTTGCTCTTGATCATGTGAACAGACCTCCCGATCTGGTCTGAAGCTCAGACGGGCAGGTCAGTGGTGCTGGTTCCTGCGTTGAGCGGGCGGCGGGCCACGGACCACCGCAAAACAGGCCTCACTATGTTGCGACCGGCCTCGAGCTTTCGCTGAGGCCCTCGGGAAGTTAATGCGACGAGCCGCCGGCTGCGCAACGCTTTTCCAGCTTGCGCTACCCATCAACCCGCGGGGATCTCCGTTTCGCCTTCACAGTTCCTCCACAATCTTCCGAGATGCTTGGCCTCAAGCTCACAGAGAAGGAGATGTAGAGATGTTCCGGTTCGCCATCTTGGTCCTGGCCGCCATCGGCTTGGGCTCACTGCTGTTCGGTGGCGCCGGCTTTGCCGCCGGGGCAGGATTCCTCCTGCTGGCACCGCTGCTCTTCCTCGCCAAGATCATGTTCTTCGTGATGATCTTCGGGCTGTTCAAGCACGGTTTCGGCCACTACCGGCGGCCTTCGGCCAATGGGCCGTGGGGCCGGCGGCCCCGTCGGGAGAGCACCCGGGACCGGGTTCCATCGGAGGAGGAGAGGTTTGCTGATTGGCATCGCTTGCAGCACGCCCGGGACGAGGTAGACAGTTGGGTAGATCCCGAGCTGTAGCGGCTCGTGGACCCAACCAGGTCGTAGCGGCGAGAATGAAACCGTGAAGAAGGTTCTCATCGTCGAGGACGAAGTCAAGATCGCCCGCCTGGTGCGCGATTATCTTCACCAGGCGGGCTTTGACGTTATCGAAGCCACCGACGGACCCTCCGGCTTGGCCATGGCGCGCTCCGAGAAACCCGACATGATCGTTCTCGATCTCGGCTTGCCCGGGATGGACGGCCTCGATGTCACCAGGCGGCTGCGTGCCACGTCGGCGGTGCCGATCATCATGCTCACAGCTCGCACCGACGAGTCCGACCGCATCGTGGGATTGGAGCTCGGAGCCGACGACTATGTCGACAAGCCGTTCAGTCCCAAGGAGCTGATCGCTCGGATCCGTGCGGTGCTGCGGCGCGCCGACGCCACCCTCGGGGGTGGCGAGGTCGTCAAGGCCGGCGACCTGGTCATCGACATTCCGAAGCGGCGCGTGACCGTCGACGGCGCCGAGCAAGAGCTCACGTCAACGGAGTTCGACATCCTGCTCACCCTGGCCAGACAGCCGGGTCGGATCTATACCCGCGCCCAGCTGCTCGATGCGGTCCATGGCGTGTCCTTCGAGTCGTACGAACGATCCGTCGACGCCCACATCAAGAACATCCGGCGCAAGATCGAGAAGGACCCGAGGCGTCCGACGCGGGTGCTCACCGTGTATGGAGTCGGCTACAAGTTCAGTGATGAATAGGAAACATTGGAGAAGCGGGTGGGGCCCGCCCGGAAAACGGCCCGAGTGGGCACCCATCGAGTGGAAGGGTCGCGGTACGCACCGCTCCCGGGGCGCGTGGGAGCTTCAACCCGGCGTGCAGGCTTGGCGGGGCTTCGGTCGCAAGCTCTTGTTGGGCTTCATCTTCATATGGGCCTTCCTCGGCTTCGTCGTCTGGTTGGCGTTCAAGCTCCTCTCGGCGATCTTCTCCAACTTCTGGCTCGGCCTGCTGCTCGCTCCCTTGGTAATGATTGCGGTGGCGGCCGTAGTGATCGGCTCCGGAATGCGCACGTGGCGGCCGGTACGCAGCCTCATCGATGCCGCCGGCCGGCTCGCCGACGGGGATTACTCGGTGCGGGTGGCTCCCAGCGGATCTGCATCCAGCCGCCGAGTCGTCCAGTCGTTCAATGAGATGGCGCGCCGGCTCGAATCGGCAGACGAGCAACGTCGGCAGCTTCTCGCCGACCTGGGCCACGAGCTGCGCACGCCTTTGACTGTGGTGCGAGGGGAGATCGAAGCGATCGTCGATGGGGTACACGATCCCGATCCGGAACACCTGCAGTTGTTGCTCGACGAGGTGGCGGTAATGGAGCGTCTGTTGGCAGACCTGAAGACGCTCAGCATGGCGGAAGCCGGAGCTCTGGATCTGTTTCTGGAGCCGACCGACTTGGGGGCACTCGTGAGCGATGCGGTGGAGGGTCATCGCCGGGCGGCGGATGCGCAGGCGGTGGCCGTGGCTGTGGAGGCCGCGGACCTCGGCGAGCTGCTGGTGGATCCGGTACGGATCCGCGAGGTCATCTCCAACATCGTCGTGAACGCACTGCGCGCCATGCCGGACGGCGGGGCGCTGCGAGTGACCGTCGCCGCCAACGGAGGGCAGGCCGTGATTCGAGTCCGGGACACGGGCGTTGGCATACCCGACGACGAGCTGGGCCGGGTGTTCGATCGATTCCACAAGGGATCGACGTCGGCCGGCTCCGGCCTCGGGCTCACGATCAGCCGGGATCTCGTTGAAGCCCATGGGGGGCTCATATCCATCAACTCGGATCTGGCGGTCGGCACTGCCGTCGAGGTTCGCCTCCCAATTCGGCGCGACTGAGCCTCGAGCTCATCCAGTCTCGATCTCATCCAGCCTCGAGCTCATCCAGCGACGGCCGCCCTTTCGTATATTGGAGGCCGGCAGGGGAGTCTCAGGTGGCGGATATGAGACCGCTAGCGGACGAGAGCACGCTCGCGGATGCGGGCGGCAAAGGCGCGTCGTTGGCGTGGTTGCGCGCCCACGGATACCAGGTTCCCCAGACCTGGGTCGTACCGCCCGGAACTGAGCCCAGCCTGGACCAGCTCGACCCCAATAAAGCGTATGCGGTGCGGTCTTCGGCGAACGTCGAGGACGGCGGCGCGGCGTCCTTCGCCGGGCAGTTCCTCACCCGGCTCGACGTCACCGGCGTCGAGGCAGTGGGAGCCGCCGTCGCTGCGGTGCGGGCGTCGGCTGATACGACCGGGGTCGACTCGTACTCGGCCCACATGGGCGCGGCAGATCCGATCGAGATGTCCGTCCTCATCCAGGAAATGGTCACGCCGGTGGCATCCGGGGTGGTCTTCACCCGCAACCCGATCACGGGGCTCAACGAGGTGGTACTGGAAGCGGTTGCCGGACGGGGCGACCTGCTGGTGGGTCGGGGGGCGACTCCGCAGCGGTGGGTGCGGCGGTGGGGGGCCTGGACCCAGGAACCGACCGATCCTTCGCTGCCGGCAGACGTGGCCGCCACCCTCGTCGACCAAGCCATGGAGATCGGGGAGGCATACGGCCGCCCCGCCGACCTGGAGTGGGTGTGGGACGGGCACGATATCTGGTGGCTGCAGATCCGCCCGATAACCGGGGTCGGCGATGTGGCGGTGTATTCGAACAGAATCTCGAAAGAGGTGATGCCCGGCCTCATCAAACCGCTGGTTTGGTCGGTCAACGTTCCCGTCGTGAACCGTGCATGGATCGAGCTCTTCACTGAGGCGATCGGGCCCAACGACGTCCGCGCTGCCGATTTGGCGAAGTCGTTCGCCTATCGCTCCTACTTCAACATGGGCGCCATCGGCGACATCTTCGAGCTGGTGGGAATGCCGCGAGATTCACTCGAGCTGCTGCTCGGCCTGCCGGAGGGTCCCGACAAGCCGACCTTCAAGCCCACCCCGGCCACAATCCGCAAGCTGCCCCGCTTGCTGACGTTCGCCGCCCGCCAGGCTCGTTACGGCGGCGACACCGATCGACACCTCAGGGGCCTGCGGGCCGAATACGGCCGCTTTGGAGCGCCCCTCGAACACCGATCCGATGCAGAGCTGCTGGAGGCCGTCGACAAGCTCATGGAGCTGGGAACTAGAGCCGCGTACGCCAACATCGTGGTCCCGCTGCTCGCCAACATCTATACGGCCCTGCTGCGGAAGCAGCTCGCCCGCAGGGGCATCGATCTGGCGACGGTCGACATCGTCGAAGATCTCGACGCCGGCCGGGACGACTTGGACTCACAGCTCGACGAGCTGGCCGGCGTCATGGCCACGGCCGGCGTCGACTCGCCGGAGGCGACGGCGGAACTCTCTCGTTTCATCGAGCGCTTCGGACATTTCAGTGATTCGGGCAACGATTTCTCGGTCGCTTCGTGGCGGGAGCAGCCCGAGCTGCTCAAGGCAATGGCGGCGGCGCGCGGATCGACGTCCCGCCGGTCGGTGCGCAAGCCGTGGTCGGAGGTGCGGCGCCACCTGGGGCCGATCGGTCGCGTGATTCTCGGTCTCGTCCGCAGGCGGGCGGCGCGGTACCAGGCGAGGCGCGAGCAAGTGAGCTCGCTCTACACATACGGGTACGGACTGTTTCGCAACTACTTCCTGGAGCTGGGGAAGAGATTGGCGGACCGCGGGATCATCGCCGACGCGGACGACATCATGTTCTTGACCCTCGACGAGGTGAGAGCTGGATTCGCCGGCGAGCTCGTTGCGTCCGCGGCGCATGCGATCGTGTCGCGGCACCGCGCCGAGATGGCGAAGGTCGTCGACGTAGCGATGCCGGAGATCATCTACGGGGACGGCTTCATTGCGACAGGAGCCGCAGCTGGGGAGTCGATTCTGCGCGGGGTGGCAACGTCGCGCGGCCACTATCGGGGTCCGGTGCGGGTGGTTACCGGCTTGAGTGACTTTGGCAAAGTGCAACCGGGCGACGTCTTGGCAATCCCGTTCAGCGATGTCGGCTGGACGCCGCTGTTCGACAAGGTGAAGGCGATTGTCGCCGAGTCGGGAGGGATGCTCTCGCACAGCTCCATCGTGGCCCGCGAGTATGGGATTCCGTGTGTGGTCTCGGTGCCGGGAGCCACCGCCCTCGAGGACGGAGTCATGGTGACGGTGGACGGCTATCGCGGCGAGGTCATCTGCGGTTAGAAGTCGGGCTCACTGAAGACGAGGTGCTCGCTGTAGTCGTCCAAGATGCCGTATTCGCCCCGGTACTCGTATCCGATGAAGTCCTCGAACAGGAAGACGCGGATCGGGAAATATGTGAGCAGTAGGAACACTGCCGTCATCGCGAGGATCGCCACCTTGCCGCTCAGCTGGGTGCGTTTACTGCGCGGCGGCGACGTGAGGATGCGATAGGCGACGATGTTCCCAGCCAGCACCCCCAAGGCGCCCGTGCCGATGTCGGCCCAGAGGAATCCCTCTCCGTAGCGGGGAAGGGCGATCCCGAGGTAGAAGTAGAAGGAGATGATGACTCCCAACGGCGTGACGAACAGCGCGGCCGCCTTGGCCAGCCAGAAGTTGTTGGCGTAGTCCTTGACGAAAGCGTGCTGCACGACCGCGTATGCGAGGCCCGGCCAGAAGAAGAGCTTGAGGTGCTCCCATGTGCTCTCGTTGACCGAGCCGAACAGCGCCGCCACAGGGTTGAAGCTGGAGAGCTCATAGGTGAAGTGAAGTGCCGATCCGGCGATCATGATCCAGACGAAAGCGCCGACCTCCCAGTACAGGAGGGAACGCTGCTGCGCGGTCGTCAGTCTGGTCCGGCGCGGTGCTGTTGCGAGGCCCACTTCACATCACTCCCACGATGAACAGCGCGCCGACGACGACAAAGGCCCCGCCGAGGGCACGCAGCACGAGTCTGCCCGACACGTAGCGCTTGGCCATCTCGCCGACGAGGACTCCCAGCAAGTGGATCAGTGCCGTGCCGAGGAGGAAGCCGGAGGCGTACACCAGGGGACGGGCAATGTTGGGAATCTCCACCCCATGGGCGTAGCCGTGGAAGAAGCCGAAGAATACGACCGCTCCCATGACGATCCGCACCGGTAGCCTGCGATCCGCGGCGATCACGAGGCCGAGCGCGATCACCGAGACGGCGATCCCGGCCTCGATGGCGCCAGCCCCCACACCGAGATCGGCGCGTCCGAGGCCGCCGCCGATCGCCATCATGGCGACGAAGAGGCTGGGCACGGTCCAAATCGCCCGCCCGCCGATCATGGAGCTCACGATGCCGACGCTGACCATGGCGAGGAAGTGGTCGAGTCCCAGCACCGGGTGCGTGAGGCCGCCTAGGAAGCTCCCGAATCGGATCACTTGGTTCTCGTGAGCCAGGGCCACACCGGGCAGGATGAGAACCATCCCGGCCCCGAGGACCATAACGACGGCGACTCTGTTGCGAATGCGCATGGAGACTCCCACAGCCGGCATATGTAATACGGATCAATGGCCGCCCAGGTTGAGTTGCCGGCCCCGGGCGCCGAGGATGGGCCAGTCCCACCGACTAGGGGGCGCTCTCATCCTTCATGTAGTCGTACTTCAACCATCCCCACTTCCTCAGGTAGTGGTGGATGTATCCCATGTGGGTCTTCTCGATGGCCTCGTGGAACTCGCGGCTGCGCAGCTCCCCGGACCGCCGGAACGCGAGATAATCCCGGATCTCGGGACCACTCACGCTCCAGCGCAGGATGTTGGCGGCCACGCCGAAGGCGACGAGATCCCACCGGCCGAGCACGGCGAACCAGATTGGCAGCAACACGATCCAGCCGGCGTGGTGGGCGAGCAGGACGTCCTTGAAGACGAACAGGCCGATGGCGTATCCGAGAATGATCGTGACCGGGATCGACAGCGGAGCCAACACGAGCAACGACCCGAGGATTGTCGAGGTGCCCCTTCCCCCCTTGAAGCCGTAGTACACGGGGTAATTGTGCCCGGCGGTGACCGCCACTGCGTAGACCACGTCGTAGGCCTCGTCGGGAAACGTGAGCGCCAGGGCGAGAACGGGAACGGCGGCTTTGAGGATGTCGAATGAGCCCGTCAGGCATCCGTAGCGGGGCCCTTTGCGTTGGGCGATGGAGGTTGCGCTGACGTTGTCCACCTCGAATCCGCGAGCGTCGTCCCCCCAAGTCAGTGACGTCTTGCCGAGCTCCTCCTCCGGGAGCACCCGTTTGGCCACCAGCCTGGTGAACGAGATCGAGCCGATGAGATAGCCGCCGAGAGCCGTCGCGACCGCCATTGCCCAGTTCACGAGGGGTCCTTTCCCGGGCCGATCACCATGCCCGGTAGCTCGTGGGAGTGATCCGAATCGGCACGGAGTAGTCGGCGGCGAAGCTCTTCGGAGTCCACCCGTTCCTGGCGATCAGCTTGCGGTACTTCTCGATGTACTCGGGAATCGTGTCCGATGCCGGATAGGAACGGTCGATGCGTGCGGTCGCTCGCACCGTGAGCACGCTGCCGCCGCGCTCGTCTGAATTGAGGTTGAACGCCACGTGGGGGTGGGTCGCGATGTTGCGCACCTTGGCGTTGTCGCGCGAATAGACGATGAGCTCACCATCCCGCCACAGAAACCACACGAGGGAAGAGGCGACCCGGCCGTCGGGGAACACTGTGGTGAGCCACGCCAGTGGCTCCGACTCGAGCCGGCGCACAGCGGCCGCCCCCTTGGGGGTGGACGGATCGAAGATCATGTCGGCAACCTAGCGCCGCCGGCTCCCAGCCCTCCCGGACCCTCTGGCATTGTCACTGTGGCGTCGGTCGGCCTGGTGGCGTCAGTCTGGTGATCACGGGGAGATGTGGTCACGCCAGCTGTGTGCCGGCTGATAGCCGAGGATGGTGTGAGCTTTCTCGATCGACAGCAGAGTCTCGTGGCCGCGCACCATTCTCGTGAGCGGGACGTCTGGGAAATACTGCGTCATCAGCTCAGCGGATTCTTGGCGCATGCAGGTATCGGCGGCTGCCACCAGGAATGCTTGGGCCCCGCTCAGCTCGGTCTCGAGGGCCCGCCGCGTGCACTGGGCGACGTCGCGGGCGTCGACGTAACCCCACAGGTTCCAGGCTCGGCTCGGCGGCTCCTCCCAGAAGTCAGGGAACCGGGCGTAGTCCGCTTCCTCCATCACGTTCGAGTAGCGCAACGCAATGTAGGGGATACCGGTCCAGCGACTGAATTGCTCGGCGATCGACTCCCCGGCGAGCTTGGACAGCGCATAGTGTGTCTGGGGCAAGGCCGGATGCTCTTCGTCGATCGGTGCGTAGAGGGGGCGTTCCTGGTCCACGGGGATGCCGATCAATGTCTCGCTCGACGCCCAGACGACCTTGCGGATCCCCAGCCGGGCGGCCGCCGTGAACACGTTGTATGTGCTCATCATGTTGATCCGGAAGGTTTCCCCGGGCGGGACGATGTTGGGGGCCGGCACCGCGGCCAAGTGAGCCACCGCGTCGGCGCCCGCCAAAGCCTCGATCGTCTGCCCGAGGTCGGTCAGGTCGACGATCAAGTCGGGGGCGTCGGGATCCCGCGAGGCGGCGGTGTCGAGGTTGGTGACCTGGTAGTCGTGGGCCAGGAGGTCGGCTACGAGCGCCCGGCCCGCTTGGCCGCTCCCGCCGGTGACTGCGATGTGCTTCATGGGATCAGGCTAGAACCTCGGCGAGTGCCGTCGTGGACCGTCCTGACGTGGCTTGCCCGCGGCTCTGGTTGCAAGCGGCGGTTTGGCGATCCTTTTTGCTAGTCGGAGAGGCGAGTGTGAATCGCGACCTCACCGTGCATGGTCTTGTGGACCGGGCAACGATCGGCGATCTCGAGGAGCCGTTGCCGCTGGTCGTCGTCGAGCTCGCCGACGAGAGTTATCTCCCGCTGGATCTCGTCGATGAGGCCCTCCTCGGTTTCGCACTGCTCACAGTCGCGGGCGTGGACCTTGCGATGGGTCAGCCGCACGTTCACCGACTCGAGCGGCCATTGCTTGCGGTCGGAGTACATCCGCAACGTCATCGAGGTGCAACTGCCGAGTGCCGTCAACAGGTAGTCGTAGGGAGTCGGCCCGGTGTTGGTGCCACCCACCGAGGTGGGCTCGTCGGCGATGAGGGGAAAGCCGTTGGAGATGACGTCTGTGCGGAATCCCTGCTCGGTCCGCACGACCGTGACGCTCTCGGGCGCGCCGGCGACGAAATCGGGTTGTGAATGCGACGCCAGGTCGCCGCTTATGTAGCGGGTCGACCAGGAGGCGATCACCTCGGCGACGTAGCGGGCGTCGGCGTCGTTGGTGATCAAGTGGTCGGCGGTGTCGAGCGAAACGAAGCTCTTGGGATGGCGAGCCGCCGTGAAGATCTCGGCGGCGTTCTCGATACCGACCGTGTTGTCGATGGGGGAGTGGAGCACCAGGAGCGGCCGGCCCAGCTCGGTGATGCGATCGGCCAGGTTGACCTCCGCGATGTCGTGGAGTAGCTGATCTCGAATCGTGATCACTCGGCCGGCGAGTTGCACATCGGCCTCGCCCTCAGCGTGGATCCGCTCCAGATCCTCTGCCAGGTGCTTCTCGATGTGTGCCGGGCTGGCCGGGGCGGCAATGGTCACCACTGATTTCACCTTCGGCAGGTCCGGAGTTGCCGCCAAGGCGACGGCGCCGCCGAGCGAGTGGCCAATAACGATCTCCGGCGCCTCGTAGTTGTCGCGCAGAAAGTGGGTCGCCGCCATGAAGTCTTCGACGCTCGTCGTGAAGTTGGTATCGGCAAACTCACCCTCGCTGTCACCGAGCCCGGTGAAGTCGAAGCGGAGCGTGGCGATGCCATGCGCCGCCAAGCTGGCCGTGATGCGCCCGATGGCGCGCAGGTTCTTGGAGCACGTGAAGCAGTGGGCGTAGAGCGCATAGCCGATCGGCTCACCTGTGAGCGGGTAGTCGATGCGTCCGGCGAGCCGATGGCCGCGGCTGTTCAAGAAGGTGACTCGTTCGTGTTGCATGCCTCCACCTTGGCAGGTTGGGAGCGAACATCCTGGCGGGGCTTGCGCCGATGGGCGCCAGGAATCGCTTCACGGGGGCGGGCAAACGCTCGATAAGCAGGTAGTCAACCTCGTAGGCTCTGGAGTCATGAAGGTCGAAGCGAAGGTCACCGGGCAGCGGCGGGCGCCGACCGAGGTGCGAGAGGTGGAAGTTCCGACGGGCGAGAGCCGACTGCGCGACCTGATAGCGGCGGTGGTCCGGTCCGAAGTCGACGCGTTCCAGATGCGGCAGCTCGACGGCAGGTTGCTGCAGGTGCTGTCTCCGGAACAGATTGCCGCCGGCACGGAAGTCGGCAAGATAACGTCCGGCGGATCCGACCTCGACCAGGAGGTGGATCCCGACGCGGCGGTGGCGACCGCCCTCGAGGCGTTCGATGACGGCTTGTACTTCGTCTTCGTCGACGACCAACAGATCCAGGGCCTCGATGAGCGCGTCGGCGTGACCGCGGGCTCGACGCTCTTGTTCGTGCGATTGGTGCCGTTGGTGGGCGGCTAGCGCGCGATGTTCACTCGAGAGGAGGCCAAAGCCAGGCTGGCGTCGGCGCGCATCGCGGATTGGGCCGACGTCCAAGAGGCGCGACTCGCCGGTCTGCCCAAGGCATTGCGCCGGCCCGCCGCTGCAGTGTTCAACCGCCGCAACTACCTGTTGACCGGTGCATACCAACAAGGGATCGAGAAGTGGCCGGAGCTGGCGGCAGATCAGCGGCGCGTCATCTTCGAGGCAGCCGCCCCAGGCCACAGTGGTGCGTTGGAGCGCGCGTGGCAGCTGTGTGACCGGCTGCCGTATCAGACCGGGTCGCTGCGACGTCCATTTCGGGTGGTCGACCGTCCCGAGGTGGACGTCCTGCGGCGCGCTCAAGCCGTGCGGGGGGCGGCGAGTGCGTTGGGCGCCTATCAGGGCGATCTGCTTTGGTTTGCCGCCTGGTCGGCCCACTTCCACGGCATCGGGGAGCTGCTGGCCGCCGAGATCGACCACGGCCCACACGGCGACGAGGTGTTGGCCACGCTGCTCGAGATCGTGGGCGGCACTCATCCGTTCGGGACGGTGAGCCACAGCAGCATTCGGGCGTTGCTCATGTGTGACCGGGTCGAGGCCTGGGAGGCCGTCGAGCAGCTATTGCTGGCCGCCCAGCGGCAAGAGGGAATCCGCCAGGTCGTTTTCGAGTCGGTGGACGAGTCCCATCCCGAGGCTTTTCGCCGCATGCTGCGATTGACCGCAGACGAGAAGCTGACCCGCTTTGCTGCAGTGGTCCGGGCCTACGGAGTGTGGAGCGGCCTGCAAGCGGACGTGACCGATCGCCAGGAAGTCGATCGCATGCTGGCTCTCATCACCGAGGCCTACTCGGCACGCCGCGCCGCCGACGCCGCCATCGCGTCCGGTGACCCCCGCACGGTCTACGCCGGGTTGTGGAGCATGGCCGCCAACGACGCTTCAGCGGCGGCGGCTACCGCCGAGCGGTTGGTCGCTGACGCGCCGCCGGAGGTGCGTTTCGCCGCGACCCATCTGCTGGCTCAGCTCGGGCTGCCCGAGTCGCGTCGGGTCCTGCGTGGGCTGCTGAGCCACCATGACACGGCCATCGCGGCGCGGGCGTGCCGCGGGCTGTTGAGCGGCCCCGCCGAATCGGGTACGTACGAGGATCTGGAGGGCTACCTCGACCGTCTCGAGAAGCCCCGCACCATCACGGCTCCCGTGTGGGATTGGCTGGAGCTGGAGGAATCGCCGAGCCGAGTGATCGTTCGCCTCCTGAACCTGCGCGACGACCGGCATCCGGTGGAGCTCCATCGCCACTTGCAGAAGATGGACGCCTCCGCCAGATCACGATATGTCAGCGAGCTATCCCGCGTTGAGCAGACTCCCGAGAGTCGGCGCGCTCTGGTGCAGCTGGCGTCCGACCGTTCTCAGTGGGTTTCCGCCAAGGCCTTCGAGGTGCTGGCGACCACCGGGATCACGGCCGAAGAGGCTCCGGCGTTCGAAGCGTTGCTCACGCGCAAGACGGGGGCCACTCGCAGCGCGGCGATTTCGATGCTTGCCTCGCTGCCCGATGCTGCCGCTCTGGAGTCGGCCTCCCGGTTGATGGAATCGGGGAAGGTGGCGCAGCGGCTTGGCGGTCTCGACCTGTTGCGCCAGCTTGCCGAAGCGAATCGCAGCGCCGCCGCCATAACCGACAGCGTGCAGCGCTACGGCCAGCGTCCCCGACTGAGCGAAGCCGAACAGACCGCGCTGGCGGCCCTGGCCACCGGTGAAGTGCGAGAGGCGACGCTCGAGGACGGGCTCGGACTGTTCGATCCTGCCGAGCTGAGTCAGCCGGTGCCGCCGCGCCGCCGCAAGCTGAAGGTGTCGACAACGGGATACCGCAAGCTGCTGCAAGCGGCCGACCAGCTGGTCGATCAGTATCGAGAGACACCGCTCGGTGTCGAGGACGGCTTCGGTACGGAGGAGCGCCTCTACGGCAATCAGCGGTGGGGCCTCGATCCCAAGCCCGGTGCCGACCCCCTTGGAGCTCCCCTCGGCGACGCGTGGCGAGACTGGTGGGAGCGGCAGCGGCCCGGCGAGCACGACCTGGAGCGGTGCCTGGTCTCCGCGGAGCCATTCGAATGGGAACACCATCAAGCGATCGCGGCCAAGGGGCTACCCAAGCCGTTCGAGCTCGGGTACCGCAGCCAAGTCGATTCCGCTTTGTGGTGGCTGTGGCTCGCGCATGGCGGCGCGGCCGGCATCGATTTCCTCCTTGCCGGTTACGAGAACGCACTCGCCATGGTGCCCCCCCGGGAGCTGGCCGATCCGATCATCGCCCGGCGGGCTTACTCATCACGAGACCTCGACTGGCGGGATCACTCGCCAATCCTGAATTGGCGGCGGGCGCTCAACAAAGCGTTGGCTCTCCGCCGTGACCTGTTCACCAGGGACGCCATCACCCAGATGTGGAAGCTGGTCGTCTGGCTCGACCGCCCCGACCCGGCTGCCCCCCGCCATCGCCCATCGCTGGATCTGCTGCTGACCGCACGGTCGTTGGGCTTGGCCACCGACGCCGACCTGATGGACGATCTGATAGGGGACAGGTCTCTCGGCGGCCGATTCAGCAGCCGACGCTGGGACTTCCGCAGCCTGGCCGAGGCCACCCGCCGCAAGGTGCCGGAGGCGCTACGGCCCTTCCCCGAGATGGTCGCCGCGGCCTCTCGAGCCCGGGAGCGGATCATCGAAGTCGAGCTGCAACGTGGTGACGTTGCCACGCCGGCCTCGGCTCCGGCGCTGGCGCTGCGCTCCGTGCCCGGCGCCCACCAGGCAGTCGCTCTGCTGAAGGCGCTGGGACGTTCCAGCTTCCAACGAGGCTGGACGTGGAACTCCGAGCAGAAGAAGAGCGTGCTGTCGCACCTCATCCGGGTCAGTCATCCCGCCGAGAAGGACACCCCCGCCGATTTCGCCGCGCGAGCCGCGGCGGCCGGCCTCAGCGAGCGCCGGTTCCTGGAGCTGGCGCTGTACGCGCCGCAGTGGTCGCGACATGTCGCGCATGCAGTGAGTTGGGACGGTCTCGAGGACGCCGTCTTCTGGCTGCACGCCCACACCAAAGACACCAGGTGGTCGGTTGACAGCGACGTGCGCGATGAGTGGGCGGCCGAGATCGCGAGTCGCACCCCGTTGAGCGCAGCGGATCTCGTGGACGGTGGAGTCGACGTGGAATGGTTCCACCGGGTGCTGGCCATGCTGGGCGAGGAGCGATGGCAACAGCTCCTTGGCTACGCCAAATACACTTCCGGCGGAGGTGGTCACAAGCGCGCCGAGATGTTCGGCGAAGCGCTGCGCGGCGCTCTCGACATCGATGCCCTCATGACCAGAATCCGTGACAAACGCCATCAGGATTCGGTACGGGCGCTCGGTCTCGTGCCCCTTGCCACCGACTCCGCCGGTAAAGAGAAGGAAGTCCTGCGACGCTATCAGCTCTTCCAGGAGTTTCGGCAGGGCTCACACAAGTTCGGTTCGCAGCGGCAGGCGTCCGAGAGGCGAGCTGTGGAAATCGGCCTCGACAACCTGGCCCGCACGGCGGGCTACGCCGATCCGGTTCGCTTGCAGTGGCAGATGGAGACGCTCGAGGCAGCCGACCTCGCCGCCGGACCGGTGGTGCTGGAGAAGGGCGAGTACACCTTCGAGCTCGCCATTGACGATCTCGGTCAGGCGGCGGTAACAACGGCCAAGAACGGCAGGCAGCTGAAGTCGGTGCCGGCCAAGCTGCGCAAAGACGACCAGGTCGTCTCGCTGCGAGATCGGGCAAAGGTCCTGCGCCGCCAAGTGTCGCGAGTGCGCACCGCCCTCGAGATGGCCGCAGTGACCGGTGACGCGTTCACTGGGCTGGAGCTGCAGCGGCTCCATCACCACCCAGTGCTGCGGCCAATGCTGCATGCCACCTTGTTCGCGCTGCCCGACGGTGGCTTGGGCCTCCCGGTCGACGGCGGGGCCGCGTTGGTCGGAGTCGATGGCGCCGTCCGCGAGATCGATTCGCACCCGGTGCGGGTGGCCCACCCGGTCGACCTGCTTGCCTCCGACGAGTGGTCGCAGTGGCAGCACCGCTGCTTCGTCGACGAGATCAAGCAGCCGTTCAAACAGGTGTTCCGCGAGCTCTATGTCTTGACCGCCGCCGAAACGAAGGACGGGAAGAAGTCGCTGCGCTACGCCGGCCATCAGCTGAACCCGCGCCAAGCCGCTGGGCTGTTCTCTAGCCGGGGCTGGATCTCTCATCCTGACGGCTACACATTCAAGACCTTCCACCGCCAAGGCCTGGTGGCAACCGTCTTCTTCGAGGGTGCCTTGTTCACGCCGGCCGAGGTGGACGGCGCCACCATGTATGGCTTGACCTTCCAACGTCGCGACGAGCTGGAGCTGGTCGACCTGGACGGGGTCCCGCCGCGGCTTTTCTCAGAGGTGATGCGGGATCTCGACCTCGTCGTGTCCGTAGCTCACATCGGCGGGGTCGATCCCGAGGCGTCGGCGTCGACCGTCGAGATGCGCCAGGCGCTGGTGCGAGAGACGGCGACGCTGCTGTCGCTCGACAACGTGCGGTTCTCTGGGTCCCACGTCATCGTCGAGGGTACGCGGGGCAGCTACTCGATTCACCTGGGTTCCGCCCAGGTTCATCGCCAGCCGGGGGGCGCTGTTTGCCTGATCCCCGTGGGCTCGCAGCACCGCGGCCGCCTGTTCCTGCCATTCGCCGACGACGATCCGAAGACGGCTGAAGTCGTCGCCAAGACAGTGCTGTTGGCCCGCGATGATCAGATCAAGGACCCGACAATCCTCGAGCAGATCATCTGACCGCCGCCTGGTGGGCGCAGCGCGGCGGGGTGGGAGTGGGTTCCGGAGCTAGCCGAGCTGGGCGGCCAGGTACTCGTGGATGCCGTCGCAGTAGGGGAGGATGGCCACCTCGGGCCCTTCGTTGCCGGCGGCGAACAGCAGGCTCGCCCGGGTGCACTCCTCGACATGAGTTGCGAAGCGCGGCACTCTGGCGAGGAAGGCGTCTATGTAGGTCCTGAGGTCGGCCGTGGTGGCTTGGCCCGCCGTCGCATAGGAGAACGCTGCCACGATGTCGTCGTCCGTGCTGAGGAACGCGACGACGAGTGTCGCCGCTCCATCACCGGCCGTGAAGTACGACGCTGCGGTCACCGGGGCGGGGAGCTCGTCGAGTCGCCCGCTCGTGATCGTCAAGTCGTCGAAGTCGCTGAGGTCGCAGGTGGCGAACTCCGCTACCCGGCGAACGTCGTCAGTGGGATCAACCTGGCCGCCGGGGAATCCAACCAAGTGGCCGCCGCTCCATTCATCGGGGACCTCGAAGCTGGCTTCGAGGAGCATCCACTCCATCAACGTGGAGAAGCTCTCCGAAGGGGGACAGTTCTCGATCTCGCCCTCGCCGCTGTACGCCAGAGACTGTTCCACTTCGGCCCCGCTGGCGATATCGGCCGCGTCGAGGAGGAGGGGATAGAACAAGCTGCGTTCGAAGTTCCTTGTGGCGGGAATCGTCGGCGGTGGCGGCGACGTGATTATCGGAGGCCGAGTGGTGGTGAGCGTAGTGGTGGTAGCCGGGTCGGAGGTCAGCGGTGCTCGCTCCAGCCGGTCGGCGGCGGTGGCTACGAGTGCGGCGAACCCATCGAGATCACGAGCACGCTCGAGCGGGGCGGCTCCGAAAGAGATGACCTGCAGCCGAGTGACGACATTGCCCCGCTGCATGAAGGCCACCCACTGCACCTCGCCGGTGCCCTCGACCAGCTCTATGCCCACCGCTCGACCGTCGAGCGGCAGCGGCTCCACCGTGAAGCTCCCTCCCTCGAGCCAGGAGACGAATTGGCATGCGTCGATGATATGGCCGGCTGCGTTGATGGCGTCTTGAGCGGCGATCGGTGTTTCATACGCGAAGGCATGGTGGTTGAGGTTGAAGCCGTCGCGCCACCACGCGGCGGCGGCCGTCGGCTGAGCGCTGAAGGCGTCATAGGCCGCGAATGCGGCACAGTCTGTTTGATTGGGACCCGGGTCGTACCCCGGCCGCAACTCGCTGCGATGGCTCTCATCCCACGGTGGGCCGAACTCGACTGTGGTCAACAGGACGGTGGTGGGGTCGAGGTAGATCGGCGGCGGCTGCGTTGTGGTGGAGCTGGCAGGGGCGGAGGTCGATGTCGTGGCCTCGGTGCCCGGAGGTTGTTCCCCGCCGGTCGGATCGCCGCTGGTCGACGGGCCCGTCGCCTGTCCACAAGCCGCCACGATGAGAAGGAAGGCCCCGGCTGTTGCACGAATCCGCACGTTGGCGTCATCGGCACGGACGGACCGCCACCTAATCCATCTGCGGTGGCGCCGGCCGATCAAACCCGGCCGATCAAACCCGGCCGATCAAACCCGGCCGATCAAACCCGACCGATCAAACGTTGTAGGTGGTGGAGGACACGTCGCCGCCGGTTCCGGTCCAGTTGGTGTGGAAGTGCTCGCCGCGCTCGCGGTCGACCCGCTCATAGGTGTGCGCCCCGAAATAGTCGCGCTGCGCCTGGATCAGGTTGGCCGGAAGCCGCTCCGTGCGGTAGGCGTCGTAGAACGCAAGCGCCGAGGCGTACGCCGGCGTCGGTATGCCGGCGGCCACAGCTCTGGCGACCGTGCGCCGCCAGCCCCCCTGGGCCGCCTGCACATCTTGGGCGAAGAAGTCGTTGAGCAGTAGCTGACGCAGCTCCGGCTGTTCCTGGTAGGCCGCCATTATGTCGCTGAGGAACCTGGAGCGAATGATGCAGCCGCCCCGCCACATCGACGCGATGGTGGCGAAGTCGAGCTCCCAATCGAACTCGTCGGCGGCGGCGTCGAGCAGCATGAAACCTTGCGCGTAGCTGACGATCTTGGAGGCATAGAGCGCGTCGTGGAGGTCGGCGAGCACCAGCTGCCGATCGTCGCCGAGCTTGGCCTCGGGGCCGCCGAGAACTTGGGCGGCGGCGACTCGCTGGTCCTTGAGCGCCGAGACGACCCGGGCGTAGACCGCCTCTCCGACCAGGGTCACCGGCTGGCCAACCTCCATCGATGAGATCACCGTCCATTTGCCTGTGCCCTTCTGGCCGGCGGCATCCAGGATCTTCTCCAGCAGCGGGGCGCCGTCGGTATCCGCCGCAGCCATGATGTCGGCAGTGATCTCGATCAGGTACGAGTCGAGCTTGCCCCGATCCCACTCGGCGAAGACCCGATGCATCTCGTCGTAGGTCATCCCCAGCCCGCGCCGCATCACGTCGTAGGCCTCCCCGATGACCTGCATGTCGCCGTATTCGATGCCGTTGTGGACCATCTTCACATAGTGGCCGGCCCCGTCACTTCCCACCCAGTCGCAGCAGGGCACGCCGTCAACATGAGCGGCGATCGACTGGAAGATCTCCTTGACCGACTCCCACGCCTCCGGGGAGCCCCCCGGCATGATCGACGGGCCGTGACGCGCCCCTTCCTCGCCGCCAGAGACACCGGTCCCGATGTAGCGCAGCCCGTGAGCTTCGACCCGCTTAGTGCGTTCGATCGTATCGGTGAACAGCGAGTTGCCGCCGTCGATGATGATGTCGCCCTCGTCGAGCAGCGGCAGCAAGGCATCGATCGTCGCATCCACTGCCGGACCGGCCTTGATCATCAGCATGATCCGGCGGGGTGGCAGCAGCACTGCGATCAGCTCCTCGAGGCTGTGTACCCCGATCACGTTGGAACCGGATGCTTCGCCGGCAAGGAACTCGTCGACACGTTCAGTGGTGCGGTTGTAGGCGGCCACCGTGTAGCCGTGATCGTTCATGTTCATGATGAGGTTGCGCCCCATTACGGCGAGTCCCATCACCCCGATGTCGGCCGACGGCTCCGTCATTCGTGCTCCATCTCCCGCTCGCAGATGGTCGGGCTCCGCCAGCCTATGCGGCCGCGCAGCGCTTGGTGCTTCCCCATCCAGCCTCTCGTCATTGCCCGCTCTCCATGGCCAGAATCTAGGCGTCGGTGGGCGACGGTGGCGGCGTTGACTCCGACCGCTGGCTTGCCGCCGCGAGGAGGGCATCCGCCGCGAGGTCAACTGCTCCCCGTGACCCGCGGACTCTCGAGCCAGGAGTGGCTCGGTGCCCCGGCGGCCAGCGGAGGAGGCTCCTCGAGACTGTGCGGTGGGGGCGTCGGGGCGGCTCCGACCACGGTCAAGACGAACTCGCCGTATCGGATCCACCACCCGGGCAGGGCGCCGCCTTCTGCTGTCGTGACGGTCAGCGGGCTCCATTCTTCGGGATAGCCATCGGTGACCTCGACGCGGACGGTTCGGGTATCGCGCCTCAGGCCGGTGCGCAGGACCTTGAGGGCGCTCTCCTTGGCGGACCAGATCAGGTTGGCCATCAGGTCGGGCCGGGGCGCGGCATGGGTGGCGCGCTGCTCGGAGGTGGTGAAGTAGTCGCGGACGAACCGCTCGCTGCGCGTCTCGATGAGCTCCAGATCGCACCCGATGCGATCGGCGCCGCGGACGACGGCACTGACCGCCCAGTCGGCTCGGTCGGTCATGGCGATGACGATTCCGGCGGCGCGGCCGTCCACCGTCACCTCGGGAGCGCCGTCGGGCGCATTGCGGATGGTTATGGCGCGCAGCGAAGCCGGGTCGATTGGCCTTTCCAAGAATCGGGCTACGGTCGCCTTGGCTGTGTAGCGGGCAAGGCGAGCTTCGTCGCGTCGTTTGGTGAACGCCATCGCAGCGAACCGCTCTGCTTCGAGGTCGTCGATCCATGCGCCGTCGCCGGGCACGTGAGCGATCCCGGCTGACCACCAGCCGACCAACCCGGGCTCACTGCTCGGCGGCCACACGATCCAGTTCCCGCTCCATCCCCCGCCTGACCGCTTCGATTAGGTAGAGCCGCAGCTTCGCCGGTGCCACGATGTGGTCGACGGAGCCGACTTGCAGGGCGCGCTCGATGTTGTGGATCGAGTCGAATTCGTCGGCGACCTGTCCTCGCATCTCGGCTTGCACCGCGTCGCGGACGGTGGCCAGCTCGTTGGTCCAACGGGTGCGATCGGTGCCCATCGCCTCTTCTGCCCGCTTGCGCACCTCGCGGACGCGGGGATCCGACTCGGTGCGGCGGGCCACTTCGCGAGCAAACACCACGGCGGCGGCCGGGGCCCCGCCGATGACGGAGGCTTTCGAGCCGGACAGAGCCGCAACCTCCATATTGTCGTTGAGAGCCTTGGAAAACACCACGAATGCCCCGCCGTGGTAGCGGGAGACGACACAGAACACAATGGGTCCGCGGAAGTTGACGATTGCCCGACCGATCTCGGCGCCGTACTCGAGCTGCCAGCTCCGCATCGATTCCGGCGAGCCGTCGAAGCCGGACAGGTTGGCCAGAATGACGAGAGGCCGGTTGTTGCTGGCGGCGTTGATCGCGCGGGCCACCTTCTTCGAAGATCGGGGGAACAGAGTCCCCGACGTCCAGTGGGTCGGTCCGTCGGCGGGCACTGCGCCGAGGCGAGGCAATTGCTTCGACTCGAAGCCGATCAGCGTCACCGGGACACCGCCGAGGTGGGCGTCCCAGACGATTGCTATCTCCGCATCCTGCATCCCGAACCAGCGCTCCAACGGCTCGCGGTCGGTGTCGACAACTGCAGCCATCACGGCCCGCATCTCGAACGGCTTCTTACGGCCCGGGTTCGAGTCTTCCGAGAAGACCTCGCCGACCGTCTCGAATTCGTCGCCATGGGGCGACAATTCGACGTTGCGCTCTGGTGGATCGGTCGTGTCCACACTGCGCGGAAAACGCTCGCCCGCGACCAAGTAGGTATGGTCGTAGTGGGCCAACAGGATCTCGCACGCATGCGGCAGGTCGCGCGCGAAATACTGCGCCTGGCCGTTGGGCCCCATGATCCGCTCGTAACCTCCGATGCCCTGATTGTCCTCGGCGGACACACCACCGGAGTAGTCGAGCGCCTGCTTTCCGGTGAGCACCATGGCGCTGGCGGGCGTCATCACCAGGACGCCCTTGGTGTGCATGAGCATGGTGGCTTCGGCGTTCCAATAGGGCTGAGCACCGACGTTGATGCCGGCTACCACGACGTTGACCTCACCGCCGGCTTGGGTGAACTCGACAAGGCGCCGCAAGACCATGGCGATCCAATCCATATTCTCGGTGCCACTGTCCATGGAGATCAGGGCCCCGGCCGACACGGCGAACCACTCCACCGGCAGCTGCCGTTCCTCGGCCAAGTCGAGCGCGGCCACGATGCGACGACACTCGGGCTCGGCGAGATTGCCCATGCCCCGGCTGGGATCACCGAATATGGCGACCCTCACGATTCCCTCCGGGTATTTGTCGGTGTAGTTGGTGGTCAGCCCGACGATGATGTTGCTCGGGTTGGACCCACGGGGACGGTCGACCTCCACCAGGCGGTCGTCCTCGAGCTCGAGCTCCTTGAAGTCGCCTGGCGGAAAGGTGCGGGACACCCCTTTGCTGGGTGTCATGATCGACACCAGCTCGTAGGGGTGGATCATGCCCCGCTGGCGGAGCCGGGCGACCTGCTGGTGATAGGGGTCGAGAGTGCGGATCGGGTGGTTGGGCGGCTTGCGGAACCGCATCCGGATGTCACTTCCCGAGGGGTTGCTGATCTCCAGCACGCGGGGCTTGAGCTTGCCCTTCTTGGTGCGCATCCGGACCCGCACCGTAACTCGTTGCAGCCCGAGACCCACCGTGTCGGGAGCCAGCCGCGGCACCACCTGGTCGATCTCGTCGGGCGTCATTACCAGCTCGGGCCACACGTACAGGATCACTCGGTTCCAAGGAAGGCGGCGCTCCGGGGATCGGTGCGCTTGGAAGCGCCGCACCGCGCCCAGCAGGTCCTGGAACTTGCGCTCGAACTCCGGCAGCCGCACCACGCGTCCTTGCTCGTCGCGCACGGGCGTGAGGTCCCGCACCTCGCCCACCGCGAAGATGCGCTCGTCCCGCGGGTTGTCGCGGGCCGAGGCGTGGAATACGTAAATGTCGGCCAGCGAAGGCATCCGGTGCAGCTGGAAGTTGCTCAGCCGCCACAGCTCGAGGCGCTTTGCCATCATCGGATGCAAATCGCGGTAGTCGCTCTCCTCTCGGTAGCCACCCTCACCGTCCGGCCGGAACGTGAAGTTGAGCACTCCAGACAGTCCGAGCCCGACCTCCGGGCTCGAGATCGCCAGGACGATTCGCCGCACTTGCAGCGCCCCGAACTCGGACTCCAGAATTGCCTGGACGGCCCGCAACGTGCCTTCGGGATCACCGTCCTGGGACCGCCGCCAGATGTAGATGTCGACCACCACGTCGTCGGTCGCGGCGAGGCTCTCCAGGAATTGGATCATGGCGGGACCGGTGGCCGCGAGCTGGTCGAGATCGACGCTCGTGCTCACGACGGTGATGCTGCGCTCGAGGTGCTCGTAAGAGGAGGCGGCGAAGCTGATTCCATCGATGGTGGCGTTGACGAACGAGCCCAGCTTGCGGATGCGGTAGTAGCGCCGAGTCATCACCTCGAGCAGCGTCTGGCGCAACTCCGGCGCGGATTCGCGGAATCGCTTAGCGAGCATCGGCTTGAGCGGCTGCGGGCAGCGCACCAGCGCTTCGATTCGAGGCGCCAGGTCCGGTGCCGCCGGGTGGGCGGCGAGGTATTCGACGTGCTCCGCCGCCTCGGCATATGCCTTGTCGCGGACCGTCTGTAGGAACGGCTCGTCGAATTGGTAGTAGTGCGCTTCCCGGGCGATGTCATGGACCGCCCGATAGCGGCCCCGAGTCTCCTCGACGAGCCGATTGAGCAGTTCACCAAGGTCGGGGTCATCGGTGCGAGACATGTGGAGCATCCGGTCTTCCAATACCCGCAGCAGCGGGCCCACCTGGTTCGCCATCCGCTTGTGCGACTTGGCGATGCGCAACAGCGCCTCCTCGAGCTGGGGGGAAGGCTGCAGCGACGACACCCCGTAGTGGCTGAGCGTGCTGCGCAGCTGATCGAGGAAATCCTCCGGCAGGTCGGCGCCACGCGCCGTCAGGTCGCGGAGATACACGAACATGTACTCCTCGCTCGATCGGCGGTCCTCTTCGAGCTCCGGCTCCCGCCTGAACAACGCGATGATGTCCAAGAAGGCGGCCAATGTCTGGTCTTCGAGCGTCCGGACCTCGGCCTCGTCCACGTCCTCGGGACAGAGGTTGCCACTAGACAACCCGTAGCTCTCCAGGCGGCTGGCGGTGACGTCCCAACCGAGAATCATCCGTCGCAGATCATCGAGAAAGTGGATGCATGCGCCGTGCGCTGTCGGCGGCGGCTCGGCCAGGAATCGGACGTCGAGCCGATCTGAAGTGGTGGCGTCTTCGGGTCCATCTTCCGGATCGATGATCATCAGCGGGGCGCCGGTCCCTACTTGCGTGTTTTGGCGCGCCTCGATCTGGCGGACGGTGCCCGCAAACTCGGCGACGATCGTCGTCTCCATCTTCATGGCTTCGATCACCGCCAATCGGTCCCCCGGCGCGACTTGCTGGCCCGGCTCGACGAATACGGCAACCACGACCGCGGGGGAGGGTGCGCGAATGATGCCGCCCTCGTCGTGGGCAATCCGAAAGATACTGCCATCGACTTCGACCGAGTGGACTCCGCGGTGGACCGCAGGCAACACTCGCCACGACTGTCCGCAGCCCACGAAGAGGCGCATGCCGGCGCGCCCGAGCTGCTCCACGCGGGCACGCACCACACGATCGTTGGCGGCGATTCGGTAGCTGTCGTGCCCTACCCGGCCGACGGCCAGGGTGTACCGGTTGCCGCGGAAGCGAAGCTGCACCTGCTGCCCCGGCTGTTCGTCCACCTCGGGCCGGCCTCGGGCGGCGGAAGCCTTGAATGCGGCCAGCTGCACCGCCTGTTGTTCTTCATAGGCGCTGATGGCAGCGGCCACCAGCGCCACCGCGGCTCGCTGCCTGTCTTGTTCTGGATCCTCCGGTCTCAGGCGGTCGAGCCACCCTATGTCGATGTCGTTCGACTGGAAGTCAGGATGGCGCAGCAGGTGCTGGACGAATCCCTTGTTGCTCGTTCCGTCACCGATGACCACCCGCATTTGGCTGAGCGCCCGGTCGAGCCGAGAGATCGCCTCATCCCGGCTCGCCCCGTAGGCGATCACCTTGGCGATCATCGAGTCGAACTCGGAGGCGATCTCGTCGCCCTCCTCGACACCGCTATCTACTCGTACTCCTGGCCCGGCCGGCATCCGCAGCAGATGGATCTTCCCGGGCGCCGGGGCGAATCCGCGATCCGGGTCCTCCGCATTGATACGGGCTTCGATGGCATGTCCGGTTGTCGCCGGAGGTTGCCCATCGAGGGAGCCGCCGGACGCAACGTGCAACTGCAGCTTCACCATGTCGGCGCCGGTCGTAGCTTCAGTGATCGGATGCTCTACCTGGAGCCGAGCGTTCACCTCCATGAAGAAGAACTCGGCCGACGTCGGGTCGTACAGGAACTCGACGGTGCCGGCACCGTGATAGCCAGCGGCGCTGCCGAGCCGGGCGGCCGCCTGTTTGATCGCATGGTCCTGATCATCAGTCAGCACCGGCGAAGGCGCCTCTTCGATGATCTTCTGGTTGCGGCGTTGCACCGAGCAGTCGCGCACCCCGATCGGCCAGACCGTGCCCGCCTTGTCGCCGATGATCTGGACTTCTATGTGACGGGCTCCAGTCACCAGGCTCTCGACGAACAATGTGTCGTCGCCGAACGCGCTGAGCGCTTCGGCCTGAGCCGCCGCGAAAGCGGTCTCCATTTCCTCATGCGCGCCGACGCGGCGGATGCCGCGTCCGCCCCCACCGGCGGTAGCTTTGAGCAGAACCGGATATCCGAGCCGGTCCGCATGACCCGCCGCGTCGGCGGCCGAAACGACTGCCCCATTGCTCCAGGCGGCGACCGGAACTCCGGCCCCTGCGGCGATCTGCTTGGAGGTGATCTTGTCGCCCAGGCGGCGCATGACCTCGGCATCGGGACCGATGAATACCACGCCGAGCCGATGACACAGCGCGGCGAAGTCGGCTTGTTCGGCCACGAATCCCCACCCGACCCAGACAGCTTCGGCGTTGGTCGCCAGCAGCGCTCTCTCCAGTTTCTCGTAGTCCAGATAAGCGACGCGCCGTCGCCCCTGGTCATCGGTGTAGTGCGCCGGGCCCAGCGAAAACGACTCGTCGGCTTCGCGCACGAACATGGCGTGCCGGTCGGGGTCTGTGTACAGCGCGATGGTCCGTAGCGGTTGCCCGTTCTCACGGCCGTACTCGGCGGCGGCGTTGATCAGCCGCATCGCCGGCTCACCGCGGTTGACGATGGCGATTCGCCCGAAACCCATGCTCAGCTGGGGGACATGACGTGACGCAGCGGCTCGGCGGCGGTCTCGTCGACCGGAACCGGCAGCTGGACGGTCCGATAGCCCGACATGTGGACCAGCCCGCTGCCCGTCTCGTCGACCACCACCGCGTGGAACCCGCCATCACACGGCGTTACCACGGCCATGGCGGCGTCGGACTCCAGCGCACCGGGCCGATATTCGATTCGGTCGATATGGGCGGGCAACGCCATCGTTCCCGAGGTTCCGATCTCCCACACCCCTGCGGTCTGGAACGCAAGCTCCGTGAGTCGGGGAGCCGTTACGGTGGGAGCGTCGCTGGGATCACTGTTGGGGGGCAGCCCCTCGGCCAGGTTGCCGGCGACCACCCCGTTGGAGGTCCACACCCGGTCCGTCACTTGATACGCCGGGCCGTGGAAATAGATCCGATATATCGAGTCTGCCGTCACCGCCATGTCGCCCTCCGCCGGCAGCGGCTCCGAAGGAAGCTTCAGGGGACTCGGGCTCAGCCGCACGTTCCCGGTGAAGTGCAACGTTCGTTGGGGCTCCGGCTGGCCGGACAAGGTGCGTTCCCCGACCAAGCGGCAACGGCCGATCACGTCTTCGCCGTCGAGCGTGTACTGCACTTCCACGATCACGGTGCGCGGTTCGTCACGGTAGAACTTGAACGGCGCCATGAAGTCGACATCTTCGATGGCCGCCACTCCCAGGTCCGGGAAGGGCAGCGAGGCGGCCGCCGCAAACGCTTCGACGCCCATCACCCCGGGCAACACCGGAGTCCCGTCGATGCGGTGATCAAACAGGAAGGGCTGTTGAGCCGGATCCAGCACCGTCTCGACAACGAGCCCCTCATGAAGGTCGAAGCGGGTGACTTCGCCCGCCATCACGGAATGCCCGAGACGGGTGAGCGCCGCCACGTCGACACCGCCGGTGGGATGCAGCTCTTCGAGCAGCACTCCGAGCCGTAGCCCGATGACCATCTCGCCACCGACCGTACGATTAGCGATCTCGCGTCGCACGATCGGAATCCCGGCGGCTGCCGGCAGCATATCGATGCCGGCAGCCGCCATGACGGTTGGGATCGACCCGCGGGTAGCCATCCCGATGTCTCCCCACGCCGTCCAGTCGATGGCAACGCCCAGCGTGTCGGTCTCGCCTGCTCGCCAGGCAGCCGTGAACTTGCAAAGCAGGTCGTTGGCGGCGCTGTAGTCGGTCTGGCCGTCGTTACCGAACCGGCCGGCGACGGAGCTGAAGACGACGCTGGCGGACAACGGCGTGTCGCCCAATCCCCGAAGGAGATTGAACCAGCCGTCGGCCTTGACGTCGAAGACGAGGTCGAACTGAGCTCGGTCCTTGTCGGGAAGGCGGCGGCTGATCTCGAGTCCTCCGGCGTGCACCAGCACATCCACCTTGCCGTGAGCGGACGCCACCTGTTCCATGACGGCCGTCACGGCGGCGCCGTCGAGCAAGTTCACGCTGTGATAGTGGGCGGTTCCCCCGGCCGCCTCGACGGCTTCGATGGCCGCCAGCGCAGCGTGGGCTCGCTCCAATCCGGCCAGCTCCCGCTCCACCATGGCCGGCGTGGCTCGCTCTCCGGAAGCTTGGAGGCGTTCGAAGATCTTCCGCTTCAGACCTTCCTTGTCGGTGGCGAAGGCGGCCAGGTCGGCGTCGTCCCGGGCCGGTTCGGGGATCAGATCGAGCAGGTGGAAGATCCCTCCGCTGGCGCCGGCTAGATCGGCGGTGATGGCCGACACGATGCTGCCGGCGGCGCCGGTGACCACGAAGACGGAGTCATTGTCGAGGGTGATCCCCGCCTCGCTCTCCTCGAGCTCCTGCTCGACGAGAGAGATGGCCCATCGGCGCTCATCGGCATAGCCGACTTCGACCACGCCGGGATCGCGCCGCGTCTCGGCGATGAGCTTGTCCGCCAGGGCGGCGGTCTTTCGACTCGGGGCGAAGTCGATCGCTTTGACCAGCGCTTCGGGCTTCTCGCGCTTGAACGCTTTGGTGAACCCGGTGACGGCGCCTCCCATCGGCCCGGTCGCGCCGTCGGGGCCGTATCCGTGGAGCCCGCCGAGTCGAGAGGCGGCGACGAGAAATGTCCCGGCGTCACCGATCGTGTCGTAGAGATGGCGCATCGTCTCGTACAGCAGCTTCACGCGCACTCGCAGGTGGCTTCGCCAGCCTTCCAGATCGAGGTTTGCTATGGCAGGCTCGATATCGAGAGCCGGCAGCCAGAAGACGCCGGTCGGCGGTCCGGCCGCGATGAACTCATCGAGGTCAGCCAGCAGGTGGTCCGTCTCCGGCGCGCCTTCGATCGCCAGCACGGCTATCGATTCGCTTTCGAGGCGCTTCACGAGGGCTTTGCCGACACCGCCCTGGTCGAGCATGACTACGACCCGGCTGCCCTCACCGAGCTCGATGCCGGTGGGCAGGCAGACGTCGAGTTCCGGACGCAACACCGGAGTGGGGATACGCCTCGGCACGGCGGCGGCGGCCGCGTCGTCACCAATGATCAGCGCGGCGGCTGTTGCGGCGGCTGCTGCCGGGGCGGCTGTTGTTGGGGCTGTTGGGGCTGTTGGGGCTGTTGGGGTGGTGGCTAGGTCGGGGCGGCGTTCCTTTACGAAGCCGATGACGTGGTCCAGGGTGGGGTAGTCGCGTAGTGCCAGTGAGTCGTCGCGTTCGATGCCGTACTCCTCGCGGATGGCGGCGAACGTTTCGGCTTGTTTGACGGTGTCTACTCCCAGGTCGGCTTCCAGGTCGAGATCCAGCGCCAACATGTCGGGTGGATACCCGGTCTGGGCCGCCACGATCTCGAGCACCTTGGTGGTGACCGGGTCCGCTACAGCCACAGGCGGCGCTTCCACCTCCACGGCTGGGGCGGGAGCCGCCGGAGCTTCCGCCACCGCCGCCGGTGCGGCCTGTGGGGCGGCCGGGGCGACAGTTGGAGCCGTCGGCGGAGGGGGAGTCGGCGGAGTGACTCGGGTCGGCGGGGCGACTCGGGTCGACATGGCCGCGGCGGCCGTCACCGACGGGGCCTGGGCGAGCGGGGCCCGGGCCGGCGGCCCAGTGTCGGCCACGCGCAGCGTGCGGCGGGCCACCTCGACGGCAGGCTCGTCGATGCCCGTCACGTCCGCCAGCCAGTGTGCCCACCGCTCCGGATCCACCATCCGGGTCTCGTACCCGAGCTCGTCGGGCTCGGGATGGATCCCGGTGAGCGCCGGGATGTGCCGATACAGCGTCATGCTGATCTGTGAGCCGAATCCGGCGCCCAGCCTCAGGGCGTACTCGACTGGGTAGGACCCGCCCTTCGAGAGCCTGAGGTTGCCGAGGTCGGGATCAGCCTCCTTGAAGTTGGGCACCGGAGGCACAATGCCCGTCTCCAAAGACTTGATGGCGAGAACGTCCTCTACCCCGACTCCCATGGCATGGCCCGTATAGCCCTTCGTGTTGGCCACGATGATGCTGTCGGCCGAGTCTCCGAACACGTAGCGGAGGGCGTCGATCTCGGCCTGAGCACTCCCACCCCGTGCCGGGGTGTACGTCTCGTGTGACACGAAGACGGTGCTGGGCGCGATTTGGTGACGATCGATTCCCCAGCGCTGTTCAGCTTGGGAGATGAGGTCCTCCATGACGAGGCAGATGTGGCTCGGATCGAGCCGGCTGCCGTGGAATGCGGAATTGGCGGTGACCGCAGAGAGCACCTCGGAGATGGGTTGGATACCTCGGACGGAAGCGCTCGCCGCGCTCTCGATGACGATGGCAGCCGCCCCCATGCCCAGGATCATCCCGTGGCGGCGCCGGTCAAACGGGACTGCGGCCTCCTCGACGATCTCGTCGGTGGCGGCCGCACCGACGGCAAGAAAGCCGGAGCCGATCCACTCGAGAAGATGGTCGCTGGTGACGTCGTCGCCCGACACGATCAGAACGCGTTCGCAGCGGCCGGCGCGGATCCAGTCCTCGGCTAAGGCGACCGCCTGGGTGGTGGAGGCACAGGCCGCGTTGATCTGCGTGTTCGGCCCGCGGGCGCCGATGTACTCGGCCATCTGGGCATGCCCCATCGATACGCACTGGAAGAGGAAGCGTCGATTGAAGACGTAAGGATCGCTTTCCAGCTCGTGCTCCAGCTCGTGGACGCGGTGTTGCAGCTCCTCGGCAAGCAGCTCACTGCCGCCGAGCTCCGAGAGCCGGGCCTGTAGCGAGCGGTAGTCCTCCAGCCGCTTCTTGGCGATTTCCGCCGCGTAGAACTTCTCGACCTCCTCCATCGTGCCGTCGAGGCCGGGAAAGGCCGACGCGAAGATGACACCGGTGGTATCGCGGTACGCCTCAGGCAGCATCCAACGATCCGGTAGCTTGCTGCCCGTCGTGGTGTCCTTGTAGCGCATCGCCAACGGGATGCCCGCGTCGCGCAAGGCATCGATTCCGGCCCCAATAGCGAGCTTGCTCGATTGGTCGAGTGCGGGCACCCGGTCGGCGGGAAAGCCGAACTCTTCAGTCAGGTCGATCTCCCCAGCGCGTCCGGCCAGCTTGATGACATCGGCCTGGCTATCGATCTCTTCGAAATGACCGCCACCGGCGTCCGACTTCACGAGGCGGTTGATGTGCTTCTCCGCGACACGTCGGCGGAACTTCACCGGAATCATGTCGATCATTTGCTCGCCAGCGAGCAGGCTAGGGACCTTGTCGTCGCCGAACACTCGCTTGCCGCCGGGGAGACCCAGCCCGGCTCCGGTCACGACGACCGGCTGTGCGGAGGACAGCGGCGCCGGCCCGGCGGGTCGGCCGGCAGGCGTCGGGCGGGGACCGCCGCCGGAGTAGATCTCGTAGCCCTTGGCCAGGAAATCGGCGAAGAGATGTCCCAGCTCTGAATACATCGGGTCTTCCGCCTTGACCGGCGCGGCGGGAGCCGCCGCGATAGGAGCGGGGGCGGGCGCCGCCGGGGTAACCGGGGCGGCAGTCACCGTGGCCTCCGGGGCGGCGACTGCCGGGGGCGCCACGTCGGGAGCAGCCTCTGGCTTGCTGCCTAATCCGAAGCCGGCGGCGTATAGGCCGCACAGGGCGTGGTTGAACGTGACGACGTCCCCCAACTTGGGATGGTTGGAGAACAGCGCAGTCACTGCGGGATCGTCGGCAAAGACGTTGTCCACCAGACCGTGGAGCGCCTTCTTGGGCCCCACCTCTACGAAGACGCGACATCCGGCGTCGTAGAGCGTGCGCAGCCCCTTGACGAACTGAACCGGTGAAGCGATCTGGCGGCCGAGGATGTCGATCATCTTCGCCGTCACGTTGGGACCCATCGGATAGAAGTCGCCGTCGACGTTGGCTACCAGCGGGATGGCCGGCGACGCCAGCCGCAGTCGCTGCAGCAGATCACGCAGCGGCTCGCTCGCCGGTGCGACGATCTCGGTGTGGAAGGCATGGCTGACGGGCAGCGGCACCACCTGGGCGCCCGCTTCGGCCAGCCGTCTGCTGGCTTCCTCCACCCCCGGGGTCGAGCCGCCGATCACCGCCTGCTGGTAGCTGTTGATGTTGGCAATGACGACGTAGTCCTCGACTGCGTTGACGACCTGCTCGATCTGCTCCAGCGGAGCGAAGACCGCAGCCATACGTCCGTTGTCGTCCACTTCGACGTGGGCCATCTCCCGCCCGCGCCCGGCGACGGCTTCGAGAGCGTCGTCGAAGGGCAGCGCCTTGGCGGCTACCAGTGCTCCGTACTCGCCGAGGCTGTGGCCCATCACCATGTCTGGGTAGATGCCGTAGGCGCCGAGCAGCTCGGTCAGCGCGGCGTCGACTGTCAGCACAGCCGGCTGGGTGATCTCCGTCTGGCGCAGCTGCTGGTCGGCCGCGGCCATGGCCTCTTTGTCTGCGGGGTCGGCATACATGTAGTCCGACAACGGCGCTCCCAGGATCGGCTCCATGATCCGGTCGGCCTCCGCGATCAGACCACGCACGATGGGCTCGTCGTGGCGCAGGGTGTCCAGCATGTTCACGTATTGCGAGCCTTGACCGGTGTAGAGGAACGCAACCAGCTCCGGGCTGCCCTGACCCAGGAAGATGCCTTGGTTGCGCAGCGCCCTCCACATTGCCGGATTGCCGGCCTCCAACGCCTTGATGGCCTTGTCGCCTTTGGCAGCCAACTCCTCGGCGGAGCCGTAGTCGATTGCCAACCGCACCGGCGCCCGCAGGTCAGCCTCGGCGGGGGGTGCCGGGGGAGGCGCGGTGCCGTCATGGGCGGCGGCCACGACGGGCCGCAATCCGGCAACCACCTCGGACTCGGTGGCGGCGCCGATGACGAGCGCCCCTCGTAGCGGGTCCCTCAACTGATCTCCGGTGAGAGCGGTGCTCGTGGCAGGTATCGAGACGGCCGCTGCCGGCGTGGCCTTCTCAACTTGAAGACGGCCGGGCACGTACTCCTCGAGCACGACATGGAAGTTGGTGCCGCCGAAGCCAAAGGCAGACACGCCGGCGGTGCGCACTTGCCCCGGCTGGGTCTTCCACTCCCGAAGCTCCTTGTTGATGAACAGCGGCGAGGCGGCAAAGTCGATGTTGGGATTGGGGTCGCGGTTACCCAGGCTGGGAGGAATCAGCTTCGCGTCGAGCGCCTTGACGGCCTTCAGCATCCCGGCGGCCCCCGCCGAGCTCTTCAGATGGCCGATGTTGGACTTCACCGAGCCCAGCGGGATCGTGCCCGGCTTGAGGTCTAGATCGGAGAACACCTTGCTGAGGCTCTCCACCTCCACGACGTCTCCCACCCGGGTCGACGTGCCGTGTCCTTCGATGTAGGTCGCCTCGTCGGGTTTCAAGTTGGCGTTACGCCACGCCCGGGCGATGGCAAACTCCTGGCCGACCGGGTTCGGTGCGGTTATTCCCTTCCCCTTCCCATCACTCGAGCCGCCGAGGCCGCGGACCACGGCATAGATGTGATCGCCGTCCCGCTCGGCGTCCTCCAGCCGCTTGAGGAGGAAGACCGCAGCGCCTTCACCCATGACGAAACCGTCGGCGCCGTCGTGGTAGGGGCGCGTGCCGGTCGGCGAGAGAGCGCCGATCTTGCAGAACTTGATGAAGCTGGGGGCGCCCATGTTGGCGTCGATGCCGCCGGTCAGGACGGCGTCGTAGTCGCCTTGCTCCAGACCTTCGATAGCGGCGTCGATGGCGGCGAGGGCAGAGGCGCACGCGGCGTCGACCACGAAGTTGGGCCCGTGGAAGTTGAACAGGTTGGCCACTCGCCCCGCAATGATGTTGCCCAGCTCACCGGGCATGGTGTCTTCGGTTATGTGGGGGAACCGGCGGCGGACTCCGTCGTGCATCTCCGCGACGATCGCCGCCCGGAGTTCGTCGCTGAGGCTCTGGAAGCTCGGCGCGCCTTCCAGCTCCTCGGCATATTCGGGGAAATAGACGCGCATCGAAGTCAGGTAGTGCTGCTCGCCCGCCATGGCGTTGCCCAACACCACCGCCGTGCGATCGCCGTCCAGAGGTCGGTCGGGATAGCCGTAATCCATCAGGGCTTCCCGGCAGGCGATGATCGACCACTTCTGGGTCAGGTCCATGGCGTCGGAGACCTTGGGCGGAATCGGCAGCCGCCACTCCAGCGGCGCCCAGTCGAACTCGCGCACCCAGCCGCCGATGCGGGAGTAGGTCTTGTCCTCGGCCTTGGGGTCCGCGTCGAAGTAGAGGTCGGGGTCCCAACGTCCCGGGGGCACGTCTCCGATCGAGTACTTGCCCTCGGTGAGGTTCTCCCAGAACTTCGCCACGTTGGGGGCATCGGGCAGGACGGCTCCGAGCCCTACGACGGCGACCGCTCGCTCGACCTTGTCAACCATTTCTCTGTGCTCCTGAGGGATCGTGTTGTGGTTTCAGTTCCGTCCGTAGATCGCGTCGGCGACGAGGTCCATGTCGGCGATCAATCCGGTTTGGGCTTGTTGGATGGCCTTGATGCCAACCGCCGCTTCGAATGCGGAGGCGTCGATAGACCCGGGCTCGCCGGCGCCGAGCACCCAGCGGGTGCCGTCGAGCGCCAGCTTGGCGGCCGCTTCCCGCACGAACACGCGGGCGATCGCCGCCAACGTGTCCGGGGAGAAGCGATCGTCGGCCTTGTCCGCCAGCGACCCGGCGCGGGCGGCGGCGGCCCGCCGGCAGAGCGCCGCGGCGGACTCCACATAGGCGACGACCTCGCCGAGCCGGAACAGAACGTGCTGGTTGCGGGTCAGCCGGTGGATCCGGGCCTGTTCCATCACCTCGGCAAGGCCGTGCAGTGCCAGGCCGGCAACCTCGGCACCGACGTCCGGGCTGGTGGCCGCCAGTGCCTCCAGCTGGGCCGCCTGTTCGTGGTAGTAGGCGCCGCGGGTCTTCAGGTGTTGCTGCCAGCGATCGCGCGCGATCGTCATCTCCATGATCTCGGACGTGCCCTCGTAGATCGTGGTGATACGAACGTCCCGCTTGATCTTCTCGACCATGTACTCCTTGGTATATCCGTAGCCACCGAGCGCCTGGATGGAACTGTCAGCGGCCAGGTTGCCGGCCTCCGACCCCAAGTACTTGGCGATGGCGCCTTCGGTGTTGAGCAGCTCTTCGCCGGCGTCGATGCGGATGGCGGTCTCCTCGATGTACGCCCGACTCGCCTCGAGCCGGGCCACATGTGGCACGATCAGCTTGTGGGTGTAGCCCTGTTTGGTGGACAACGGGGCGCCGCCCTGAATCCGTTCTTCCGAGTAGGGGATGGCTCGATCCAGCGCCGCCCACCCCGCTCCCAATCCGAAAGCGGCAACCATCAGTCGGGTGTAGCCAAAGACGGCCTGAGCCTGAATCAGGCCGAGCCCCTCTCGGTCGCCGACCAGCCGGTCGGCATCGACACGCACGTCTGCCAGTGCCAGCGCCGCAGTGTTGGAGGCCCGAATCCCGTGTTTGTCCTCAGGCTTGCCCTTCTCGAAGCCCTCGGTGTCGTGGTCGACCACGAACCAGGTGGGTCCTCCGGGAGCGTTGGCGAGAATGGTGTACAGGTCGGCGTATCCACCGTTGGAGATCCACTGCTTGTTGCCGTTGATGCGGTAGCCGACCGTGACACCGTCCTCCTCGATGGGCTTCGCCGTCGTCTTGAGCGCGCCCAGGTCGCTGCCTGCTTCTGGCTCGGTTGCGCCGTATGCCATGAGGAGGCCCTCTTCGGCGATCTGCGTCATCCACCGCGCCTTCTGCTCTTCCGTGGCGCCGAACACGATGGGGTCGCTACCGAGGAACGTGGCGAACACGCCGGTGGCGACGCCCACATCGATGCGGGCGAGCAGCTCGCACACCCGGTAGATGTCGAAGGTGCCGGCACCCATGCCGCCGTACTCCTCTGGAATGAAGAGGAGCGATACCCCCAGCTCGGCCAGCATCCGCCGTACGATCTGCTCTGGGAACTCGTCCTTCGTGTCGAGCTCGAGGAGGAACTCGTCTTTCAGCTGGTCGTTAGCGAAGTCCCCTATCGTGCCGAGGACGAGGTTCAGCGTGTCGCGATCTAGACCTTCCGCCATGGATAGACCTTTCCTCCCGGATTTTTTGGTCAAGCTAACGGCGCGCCGCGAGAGGCAACAGGGCCGTTCGGCCCACCCAATTGGGCCGTCGATTCCCGCTCGATAGGCTCGCTGCCGTGGAGACGATAACCGAACGAGCGGTGCGGGCAGCCGGCGCAGTGGCGCGGCGGCTAGGAATCGAGGCGGAGCCGGAATCTCTGCAGAGCGGAATGAACTAGATCATTGCCCTGCGCCCCCACCCGGTGGTCGCCCGGGTGATGGGAAGGACCGGCGTCGTTCGTGACGGCCCCCGACTCGAAGCGAGTCTTGGCGGTGGCGCAATACATGCCGCGGCGCGGGGTACCGGTGACGCCGCCGGCGACGATCGTCGACCCGGCCCACACGAATCCGACGGCATGCACCTCACCCTGTGGGAACAGGTCGCGGTCAGCAACGATGGGACCACCGAGCCCGGGGCCGCTGGTCGCGAGCTGCGGAGGCTGCACGAAGCAGGGATCGATTGTCCGGTGGCGGTGGCGGGTCACACCCCGGCGGTCGAGATTCGCCAGCCGGCGGCGCCGTCGACGCTCCGGCGATGCGGCGGATCTTCGACCTCCTCGACGCGCGGCGCCTCCCCGATCTGCCGTCCCGGTGGCTCCACGGCGACGGCCACCTCGGCAACGTGATGGTGGGGAGCGACGGAACAACGTGGGGCGACTGGGAGGAGTGCTGGTTCGGCCCCATTGCCTGGGACCTGGCATGCCTCTCTCACCGCAAGACGGTGTTTGGTGAGATCTCCGATGCGACGGATGCTGCGTCGGCGGCCTACGGCGAGTTCGATCAGGACGTGGTCGATGCATACATGCCGCTGGTCGCGCTGTGGACAGCCGCCTGGGGCACTGCGGTGTCCCCCGGAGGGCGAACCCAACGCCGCATCGACCGGGTTGCGCAACGAGTCTGATGGGTCGAAGACTACGGTCGGTCTCTCTCGGCGAGACGCTTCAACCTGGTCAGGCCCAATCGGAGGATCGCGAGGTACGGGGCGAACATCCACGGCACGCTGAAGACGACTCGCGATGCCGAGGCGTCTAGTCGATGTAGCCGGTGACCCGTTGCGTCGATCCTGGCGACGCGCCAATCCCAGCTGTACCCATCGATCACCGAGGTGATCTCGAACGGGAGCCACAGGCCGACGATGGTGCGGACTCGTCCAGTCACGCCGGGCGCTACGCGGTCAGCCTCACTGGTGACATTGCGAACGGTGGGGCCCCAGACGGGCCAGTGTTCGAAGTGCGTCAGCAGAGGCCACACGTCGGATGCGGGCGCCGCAATGTCGATCGAGGCGTGTAGGCGTCTCATAGTCGAGTCGCCAGCTCACGCTTTGCGGCGATCGAGCAGGGGGTGGCGCCACCTGAACTTCACGTAACCGTCGAGCGCAGCCGGAATGCCCTCCAAAACGGTGGGGAGAGCGGGTTTGATGCCAAGCGCTTCCCACAGCAGCCCAGGTTTGACGGGCAGGTCGAGATTGAATCCCACCACGGTGTCTCGCGTATACAGGGTCGGTCGGGATCGGCCCGACAGGACGGGTTCGAGCACCGACGCTCCCACTATGCCGATCCACGGCGGCAGGGTCACCAACCGATAGCCCGGATAGAACATGTTGACGATGTCGAAATACTCGCGCCAAGTGACGATCCGATCGTCGGCGACCGCCGAGGTACCTGTCCAGCGGTTGGCGCCGATTGCGACCAGCAGACTGGCGGCATCGGCGACGTGTAGTTGCCCGCAACGGTTGGCCATCTGCCCGGGGAAGATCGCTACTCCGCGGCGGACCTGCTGGAACAGAATCGATTGAGGTCCGTAGACGTGGGGGAACCGAACGTTGGCGAGTCCCATGCCGCTGCCGGCAGCGATGTCGCCCAGCAGGGCCTCCGCGGCGAGTTTGGCGCGACCGTACGCCATGCGGGGATTGGCCGGTGTGGCGTCGTCCACCGGCTGGCTGCTCGAGTCGTAGACGAAGAGGCTGCTGGCGAATACGAAGTGCTCCACACCGGCGTCGGCGGCTGCCGCGCCGAGACGCCTCGAGCCATCGACGATGGAGGGCTTCAGCCGCGCGTACGTCTCGAAGCTCGCTCTTCCCCCGAGGTGGAATACCGTGTCGACGCCGCGAACCGCCCGCTCCAGGGATGTCGTGCTCTCCAGGTCGCCCTGAATCAACTCCACGTCGAGTGGTGCCAACAGGGCGGCTCGATGGGGACGGCGGACCAGGACGCGCGGAGTGAGCCCGGCGGCGCAGAGCTGCCGGACCAGCTCCAGGCCGATGAAGCCGGTGCCTCCGGTCACCAGGACCCGATTCATCACCGGTCCACCCGGCCGGCGGCTGCTTGCGGCCCGGGCTCGAGCCGGCGAGAAGCTTCAACGTTCGGTTGGCGTGCGGCTGTCCACATGCAACAACTACGGAGTGGCTGCGAACGCTGGATCGAACGGCGCGTCTTGCATCCTGCCTCCTTCGCATGGCGGGCTCTGTCAGAGCAGCTTGACCTGTTTGTTGAAGGCCCGTCTCCGCAGGCGACGCCACCTGCGTCGAACTCGGGAACGGCCTCGGCGCGTCTCGGCGGCCGCGTAATCCTCCTTGAGCGCCGCCACCTGATCCTCGTACCAAGCCTGAAGGCGCTCTTCAGTGCTGAGGCCGTCGTCGATCATCGGGCGTCGATCATCGGGCGTCGATCATCGGGCGTCGATCATCGGGCGTCGATCATCGGGCGTCGATCATCGGGCGTCGATCATCGGGCGTCGATCATCGGGCGTCGA
>JBFIXI010000030.1:0-43719 GCA_041605955.1 Acidimicrobiia bacterium
ACGGCGCCCGTCTGGTTACCCGGCTGTCCGACTTGGCGCGCCGCCGCGCCGAGGAGGGGCCGTTCGACGCCGACTTCGACCTACCGCACACCACGATTCACACCGGCGTCATCCGCGGGGGCACCGCGCTCAACATCGTGCCCCGGCTGTGCGAGGTGGAGTTCGAGTACCGCCATCTGCCGGGCGAGAGCGCCGCCGCGCTGCGGACGGCCATCGACCAAATAGCCGCTGACGTCATGGCGGAGATGCCCGACATCGACGATGTCGGTATCGTCATCCGTCGCGTAGCGGGCTTTCCCAGCCTCGACACGCCGCTCGACTCGCCGGCGGTGGCTGCGGTGAGCCGACTGACTCCGGTAGCAGGAACCGGCAAGGTGGCTTACGGCACGGAAGCTGGTCTGTTTGCCGAGGCCTTGCGGGCACCCACGGTGGTGTGCGGTCCCGGCGCGATCGCCGTCGCTCACAAACCGGACGAGTACGTCGAGCTCGACCAGTTGCAGCTGTGCGACGACTTCATGGTTGCCCTGGGTGAGTCATTGGCGTAAACCGACGCCGCGCCGAACCGATCAAGTGCTCAGCTTCTCCAGGATGTGCTGTGCGGTCATGAGGTCGAGATGGCCGCCGCCACCATTCTTGAAGAGAGTGATCTCGTCGGGAGACTGTCGACCCGGCTTGGTCCCCTGCGCGAGCTCGTACAGGTCGGCGGCGATGTCGCTCTCGGTCATGACCCCGGCTGCGATCGGCTGCAGCAGCTCACCGGTGAGCATCGCAGTCTCGACGAGATCGACGAAGATCGTGCTGCGCCGTATCGCCGCATCGTCGACCTCCCGCATATCCGGCGTGTAGGCGCCGACGAGGTCGAGATGGGTGCCCGGAGCGACGTCGGCCCCGGCGATGACCCCATAGGGCGAGCGGGTGGCCACCGAGATGATGTCGGAGGTGGCGACTGCCTTGGGCAGGTCGGTGACCACGTCTACTGCCATGTGGGGAAGATGGAGGGCCGCTGCCAACTGCTCGGCACGGCTCTTCGTGCGGTTCCAGATCATGATTCTGGCTAGCGAAGGACGCACTGCGAGGTGAGCCTTGATCAGGTGGGGTGCCATGGCACCGGCTCCCACCATTGTCAAGTTGGTCACGTCGTCGCGTGCCAGGTACGACGCCGCTAAGGCGGAATCGCAAGCCGTCTTGTACCAGGTGAGCACGGTGCCGTCCATCGTGGCCAGCGGCTTGCCGTTGGTGCCATCGAACAGCACGTATACGGCATGCACGGTGAGCAGGCCGCGGTCGGGGTTCCCCGGAAAGACCGTGGCCAGCTTGGTGCCGATGTATTTGCCGTGTTGCCAGGCGGGACGCACCAGGAAGCCGTTGGGGCCGAAGCCGAGATCCGGCTCCTCCATGTAGACGTCATCGGTCGCGCTTCGTGGCTGCAGATGTTCGCGGCGCATGCTCTCGACGAGCTCGCCGTAATCGAGGGCGGCTTGGGCCTGGGCGGCGGTGATCACCTTCATTGGGGGAGAGTACCGCGCAGCGATCGGCGCCGACGGGAGGCGCCTCCGCTGCCGGCGCATCCGCCGGTGAATGACGTGCCAAGCTAGGTTGCCGGCTCATGGAGTCGACAGTGTCGTGGAACGATATCGGCACACTGGTGTGTGATCTCGACGGCGTCGTCTATCTCGACGACCTCGGCATCCCGGGAGCGGGCGACGCCCTGGCCGCGGTCGTCGCAGTCGGTATTCGGTTGGTGTTCGTGACCAACAATTCGACGAAGACGCCGCAACAGGTGGCCGCCAAGATCCAACGCACCACCGGGTTCACCGCAGATCCGGCCATGGTCATCACATCGAGTCGGGTCACAGCAGGCCAGCTCGCCGGCACGGTGGACCGAGCACTCGTGGTGGGTGGGGATGCGATAGATGCCGCCTTGGAGGAAGTCGGGATAGCCGTCGTCACGAGCTGGGAAGACGCGGCGGCCGTGGTGGTCGGCCTCGACCCGGGGCTGACGTACGAGAAGTTGGCGGGAGCGACCCTGGCGATTCGTAATGGGGCCGGTTTCTATGCCACCAATACCGATGCGACGTACCCGACCCCCCGCGGCCTGTTGCCCGGTGGGGGCGCGATGGTGGCTGCCCTCCAGACCGCGACTGCGGTGGCCCCGGTGGTGGCGGGCAAGCCGGAAGCACCGATGGTCGCGGAGATCACGAAGGTTGTTGCCGGTCCGGTGCTGGTAGTGGGAGACCGACCCGAGACGGATGTCGCCCTGGCGCGGGCCGCCGGATGGTCGAGCGCTCTGGTCCTCAGTGGGGTTACCCGGTCATTGACTGAAGTTCCCGCCGAGTGGGCGCCCGACGTGGTGCTGGGTTCATTAGCCGACGTTGCCGAGCACCTGGTGGCGGCGCGGCACCCCGACTAGGAATTCATCGTGCCGGCAACCTCGAGGCTCAGAAGGTCGTCCGGCGCTGCAGCGGCGGGAGCCGCGGGGTGTGAATGTCGCGCACCCGGCGCAGCAGCATCTCGCGCAGCGGAAGGGATATCACCGCGCCCGCCACGAAGCCGCCCACATGGGCTTCCCAGGCGATCCCGACGTCGGCCACAGCGAATTGGCTGACGAACCAGAACCCGAGGAAGAACAGCGCCGGGATTGGTACGAAGTAGAAGAACAGGAGCGTGAGGATTCGGTGGCGCGGAAACAGCACCAGATAGCTTCCCAAGACGCCGGCGATGGCTCCGGACGCTCCTACCAATGGCTCGGTGGCGCCGGCGTTGGAGATGATGAAGGCGGCCGTCGCCGCAACGCCAGTGACCAGGTAGAGAACGACATACCCGAGCGTTCCATAGGCTTCCTCGACGTTGTTGCCGAAGACCCACAGAAACCACATGTTGCCGGCGATGTGCAGGATGCTCCCGTGCAGGAACATCGAGACGAACCCAGCCAACCAGACGTTCTTGTTGGCGAATGGTTGGTTGCCCGTGTCGCCGTCGATACATTGTCCGGTCCGCATCTCGCGTACCGTCAGCGGGTCTCCGGTCGAGATCTCACAAGCTATGGCGGCCCGCTCGTAGAGGAAGTCCTGCCCCTCGATCGTCTCCGGAGCCGGCTGCCACAGGAAATACGCAAGTATGTTGACGACGATGATCGCCAAGGTCGCTATCGGGAAGATCCGGGTCGGATTGATGTCTCGAATCGGTATCAAATCACGATCCTGTCGCAGCCCACGGCGATAATGCCACCATGCATGATAAGCCCCAACCCCCCAATGACCTCACCACGCCGTCGACCGTTTCTCTTGCGGACCTCATCGACACGCTGGCCGGTGCCGATCCGGCCGCAGGACCAGATCTCGCTGATGAGATCGCCGGTCGGCTCGAGGCCGAGCTGGGCGCAATCGCCGCCCGACCGGATGCCCGCGAGGCGCCGTCGGACGCGGTGTAGTGCCCCGCCGGCGACTCGACGCCGAGCTGGTGCATCGGCATATGTTCCCCAGCCGGGTAGCAGCCCAGAGCGCCATTGCGGCGGGTGAGGTGGAAGTCGACGGGCTGGTGGTGGTCAAACCGTCGTCGCAAGTCGACAACGGCGCCTCGATCCGCCTCTTGGGCGAACCGGCGCGATATGTCAGCCGCGGCGGGCTGAAGCTCGAGGCCGCCCTCGACGCCTTTCCGGTCGAGATCATGGGCAAGACGGCCATCGACGTAGGTGCATCCACCGGTGGCTTCACCGATTGCCTGCTGCAGCGCGCGGCGACGGCGGTGACGGCGGTTGACGTCGGCTACGGGCAGTTGGCCTGGGAGCTGCGTAACGATCCTCGGGTAACCGTGCTCGAACGGCTCAACGCCCGCCACATGGAGGCCTCCACCGTCGGTGGACCCTATGAGATAGTGGTGGCGGACCTTTCCTTCATATCCCTCACCACAGTGGCGGAGGCCCTGGCCGACGTGGGCGCCGCCGGCGCCGACTGGATTCTGCTGGTCAAGCCGCAATTCGAAGCCGGGCGGGATCAGGTGGGTAAAGGGGGCGTCGTCCGCGACGTGGCCGTTCGGGCCGCGGCCCTGCGGCGCGTCATCGCGGCATTCGCCGCCATCGGTCTCGGTGCCTGCGGCGTAGTCGATTCGCCGATCGCAGGCGCCAAGGGCAATCGCGAATTCCTCCTGTGGCTGCGGCGGGGGCCCAACCGGCTTGCGGATGCCGACCTGGAAGCGCTCGAAGGCCTGCGCCATGCTTGAGGAGCTGCACGTCTCTAATCTTGGCCTCCTCGAGGACGCCCGCCTCGAGCCGGGGCCGGGACTCGTGGTGGTGACCGGCGAGACCGGGGCGGGCAAGACCATGCTGCTCGGGGCGCTGCAGCTGTTGCGCGGCGAAACGGCGCGACGCGATCGGGTGGGACCGGCCGGCGCCGAATTGCTTGTCGAGGGGCGGTTCATCACGGCCACCGGAGAGATCGTGGCGTCCCGCCGAGTGAACCGGGAGGGCCGCAGCCGGGCCTACGAGGACGGGGCAATGGTCACGGCGAGTCGGCTTGCCGCCACCTGCGGGCCTTTGATGGAGATCGTCGCTCAGCACGAAACGCTCAGGCTCTCCACACCCAGCGGAATCCTCGACCTCCTGGATGCGGCGCTGCCACCCGACGGCCGGGCCCGCCTCGAGGATTACCAGCGGGCGTGGCGCGAGCTGGAGCGCCTGCGTGAAGAACAAGAGTCGCTCGGCGGCGACCGCCGGGTGCTCGAGCGCGAGCTGGATGGGCTGCGGGGACAGGCCGAAGAGATCGACGCGGCGGGCATCGTTGCCGGCGAAGACGCCGAGCTGGCCGACGTAGCGGAGCGGTTGCGCAACGCAGCGGCACTGACCGCCGGCCTGACGGCTGCTCATTCTTCGCTCGTGGATGACGGTGGTGCCATCGACCGGCTGGGCAATGTGATCGCCGAGCTGCGGCGACTGGTGACGATCGCCGCCTCCCTAGAACCGCTACACGCACAGGCGGTCGCCGCCAGCGACCTGCTGGGGGAGCTGGCCGGGGAGCTGGCGCGGGCAGCGGCAACCATCGAGCACGACTCGCCCAGCCTGGAGCGGGTCGAGGAGCGCATCCGGCACCTCGGTGACCTGCGCCGCAAATACGGCGAAACGCTGCGAGACGTTCTCGATTTCGGCTCCGCCGCCGAGCGCCGCGCTGCCGAGCTCCAACGCCGCCTGGCATCGGCCGCCAGTCTGCGGGACGACATCGTCAAGGCGGAGCAGGCCGTGGAGGAGGCGGCCGCAGTGCTGCGCACTGTGCGCCTCGCCCGTGCCGGGGAGCTGGTGGACAGCGCCGTCGGGCACCTGCAGGAGCTGGGACTGCCCGACCCAGCAGTGCGCGTGGACATCGACGAGGGGGTTCCCGGCCCGACTGGGGCTGATCGATTGCGCCTCTCATTTGCTTCCGACGCATCGTTGCCGGCCGGACCGTTGCGGCGCATCGCCTCCGGCGGCGAGTTGAGCCGGCTGGTGCTGTCTTTGCGCCTCGCCGCTGGGAGCGCCGATGTTCCGATCGTCGCATTCGACGAGATCGATGCGGGGGTCGGCGGCGTTACCGCACTGGCGATGGGGGAGAAGCTGGCGCGCCTGGCCGCCGGGCGGCAGGTCTTCTGTGTCTCTCATCTGCCTCAAATCGCCGCCTTTGCCGACACTCACATCGTGGTGGAGCGAACCGGAGCCACCGCGGTGGCGCGTCGGGTCGAAGGGTCTGCACGCGCTCGGGAGATCGCTCGCATGCTCGCCGGGTTGGGTGATACGGACACCGGGGTCGAACATGCCGAAGAGCTGCTGGCAGTAGCGGCGAAACGTTTGGCTGCGAAAGGTTGAGGCGACAAGCCCGGGGGAAGCAGAACGCCGGTGGTATCATTTCAACTTCCTAGGTGGAGAAACACCGGTTTGACCAAGTACGTCTTCGTGACAGGTGGAGTCACGTCGAGCCTCGGTAAAGGCATCACCGCCGCATCGCTTGGTCGACTCCTCAAGTCCCGGGGACTACGGGTCGTCCTCCAGAAGCTGGACCCCTACATCAACGTCGATCCAGGGACGATGAACCCCTTCGAACACGGCGAGGTCTACGTAACCGATGACGGTGGTGAGACCGATCTCGACCTGGGCCATTACGAGCGCTTCATCGGGGAGAGCCTACGGCGCGATTCCAACGTCACCACCGGCGCCATCTATCAGTCGGTGATTCGTAAGGAGCGGCGAGGCGACTATCTCGGGGCGACCGTGCAGGTGATCCCGCACATAACCAACGAGATCAAGGCCCGCATCCGCAAACTAGGCGACGACGACCAGATCGATGTGGTCATCACCGAGATCGGAGGCACGGTGGGCGACATCGAGAGCCTTCCCTTCCTCGAGGCAATCCGCCAGATGCGCAAGGACGTGGGCCGCGACAACACCTGCTACCTCCACGTGACGCTGGTTCCTTACCTGTCGACGAGCGAGGAGCTCAAGACGAAGCCGACTCAGCATTCGGTGGCGGAGCTGCGCGGCCGAGGCATCCACCCGGACGTGATCGTGGTCCGTTCGGATCGGGACGTAGACGACGCGGTACGCCGCAAGATCAGCCTGTTCTGCGATGTGGAGTCGGACGCCGTGATCAATGCGACGGACGTCACCAACATCTACGCCGTTCCGCTGGTACTCCACGAGGGAGGGCTGGACGACGTCGTGTGCCGCACTCTGCGCCTGGATACCTCCGAACCCGATTTGGCTGGCTGGCGCGCCATGGTCGATCGCATGGACCGCGCCACCGAATCGGTACATGTCGGCATGGTTGGCAAGTACGTTGACCTTCGTGACGCCTATCTCTCTGTGGTGGAGGCGCTGCGTCACGGAGCGATGGCCAACGACGTTCAGGTCGAGATCTCATGGATTCCGGCAGAGGAGGTAGACGGGCTGCTCGCCGAATCGTATCTCGAAGATCTCGACGCCATCCTGGTGCCCGGCGGGTTCGGAATCCGTGGTGTCGAGGGCAAGATCCGGTCCGTTCGCTACGCCCGTGACAACGACGTGCCATTTCTCGGGCTCTGCCTCGGCTTGCAGTGCGCCGTGATCGAGTACGCCCGCAGCGAGCTGGGCCTCACCGATGCTCACTCCTCCGAATTCGATCCCACGACCACCCACGCAGTCATCGACTTGATGGCCGACCAGCGCGACGTCGAAGACATGGGAGGCACCATGCGGCTCGGCGTGTATCCCGCCAAGCTGCGGGAGGGCTCGTTGGCGCACCGGCTGTATGGGGAATCGCTGGTTTATGAGCGCCACCGGCATCGCTACGAGGTGGCCAACCGCTTCCGCTCCGATCTCGAGGCCGCCGGGCTCCACGCCAGCGGCGTATCTCCCGACAATCGCCTGGTCGAGATCGTCGAAGCGCCGGATCACCCGTTCTTCATTGCCAGTCAGTTCCATCCAGAGCTCAAGTCGCGCCCCGATGATCCGCATCCGATGTTCGTCGGGTTCATTGCGGCGGCAATGACGCGCAAACGAGCCGGGGCCGTCACTGTGGATATCACCGATCGGGCCGCAGTCGAGCCTTCCCAGTGACCGATCCCGCAGACGGCTTTCAGCTGATGGGGATCCGCCATGTGGCGAGGACCTCGTTCCTCAGGGCAGAGCGCCTTCACCTGTTATCACCCACCGGCATCGTCATGGAGCGCAGTGTCGTGCGCCATCCGGGCGCCGTGGCCGTGGTGGCGGTGGACGGGGACGACGTGATCCTCATCCGGCAGTTTCGGGCGGCTACGGACACCGCCGTGCTCGAGATACCGGCCGGCAAGCTGGACATGCCCGATGAGGATCTCCAGGCCGCAGCTCGGCGGGAGCTCGCCGAGGAGGTGGGTTTCGAAGCGGGCGCGCTCGAGCTACTGGCGTCGTTCTGGACGACGCCGGGGTTCTCCGACGAGCGAATGTGGGTGTTCCTCGCCAGTCGGCTGGAAGCAGTGACCGCCCGGCCTCACGGGGCGGAAGAACAGGTAGCTGAGATCGTCCGGGTACCCATCGGTCGGGTCGCCGACATGCTGGCCGCAGATGAGTTCGACGACGCCAAGACGATCGTCGGGCTGGCCGCGATGGTGGCCAAGCTGACTTGACGCCATGGACGTAGCCGACGCAATCGCGGAATTCCTCGCGTCGGTTCGAGCCGAGCGGGGACTGTCGCCCAACACCTCCGAGGCGTACCGCCGCGACCTCACCCAATACCGGGCTCATCTGGAGTCAGCCGGGGTCGATGCGCTCCGGGATGTGTCGCCCGATCACGTTGCGGAGTTCGTCGCCACGCTCAACCGGCGGGGGATGGCCGCAACGACGATCTCGCGCAAGATCGCCGCCGTGCGGGGCATGCATCGCTTCCTCGTAGCCGAAGGCCTCGCCACCACCGACCCCACATCGCTGCTAGCCACTCCGCAACGGCCGGCCAACCTCCCCAAAGCACTTACGGTCGACGAGGTGGTGCGCCTGATCGACGCCGCCGGGGGAGATACGCCCTTGGCCGCACGTGATCAGGCGCTGCTCGAGTTCATGTACGCCTCGGGGTGCCGGGTCGCCGAGGCGGTGCAACTCGACGTGCTCGATCTCGATCTCGAGGAGGCGGTGGCCATCGTGACCGGCAAGGGCAATAGGCAGCGGCTGGTCCCGCTTGGTAGCTACGCCATTGCGGCGCTGCGCCGCTACCTCGAGCGGCGCCTCGAGTTGAAAGGGGATCGACCCGACCCGGGAGCGCTATTCCTGTCCAGCCGGGGGCGCCGTCTAACCCGGCAGGCGGTATGGCAACTCGTACGCAAACATGCGGTAGCCGCCGGACTGGACCCGGCGCGGGTGTCGCCGCATGTGCTGCGTCACTCGGTGGCGACGCACATGGTCGAGGGCGGCGCCGACCTGAGAACGGTCCAAGAGATGCTGGGCCACGCTAGTATGAGCACCACTCAGGTCTACACACGGGTGTCTCCGCGGCATCTCTACGAGGTCTACGTTGCGAGCCACCCGCGAGGGCGCTAGCTCCGATTCCCATCTGGCTTGCTGGTGACGGCCTGAACAACTGGGAAGAAGCCTGAGTTCGGATGGGAGGACCCTGATGAACATCGACACCGCAGCGAGCGAGCTCAAAGCTGAGCGCGAGAAGCTGGTGCATCAACTGTCCGAGCTCGGCGCCAATGAACAGGGCGATCTCACCGGCGACGTCGACTTCGGTGAAGGATTTGCGGATGCTGCCGCCGCGACGGCAGAGCGCAGCGAGGTTCTCGGTCTCGTTGAGAACCTGATGTCGATGCTCCACGATGTCGACGCGGCCCTCGAGAAGGTCAACGACGGCACGTACGGGACATGCGAAGTGTGCGGCAAAGCGATTGGCGAGACCCGCCTCGAGTTCCGCCCAACCTCTACCCGGTGCGTGGACTGTAAAGCGAAGACGGGCTGAGCATCGATCAGGCGCGCCACCTGGCGAGGCGCTTCTTCCAGGTCTTGTTCGCTAAACCGCTCGAGCCCTCCGAGCAGTCTGAAGTTGCGCAGTGGCTACGGCCGGCAGAGGCACCGCTGTTTTGGGGTCAACAAGTCGCCGATCAGCGCCATGGCCTGGAGACTGCCCGCAAGATCGCGGCGCGTTTTCCCGGCGATGTGGAGCTGATTCGAGCCGGCCTACTCCACGACGTGGGCAAGCGGGAGGCTCGACTCTCGGCGGTGGGGCGCACATTCGCCACGTTGGCCGGACTCGCCAAGCTGCCACTGACGACGCGGTTCCGGCTATATCGGGACCACGGGCCGGTGGGCGCCACCGCCCTGGCCGCCCTCGACGCCGAGGACCTGGTCATCGCGTTCGCTTCGCTCCATCCCGGTGGCCCCCCACCCGGGATGGCCGCCGACCGCTGGCAGGTGCTGCTCGATGCCGACGACGACTGATTGTTACCGAGTCGGCGCAGTTTGGACGTACCATGCTGTGGGGAGCCCGATCCGAGCACAGTGGTGAAGCCATGACGTACCAGGTCCATACGCGAGTGTTCGAAGGCCCACTCGACCTGCTGCTACAGCTGATCACGTCTCATCAGCTCGAAATCACCGACTTGAGCCTGACCGATCTGGTCGCGGAGTATCTGAGTTACGTGGACGCGATCCGGGCCCTCGATCTGGAGGTAACCAGCGAGTTCCTGTTAATCGCCTCCACCCTCATCCAGCTGAAGGCCCGGCACCTGCTGCCGGACGATCGGGAGATCGATCTCGACGAGGAGCTGGCCCTGGCAGAAGAGCGTGATCGGCTGCTGTCGCGCTTGCTGGCCTGCCTCACGTTCAAAGATGTTGCCGCCGTCTTCCAGCATCGCTTCGATGCCGCCGCCCGCAGTCTGCCGCGGCGGGCCGGCCTCGACCAAGGGATCGTCGCGCAGGTGCCCGAGTTGCGGTTGACCACGTCACCGCAGCGCCTCGCCGCCGTTGCGACGCGCGCCTTTCGGGCGCGACGCCACGCGGTCGACGTCGACCACCTCGACCTGGATCTTCCGTCGGTTGACGATGCGTTGCGTGATCTGCAACGGCGCTTACGGAAGGATCTGGCGGCTGAGTTCAGCGAGCTGGTCGACCATTGCCGACGGCCCGTCGAGGTCATTGCGTACTTCCTGGCTCTCCTCGAACTGGCCAGGTGGGGAGTGGTGCGGGTGGCGCAGCGCACCCCACTTGACCCGATTGAGGTGAAGTTCGAACCGAATGCGCCGCCCTCGGCGCATGCGATGGCGAGTGAGTGGAGCGATTGATGAAGATCCAGGCGATCGTCGAGGCACTGCTGTTCGTCGCTGAGGAGCCGGTCACCGCCGGCGAGATCGCGCAGTTGGTGGAAACTTCGGTGGCCGATGTCGAGGAGTTGCTCCACGCGCTACGAGATGATCTGCAGAGCGATCCCGAGCGCGGGTTGGTGCTCAAGGAGGTGGCCCACGGCTGGCGTCTCTACACCGATCCGGAGGCCCGGCCCTACTTGGAACGCTTCGCAGCTTCCGAACGGGCCGCGCGCCTATCGAGTGCCGCCCTCGAGACGCTCGCAGTCGTCGCGTACGAGCAACCAGTGTCGCGCGGGCAGGTGTCGGAAGTACGTGGCGTCGATTCGGAGCGTTCACTGCAGACGCTGGAGCGCCGCGGTCTCATCACCGAGGTGGGGAGAGCTCCGGGACCCGGCCAAGCCGTGCTGTATGGCACCACCGAGCTGTTCCTCGAGCGGCTCGGTGTGACTTCTCTGACTGATTTGCCTCCGCTGGCCGACCATGTGCCGCCGGCCGACGTCGTCGATGCGTTGGAGCGGCCGTTCCGACCGGAGTCGTCATCGAGCGAATCCACAAGCTGATAGCCGGCACCGGATACGCCTCCCGGCGGCGGGCGGAGGAGCTGATTCGCCAAGGCCGCGTGATGGTCGATGGCACGGTCGCCACGATTGGCCAGAAGGTCGATGCGGCGACCGCGGTGGTCACCATTGACGGGGTGCGCCTCCCGGTGCGACCCGATGCGGCCTATTACCTGGTGTACAAGCCGATCGGCGTTATCAGCTCCACAGTTGACGAGCAGGGCCGGCCCGTCGTGACCGACCTCGTCCCCTCCCAGCCCGTGGTATACCCGGTCGGTCGGCTCGACGCCGACAGCGAGGGTCTGATGATCCTGACCAACGACGGCGACTTCACACATCATCTGACGCATCCCAGCCACGGGGTGACCAAGACCTATACGGTGCTGACGACCGGCAGACTCACCCGCAGCGACGTGCGCCGCCTCGAATCCGGGATCCAGCTGGAAGATGGTCCTGCCGCTGCCGTCTCCGCCCGGATCGTCGACCACGGGCCCCAGGGCACCCTCCTCGAGGTGGTGATGCAAGAAGGGCGCAACCGTGAGGTGCGCCGGATGATTGCGGCGCTCGGCGAGGTGGTGACCCGCTTGGTGCGAACGGCGATCGGTGAGCTGAGCGACCGCAGCCTGCGCCCTGGGCAGTGGCGGCGACTCACCCCCGCCGAGGTGCGCCGCCTGTTTGCCAGCGGTGGCGAGGAGAGGCGGTGAGCGTGGGAGAATGCGGGCAGTGATGCTCGTCGATCCGCCCACAATATGAGCACTACCCGTCGGCTGACTCCGCCGGACGGCTCATTCGCCGCCACCATCGAGCTGCCCGGCGACAAATCGCTCTCGCATCGCGCCTTGATCTTTGCGTCCATGGCCCAGGGGCAGAGTCGGATCCGGAGCCTGGGAACCGGACAGGACATTGTGACGAGCGCCACCGTCCTGGGCGCCCTGGGAGTGGAATTCACGGTCGACGACGGGGCCGTACTGGTCACCAGCCCCGGCGCCCGGGCCTTCGCGGCTCCCGAGTCCGCGCTCGATTGCCGCAACTCGGGGACCACGATGCGACTGATGGCGGGGGTGCTGAGCGCGCAGCCCTTTGCCAGCTCGCTGATCGGTGATGAGTCGCTGATGCGACGTCCCATGGAGCGGCTGGTGGGTCCTCTAGGGATGTTGGGAGCGCGGCTGGAGACCAGCCCGCACGGCACCGCCCCCGTGCTCATCAGCCCGGCTGGGGGGCTGCACGGCGCCCGCGTGGCGTTGGACACGGCATCGGCCCAGCTGCGCACCGCCGTAGAGCTGGCGGCGATCCAAGCCAGTGGCGACTCGGTCGTGTCGAGCCCCCCGGGCTACCGCGACCATTCCGAGCGGTGGCTCGAGACAATCGGCCTTGGAGAGCGGAGGGAGGACGCCTTCGTCGTGCATCCCGGCGACATTCCTGCCACCGACTATGAGCTGCCGGGAGACGCCTCGTCGGCTGCGTTCCTGTGGGCGGCCGCGGCGATCTCGGCAGGATCCGAAGTCGTCACGCCGAACATCACTCTCAACGCCGGCCGCATCGGCTTTCTCGAGGTCCTGGACCGGATGGGCGCCAAAGTGGAGGCTTCTGTAGATCGGGCGATTCTGGGCGATCCGGTCGGGACGGTGCGAGTTCGGGGGAACTCACTGCACGGGATCGCCATCGACGGGGCGTTGACGGTCGCCTCGCTCGACGAGCTCCCCCTGCTGGGGATCGTGGCTTCGTTTGCCGAGGGAACAACCTCGGTCGCTGATGCCGATGAGCTGCGAATCAAGGAAAGTGATCGGATTGCTTCGACTTGTGAGATGGTGCGCCGGCTCGGGGGAGGAGCCGAGCCGACCGCAGACGGCTTCGAGATCGTTGGGTTGGGTTGGCTGGACGGGGGGACCGTGGACAGCTTCGGCGACCATCGCATAGCTATGGCGGCCGCAGTGGCCGCTACGGGAACCCGCAACGCGGTGGACATCGCACGCGCCGATGTCGCCGCAGTGTCGTGGCCAGACTTCTACGAGACGCTCGAGGCCGTGTGGTCGTCGCGATAGATGGCCCCGGCGGAGTGGGTAAGTCGACAGTGGCTCGCCATATCGCCGCTGCTCGCGGGTTCGACTATCTCGACACGGGAGCCACCTATCGGGCGGCGGCGCTGGCCGCGATCCGCGCCGGGGCACGACTGGACGACATTCCAGCCGTGGTTGCAGCAGTCCGCGACACCACTATCGCCTACGAGGGCGGTGCGGTCTTCGTCGACGGCGACGACGTGTCGACGGATATACGGACGCCGGAGGTGACAGCCGCCTCCAGCGCAGTTGCCGCCATCCCGGACGTGCGCTCCATCGTCGTTGCAATGCAGCGTGATTGGGTCGATCAGCGTGGCGGCCGAGCCGTCGTGGAAGGCCGAGACATCGGAACGGTCGTCTTTCCGGACGCGGCGGTGAAGGTGTATCTGACGGCGCGCCCCGGGGTGAGGGCGGCACGTCGGGCTGCGGAGCGGGACGCCGCCGGCGTCGACTTCGAGGACATTCGGGATGCGCTCGACAAGCGCGATCACGCGGATTCCACCCGGAGCACCTCCCCGCTGCGCCCGGCGCGGGACGCCCACGTCATCGACACGTCGGACATGTCGCTCGATGCCGTGATCGCCGAGGTGCTCGAGCTGGTCGACGTGGCCACCAATCGGCCGCGTTTGCCCTGAGGTCGCCGGAGACGCTCCGGGGGTCTCCGTACCATATGGACGGCGGAGCGTTCGACGCAACAGCGGGAGCGAATGCGTAGCCTCGACGTGGTACGGATGCGAATTCAGTAACGTCCTCAGGCAGGTTGAGAGCCATGAGCGTGTCTCGGTGGGTTACCGCGCTTGGTGCAGTGATTGCCGCTGTTGCGGCTGGCTGCGCGTCGGGTGTCGATCTGGAAGAAATGGGCACGGTCGGCTCGACCACGTCGAGGGCGCCTGAGATCGCTGCAACGGTCACGTCTTCGCCGATGGACACGGCTGCTCCGCCTACCGTGCAAGAAGGTTGGACATTCACGGAAATCCCGTTCGTCGCCCGGGAAGGGTCGGCGTATGCGGTCGGGGGTGGGTGGTTGTTCGTCTGGGGTGGCGCGCCCGACCGGTCGGGCGATTTGAGGTCGGACGGTCTCCTGATCGACATCGCCACTGGTGAGTGGATCGATGTGCCGGACGCACCGATGGAGCCGCGCTACGCCGCCGCCTCGGCATGGAGTGGATCTGAGTTCGTCGTCGTCGGCGGTCACTCGTTCGATGAGTCGTTCGTGGACGGAGCCGCCTTCGATCCGTTGACACACGCCTGGAGGGAAGTCGCCGATATTCCGCTCCGCCCGGCGGCCTTCCCGTCAGCAGTGTGGATCGGTGACGAGTTCGTCGTATGGCTGGCCGGTGCTGACAGCCATTTCGCTGGGCTGCCCCGGCCGGCCGAGGGGCAGCTGGCCGCCTACCAACCGTCCACCGATACGTGGCAGGTGCTCGAAGCCCCTGGTGTCGCCATGGTCGACGCGGTCCTGTTGGAGTCCGACGGTCGCCTAGTGCTCATGGGGGGTCCCACAATGCGGGATGTGGGCACCGTAGGCTCCCGGATCGCAGTCGTGGTGCTGATCCAAGACCCGGACACGGGCAGCTGGAGTGATCCAGTGGAGGGACCTGTGGTCGAGGCGGGCCGTGCATTCCGACCCAGCGAGGGCGTGGTCGGGGTCGTTACCGATCTCGGTACGACACACGTCTTGACCGAGACAGGGTGGGACGTCCTGGGCGGTCTGCCCAACGACTGCCCGTTCGGCACCGGAGCAGCATCCGGTGGAGGGCGGGTCTTCTTGAAGTACTGCTCTGTCTATCGACTCGACGGCAACACACCGAGCCTCATCCTCGACCGCGGCGATTACGGAGCAACCGGCAACCTCTTCGGGTCGGGATTCCTGGCCACCGCGGACGGGACGCTCGTGACCTTCGGCGCCAACAATCCGGGCGGACAATCCGATACCGCAGTCCTTGGCGTCTTCCGCAAGGCGACCTAGCGCCGTCGCCAATATCGGACCCTCGAACCCCCACGAGTGCCCGGATCTAGGCACATCTGCGCGCCGCCGTACACTCGTCGGATGGCTGTCGGTGAGTTTGCTGCGCGATACCTGTCCGTTCTTGACGATCTGGGACAGCCAGCCGATCCATCTCACCGCTGGGTTGGCTCAATCCCAGTATGGCTGCCCCCGTCGCTGCGGGAGCTGTATCGCGTGGCCGGCAATCACCCGCTCAACCGTGTGCACCATCGGCTGCTCTCACCGGACGAGCTCGAGCGGGACGACATGCGGGTCGTGTTCGCCGAGGAGAACCAACAGGTAGTCGTGTGGGCGTTTGACACCCATGACCGAGCGGCTGATCCGCTTGTCTGGCAGGGCCAGCCGGACCCGGACGAGGCGACTGGGTTCGTCTGGTATCCGGAGGATCGGTCCCTGAGCGAATTCATGATCTCGATGTGGAAGTGGATCCTCACCGGCGAGTGATCACCCCGCCCAGATCGTCCGCTACTGGGGCGACAACAGCCGCCTCGCCGAGTGCTCGATATCGGCCCATGTGGCGTCGCAGAGCCCGCTGCACGTCGGCCTGCCGTTCGAAATGGCCTCGTTGCCACCCAGCGTGACGCTCCGAGGATGCGACATCGTCGTGTTTCGTCCGGCAGTGAGACCCGCTCAGGCGCCGAGCATCTCGAGGGCTTCGGTGGCTCCCCACTCACGATCGCGATCGATCGGGCCGGAGAGTCCGGGCCGGCGACACGCGTAGGCCGCCTCAACCAGCGTCTGCAAGGCATGCACCAGATTGCGCAGCGCCGGGGGAAGCGGGAAGTACTCGTCCTCACGGGTCACTCGCACCACTTCGACGCCACTGCTCGGATCTAGCCGGGCTATCACCGCCTGCACGCGCTGATCCGGGGCGCTGGCGCCCGCGGTCACTCCCACCACCGAGTGGCCGGTCAGCCACTCGTCGCGAATGTCGGCCGCATCGTCGATACGGTGCGCCTCTGCTCCCGCGTTGCGGGCGACGCGCACCAGAGCCTGGGTGTTGGAGCTGTTCTCTGAGCCAACCACCAGCACGAGAGATGCCTTCTCGCACAATTGTTGAACGGCTTGCTGGCGGTTGGTGGTGGCGTAGCAGAGGTCGCTCTTGCGTGAGGTGTGCACCGACTCATACTGGCGGCGGGCGTCGTCGAGCACTCCCTCCCACTCGTACATCCCGAGCGTGGTCTGGGCCAGCAGGGCAACCCGGGAGGGATCGGCCGGCTTGAAGTCGCCGAGCCCCTGGTCGGGGTCAACCAGCGTTACCGCGTTGGGCGCTTGCGCTACGGCCCCCAACGCCTCGTCGTGGCCCTCGTGTCCAACGTAGAGGATGTCGTAGCCCTTGGCGGCGGCTCGCTTCACCTCGTGATGGACCTTGGTGACGAGTGGGCAGACGGCATCGACCATCACCGCGGAATGGCCGCCTGCCGTCGCCACCACCTCGGGAGCCGAGCCGTGTGCCGACAACATGACCACACTGTCTTCCGGCACGGCATCAATGTCGTCGACGAACACCACGCCGGCTTGCTCGAAGACACGAACAACGGCCGCGTTGTGCACGATCTCGTGGTAGCAGTAGACGGGCGGCGCAAACACGCGCACCATCCAGGTGAGGGCCTTGATGGCCATCTCCACACCCGCACAGAACCCCCGCGGCGCGGCGAGCATCACTCGTTCCGTCATGGGTGAATGGTAGGCACCGGTGCGACCGAACCCTGAGCTGGGGTCGTCCGTTATCGGTTGCCGACACACTCCAGACAGCCGACCGCCGGGAGGGACTGCAATTCGATGGCCAAGTCACCCATTGTGGCGTCGAGATCGTACGCCCCGGCCGGGGTCTGGCGGGAGAGAATCGCAATGTCCTGGATCTGCCAATGACCGTCGTAAGGGTCATTGCCGCGGAAGTCTACCCGAGTAGTTCCCGCCGGCACCGGCATCGAGTAGTTCTTGTAGCGCCAGTTGTGGATCTCTCGGTTGTGCTGCGTGACTGCCGGCTGCCAGCTCAGGCCGTTGTCGAAGCTGACCTCGAGGTCGAAGCCGACTCCCGTGAACTGGAGTTGGGCCCGGGCCGGGGCCGGAGAGGCGAACGTCACGAAAGACGGGCTGGAGTCGTCGACGTGGCGTCGATCGGCTGCCAACGCTGTGATCGGTTCCGCCGGGGCCATGTAGATGTTGTCCCAGTGCCACGTGTTGGGACCGACCCCGCATCCTTCACAGTCGAACACGTCGTACGAGTTGTGCCCGAACTGCACAACGCCTTTGTCGAACGGCAGGCCTCCGGGAATTTCCTCCGATATCCAGTAGAAGGGCACGTCGGGCATGCCGACGATGATGTGGTCCTGGGTGATGCGAATTTCGAACTTCGATCGGACCGTCGGCGACGGTGTGAGGAAGTCTTCGTAGCCGATCCACTCGACGGGCCCGTCGATCTGCAGCTCATTGAAGTTGCGATGGACTTCCACGTCGAACGAACCGGTGTCGGTGAACGACTTGAGCGCAACCACAACGCCGTTCTTCGGCGGGCCCTGCAACGTGGGGCGATCCTGGACCGGAATCCGCTGCAGGTCGGCGTACGGTGTGATCCACACTTCGAACCAATCCCGCTTGGAACGGCGCAGCGTCGATACGTCGAATTGAATTACGGCCTCGTCGGCGGAGAAGTCGAGTATGGCGTTGGGCGAAAACATGCTGACGGCGTAGTTGTCCAGATGGCTGGCGCCGGAGCTGATCGCAGTCATCATGTGGCCGTGGCACCGGTACTGGGCGTCGGCGTACTGGGTGACGGTGTGGCGGGCGGGAGGCCCGGCACAGTCGGCACCGTGGTCGGCTTGCATCGAGGCCAGCGTGTCGCGAGTCGAACCGATCCGCGAGTTCGTCGAGACCGTGATCGTGTCGTTGGACTTGAACGGGGTGGGTGAGGCAGGCTCACCGTCGAAGGTCTCGAGGAAGACGGGGCCCTCGCACGGGTCGTTGCGAGTGGCCGAATAGCAGTCGTCCCAGTCGGGCCCTCCCCAGGCTTTGTCGGGGCCTTTGCCACCATCGAGCAGGTCCTCGCCCCGATTTCCGTAGAGCTTGTCGATGCCGTCGCCCCCGATCAGGTTGTCGTGCCCCCGGCCACCGACCAGCTTGTCATTGCCGCCGGAGCCGCGCAGAGTATCGCTGCCGCTGCCCCCGTGGAGCTGGTCGGCGCCACTCTCGCCGCGTATGACGTCGGGTCCGTCACCGCCGTTGAGCACGTCGTCGCCGTCGCTGCCTCGAATCGAGTCGGCCCCGGTGCCACCTTCCACGGTGTCGGTGCCGGTGCCGGCCAGGATCGAGTCGTCTCCGCCGTTCCCGAAGATGGCATCGTTGCCGTCCTGTCCGAACAGCCGATCGTTGCCATCGCCGCCGCGTACGGTGTCATTGCCAGCACCGGCGCAGATGAGATCGTCACCCCCCAATCCGTTGATCACGTCGTTGCCCCCGAACCCGTGGATCACGTCGCGTCCTGCCGTCCCCGTCAGCGTGTCACTGCCTGGGGTGCCGGCGAGCGTGATGGTCTCGCCATCACATCTGGCGGCGGCTACCGCTCCCGCTGGGGGAATCGCCAGGAAGCTGCCTATCAACCAGATGGCGGCGAACAAACGCAACGAACGATGCTTGGGTGCAGCCATGTACTTCTTTCCTGCGATCGCGGAACGCACCACGCGAGACACTGGCCTTCCACCACCCAAAGCAGCCTTAAGAACACTACAAGTGTTGGCGAGGGTTGTGAAGGGGGGCCGTCTAGGCCGTGACGGCCTGGGGAGACCTGACTAACGCAACCCGACTCATCAACCCGGAGGGCAATCCAGCCAAACGCACCCCGTTAGAATTCGCTCTTCTCATGTCTCACCCGACGATTCTCGAAGTCGAGCCGGGCTCGCCCGCGGCTCGAGCCGGCCTCAGCAGTGGCGACGAGCTGCTGACGCTCAACGGAGTCGCCCCGTCTGACGTCATCGAGTATCAGCAGCTGGTCGATGAGGACGCTCTCGATTTGGAGCTGGTTCGGGCGGGAGCTCCGCTGCGGATCGTCATCGAGAAAGACCCGGGCCAGCCGCTCGGCATCCGGCTCAACAAGTCGATCTTCGATCGAGTTCAGACCTGCGACAACCACTGCGAGTTCTGTTTCATCTACCAGCTGCCGCCGGGCATGCGCCAGTCGCTGTATCTCAAGGACGACGACTACCGGCTGTCGTTCCTCTACGGCAACTTCACCACGTTGACCCGGTTCACCGAGCTCGATCTCTCTCGTGTCGTCGAGGAGCGGCTTGGGCCCCTCTATGTGTCGATCCACGCAACCGATCCCGAGATACGCGCCGCGATGTTGCGCAATCCGCGGGGAGCCACCAGCTTGCGATGGCTGCGCGGGCTGCTCCACCACGGTGTGGTCGTACACGGCCAGATCGTGTTGTGCCCTGGAGTCAACAACGCCGCCGTTCTGGATCGAACCTGTGCCGAGATCGTGGCCCGCTATCGGTCACTGGCCTCCGTCGGCATCGTGCCGCTCGGCGTGTCCCGATACTCGACGGCGGCGTCGCTCCGACCCCACGATCCGGCGACCGCCGCGGCCGACGTGGACGTAATCGAAACGTGGCAAGAGCGGGCACTGGAGACGATCGGGCGGCGCCTCTTCCAGGCCTCGGACGAGCTGTATCTGATGGCCGGCCGGGAGCTACCGAGCACCGCCACCTACGAGGGCTTTCCTCAGCACGAGAACGGGATCGGGATGATTCGCGCCTTCCACGACGAGATCGAACGTATGGAGGCGGGGGGCCATACGGGCTCTCCCGTCGTCACCGGAGAATGGCGCACGATCGCCGCCGCCCCGGCGACTGGCTATCGGGCCCCAAACGTGAGCAACCGCCGGCCCCAGGTGGCCGGATCAGATCCCGTGGTGTTGGTGACGGGGGAATACGGGGCCAGGGCGCTTGCGCCTGTCTTGTCACGGCTGGGGGCGCTGGCCGGGCGCCGGCTGCGGATCCTCGAAGTGGCCAACGAGTTCTTCGGCGGCAACGTGGCCGTGGCCGGGCTGCTGGTGGGTGACGACGTCGGCCGCGCCGTTCGAGCCGACCCCGGGCCGGCCGCCGCCTACTTGATTCCCGACGTAGCCCTCAAGGGCGACGTGTTCCTCGACGACGTGACGCTCGCCGCCGCCGGTCAGGGGGCGAAAGCGCCGCTCATTCCGGTAGCGCCGTCTGCCGAGGCCCTCGTGACGGCGCTCGCCCCGTGAGCCGCCTGCCCGTCGTTGCCGTCCTGGGGAGGCCCAACGTGGGCAAATCCACCCTGGTCAACCGCATCGTGCGGCGCAAAGCGGCCGTCGTCGACGAGCAGGCGGGAGTGACCCGAGATCGCCGCGAGTTCGAAGCGGAATGGAACGGGCGCCGCTTTCTCCTCGTGGACACCGGGGGCTGGGAGTTGAGCCCTGGCGAGGAGCTGACCGCAGGGATCCGCGCCCAAGCGGAGGCCGCGGTCAGCGGAGCCGATGCGGTGGTTTTCGTTACCGATGCCACGACCGCCCTCACCGATGACGATCAGGGAGTGGCCCGGTTGCTGCTCAAGTCGGGAATTCCGTACCTGTTCGTTGCCAACAAGGTGGACTCGCCGAAGCGGGACAGGGACATCGATGAGCTGTGGACGCTGGGACTGGGCGAGGCGATACCCCTGAGCGCCCTACATGGGCGGGGCACCGGCGACTTTCTCGATGCTCTGGTGAACCTGCTGCCGCCGGAGGAAGACGTTGCCGACCTCGAGTACGTCGCTTCGCTGGCGATCATCGGGCGCCCCAACGTGGGCAAGTCGACGTTGCTCAACAAGCTCGCCGGTGAAGAGCGGGTGTTGGTGTCAGAGGTCCCCGGCACGACGCGCGATCCGATCAACCTGATCGTGGAGCTCGACGGCGAGCCCTTCGAGGTGATCGACACCGCCGGGATCAAGCGGCGGACCCGCATCAAGGACGACGTGGAGTACTACTCGACCCTGCGGGCCAAGGAGACGGTGCGCGACGCTGATGTGGCGCTGCTGATGATCGACGGCCAGCGAGGGGCCACCCACCAGGAGCAGCGGATTGCCGAAGAGCTGGCCGACGCCGGCGTCGGCTTGATCCTCCTGCTCAACAAGTGGGATGACCTGACGGAAGAGCAGCGGCTGCACACCGAGGACAGCGTCGCCGATCGGCTCGCCTTCGTCTCCTGGGCGCCGGTACTGCGGATGTCGGCCAAGACCGGGGCCCGGATTCACCGGTTGCCCAAGGCGGTGCGCGCGGTGATGGAGACTCGGCGGCAGCGCATCCCGACCACCGAGCTGAACCGGGCCATCCGACGCTGGCAGGAAGCACATCCACCCCCGATGCGCAAAGGAAAGCGGGCACGCATCATCTACGCGACCCAAGCGAGCACCGAGCCGCCCACCTTCGTCCTGTTCGTGCGGGGCGGCGATCTGGGACCGGATTACCTACGATTCCTGGAGAACCGGATCCGGGCCGAGTACGACTTCACCGGTACGCCGCTGCGGCTGCGGACCCGGCGGCGTCACCGTCGCCCGGAGCACGAGAACGACTGATGAAACGATGAGCGAACACAACCAGCGAGAGCGCTTCCGCGACGCTGCCAAACTCGCCCGCGAGGGCGGCCCGGCCAGGTATCACGCCAAGCTCAAGGACCAGGGCAAGCTTTTCGTGCGGGACCGGGTGGATCTGTTGTGCGACCCGGGGAGCTTCGTCGAGGACGGCCTGCTGGCCAATGCGGGCGCCGAAGAGCTGGCCGCCGACGCCGTGGTGACGGGGCGGGGCACGGTGGATGGGCGGCCCGCCGTCATCATCGCCAATGACCCCACCGTCAAGGCCGGCAGCTGGGGTCGTTTGACGGTGGAGAAGATCATCCGGGCGCTCGAGGCGGCCTATGACGAGCTGCTGCCGGTCTTCTACCTCGTCGACTCTGCAGGGGCGCGTATCACCGATCAGGTGGAGCTGTTTCCGGGACGGCGGGGTGCCGGCAAGATCTTCTACAACCAGGTGCGCCTGTCGGGTCGAGTGCCCCAGATCTGCTGTCTGTTCGGGCCGTCGGCCGCGGGCGGCGCCTACATTCCCTCGTTTTGCGACGTGGTGATCATGGTGGACGGGCGAGCCTCCATGTACCTGGGATCGCCCCGTATGGCCCAGATGGTGATCGGGGAGGAAACCACGCTCGAGGAGATGGGCGGGGCCCGTATGCATTGTGAGGTGTCGGGATGTGGCGATGCCCTCGTGCCCAGCGATGAGGAGGCGATTTGGTGGGCGCGCTCCTACTTCTCCTATGTAGCCGACCACTACCGGGTGCTGCCGCCGGAGTTCGCCGCCGCCGGCCCGGACCCGGATCACGACGCCGCGACTGCAGTGCCCGACGATCCCAAAGCCGGATACGACATGATGGCGCTCATCGGCGCCATCGTCGACGAGGACAGCGTGCTTCAAGTCAAGGAGCTGTACGCCCCCGAAGTGATCACCGCCCTGGCGCGCCTGGACGGGAAGTCGGTCGGCATCGTGGCCAGCCAGCCGAACCATCTCGGTGGGGTGCTCTTCGTCGATTCGGCGGACAAGGCAGCCCGTTTCATCTGGCTGTGCGACGCTTTCAACATCCCGCTGATCTTCCTCGCCGACGTGCCCGGATTCATGATCGGCACCGAGGTCGAGCGGCAGGGCATCATTCGCTCCGGCGCCAAGATGCTGACGGCGATCGCTGAGGCCACCGTGCCGCGGATCGCGGTGATCGTGCGCAAGGCCTATGGAGCCGGCTTGTACGCCTTTTCCGGTCCCGGACTGCGTCCGGAAGCGACGCTTGCATTGCCGACCGCCGAGATTGCGGTAATGGGACCGGAGGCGGCCATCAACGCCGTCTACTACAACAAGATTCAGGAGCTGGATGAGTCGGAGCGTGAGGCCTTCGTAGCCGAACGGCGGGCCGAGTATTCAGAGGACGTCGATCTGCTCCATCTCAGTGCCGAGCTGGTGGTCGACGCAGTGGTCCAGCCCGAGGATCTCCGCCAGGAGCTGATAACCCGGCTGGCCATGGCGAGCCGCAAGACCCGCTCGTTCTCCGACCGCCGCCATGGCGTGCCCCCGGTCTAGATGAGCGACGACTCGCGTTCGGACGCTCCCGACGAACCGGCTGGCTGGCTTCCGCGTCCTGCGGCACCCACCCAAGGCGGCGCCGATGCCGCCCACGTCAGCGGGACCCCGGTGAACGGCGCCCCAAAGAACGGTGAGCTGGTCGACGGAGAGCTCGTCAACGGGGCGCACTTCGGCGGCGATCAATCATCCGGAGACGAAGAGCTCTCCTGGCCCGTCGGTTTCATGATTCTGTTGATCTTGGCCGCTCTGTATCTGGGCTGGCGCTTGATTCAGCTCCTGGGCCGCCTCGTGGAGTTCCTCGCCTGAATGCGTCGAGTGTGCTTGCAGGCGTGCATAACCGGCTTCCAAGCACACTCGACGCAGTTGATCGACCCCCGGGTCCCTCGCGTCTGCAAGAATCGGGCGAACACGGGCTGTGGCGCAGCTTGGCAGCGCGCTTGACTGGGGGTCAAGAGGTCGCCGGTTCAAATCCGGCCAGCCCGACTAGCGGAACCCCGGCACACGCTGGGGTTCCATCGCGTCAATGGGAGACCTTCGCCGACCACGCCTGCTGCACGACCGGCTCGGTGATAGGGTTCCGCACCCCTGAGGCCGAGGAGCGGTTCCTGCGCCTGGAGAGGAGGAGGAGTGGTTGATCTCCCTGACTACGTAACTGCGTCCGAGGTTCGGCGGGTTTGCTCCGAACTCGGGATTCGCGACTGGACCCAACTCGATGAGGCGGCGGTCCTGATCGAGGAGGCAAAAGCCATCCGGGCCGAGCTCGGTGGTGAGACGCTCGCGATCCCGATTGAAGAGTTTCGTCATGGGTTGGAAGTCGAGCTCGAGCACGGCTTGCGTTTCGCCGACGCCAACGTGACCAACAACCACCCGCTACTCACCGGCAAGATCGTCCTCGCCCATCTCAAAGAGATGCTCGACTACTACGTGCGGTTGCGGGTCGCCGAGTTGGAGGGCGACATGTTCAAGGCGCTGGTTTCCGAAGATGCCGCCGAGGTGGTCGCAGCCTACGTGGGAGTGATCGAGGCCCGTGCGGAGTTGGCACGCTCGGAAGGGCAGGCGCGCACGCAACAGGCTTGACCTCGAGACGTATGGAGGTGCTGCTGCGTTCCCGAATCCGGCTCGAAACGCTCACGGGCCCTTGGTCGCTAGCAGGGGACTACCTCGCCCGGGGGCAACTCGAATCGATGGGCCGTGAAAGTCCGACGCACAGCGAGCCCGGGGCGGCCATCAACAGCGACCGAAGCGAACCGCGAATGATCTCGGGAACACGTCGAAGTACCTGCAGAACAGATTGCGGCAAGGTTCGTCGCGTACACGGGATCCACGCGACCAGAGCCGCGGTGATGCTGCGGGCATGACCCGATGCTACGGCGTGTCCCATTGCCCAGTCTCGAGGTTCCCGCTTAGCGCCCACGCACCAGCTCGACTCGGTTCGCAACTCATCACCCCCGGGCCCCAAATGGGGCCTCGCCCACCGCCACGGCGACAGGGAGTCCCCACAACGACAGCTCGCGCACCTCTGTGAGGGTGAATCCGGCATCGACGAGCGACCGCTCGACATGGATGGGACGGCAGTCGAGCAGGCGGGGGAAGCGGTCGTGTCCCCATTCGTAAGCCCGCTGCATCAGCGGAGGCGGTTGATGCTTGCTGAGGGCCACCACCACCAGCCGGCCGCCTGGTCGGAGGACCCGCTGGCACTCGGTCAGGACTGTCGGGATCTCGGAAGCGTCGAACAGCTCGAGGGTGAAGCTCATGAACCCGGCATCGCAGCTGCCATCGGCGATCGGGAGGTGGGCGGCATCGCCCTGCACCACGGCACCAGTTCCAGAAAGGCCATGGCGTTCAAGCCGTCGGCGAGCGAGAGTGCACATCTTGGAGGAGAGATCAACTCCGATGACCCTTCCGTCCGGTCCGACGGAGTCGGCCAGCTCACTGAGCGCGTAGCCGGGACCGCATCCGATGTCTAATACGGACTCATTCCGCTTTGCCGCCAGGGCGCTGAGGCCGGCAGCTCGGGCTGCGCCTCCCCAGAGACCTTCCAGTGCTCCGTAGAACGGGGCGATCCGGTCATACGTAGCTTGCGTTTCGGCGCGGGTCCCGAGCACGGGCGCGACGGTGTCGGTAAGAACGCCAACCGGGACTTGGGCGACGAGGGCGACCAGCGGAATCCGCTCGGCCAACAACCTCGGATGGGATCCCAGCAAGTCCATCCCCAGCATCCGCCCTAAGAACCAGGCAGCCCACGGGTGCTCCCGCACATACTCGCCATGTACCCGCACCGCACGATCGATGTCGACCACCCGGGCCAGGACCCGATACCGGTCCCGGCCCACCGTGATCGCGGCGTTCGGGTTCTGCTTCACGTTGCGGAACCAATCCGACCGATCCCCCCACGCTGCCGCCACGTACCACACCGGGGGATCTTCTTCGTGGCAAACCACCTCGAGAACCGCGGTCCGATCTCGTCCGCTGCGGCGACCCACATGCGACAACAGCAGCAACCGTTTCCCGAACAACCACCCCAACCGCAGACGAAACACAACGACCGGCGCTCTCAACACGGCCGTCAACCACGGCGGCGGCCGACGATCGACAAGTCGAGTCACCGTCGCAGGATACGCCAGGCGGCTGTCGCCCCCGAGCCGGTATGGAAGGGTTGGGCGTCACATCCGGATAAGCGATCGTCCACCCCCGACCACCACCCGGTGGCCCAAGCGCGGCTACGCATCGGGTTGTCTCGGTTCGCCGCAGTCGCTGCTCGAGATCCGATCGATGCTGGGATCGAAGAAGCTCATGTAGTCGACGTCGGCGGGTTCGGCTGAGGCGACCGGGTGGCACCGAGGCATCGCGAACAAGGGGGCAGCCGGCGTAGCCGGGGTAGCGGCCGTAGATGCCTACACAGGCATCTGGCATGTCGGGGCTTCGTGCCTCGCGTTCGGAGGACAACCCCTCCATGGAACGCTTCGGGACCAAACGTCAACGGGCTCGCCCGCAGGTGGCAAGCAGGGGAGGTGGGGCTGACCTGGTCGGCCCCACCTGCTCGACTCGGCTACTTGCGGTGATCCTCGATGAACATCCGCAACAGCTCCAGCTGGTCGTCGGTGCGGTCGATCTGACGCTGGGCGCGCATCACGGTGAGGTCCAACCGGTCGACGAATACCAGCAGCTCGTCCAGATTGATCGTCTCTGCGATCGGCGGCGGCATGGGCACGTTCCCCTTGTCGGTCACCACGCTGGCGAAATGGGCGACGAGCTCGCCGAGCCACGCCAGCCGGGGTTTGACCCATTTGTTCTGCTCGGGACAAGTTATCTCACCGAATTCGATCAACATCTCGGCGATCGACGTGCGAGTCCAGGCATACCCGTAGTAGCCGCGCAAGTTGCCGGTGAAGTTGTCGGGCATGAACTGGAACGGCCAGAACTCGGAGTACAGCTCGCGCCAGGTGTCGGCTGCCGGGCGGTTCGAGCCCGGGGGAGAGCCGTCGGGATACCCAATCGACGCTCCGGAGGCGCACGGGACATTCGAGCCGTCGAAGTGAAGTGACAAGGCCAAGTCAACGTCGTGTACCTCGTCGTAGAAGGCGTTCTCCCGAATCACACTCACGCCGGCCTCGCGCAGTATGCCGGTAGCGACGTCGGCAACGAGTGGCGTCATCACGATCTCGGGGACGTCGATGCCGGGCGAGCCCGATGTGGGGGCACGCCCATTGCCGGAGTTGCGGAAACCGCCCTCGTGGCCAGCTTGGATCAATACATCTGCCGAAGCCATGACGTTCCCCTTCCACTCTGCAGTCGGGCGACTGACGCACGTCCGCTCACTCTAGGTCGTGGAGTCCCCACCCGGCCATGCACGCGGGGAGTTGACCGGCCGCCATCACTCGACGTAGAGGTCGGCAATCACCGCATAGTGATCGCAATGCCCGATCCGGGCGGTGTGGGTGCTCAGCGGAACCAGCCCTTCGACAAAGACGTGATCGATACGCAACAGCGGCGGCAGCCACCAGAAGTACGACCAAGTGGGCTTGGTCGTACCGGCCGCGGCCGCAGCATCCTGAAAGCGCGCCGCCAGCCGCTTGTAGACGCCCCATGCAGGTGAGGCGTTCATGTCACCGACAATGACCCGGGCCATTCGTTTGGCGGCGGTGTACTCGAGAACATCGTCTACCTGCCCCCGGCGATTGCGGGCAGTCTGGCGTAGCGGCCACATCAAGGGGTTCTGGATGTGGACGTTGAGCACCTCGATGTCGCGCTCGAGCTGCGGCCAATGCCGCTCCCGCAACACCGCCCGCCAACCATCGCGATGTGTCATAGGGAATCGGTCGACCTCGATCGGCCTGGTGGCAGCAATACCCATTCCGTGGTAGTCGCGCCGCGGGTCGAGGCGGCCGTGCGGCAGCTGCTGCTCGACGATGCGGGCCTGGGCCGGATCGAGCTCCTGGAACGCGGCGAGGTCGGGCTGCTCGCGCTGGAGTACCCGGCGTAATGAGCCGAGCTTGGCTCGCCCGTTGTATACGTTGGCGGTGAGGACCCGCAAAACCCGCTCCACAGTGGCGTTAGCCTATCGCTCGCCGGGAGCGGGTGGGCTTGGCTGCGGAGGCGCACGAGGCGGGCAGCCTCGTTAGAGTCAGAGCTTCAAGGTAACGGGCGGACTTCCCGATGGACCCCACAGGGTCCCGCACGCGATCAGCGGGTCCGGCGAAGTGCAACGGAGTGTGAGATGCGATTGACCACGGCAATGCTTGCCGACGCCGCGCAGGTGCAGGGCGGCAAACTGTTCGTTCTGGGTGGCGGCTTCGACACAATCAGTGCCCGATCGTTCCCGGTGGTTCATCGCAGCCTGAGCGTCGCCTTGGTTGCCGAGATCCAGCCTGATGAGCGCCATCGGGATCTCGAGATCGAGATCAAGCTGCTCGACGAGGACGGAGCAGAGATCGGAGTCCAAGCCAAAGGCAAGCTGCGAGTCGGCGCTCCGCCTAATCTCCCGCCGGGCTCCACCAGCATTGTCCCTATCGTGAGCCCCTTCTACAACGTGAAGTTCCCGGAGGCCAAGGGCTACGTCTTCCACATCAGCTATGAGGGCGAAGAGCTGGCGAGAGTTCGCTTCCGTGTAGTCAAGGTTGACTGACAACGCGAAGGAATCCGGATCCGCCTCTGCCGGCGTTCTCACCCTTCCCAATCTCGTCTCGATCGCCCGGCTGGCGCTCATCCCGATCCTGTGGTGGTGGATGGCCTCCGACCGGGTCGCCGCCGCCGGCTGGTTGTTGGGCGTCATCGGAGCAACCGACTGGATCGACGGATACCTGGCGCGTCGGCTCAATCAGGTCAGCGAGATAGGCAAGTTCCTGGACCCCTTGGCGGATCGGTTGGCGGTGGCCGCCGGAGTGATTGGTGGGCTGGTCTTCTCGATCCTGCCGGCGTGGTTCGCCTGGGCGATAATCGTTCGCGAAGCGATCATCGGGGTCGGGGCGCTCGCGATCGCCGCCCGGGCGCGCACCAAGCTTGCCGTGCGTCAGCTCGGCAAAGTGTCGACCGGCCTACTCTACGCCGGCGTTGCCTGGTACTTCATCGGCAAGGGCACGCCTTTCGACCCGCTGGTATGGGCCGCCTGGATTGCCGGCATACCAGGCTTGATCCTCTACTACATCGTCGGCGTCCAATACTTCCAAGACGCATTGAGGGTGGTGCGCCGCGCCGAGACGTAGCGCTCTCCGATACCGCGGTAGAGTGCCGGTGGAGGCCTAGAGAGGAGCTGCGGCGTTGAACATTCCGGAAGATCTCCTGTACGCGGAAAACCACGAGTGGGTGCGCCGCCAAGACGATGGCACGATCCGGATCGGGATCACAGACTTTGCACAAGATGCTCTGGGCGACGTCGTCTTCGTCGACTTGCCCGACGTTGGCCGCGAGCTCGGATCGGGCGAGCCGTTCGGAGAGATCGAGTCGACCAAGTCGGTCTCCGACATCTATGCACCGACCAATGGTGAGGTGATCGAAGTCAACGCCGAGCTCGAGGGGGTACCGGAGCTGGTGAACCAGGACCCCTACGGGACGGGATGGATGATCGTGATGCGCCCGACGCCGGATGCGACGTTCGATCATCTCATGGACCCGGCGGCTTATGCAGCCCACACCGCCGAGTGACCACCGCCTAGGCACCGCCTGCCAGCCCCACAACCGGTAAGTCTCAACTAGTAGTTGAAGGTCCCGAGCTACCATGCCTTCCATGGACCGAGATAAGTCGAACCGGGATGAAGACGCGCCCGACGAGCTGGTCGCCGACGACATCACCGGGGTTGACGACGAGTCGACTGCGGCTTTTCGCCCGGTGCGACCCCCGGACGCCGGCGATGACGCACGCCGCGTGGCCGGCAAGTTCCGTTACGCCCTCGTGGTCGAAGGGGGCCCCCAGACCGGACTGACCTATGTGCTGGGCGATGGGGAGACATCGGCGGGGCGGTCCGCCGATTCTGACATCTTTCTGGCGGACGTGACCGTGTCCCGCCACCACGCAGTCTTCAAGGTGGACAGCGAAGGGCTCACCGTCACCGACCTCGGCTCCACCAACGGCACCTACGTCAACGGTCGGCGTCACGAGATCGCCGCGCTGGCTCCGGGCGACGAGTTGATGCTCGGCAAGTTCCACCTCGTCGTAGTTGTCGGCGATGTCTAGTCGATCCGCCGACCAGCGGAGCATCGGCGAGGTGATCACGACGTTGCGCGAGGAGTTCCCCGAGCTGAGTGTGTCCAAGATCCGCTTCCTCGAGGGGCAAGGTCTCATCGAGCCAGAGCGCAGCGCGTCGGGCTATCGGCTCTTCTCTCCGGAGGATGTGCAGCGCATCGCCTTCATATTGCGTGAGCAACGCGACAACTACCTGCCGCTCAAAGTCATCAAGTCGCGCCTGGCCTCGTGGGAGAGGGGCGACGATCCGGCCGATGTGACTCCATCGGGCCCGCCGCCGGAGTCTTACTTTGCTGCCTCCGGCCTCTCGATGACACCCGAAGAGCTGATCAAAGCATCGGGCCTCTCGCCGCGCCACCTCAGGGAGCTGGTCGACCATGGCCTGCTCACGCCGATGGAGCTGCCGGAAGGCAAGGTCGTATACCGCGACGACGACCTGGCCATCGCCAGGGCGGCTCGTCGCTTGATCCGACAAGGGCTGGAGGGACGGCATCTGCGCGTCATCCGTCTGGCCGCCGACCGCGAGGTCGAGCTGCTGCAGCAGCTGGTGGCGCCTCTACTGCGCCACCGCAATCCGGACAATCGCCGCCGGGCCGCCCAGATCCTCGCTGATTCCGCCCATGCCGGCGCCCAGCTCGGAGAGTCCATCGTGCGCGCCCGGATCCGGCGCTTGTTGGAGCGTTAGCGTGAGACTGCTGCCTTCGCTCCTGGTGTCCGCTCTCATTGCCTGGATCCCACCGGGCGGGCTGCCGGTGTCTTTCGAGACGCCGGATCTGCCCGAGTTGACCGCCAGCACGTGGGCCCTCTACGACGTTGACAGTGGCGCGTTCCTGGCGGCGGAGGGAGCCGACGTGGAGCGTCCCATGGCGTCGGTCACCAAGATCATGACCGCGCTCGTCGTCCGCGATCACGCCAAGTTGACGGAACGGATCCGCATCTCAGAGTCCGCCGCCGCCACCGGTGAGGCCGAGATTGGGCTCGTCCCGGGCGAGCTGTGGGCGGTGGGGGATCTGCTGCGCGCGGTGATGGTCCGTTCAGGTAACGACGCGGCGGTTGCCCTCGCCGAGCACGTCGCTGGGTCGGTCGAGGCCTTCGCCGACCTCATGAACCAGAAGGCCGCCGAGCTCGGTCTGGAGCACTCCCACTTCGTCAACCCTCACGGCCTCGACGAGGAGGGTCACTACACCTCTGCCGGCGATCTCGTGATGATGGCGGCGGCCGCCCTCGAAGACCCGGTGTTGGCTCGTATGGCCCGCACCCGCCTGGTCAAGTTCAAGCCCGACCCCGCGGGCGTCGATCGCGTAGCTCGATCCACCAACAAGCTGCTTGGGGTGTATCCGGGAGTTGTCGGCTTCAAAACCGGCTTCACCAACGACGCGGGCAAGGTACTGGTCTCGGTCTTGCGGACCGGCGACCGGACGCTCATCGGGGTCGTGATGAATTCGGAGGATCACTTCGCCGACAGCAGGGAGCTGCTCGATTGGGGTGCCCACGCCGTGACGCTGCGCGACAGGTTGATGGCCCCACTGATTGCCGACCAGGGCGGCGGAGGTCAGGTTGGGACGCTCCGCTTCACGTCGCAGCAGCGCGCCCGGCTCGGCTCGATCAAACAGCTGACAGACGGCGGCTTCGCGACCAGCGACCCGACGGCTTCGGAACTAGCCGATCGCATCGAAAGCTGGCTCCGCAGCGAGCTTCCCATAACGTTGGGGGGCCGATGATGTCTGAGTTCGTCGAGGTGGCCTCGGAAGAGGATTTGGAGCGTCGGGTCGCCGAGCTCGGCGCCGAGCTGAGCGCCGACTATGCGGGCCGCGCTCCAGTTGTGATCGGAGTACTTAACGGTTGCGTGCCGTTCATTGCCGACCTGGTGCGGGCAATGCCAATCGACGTCGTGGTCGACTTCTTGTCTCTCACTCGGTTCGATGGCTCCGGCCGTGTCGGTATGGCGCTGGACGCGGGTGTGCCGCTGGCCGGTCGCGACGTCATCCTCGTTGAGGACATCGTCGACACCGGGCTGACCCTGGTGACGCTGCGCAAGGTGTTGGCGCTGCACGAGGTGGCATCGTTGGCCACCGTTGCGCTCCTCGACAAAGCGCCGCGCCGCATCGTCGACGTCCCGGTGGAATATCGCGGGTTTGAGGTCGGAGACGAGTTCCTGATCGGGTACGGGCTCGACTGGAATCACCTGTATCGCAACGCACGCAGCCTGTGGGCCGTAATGGACCTGGCCGTGCTGCAGGCCGACAGTGAGGCGTTTGCCCCTTACGCCTATCCAGCCACCGTGTAGGCCACCGCAATCCGGCACGACTGACCTCAGGATGGGCGCTCGGCTATGCGACGGGGTACCTCACTACGGTGATAGGCTGATCTCATGAGCGATCCAGTGCCCATGGAGCTGATCGGAGTCCGCATCGAGCTGCCGACGAACACCCCGATCTTGCTGCTCCGAGAGGCGGCCGGGACTCGGTTTCTTCCGATTTGGATCGGAGCCAATGAAGCCACCGCCATCGCGCTGGCGCTCGAAGGCATCGAACCGCAGCGGCCTCTGACCCACGACCTGCTCAAGCTGGTGACGGAGCGGCTCGGCGCCAAGGTCGACCGGGTCGTGGTGACCGATTTGGAAGACGGCACCTTCTATGCGGATCTCGTGATGACCCGCAATGGTGAGGAGTTGACGGTCAGCTCGAGGCCGTCGGACGCGATTGCCTTGGCGGCCCGTACCAAGTCGCCGCTGTTCGCCGCGGCCGCCGTGATCGACGAAGCGGGTGTCGAGATCCGCGATGACGGGCAGGAAGAAGAGATCCAGCGGTTCCGCGAGTTTCTCGACGAGATCGCCCCCGAGGACTTCGAGGGTCAGCAGCAGTAGCAGTAGCGGTAGCGTGCTTGACCCGATCAGCAGACCACGCCACCCGGCCGCTTATCCACAGGGTTGTTGACAACTCTGTTCGCGACTCCTTTACTTTCACCCCGGTAGTTCGACGAACGGAATTACGTCGGTGTAAGCTACGTAGACATCGGAGGGACATTGAGCGAGCAGAGCGAAGTAAGCGGGGAAGTCGTCGAAGGGTATCGGGCTCCCCAGGTGTGTTCGATCGTCAACATCACTTATCGCCAGCTCGACTATTGGGCGCGTACCGGGCTCATCAAGCCCTCCGTCAAGTCGGCGGCCGGCTCCGGCTCGCAGCGGCTCTACAGCTTCAACGACATCGTCCAGCTCAAAGTCGTCAAGCGACTGCTCGACGCCGGGATGAGCCTGAAGCGGATTCGGGCCGCCGTCGAGATTCTGCGCGAGCAGCTGCAGAGCAACAGCCCTCTGAGCGACGTGACGCTGCTGTCCGACGGAGCCACCATCTATGCAGCCCACAGCCCAGATGAGGTGGTAGACGTTTTCCGGCGGGGGCAAGGCGTCTTCGGCATCGCGGTCGGCCCGGTCGAAGAAGAGCTCGTCGGAGAGCTGCATGTGCTGGAACCCGAGATCGTACACCTCGACACAGTCCGCCGAGCGGAAGCGAAGGCCAACTGAGCGAGCCCATCGACTTCGAAGGTCCGGCCGACCGCATCGACTTCGCCCACGAGAGCGAGCGGCAGTTTGCCCGACTCCTCGACTTCTACGACATTGCGTGGGAGTACGAGCCGCGGGAGTTCGCCATCGAGTTCGACGGCGATGATGAGCCGATCAAGTTCTTCCGTCCGGACTTCTATCTTCCCGAGGAGGACCAATTCATCGAGATCACGACGATGAACCAGAAGTTGGTCACCAAGAAGAACCGGAAGATCCGCAGGCTTCGTCAACTGTATCCGGACATCAGTTGCAAGATCTTCTATCAGCGGGATTACTTGGCCTTGCTCGTCAAGTACGGGCTCATCGACGAAGAGGAGGGCGAGCTGACCGCACCTACCCGGGTGCCGGGGCCGCCTCATCTCGTGGATCTCGGCCTCGACGAAGCGGAGCCCGCTGCCGGGTAGCGTGTCGAGTTGCCGTCGATCCCGAGCCCTCCGTTAGGCTCACGGATCCGAGATCCTCCACGAGGGTGTGATGCCGACAACGCCGCTGCGTCCCAGCCACGACGCGCTGGGAGCCAAGTTCACCGACTTCGGTGGGTGGGAGATGCCGCTGCAATACGCCGGGGTCATCAGCGAGCATACGGCCGTGCGATCGGGAGCCGGAGTGTTCGATGTCACGCATCTGGGACGCTTCGAGGTCGTGGGGCCCGGAGGTCAGGACTTGCTCCGTCGAATGCTGTGCAACGACATTTCCCGGATCGCACCCGGTCGAGCCCAATACACCATGGCGCTGAACGAGTCGGGCGGGGTAGAGGACGACATCATCGTCTGGTGGATCGGCGAAGAGCGCTTCTGGGTGATGCCCAACGGCGTCAACTTCGACGACATCATCCTGCGCTTTGCCGGCGCGGCTCCGGCTAGGACCGTGGTGAGGCCGTTGCGCGGGCAGACGGTGCTACTCGCAGTCCAGGGACCGGCGGCGCCCGCCATCATCGCCGAGGTGCTCGGGTCGGTGCCGAGACGCTTCAGGGTGGATCAGGGTGACTTCGACGACGCGTGGTTCGTTTCGGCCGGTACCGGCTACACCGGGGAGCCGGGCGGCGAGATCTGCGTTGCGGCCACCGCCGGCCCGGCGCTGTGGGAGGAGTTCGTCGCAGCGGGAGCCACACCATGCGGACTCGGCGCTCGCGACACGCTGCGTTTGGAGATGGGGTACCCGTTGTGGGGACAAGATCTCACCGAGGACACATCACCCCTCGAAGCGGGGCTCGACTGGGTCGTGAGCTTTGACCACGACTTCGTCGGCAAGGCGGCCCTCGAGGATCAGCGCAGCCGCGGGCTGTCTAAACGGCTGATCGGCTTCAAGCTCGAGGGGAGGCGCCCGCCGCGGCCGCAATATGCGATGCGCGCTGATGGCTCGGTGGGCGAGGTCACCTCCGGCAACTTCAGTCCGGTGCTCGGCACCGGTATCGGCATGGGGTACATGTCCCCGCCGCCGCCATCCGATGCGCAGCTCGAAGTGTCCATGCGCGACACCTGGACGGGGGCCGTCGTCGTCGAGCCACCGTTCATCGCCCGATGAGTGATCTCCTCTTTGGCGTGGACGTCGGCGGCTCGGGCGTCAAGGGTGCAGTCGTCGACGGGGCCACCGGCGCCTTGGCGTCGAAGCGATATCGGGTCCGCACCCCGCAGCCGTCCACCCCGGAGGCAGTCGCCGCCACGATCGACCGAATCGTGCGTCACCTCGACTGGGACGGCCCGGTCGGGGCCACCATCCCGGGCGTGGTCAGGCGGGGGATTGTGTCCACTGCGGCCAACATCGATGACGCTTGGATCGGCACGGACGCCGCCGAGCTGTTGGCGTCGGTTGTGGGGCATCCGGCGCATGTTCTCAACGACGCCGATGCCGCCGGAATTGGCGAGATGACCCACGGGGCCGGCAGAGGAGAGCTCGGTGTGGTGATCCTGCTCACCTTCGGCACCGGGATTGGCAGCGCCCTGTTCCACCGCGGCGAGCTGATCCCCAACTCTGAGCTAGGCCATCTCGAATTCAGGGGTATGGTCGCCGAACACTACGCGGCTGCCCGGCTGGTGGAGGATGACGAGATGGACATTGCGCCCTGGGCGGTCCGAGTGGGGGAGTATCTACGCCACTTGGAGCGGGTCCTCACTCCCGACCTCTTCATCTTCGGGGGCGGCATATCGAAGCGGTACAACGATTTCAGCGAACTGATCGCGGTGGGCACGCCAATCCGGGTGGCCGAATTGCGCAACAATGCAGGGATCGTCGGTGCGGCAATTGCGAGTAGAGCATGCTACGGCTCAGTGCCAGCGCGAAAGGAATAGCGTGAGCATCACTGGTAAGCGGACCATGCCGGACGGCACCGAGCTGTTCACCGAGACTTGGCCGAACAAGGAGCCGATCGGCACTCTGTTGATCATCCACGGAGTTTCCGAGTACACCGGCCGGTGGAGTCATGTCGCCGAGTTCCTGGTTGGCGAAGGCTTCGAGGTGCACAGCTACGACCAGCGGGCCCATGGGCGGTCGGGCGATGGCGTGATCGACATAAGGGACTTCAACCATTATGTCGACGATGTCGCCCACACGATTGCGGATATCCGCCAGCAGCACAGGCCGCTGATCCTTTACGGCCATTCGATGGGCGCGCTGGTGGCCGCGTTGTACGCCCAATCCGACCACGAGCAACCCGACCTCTTGATCCTGTCGGCGCCGCCGCTCGATGCCAAGGTCTGCGTGCCGGCGCCGCTGCGGATTGCCGCCAACGCATTCGGCGGACTGATTCCTACGCTGGCCTTGAAGTCAGCGGTCGAGCAAGACCACCTGTCACGCAATCCCGCAGTTGGCGAGGCATATGTCAACGATCCGCTCGTCTATCTGAAAGGCACCACCCGGTTCGGCAAGAGCCTGTTCGCCGCTATGGATCGAGGCCGCGCGGACATCGACAAGATCCGGGTGCCCACCCTCGTCGTACATGGAGCCGACGACGAGCTGGTGCCGCCGCGGGCCTCGGCACCCCTGGCCGCCGTGCCATACGTCGAACGGCGCGTGTTTCCCGGTCTGCGCCACGAGATGCACAACGAGCCCGAGTCCGTCGAGGTGCTCAGTTTCATCTCGGGCTGGGTGAAGAAGCGGCTCAACCGCGATTAGACGCGTAAGCAGCGACGACCGACTCGCGCAACTGCCGCCGCTGCTGCCAGTCGCCGAATCCGGCTTCGATGGTGCGGATGGTGATGGTCTCGATATCGTCGAGGCCGAGCTGGAAGGTCTCGGCTACCAGCGCGAGTTCGCTAGACATCGTCACTGCGCTCATCAGCCGATTATCGGTGTTGATCGTCACGTTGAATCCGGCGCGATAGAGCAGCCCAAACGGGTGGGACGCCGCGTCGCTCGCCAGCGCGGTGTGGATGTTGGACGTGACGGCGCACTCGAGCGGTATGCGGTGGTCACGAATCCTGGCGGCCAGCAGCCCGACGTCGACGATCTCGCCATTGGCGACTTTGCAGTCCTCGATGATGCGGACCCCATGGCCCAAGCGCTGCGCCCCGCACTTGGCGACCGCGGCTCCGATGGAGTCCAGGCCCGCAGCCTCTCCGGCGTGGAGCGTGATGCCGAGGCCGTGCTCGCGGGCGTAACGGATTGCCGGAAGATGCTCGTCGGGCGGATAGCCGATCTCGGGCCCGGCGAGATCGAAGCCGACTACGCCGTCGCCTACATAGCGGGCCGCCGTCCGCGCTGTTTCATCTGAATCGTCCGAGTCACGCAGCGCGGTCACGATCAAGCCCCAGACCAAGCCGGTCTCGCCGGCAGCCCGGGACAGCCCTGCCAGCGCTGCCTCGATGGCCTCCCCCTGGGTGAGGCCATGGCGGGTGAGCAAGCTGGGGCCGAAGCGGACCTCTGCGTACGCGACGCCGTCGTTGTGGTGGTCGATTCCGCACTCATAAGCGACTCGCTCTATCGCCGCCGCGCTCTGCATCACGCCGACCGTGTGCTCGAATGCCTTCAGGTACTCGACGAGCGAGCCGGATTGGCCCTGGTGCATGGCTCGATCGAGCTCGTCGGGATCGAGCGACGGGAGCTGGGCGTAGCCGGTTTGCGCGGCCAGCTCGATCATCGTGTCGACGCGGAGCCCCCCGTCGAGATGGTCGTGTAGCACGGCTTTTGGCAGTACGCGCCCTACCTCGGCTTCCATCGGCAGAGCTTAGCCTGCTCTCTCCTGCCGGTGGCTCGGGTCCTTCAGGGGGGAACGTCGGCTCGGTACTCTCCCAACATGGATGCGACCGGCACCGACACATCGCCGCGGCGCCGCTCTCGACTGTTCGGGGATGCGCCCGACGGCATGCCGCCATGGGTGCCGCGCCTGCTCCGTCAGATTGCCGTTCTCATCGTCATCGGGTTCGCCGCCCTGAACCTCTTGAAGGCGTTGCGAGGCTTCCTGATCCTGCTCATGATCTCGGTCTTCCTGGCTATTGCCCTCGAGCCTGCGGTCGCCTATCTGGCCAAACGCGGCTGGCGACGCGGGGTGGCGACCGCGTTCATCTTCCTCGTGGTGACGATCATCGGAGCGGTCTTCACAGCCTCGATGATCCCTCTGGTGGTGGATCAGGTGCGCAACTTGGTCGAGCGCGCTCCGGACTATCTCGAGCAACTGTCCGACTTCCTGGCCAGATTCGGGATCGAGTTCACTGGTGACAATCTGCTGTCGGCGATCACTTCGGCCGACAACTCGCTGCAGTCGCTGGCTTCGAACCTGGCAGGCAACGCCTTCGGTGTCGGCTCGGTCTTGTTGGGCACGATCTTTCAGGGCCTCACCGTGTTGCTCTTTACCTTCTATCTGACCGCCGATGCACCACGACTGCGCCGCACTCTGCTCTCGGCGCTCGACAGGGAGCGCCAGGAAGAGGTGCTGCGGATCATCGAGATCGCGATCGACAAAACGGGCGGCTACTTCTACTCGCGGGCGCTGTTGGCTGCGGTTGCCGCCTTTGCCACTTGGCTGGCCCTCACGGTCATCGGCGTTCCCTTCGCCATCCCGCTGGGCATTTGGGTCGGGGTGCTTTCTCAGTTCGTGCCCGTCGTGGGCACCTACCTGGGGGGAATCCTCCCGGTGCTGATCGCGCTCTTGGAGAGCCCGCGGCGGGCGGTCTGGGTCGTGATCTTCATCGTCGTCTATCAGCAGATCGAGAACTACCTGCTGGGTCCGCGTATAACGGCTCACACCATGTCGCTTCACCCGGCCGTCGCCTTCGGATCCGCCATCGTCGGAGCTACGCTGCTCGGAGCGCCCGGTGCCTTGATGGCGCTCCCGGTAGCCGCCACTGTTCAGGCATTCGTGTCGGCTTACACGCAGCGGCACCCGTTGGTGCATAGCGCGCTGTTCGACGAACCGGTCCACGAGCCGCACAAGCACCACATCGTGCCTCACCCCAAGACTCACGACGCGTCGGCTTCGTCGTCCCCCAAGGAGCCGGAAGGCAGACCCGAGTGAGCCTCCTACGATGGCGGCATGATGGACTCGCTCGCCGGCAGACTGCTGGTTGCCAATCCTCTAATGGGAGATCCCAACTTCGTCCGCACCGTGATTCTGATGCTCGAAGACAACGAGGAGGGCAGCATGGGTCTCGTGCTCAATCGTCCTTCCAATGAGCTAGTCGCCATTCACGTTCCGATGTGGGCAGACACCGTCGCTCCGCCCGATGTCGTATTCGTCGGGGGACCGGTCATGACGGACATCGCGATTGGATTGGGGACGGGCCCAGCCGTCCCGACGGAGGAGTGGAGCCCGGTAGTGGGTGATCTGGGGCTCGTGGACGTCGCCTTCAGCCCGGACCATTGGGGCGGGCTCGATCACGCCCGCATCTTCGCCGGCTACTCGGGTTGGATGCCGGGTCAGCTGATCGCAGAGCTGGCGACCGGTTCCTGGATCGTATGCGATGCAGAGCCGGACGATGCCCTGGATGCAGAACCGGAGACGATGTGGCGGCGCGTGCTGGCGCGTCAACCCGGACGTATCTCTCTGTATGCCTTCTTTCCGGAGGATCTCAGCACGAATTGAGCCGCCGGCGGGGCAAGGTCCCATTAGATTCGATGCGGTGACGACCACCGTCCCCAAGCTGCGCAAAGCGATAAAACGGCGTCCCCCCGGGCTCGCCGTTGAGCGCGAGCTGTGGATCGACCCCACCACAGTCGTCGTCGGGGTCGACGAAGTAGGCCGGGGAGCCTGGGCAGGGCCCATCTCCGTCGGAGCCGCCGTGGTTCCCAAACAGCGGCGCATCTACAAGATTCGCGACTCCAAAATGCTGACGGAGCTGGAGCGGGAAGCGCTGTTCGCGCGCATCGCCGGCTGGGTGGACGCCTGGGCGGTGGGCCACGCTTCGCATGTCGAGTGTGACGAGCTGGGAATGGCAGAGGCGCAGCGGCTCGCGGCGCGCCGGGCGCTGGATGCTCTAGGGGTCACCGTCGACCATGTGCTCGTCGACGGCAACTGGGATTTCGTCGGCGGCGGGAACACGCGACGCATCGTCGGGGGTGACGCCACCAGCCTGTCCATCTCGGCGGCGTCGATCCTGGCCAAGGTCACCCGCGATCGGATCATGCGGCAACTGGCGCCCGGCTTCCCCGGTTATAACTTCGAGGCCAACAAGGGATATCCCGGACCGCGTCACAAGGCGGCGCTGGCTCACATGGGACCGACGACGATCCATCGGCGCAGCTGGGTGTTCATGGACCACCTGCCGTGGCCGGGAATCAAGCGCTTCGTGCGCCCCGATCCGCAGGGACAGCTATTCGACGGGGTGGAGTTCGAGCACCGTTGAGAAATCGTGTGCGAAGACGCCGAAGCCCCCTCCAGTGTGCCAGAAGACGACGTCGTCTACCCCGTCCATGCCGCCGCGGCGTATCTCCTGGCGCAGCCCGAAGATGGCCTTGCCGGTGTAGACGGGATCGAACAGCAGCCCGGTCAGGCGAGTTGCCTCCAGTTGACATGCCAGCTCCTCCTCGCTGACTACCGCATAGCCCCCACCAACGTATGCGTCGGTGAGGAGCGGAGCCACCGGAGTGGCGGGCAGCGGGCCATGTCCCTTGGCTTCTTCCCAGATGGCTGCCATCCGCTGTTCCATTTCGGCAACGGAGTCGCCCACCGACATGGCGTGGACCGCGAAGCGACCCCTCGATTGAGCAGCGGCGAGCACCAGTCCGGCCGTCGTGCCTCCCGAGGATGCTGCGTGCCATACCGGCGGGGCGTGGCTCCAGCCATCGAGCTGGCTCGCCAGCTCGGCCCCGGCCGCGGCAAAGCCAAGCATGCCGAGGTAGTCGGAAGCACCCTCGGGGATCACCCACGCGGTGGTGCCGGCGGCGGCCAAGTCGGCGGCCCATGACTGCATCAAGGGGTCGCGCTGCTGGTACTGCTGCGGAGTCACATAGCGAATCGTGGCTCCCGACAGCCGGTGGAGGAGATGATTGCCCGTCGCCCGCGGCGGCGGGCTGCCGTCGCTGGTGCGCAGCAACAGGTAGCAGTCGAGCCCCAGATGGGCCGCCGCCAGGGCGGCCGCCCGGCAATGGTTCGACTGCGCCGCTCCCGTCGTTATCAACGCGTCGGCGCCGGCCTCGATGGCGGCGGCGGCGTGAAACTCGATCTTGCGCACCTTGTTGCCGGACAGGCCGAAGCCCGTCAGGTCGTCCCGTTTCACCCAGACCCGCGGGCCACCCCATTTTTCGCTGAGACGATCCAACGGCTCGAGCGGAGTCGGGAGACGGGCGAGGCTCACCTTGGCTGGCATGGCGGTCACGGTAGTTCGCCCTGGGTCCACAGATGGAGCAAACTAGACCAGAGCGGAAGCACGAGGTGTCTCTGATGAGCAAGAATCCGATTGGCGCCGGGAAGACGAATCCCCATGACTTCCTGGACATCGACGACCAGCTGTCCGGCGACGAAAGGCTGCTGCGAGACACCGTCCGGCAGTTCGTGACCGAGCGCGTGCTGCCCAACGTCGCCGAGTGGTTCGAAGAGGGATATTTCCCGCGCGAGATGGCCAAGGAGATGGGTTCGCTCGGGCTCCTCGGGATGCACCTCGACGGCTATGGCTGTGCCGGCACGTCGGCGGTCGACTATGGACTCGCCTGCCTCGAGCTGGAGGCGGGTGACAGCGGCACCCGCAGCTTCGTGTCGGTCCAAGGATCACTCGCCATGTTCCCCATATGGGCGTACGGCTCGGAGGAGCAGAAGCAGCAGTGGCTTCCCGGCATGGCATCCGGGGAACTGATCGGGTACTTCGGGCTGACCGAAGCCGATTCCGGCAGCGATCCGGGCAGCATGCGCACTCACGCCGCCAGCGACGGCTCGGACTGGATCCTGAACGGCTCGAAGATGTGGATCACCAACGGGGGTATCGCCGACGCCGCCGTCGTCTGGGCCCAGACGGACGGCGGGGTTCGCGGCTTCATCGTGCCGACCAACTCGCCGGGTTTCTCGACCCAGGACATCCATCACAAGATGTCGTTGCGCGCCTCGGTCACGTCAGAGCTGGTGTTGAACGACGTCCGGCTGCCGCAGGATGCGGTGCTTCCCGAGGTGAGCGGGTTGAAGGGGCCGCTGTCCTGTCTGAGCGAAGCTCGCTTCGGGATCATCTGGGGGTCTGTGGGTGCGGCCCGCGCTTGCTACGAGGCAGCGTTGGAGTATGCCAAAACGCGTGAACAGTTCGGCAAGTCGATCGCCGCATTCCAGCTCACCCAGCGCAAGCTCGTGGAGATGCTGGTGGCGGTCAACAAGGGCATGCTGCTGGCGTTGCACCTGGGCCGCAAGAAGGATGCGGGAACCCTGCAGGCGGCGCACATCAGCTTCGGCAAGCTCGACAACGTGCGGATGGCTCTCGAAGTGGCGCGAGAAGCCCGCGCCATTCTCGGCGCCAATGGCATCACCCTCGAGTACCCAGTGATCCGGCACATGAACAACCTGGAGTCGGTCTTCACCTACGAAGGAACCAACGAGATCCACACCCTGGTGCTCGGCGAAGCCATCACCGGCCTGAACGCGTTCAGCTAACGCTCGACGAGATCTGGGTCATGACCGATGGGCGTGCTCACGAACAGCACGCCGCGTATCCATGAAGCCGCCCATCGGATGACCGAGGTCGATATCTCGCTCGGCCGAAGCTCGGAAAAGCGCTTGCGAGCTGACTGCTGGGCTCGGTCGGCACCGCCTTGCGGCGGCTTCGAGCTGGGCAGGATCGTGGCATTTCGCTTCTGTCGGTCGGTGCCGTGGAGCGCGACGGTGGATAGGTCATCAGATCACAGGAGGTGTGGCCACCATGATGAAGATGACAAAAGCGATGCACGTGGACGCAGAGCCCGAGGAGGTCATGTCGGTCGTCCTCGACTCCAGCGTCAACCCAACGGGCATGACAGCGGCGCTCGTGTACGAAACCCCGGCGATCGAGGGCAACGTGTACGAGTGGAGCTTCCGGCTCGTCGGAGTGCCCCAGACGGGGATCCAGATCATCACCGAGTACGTCCCCGGCGAGCGCCTGTCGTTCCGGAACCTCGGGGCCATGGAGTCGACCGGGACGATGATCTTCGAGCCCGAGAACGGGGGAACCCGGGTGACCGTGAACCAGGAGGCCCGCCTGACGATCCCGCTGATGGGCCGGTTCCTCGACTCGTTCCTCGGGCGAGGGATGCTCAAGCACATCGAATGGACAATGCGACAGGTGGAGATGCGCCTCGCCAAGAAAGCGGCCACAGCCACGTAATACGCGTCGCCAGCGCGGTCGCCGCGGCGCGTGCGAGCCGCCGCAGTGGGCTAGAACAGGCTTTGTTGGTACCTCGTAGGCAGGACTCGGGCCGCCGGTGGCGCCGAGAGCGTTGCTCGACTTGATCGAAACGTCAGTTGAACGTGTCGCAGCTGGCGGCGTCGCCAGTTTGATAGCCTTGGTTGAACCAGTCAACGCGCTGTTGAGAGGAGCCGTGGGTCCACGTCTCGGGGTTGATCTGGCCCTGCGTGGCCTGCTGGATCCGG
>JBFIXI010000031.1:0-41922 GCA_041605955.1 Acidimicrobiia bacterium
AGTAGCTGGTGGTCTTCCACCGCGCGGGCGAGGTGGATGGCATGCTTGATGAGCTCACCGGCCCGATCCTGATCGCCCTTGGTCCCGGCAGCGATGGCGAGGCTGCGGAGCAACCCGGCCGTGACTCGGTCGTCGCCGGCTATCTCGGCGTGGTGCCGCGCCCGTTCCCAGCTCGTTTCCGCACGATCCAGCTGAGAGCGACGAAAGGCGACGAAGCCGGCACCCGCGAGGGCGCGTGCCCGGGTTGCGTCGTCGGTGGCTTCCGCACGCTGGGCTCGAGCGAACAGCGCCTCGGCCTCATTGAGCTCCCCGCGCAGCAGCAGCTGGTTGCCGCAGGCCGCCTGCGCCCGGGCACGCAGCGAAGGGTCGCCATGGTCGAGATCCAGAGCGGCCCGCAGGCGCCGGCTGCCCTCGGTCCAATCGCCGTGCGACATCCAGAACGGCGCCATAGCCGCCCCGATGCGAAGTGCGGCCGCAGCATCCTGGGCCGATATGGCGCTGTCGAGGGCTCGGCGAATATTGTCGTGGTCTCGCACGACCTCGTCCATGAGCGATCCGTGGCCCCGCAGGCCGAGTTGACTCTCGGTCTGCTCCGTCCAATCCACGAACCAGCTGCGATGGCGCTCTATGAGCTGCGCAAGCTCGCCGGAGGCCTCCAACTCTTCTGCGGCCAGCTCCCGAATCGACTCGAGCATGGACCAGCGGTCACTCTCGGTGTCGGCGGTCAGCAACGAAGCCCGGGTGAGGTGGCGGAGCATGGCCGGGATGGCGCCGGCCTCGACCGGTTCTCCAGCACACACCGCGACCGTGGCGTCCATCCGGCCGCTGCCGGCGAAGGCTGCCAGGCGATCGAAGAGAACCCGCTCCGCCGGATCCAGGAGGTCGAGACTCCACTCCAGCGCAGCCCGCAGGGTCTGGTGGCGTGCCGGGGCGGTGCGGCGGCCTCCAGTGAGCAAGGCGAACCGATGCGTCAGGCCGCGCAGAACGCCGGTTACGGAACGCTCGGCCAGGGCGGCCGCCGCCAGCTCGATCGCCAGGGGAATCCCGTTGAGATGAGCGATGATGGCGACGACGTCCGCCGCGTTGTCGTTCGTCAGCTCGAAGCTCGGTTGCGCCAACGCGGCTCGCTCAACGAAGAGCTGGACACTCTCGACGGTGGCGATTTCGTCGGCGCCGGGCAAGCCTTTGGTCTCCAACGTCGCCAGCGGCCCGATGCGAAACACCGCCTCTCCGTCGATGCCGAGCGGCTCGCGGCTCGTGGCCAGGACGACGAGGTGTGGACAGCTCTGCGTGAGCCGCTCCGCCAGCTGGGCCACTGCGGATATCACGTGCTCACAGTTGTCAAGGATCACGAGCACCGGGTTGTTCGCCAGCACTTCGATCAGCTGCTCCTCGACGCTCTCGGCGCCGGCTTCCCCGGCGCCGAGCACCCCGGCCACGGATCTGGCAACCAACGCCGGGTCGGCCAGCGACGCAAGGTCGACGAACCAAACGCCGTCGGCGAACTCCGGTAGCAGGTCCCGACCAACCTCGATGGCCAAGCGCGTCTTACCGACCCCAGCAGGACCCACAATGGTGGCGACTCCCGTTGACCTCAAGACGCTGGCGAGTCGAGCGCGCTCGTCGACCCGACCGACAAAGCTGGCTCGCAGCAAAGGAAGGTTGTGGGCCACCACGCCGATTGCTCGCAGCGGTGGGAAAGCCGCCATGAGATCGGGATGCCGCAGCTGGTACAGCCGCACCGGGGCCGGGAAGCTGCGCAGCTGGAACGGTCCCAAGTCGACCAGCTCGGCTCCCTCGGGGAGCTTGCCGGCGACCGCCTCTGCAGTCGCCGCGGACACGAGCACTTGATCCCCGTGGGCGCCCGAACTGATGCGGGCGACCTGATGCACCGCCAGTGCCACGTAGTCCCCGTCGATCGGTGTCGCCTCCCCGGTGTGCACCCCAATCCGGACCCGTATCTCCGCACCCGGAGGCCAGTCATGGCCACGCATCGCCACCTGGGCTGCCAGGCACCCGGCGATTGCCGCCGCGGCATCACCGAAGGCGACCAGCATCGAATCCCCCTCCGTCCCCACCTCGATGCCGCCATATCGCTCGAACGACTCCCGCAGCAACCGCTTGTGGGACTGCAGGATTGCCGCGTACCCCTCCTCCAACTCGCGCAGCAGCCGGGTGGAGCCCTCGATGTCCGTCAGAACAAAGGTGACTCTGCCTGAGGGCAGGGCACGGCGGCTGCGCTCCCCCGGTTGCGCAGTGACCACCCCAGCGACTGTGTCCGCATCTGCGGAGGGGGCTTCGCCTCGCTCCAACCTCGGCGCCACCCCACCTCCTTCGGGTCCGGGCTCCAGCACCTTCTCGTACGAGAGTATCGGAGTGGCGCCGACTGGTGGCTGCGCGTCGGGAAAGGTGGCACGCAATCGTGCCCTCAGCGAGGCGTAGCACCCAATCGGCTGACGCGGACGAGCGGATCACCGTCGGGATACGAACGATCAACCTCGTTGAGGGTGAGCACACCTGACGTCGCGGGCTTCACCCGGACCCCGCGCCCAAGGTCAGTCGATCGGCTTGTTTCAGCCTGGTTGAAACTGATAGCCCCACTTGTTGTAGTAGCGCTTCGGAGTGATCATGTTCTCGTTGACGAGGATCTCGGCGCCGCGGCCGAGAAGGATCGAAGAGTTCCCGTCGATCCGGACCGCCTCCTTCACGCGAGCCGCCACGAAGAGGTCGATTACCGTGGCGACTCGGCCCCACCAGAAAGCGGTGATGAGCACCCCGGTCAGTTCGCCCAGCTCCTCATGCCCTGGTTCCCGCTCGGCGAGCTCTTCGAGAGCCTCGATGACGCCGGCCTCTGCCAGGGCGGGATCGTTCGTCAGTGGCGCTATCCCCCACAATCCAAAACCGACGACCTGATCCGGGAGCGGGTCGGCGGATCGGTAGGCGTCGACGGCTCTGAACAGCCCGCCGATAGCCTCGTCCGAGATGGGAGGATCGCCGTTCCCAATCTCGTAGTTTTCGAAATTGCGCCCTCCTCGTCGCCCGAAGTAGTGCTGCTGTGGTCTCGACTCAGTGGTCTCCGCGATGCCCTCGTTGGTGCCGTAGATGAAACCCTCCGGCACGGACGACGAGAAAGCGCGCATAAGGGCTCTCTCGAGCCGGACTTCGAAGCGCCGGGCGATCTGCTGAGCCAGTTGCTCGTCGAATCTGCTCCATACCCAGCCGGGTAGTTCGGTGAATGTGAAGAGATACTCACCGACCACGGCGGTAGCACCCTTGAGCACCGCTCGGTCCTTGCCCCCGGCGCTGTAGATGTTGAACGAGCCGTTAGTGACCACAGTGGCGCTCAGGTCCCGAGCCGCCTCGACGAAGTCGTCCTGCTGCTTCTCCCAGATGTACATGATGTGCTTGCGTGGATCGACCACCGCCCAATGGAGGTTCTCAATTGCACCGTCGGCGAGACCCTCCGCTCCGAACAGGACTCCGGCGTCGATGAATTGGCGGGAGCGCAGCACATTTGGAAAGAAGCGGGGCCCGTCGGTTATGAGGCTGGCATCCACAGCACATCCCTCCAGCGGCGAGGGCATGTGAGACCCGGACGACAGCGACCGAAAGCCCGCGTCTCATCGCCGAGCCTACCGATCGAGAGGGACCACAGTGGCAGCAGTTCTGGGTCGAACCACCAACCCGCTCATCGAGACTCGACACCACAGACGACCCACCCTTGTGCGGAAGGCGCGTGCCGTATTTCCGGGCAACGACGCGTGCCAACATGCGACCCATGACTCCCGGCGTCGTCCAGTCTTGAGCAGGAGGATCTGCAGAAGTGGACCTACTTAGCGGGCGCGCATCTACCCGATCTGTTCCTTCGCGAAGTCGTCCCGGCACCCGGTGGAACCGCCGGCCAGCGAAGTGACCGACGAAGAGCCCGCAATCCGCGCGTTCGCGCCCGCGGACTGGGGTGCGCTCTGTGAAGTGTACGAACGCGCCGCCAAGCACGAGCTGCTCCTGACCGGCACAGACCCGCGCGCTCTTCGGCCCTTGCCGGAAGAGGAAGACCTGGAGACGTTCCAACGACTGAACTCGGCGATGGTCGCCTGTGCTGATCGGAAGGTCGTCGGATTCGTGGGGTGGCGTGAACACGGGGAGTGGCGCGGGAGCGGTTACCTGTCCTGGCTCTACGTCGATCCGGCCTACCACCGGCGCGGCATCGGCGATCGACTGTTGTCGGCAGCGATGAACGCGCTCGGCCGGCAGGCCTGGACCCTGACCAAACTGGGGAACGATCCGGCGGTCCATCTCTACCAGAAGCACGGGATGCGGATCGTGAAGTCGCGACCGGCCAACACCAGGGGATACCCGCACACCGAGCTCCGCCTGGCCTTGCCGACAAGCCGGAAGTTCGACCCGGAGGTTCCGAATTTCGGCGTGTGAATCTACGGTGACGGTTGAAACCCTCGCACGGCGACGGGCGCGACCCGCACCATATCCTGGAGCCCGCCGACACTCGAGCCCGTCACCGTCAGCCCTCCAGGCAAGGCCACGGTTCCCTGGGGGGAGCATCCTCATGCGCGCTCGACCCACCTCGGCAGTTTTTGCGAACTGCCAACCCACTGATTGGAGCTCGGCACCGCACACAACCCACCCGGGCAGCAGTTCGCACAGCAAACTGCCAACCCACTCATTGAGGCTCGGCATGCCCGAGCCTCAATGAGTGGGCGTTGACGGATTCGAACCGCCGACTTCTTCCTTGTAAGGGAAGAACAGGGGGTTTCGGGCATCCCGGTGTCGGTTGGCCAATCTGCCGATATCCCTTGTGGCACAACGGTTATCGAGACTCGTAACCTCTCGTCGTCGTGGAGCAGTTTTCATCGTTTCGCGGACCACGCGCGGACCAGACGCGGACCAAAACCGGTGTCGACTCGCCGATGGCTTCGACGGTCCCGCATCGGGAACGCGTTCGCTGGCTACTGATCGAGGCCGAGGGCCGAGTCGGGCGGCTCCCGTCCCTGCTCCCAACCGAGGAGCCTCCGCCAGCTCGCCACCGTGACGCGGAGACGTTCGTATTCGGCCTCCGTGATACCGAGGTCGGCGGCCGTAAACCTCTGGAGAGACGACAGAGCCTCGAGGAAGCCGGCCGTATCGAAGCCCGTGTCCTTCTCTGCCGCCAGCTCAAGCAGCCCCTGAAGCTCGAAGTGGCGAGTCAGCTCGGCCAGGTCGAGGAAGTCGCGAGCCTCGGCCCGGTCGAAGAGTGCCAGGACCTTGTTGGCGGCGAGTTCCCGCACGGCGAGCGTCGGTCCGTAGTCACTGGGTTCAGCCGGCAGGGCCCGGTAGTCGATAGCCAGATCGATCTCGCAGCGGTCGTCGCCATCGCTCACCTCGATACGGACGAACGTCGAGAGGTTGCGCCTTCTGGCATGATCGAGCGCTGCACGATCGAGAGCTCGCTCCAGCGCGTCGCGCAACGCGCGCAGCGCCTCCTCCTCCCCTGGAACCGTGAAGTAGTCGAGGTCACGGGTCTGGCGATCAATGAGACCTCGCACCAACAGACCGCCGGCTCCGGCGAGAGCGAACCCGCGGGCCTCGGGGAGCCCGTTGACGATCTCTGCGATGCGTTCCTGGAGGGGCGTCAGCAAGGCAGCGAGACGCCTCGGTGACGCTGCAGCCAGTCTGCCCATGCCTGACGCACATGCCGGGGCAGAACCAACTCGTCCCACAGATCGATCAGCTCATCCGCGCGTATGTAACGGCGAACGTCGTCGTCATTGCCCTCACGGAGGACTTGTTCGTACACCCGAGCGCGTTGCTGGCGATCAGCGAGGTCGTAGTAGCGAGCAGGGCCGCTCCAACGGATGTGCAGCGGCAACTCGACGACGCCGCTGGCCCTCTCTACGTCAGCGGTGTCGAGGTCATCGGGCACGGCCGGGACCTGAGCGGTGGCCCTCGTCATTCTGTCCATGATTGCCTCAGAGTACCGCCATCCCGTCTATCCCCGATGCGAGGATCCACGGTCGCCTTCTCTATCCTCGCCGGGCGTCAGCTCATCGGCGACTATGGCGGGTCGAGTTGGATCTGTCCCGCGCCCACATCGGGGGGTGTCTGGCGGGGCTCTCGGATACCGGCATCCGGCGGTAACCAGAACGACGGTCGCCGGCGGATCCGGAGCACGTCGGCCAGGAAGGTAGCGAGTCCGACGACCGCCCAGGCCAGCACAACAACGAAGCTGGCGATCTCCCCTGGTGCCCGCACTCCAGTCGGGCCGGCCAACGTGACACCGCCCCATGCCGCCAGCCAGACGAGAGCAATCAAGGCCACCCGAACCGAGACTCTCAGATCGCGCACCGGCGCCGGCCACAGGACAGACTGGAAGGCGTGCTGCCAGCTCCCGACGCGCCAGCCCTCAAACCCGGTCTTGGCGCGCACCGCATACCAGCGGCGGCGCCAGCGGAATGACGATGTCATCGACCGGTATCGCATCGGCCCCACCGTGACGGGCATTCCGGCGGTGCGCTGGACACGGTTCGACGGCTCATGACCGATCGGCGACACCGTGACGTTCTGCGAGCTGCCGAGCGAGTTGTGCAGCCGGGATCCCTTGTCGTGCGGCGGCGGCCCGGATCAACCCCACGGCGGCGAACAACGCATAGCGCCAGTAGTCGTCTGAGCGCCACCGAATGACCTCGTCCAGTAAGTCGGGTCTCAGGCCGGCCCGCGACGCGGCACTCGTGAGGATTGCATACTGGATCTTGCGGTTCTCCCGGCCGCGGAACTGGCACTCTGGGAGGTGGGCTTCAAGCAGGCCCTCGTAGGGGATCGCAGTGTCGCGACCGACACCTGCGACATCGAACGCGTCGGCGGCGAGCTCCATGAACACCTCACCAGGGAAGGTGTCTTTCTTGGGATGAAGATCGGCGACCGCCGCCGCCAGCTCATGCGCGTCGGCACCGGTCTCCAGACCGGACAACATCCGGCGGATCGCTTCGATGCGATCGTCCTCAGTTGGTCGGCGAGCCACGATCCAAGTGTACGGGAGAGGCGCAGTTCGTCAGCTGGTGTGATCAGCCGACCACAACGCCACGGCGGCGGCGAGTTCCCGATCCGGACTGATGTGGCGTTGGTAGAGCGGACCACACGGCGTCTGTGCCACCTCCAACGCCACTTCGATCGGATCGGTGACTCCGCGGCGCTGTCGTGAATCGGTGGCGAGGAAGCTGAACTCGTTCATGATTCCGATCACGCTCCGATTCGCCGTCTTCGCCCACTGGGCCTCACCCATCTCAGCCATCTCAGCGTCGATGAATCGGAGCTCGACGCCAGCCGTCGCCAGCGTCTCGCTGAGCGCAGCAGGAAACCGGTCCAGCACCGTCGCAGCCGGCGCCAGCGGCATCAGAACCGGAAACAGCGTCTGCTCATTCACCAACAACACCAGCTGCGGGCGCCAGAACAGCACCGTGCCATACCAATCACCAAGCCATGTCGTGGGCTCAGCAACCTCAGCGACGATCAGTGGCTTCGCCCGATCCCGGAGCTTCTTCGTCGCACGCAAGCTGTACACGTCCTCAGTCTCGCAGCACCGCCGCACCACTCCATCGGTCACCGTCAGCGTTCAGCGCAGCGTGGAGGTCCGCTCCTGGAAGTGCCGATATTGGACACTCCGAGAAACGGGCGATATCGCCCGGATTCGATGATCGGCTCGCCGTCGGGAGCCGGAACAGAGCCGAGATCTGAGTAGGTAGGGCCGGGTGGGTCGCGCAGGGCGGCTTTCACGCTTCGGTGCTTGGCGCTGGACCGGCCCGGGTAGCGCAGTGGAAGCCGCTGTGCGACTCAGGAGGGCCGATCGATAGGATGCCCGGATGGCAGTGTTCGACTCGCAAGAGATCACCGTTCGCTCATATGACGGCGCCGTCCTGAGCGGGGTGCTCGAGATCCCGAGAGACAGGGCGCTCAAGGCGCTCGCAATACCCGTACACGGGTCGTTCCCGCAAACACGCGACGGGAACATCGACAACACCCGAACCTGGATGTTCCCCACACCGATTCCAGAGCGAAACCTGTTCATCGATTTCCGCGACACGGTCATCTCCCTCGGAGTCGGCACCCTTCGCTACGACAAGCGAGCCAGCGGCTCGAGTGAGGGCATCTGGGCACAGAGTGACTTCCATGCGATCGCCCGCGACCTCGCCGTCGTGCACCGACAAGCTCGCCACCTCTATCCGGACCTACCCATCGGATTCATGGGCCAGAGCGAGGGAAGCGTCACCTTCCTCCACGCCCTGGACTTCGGTGCCGAGCCCAGCTTCCTGATCTCCCAGGGTGGCGCTCTCGAGTCCTTCGAGACCATCCTCGATCTGCAGCGAGACCGCGCTGCCAAACCGTTCCTCGATGATCCAGACGGAATGACCGCAAGGAAGGTTCCGGTACTCGCCGGCTGGTACCTCGCCTGGTTCAGAGGCGACATGAAAGATCGCATCCGCGCCGGCGACTCGACCTACATCGTCCACGGCCCGGACGGGTTCACCTGCGAGCTGAGCCTGGACCTGATGCGCCAGTACGAGGAACTGGACTGTCTGGAGAAGTTAGAGAGCTTCGACGGGCCCGTCCTGTTGATGAACGGATCCGAGGATCTCAACGTCCCGCCGACTGTTCTCGAAGACATCATGAAGATGCAGCATGAACAAGGCAGATTCCCTCACATTCGGTGCGAAATCATGGAAGGCCTCGAGCACAGCTTCAGGCGGGTCGACGAGGGAGAGACCTTCTTTGAGGCTATGCAGAAGCCAATCGATCCCTCCTATGCAGCGACCATCGCATCATTCTTTGGCGACATCCTCTGAGCGCCCGCCGATAGCGAACCCTCGGTTCGCGCTCGCTCGTGCGGCTTGGTGCTCCGCTCCGCCCAGATCAGCTACCGCCGCGAGCGCTATCGAGCACCCACCACAGTCCGGGATCCGGCAGTTCTCAACCGCTCCTGTAAGTGCCGATATCGGACACTCGCTGGAGTGTGCGTTCGTCAGCCCGATTTGGTGGTCTGTGCGCCTCCTGTGGTGGCCGGAGGGTCTTCGCCTCGTTCCCGGTGATGTCTTCGCCGTGGTAATGATCGAGGTTGCGGTGACGCGGATGAAGCGCCCTGCGAAGGCGCTTCATCTCGACCGTCCCCCCACGCCATCTACTTAGCACTGCAACGGCTCGGCAGGGTACATCGTGGTGACGTTCACTATGCCTGCGGGTGTCACGGTCAGCTTCACACTCTCGGCCCAAACATCCTCGCCAGTGGTCTGCGAGAAGTAGTCCGAGAACCATAGGCACGGACCAGGCGGGGGATTGAAAGCCCTCGTCGGCGGCGTGCCCGGAAACTCGAAGAAGGGATCAGTCAGATGGCAGGTCTGAGTCTCCATGGCTGATCCATCCGGCCGCTCCACACGGTGCACGAAGTCGCATTCTGCGAACATCAGCTCGACGCCAGCCGGGTTGTCGGCGAAGGCGACCGGCACCACCGTGTCAAACGGTCCTTCCACCCGGTCGACAACTGCTCCGGCGGCGGCAGCGGACGCCGACACACCACTAACCAGAGCCACGACTGCTGCAAAGACAAGTACTCGCTTCACCCTTGACCTCCTCACTAAGCCTCGTCCCACCCCACTCACAATGGGGTCGCTTTGACGACCCTAGCCAACTACTCAGAGTGGTGTCGATTAGTCCCCCACCCTGGGCGGAGGTGAGGACGTTCCGACCCCTGCAACCGTCAATCACCATCTATGAGGGCAGTTCCCTGCGGCCAGCCTCAACGAGCGCGTACGTGCCTCGATATGGGCGGTTGGTCGAGGGAAGAGCACGGACTCGGCTGACTGTTGGTGGCCAACGCAATTCAGCTGGTGCTCGTGTCCACAGACCAAACCTCTTCGATCTTGTTGTCCGCATTGAATACGGCGCGTAGGTCACTCTCTTGGCTGAGGTCACTGCCGTCCTCGCCCATGGTCGGGAGGGTTGCCGAGATGTGCCAGCTCACGATGTCACCGTCCTCTTCAAAAGCGGACGGCTCAACCCGCCGACCCCTCCGGGGGCTTTCTCTGACGGCGGTGACGGCTTTCACGATGTCTTCACGGGTGAGGGTCTGACCCCCAACGTGGTAGGCGACATTCTCAGCAAAAAGAGCCTCGACATTCTCACGGACTGCCCCTTGCTCAGAGACGTACTGGCGCTCTATGTAGCTGGCAATTCGTCGGGGCCGAGACATGCGGGCACCCTAGCCAGCGGCCAACGGAGCCCCGCTGCAGGACTCGACGCTACCTCGCCCGTTACCTGGGATGGAGTCGGCCAAGGAGCCTACGAGCAGCGCATAACGACGGCCAGGCGAGTCGAGCCTCGGTCACGCAAGGCGCTCTGGATCCGGCATTATGCACGTGATCCCAGATATTGGGTTGCCACGTTCAGTGGTCTTCTCTCAGCTCATCCGCCAACCGCCCGATCGAGGCCCGGTGACTGTCTTTCGGCTGCGTCGCGTACGGTTCGGCGCTCGGCGATCCAGGCGACGCGGGCGCCGATGTCGCTGCTGGGTGGGGGTGGGCCGAGCGGATCCGTGGTATCCGTGAGCGTCGACCGGGCATGGTCGATGGCAGCGGTGTGAGTCGAGCGCCGATTGAGGGCGGCCGTGAGGCGGTCGAGAGCATCGTCGGCGTCGGCGTGGGTGAGGTGGGTGCACGATTCCTCATTTGGGTCGGCGCCTGCGAGATACAGGGTGTTGTCCTCGCGGCCTCGACTCATCGCGACGTAGGTCCATTCCCGGCCGGTGGTCCCGTCGACGACCACGAAAGTACGACCGGTGGTGACACCTTGGGCTTTGTGGCCGGTCATGGCGTAGCCGTGGTCGACGTGACTCTGCTCGAGATACCAGGCGGGCAGATTCCTGATTGCAGGGTCGCGGTCGAGGCGAACCATCAGGCCGGTGCGGGCCTGGTCGACTGCGACGACCGTGCCGAGGTCGCCGTTGAGCAGCCCGAGCCGACTGTGGTTCCTGCGGCACAGGATCCGGTCCCCCGCTCGGTAGGTCCGCTCCCCCACCTCGATGGTCGGTCCGGTGAGCTGTCCTGAGTCAGCTACGTGCATACGGGCCCGGTGGTTGAGTTCGGTGACGGTGTCGTTGTCGTACGCGATGAGCAGCCCCGAGGTGAGGTCACCGGCGAGTACGACGTGCCGGTGCCAATCCGCCGCTGCACTGGCGATGGTGTCGTTTCTGGCTTCTCCGATGATGAGCCTGCCTCGGTGCCGGTACGCCTCGATCGCCTGGTCGACGGATCCGTTGCGGAGGTCGGCCAGGGCGTCACGCTCCCATTGCTGGCGTTGACGGACATTCGCAGCGAGTTCCGCAACAGGGAGTCGGTTGGCGAGCGCTCGGAAAAGACCGCCGGCACCGATCTCGGGAAGCTGACGATCGTCACCGATCAAGATGAGCTTCCCGGACGCTGCCTCGACGAGGTCAGCGACGGCAGCGAGTTGGCGCGTGCCGACCATCCCCGCCTCGTCGACCACCATGATCGCACCGTGGGGAAGGCCGCCTCCGTCTCCGCTGTCCGCTATCAGTCGGGCCAGGGTGGTCGACGGGATGCCGGTGGCGGCTTGGAGACCGGCGGCGGTCCTACCGGCGAGCGCCCCACCGAGGATCGGGCTCCCTGTGAGCACGGCGAGCTCGCGGATCCTCGCCATGACGTTGGTCTTGCCGGTCCCTGCCGGGCCGATCCCGATGTCGATGGCGTTGCCCGAGGCGGCGAAGTGTCGCACCATGTCGGCCTGTTCATCGGTGAGGTGCCGCTGGCGCCGCAGCCTGGCTTCGACGAGACGGCTGGGTGCGCTCCAACGTCCGCCGCCGATGCCGGCAATGGCATGTTCGATGATCCGCTGCTCGGTCTCCAACAGCTCGGTCGTGCTGTAGCGACGTTCGTGACGGGCACCGGGGAAGATACTCCCGTCGCGACGTCGCATCATCCCAGCATCGTCCTCGATGCCTCGGTCCCTCACTCGGTTGCGGGCAGCCTCGACGACGACTTCGGAGTTATCCCCCACTCCAGTGGCGGGAATCCCGCCAAGCGACACGACCCGGCCGTCGTCGAGGAACGCTTCGGCGAGGGACTCGATCTCGTCTCTGGTTCCGCCGTCTGGGAGCGCGGCGGCGATGTCCTTGATCACGTCGGGCAGTTCGAACGTGGAGACGCGTTCGGTGAGTCCATCTGGTGACGCCAGATGTTCGAACAGGTTCGCCGAATCGACGGACGTCACCTGGCGGTCGGCACTCATCAGTCGGGTGAGCCACTCGGGGGTCAAGCCCACCTCGGCGGCGCGACGCCGCCACTCGCCCTCGAGTGCCTCGAGCGGATGGTCGGTCTTCGGCGTACGGGTGGCGAGCACGGCCACCTGGCGTGCCGCTGCCGAATCGGCGAGACCCTGGTCCTGGCGCCACTGCTCGAGCTGATGGCGTCTGGTTGAGAACGCTTCAATTTGAGCACGGGTGAACCCGGCAATGTCGGCCATCCCGTTGCGTACCGGCTGCCACCGCACCCCCAGCCGTTGCGTCAACTCGTGTCTCAGGACGGCCTCGTGGAGGTACCCGGCGGCCAATTGATACCGGAACAACAGTCGCCCGTCGATGGTGCGCCACTTCCCGTCGACGCCCTTGACCTTGTTGGCGACCACCACATGAGTATGGAGCTGCGGATCGTCGGCACGGGACGTGTACTCGGTGAACGACGCCGCCACATATCCCGCAGTGGCGATCGGCCACGTCTCCACCCGGAACCTGGGTGTCCCGTCCTCGGCGAGAACCGGGTCACCGTTGCGATCAAGCACCTGCGTCTTCGAGGCGCCCCTGGTCGCCGACGCCACCGACTCCAAATACCCCAACGCCTGCGACGTGGCCTCATCGAACGCCGCCACCACCTCACTGCGGGTCTCGTCGTCGCCAAGGGCCCATAGCAGCGACACCGACTTGTCTGCCGAGAAGGTCACGTCCCACGCCGCCACTCCATCCCTGCGCAGGCTTCGACCCAGCTGCTCACCCGTGCCCGGATGCTGCCCGTCGAACATCCGCACCAGCCCCTCCGTGGTCACCGTCCCCGCAAGGCCGAGCTCGGTGGCGCCGCTCCCCCGCCACCGACCGGTGGCCGTGCCGCCCCGCAGGTAGTAATCCTCCCCAGGTGAGATCTCCCCCAGCTTCCGCAGGTAGTAGTCCTTGGTGGCCTTAGCCAAGCTCAACATTGGGAGCTCCACTTCGCAACTGGTTGCAGATGCGTGCGTCCTTCGTGCGTCCTTCGTGCTGGCTGGGTGAGAAGGGACTACGAGGGCGGCCCTCGTTCCTGGAGGGACGCGGTCCGTTGGCTCGAGTGGAGCAAGCGTCATTGCGTACGTGGTTGGTCCCTTCGGCGCGGTCGGACGCGTGTCGTCGGATTCGGATCTCGATAACAGCTGGTTCAGTCGGGTTCTGGCGAAGCCGCGAACGATCCAACTTCCAGGTGCCTGCCGATCCGGACCCGCCGGTCGGGAATCGAAGGTTGCCGGAGTCCGGGACGTAGGCCATAGCCCCGATCAGACACGGCCACCCTTTCAAGAAAGTGTCAGCAACCCTCCAATTCGCCTCCACCACCAGGTCTTGGTGCCCTCGATGCGCCGTTCCCGGGCGAGCAGCAGCCGGTGGCTGACCGAGTCGGCGAATGCTCTCTGACCAGGCAGAACAGCCGAAATCTCAATGGGATTACAGCGTTTTCGGACACACATGGGCACTGGAGTGAAAGGGTTGCATCAGAAGATCAGGACATGGAATCTCTCGAGCCGCTCCTCACCGTCCAAGAACTCGCCACCTACCTTGGAGTGCCCATCGCCACCATCTACGGGTGGCGTTACCGCCGTGAAGGGCCGCCCGGGTTCCGGGTCGGTCGGCACCTTCGGTTCCGGTGGTGTGACGTCGAAGACTGGATCATCCACCAACGCCACCCTGTCAGGCACCCTGCCGAGTCCGGCGGATGATGGCCGCCTCTAACAGGGTCGTCACAGCCGCTGTGTACCGTTGAACACGATCCGCCGGAGAGCGGAACCAATTCCCGGAGAGACGACGGGAGGAGACTGATCGTGGGATCGATCCGAAAGCGGCCAGACCGGTCCAAGCCGTACCTTGCGCGCTATCGCGCTCCCGATGGGCGGGAGCGGACGCGAGCGTTCACCCGCAAACTCGACGCCGAACGCTGGCTCATCGAGAAGGAACGAGACAAGGCCCGCGGCGACTGGGTGGACCCTGCGCTCGGACAGGCCGTGTTCAGCGAGTGGGTCGGCAAGGTCGAGGCGACCCGTCTCAATCGGCGACCATCCTCGCGCTCCCGCGACCAAAGCCTGCTCAACAGTCTCATCCTCCCCGACTTCGGCGAACGACCGCTCGCCGGCGTCGAACCCATGGACATCCGCCGCTGAGTCGCCGACCTCGAACAACGCGGCTATGCGCCGGCAACGATCAGCAAGGCCTACCAGATCGTGTCCCGCGCTTTCCGAGTCGCCGTCACGGACGGGATCATCACCCGCTCCCCGTGCCGGGAAGTCAAACTCCCCAAGATCGAGACCCCGGAGCGGCGTTTCCTCTCACCCGGCGAGGTCGAAGACCTCGCCGACACCATCGAGACCCGCTACCGCACCCTGGTGCTCACCGGCGCCTACACCGGTCTCCGCTTCGGCGAGCTGGCAGCACTGCGCACCGGCGACCTCGATCCCCTGCGGCGAACCCTGCGCGTCGATGAACAGCTCTCCCGCCAAGGAACCGGCCGAATGGTTTCCAGTCCCCTCAAGACCCGCAAAGCGCGACGCACCATCGGGATCCCACAATTCCTCGCCGACGAGCTCGTCGCCCACCTCACCACGCATCCCTCGTCATCGGACCTGATCTTCTCGATGACACAAGGAGGCCCCCTCGACTACAACCGGTTCCGCTCCCGCTACTGGAACCCCGCAGTCAACGCCTCGGTGGGTCCACCGTGCACACCCCACGACCTGCGCCACACCCACGTAGCGCTGCTCATCGCCCAAGGAGAATCCCCCAAATACATCGCCGATCGCCTCGGTCACGAGAGCACCCGGACCGTATTCGACGTCTACGGCCACCTCTACGACGGCGTCGACGAAGCCGCCACCGACCGTCTCGAACAGGCGAGAAACGCTTCACGCGCGGACCAGGCGCGGACCAAACGCGGACCAGAGGTCATCGAGCTCCCCACCAGAAAACCGGAATCCCTTGCCACATAAGGGATTCCGGCCGTGGGCGTTGACGGATTCGAACCGCCGGCCTCTTCCTTGTAAGGGAAGCGCTCTAACCAGACTGAGCTAAACGCCCGATTTGCCAGCCGGGATGATACCCGGCGCCACCGCCCACAAATGTGACGCTGGCAAAATGCGCGAGACTGGCGCCTCATGCAGCGCCGCACGGCCCTCGCCCTCGTATTCTTCGCCAGCGCGGCGATTCTCGTTCTCGAGATCATGGCCGGACGCATGCTGGCCCCCTATCTCGGGGTCACCCTCGAGACCTTCACCGGGATCATTGGCACCGTGCTCGCCGGCATTGCGCTCGGGGCCTGGCTGGGAGGCCGGCTGGCCGACCAGCGGGATCCGGGATCGTTGCTGGGGCCGCTTCTGGTTGCCGGGGCGGCGCTCACCCTCCTCTCCCCCACGCTGGTGCGCTGGATCGGCCCCAATGTGCGCGCCGCCGGACCGCTCGAGATCGTGCTGGCATCCGCGGTCGGTTTCTTCTTGCCGGCGCTGGTGCTGTCGGCGGTGGGGCCAACCGTCGTCAAGATCCAGCTTCAGGACCTGGGCCATACCGGCGAAGTCGTCGGCGGGTTCTCTGCGGTTTCGTCCGCCGGAGCCATCTTCGGCACGTTCGTCACCGGGTTCGTGCTCGTGGCGGCCGCCCCGAGCCAAGCGGTGATCCTCGTGGTGGCGGTGCTGCTCCTTCTGATGGGCGCTTACGCGTGGTTCAAATACGGACGCCGCTCCACCCGCGACTCGTTGCTCAGCATCGTTGCCATCGCGGTCATCGGCTCTGCCATCGTGGCGGTCACCCCGACTCCGTGCGAGGTCGAAACCGCCTACTTCTGTGCCCGCGTCGAGGTAGACCCGGAGCGGCCCTCGGGACGGGCTCTGTGGCTCGATACGCTGCGCCATAGCTACGTCGATTTGGAGGACCCGACCTACCTCGAATTCCGCTACGCCCGCCTCGTGGCCGACGTGCTGGCGGCGCTGCCGGATGGCCCATTGCGCAACCTCTACGTCGGCGGCGGTGGGTTCACCTTCCCGGCCTACATCAGCGCAGTCCGGCCCGGAAGCAGCCACTTCGTGCTCGAGCTCGACCCGGCGTTGGTCGATCTGGCGGAGCGCGAGCTGGGGCTGGTGCAATCGCCTGATTTGGTCGTAGTGGTCGGAGACGCCCGGCTCGGTATCCACCAGGCGCCGCTCGGTTCATTCGACTTTGTCCTCGGCGACGCTTTCGGCGGTCCCTCGGTGCCCTGGCACCTCACCACCGAGGAGTTCCTGCGCGACGTCGCCGACCGCCTCGACGACGAGGGGCTGTATGCGATGAACCTCATCGACTATCCCCCGTATGGCTTCGCCCGCGCCGAGGCGGCCACGATCGCCGCCGTCTTCCCCCATGTCCTCGTGATGGCGCCCGAGCCCTACCTGGCGGGCCGCGACGGCGGCAACTTCGTGTTGGTCGGCTCCAAGGTGCCGCTCGACGCCGCCGCCGTCATGGCCAACACCGCGGCACGGGCGAGCAGCGAGCTCACCCTGGGAGGCGAGGCGGCGGCTGCTTGGATCGACGGTGCTGATGTGTTGCGTGACGACTTCGCCCCAGTCGACCAGTTGATGAGTCGGCCGTAGGCGCTCCTGGAAGTGTCGTGACCTTGGGTGGCGCTAGGGCAGGTTGGGCAGCTCGTCCGGCATCAACGGGTTGGGCCGGTTGCGGTGGTAACCGGCCAGTGTGGCGGCGTCGCATTGCGAACACAGGTCGAGCGGTCGCGTGCCCACGATGGACAGTTGGGTGCCCCGACTCTTCTCCACAATGGCCAACGGAACCGTCTGGATGTCGGTGCCACCACATTGCGGACAGGAAGCGGCGAGCTGCCGCGGCCACCCGTAGCCGCACGCACCGCACTCGATGTCGATGACGTCACCTTCATCGACATCGTGGCGGCGCGAGCCGGTCAGATCGTCGGCCTCGCCGCACTGGGGGCATGAGATGTTCACGACGGGAATTCTGCCATGGCCGCATCTAGCCAACGGCCATCGTTTCGATTGGAATGCGGTGCGCCCTAGGCGAGCGCCACCCAGGTCGCCTTGCCCAGCGTGAAGGGCATCCCGCCCTCTACGACTGCGGCGCCGGCGGTCACGGTGGCGTCCGCCCGCTCGAGCGTCACCACCAACACCGTCGCCACCTTGCTGTCGCGCAACTCGACGGAGATGAGCTGCGGCGCGGGCTGCTCCCCGACGAGCTCCGCCACGGCACTCACGATCGCTTGGTTGACCGAGGCCGCTCCCCCGATGACCTTGGCCTCGGCGACCCGCCGTGCGCTGTCGATCGCCCGCACCGTCACCCCGGCGGCGGATTCTTCTATGGCGATCGTGTCGAGACTCCCCTTGGCGGTCAGATCGATCGTCATCGAGGGGGACGCCGCCTCGGGTTCTTCCTCATCGGTTGAGCGGAACAGCTCGTCGAGCCCCCGTCCCAGGCCGCTGCGCCGCCCGGGTGGCAGAGGCGGGGATTCGACCGGTCGCAGATTCGGTTTGGCGTCGTCCGGCTCCCGGATGACATGCGGCGACTCGCCCGCAAGACCGCGCCGATAGGCGCGGGCAACGACGGACCTCACCTCGGCCCGCAGCTCTTCGGGATCGCGGCTGTTGTCGGTCCACACCCGAACTGCAGGTGGACCGGTCTCGGAGGCGGCCACGTCGGCCCCGATCACCCCCGGAATTCCAAGCACCGCAGCCTGGAGCTCATCGAGACTCGCCAACTTCTTCGCCACCTCACTGCTCGTCGGCCCGGCCGCACTCTATCGGAAGCTTCCAGCTCCTGGGTTCCCGCCGCTGAGGCAGCCGACGGCTACCGTGTCCGCCGATGAGACGGGCCCACCCTGCGGCAATCCTGCTCGGCCTCATGGCGGCGTGTAGCACCACCACGCCGACCACGACGTTCGGCGAGCAGGTGACCGTAACCAGCACTACCGCCGTACTCACCGTGCCCCCAGGCGACGCCGCCGAGGTGCGGCAGGTGTTCGACGGTGATTCGTTCGAGGCAGAGGTCGACGGCGCAGTCGTCGAGGTCAGGATGCTCGGGATGAACGCTCCGGAGGGACACGAGTGTCACGGCGACGCCGCCCGGGCCCGCCTGCGTGACTTGCTCGCCGACACCACGGTGATCCTGGTCACCGAGGGCGACGAGACCGAGGATCGTTTTGGCCGCCTGCTGCGCTCCGTCTATGCGAACGGCCAATTCGTCAACGCCACGATGGTGGCCGAGGGACACGCCGTTGCTCTCCAGGGTGGCAGCCCGCGAGAGCCCCGGCTGGTCACGCTCTCCGACGATGCTTTCGCCGATCGCCTCGGCATGTGGGCGCCGCAAGCCTGCGACGAGTCCACCATTCCTCGGATCCGGATCGACGAAATCGAGTACGACCCGCCGGGGCGTGATTGGCAGAACAAGGAGGAAGAGTGGATCGAGGTGCGTAACGACGCCGCCGAAGAAGTGGCGCTGGACGGGTGGATTCTGCGCGACGAGTCATCCACTCACCGCTACGAGTTCGTCGCCGGCGCGGTGCTAGCTCCCGGAGCCCGGCTCCGGATCCGCACCGGCTGTGGCACCGACACCACCCGCGAGCTGTACTGGTGCGCCGACGATGCCGTTTGGTCCAACGGCGGCGACACCGTGATCCTGCAGACCGCGGCCGGAACCGTCGTCGACCGGGTCCGCTACGAGGGCGATTTCTGACGTCGCCGCCTCAGCCGGCCCGCCCTGACCCTCAGTCGGCCGCTCGGCTCACGATCACTTCACCGCCCCGATCGACCGTCCACGTGGCGACCTTGGCCAGTGTGGCGTCGGCAATCTCAATCGAGAAGATGAACATGGCACCGTCGGCGTGGTCGTAGGCGTAGGTCTGGAACGAAGCCGACGTCACCACGTTGCCGGCCGCGTCCAGCCCTCGCAACGTGTGATCCCCCGGCGCCGGTGGCACAGCGGGACGATCGACAACCTCGACCCGAGTGAACTCGGCGGCGGGCAATGCGATCTCGGCGCTCTGGCCAGCCGCTTGCCAGCCGGTCGCTGGCACGTTCCCCATGAACTGAACGACCGTACCGCTGCCGGCCGCCGCGTCGCCCGCCAACTCCCAGCCGCCTCCGGTGCGGAAGGCGAGCACGTTGGCGAAGTTGTAGTCACTGACCCACTCCGGCTGGCAATAGGTCATCAAGTCGACGAACACGGCCGGGTCGTAGAGCACTCCGGTGATGATGTCGTATCCCCAATTACCGATGCCACCACCCGGATATGGGTAGTTGGGATCCGGGTTGCCTTCCTGACCGGTACACGTGACATGCGGCAGGCTGAGATTGTGCCCGGTCTCGTGGGCGATCGTCTCGTCGTTCTGAATGCTCACCGCGGCCGGGAATCCGATGTAGCCGATGCCGGCGATGCCCGGGGTGAGACCCCCCGGAGGCAAGAACGCGTGGTACTGCCGGTTCGGGTTCTCCGTTTGCTGCAGCACCGCCATTTCCTGGAGCAGCGTGATCCAATCCTGAGTGGTGCCGGTCGGATTCTGGAAGAGATAGTTGTCCCGAACCTGGATGTTGGATTCCCCGACCGGGTGGACCTTCAACGTCTTCTCGTAGAGAGCGCGGGCCTGGCTGAGACTGATGTTCGCCGCCGCTCCACCCTCGATGGTGATCGGCACGACCGTCACCCGCATCCGGGGGACGGCTTGGGTGTTGATGTCCCGCCACCCCTTCTGGGGATAGCGGTTGTTGCCTTCCTTGAGCTCAAAGACCTCGTCGAGCCGGTCGATCTTGACGTACATCTCGGTGCCCGGTTCCAACAGGGTCTCGTCGAACGTGTAGTTGTACGTCGAGGCGAGGTTGGCGACGTCGGGGCTCTGCGGCACGATCGCCGGCCCCGCCAGCGGCACCCGCGTCACCTGGCCGTTCTGCCGATAGAACAAATGGACCTCGGGAGAGGGGATGTCGGGCTGGTTGGCCGACATGAAGAACCGCACGATCCCGGGCCGGCTCGCCACCGTGCCCACACGCTGGTTGGGTGGCAAGTCAGAGTCCTCCTGGGGAACTGCTTGCGAGATGAGGAACCGCTCGAAGCGGAAGTCGATCGGGTTCGCCTCGCAATTGAGCTCGTTGTTGCCGGCACAGCGGTCGAAACCGGCGTTGCCGTTCAGCTCGTCGGTGCCCGTTCCCCCGATGAGGACGTCGTCCTGCCCGTGGCCCGCCAGGTTGTCGTTACCGGGCCCGCCGGTCAGGTTGTCCGGACCCGCTCCTCCGGACAAGGTGTCGGATCCCTTGCCTCCGTTGAGCAGGTCGCTACCCGCCCCACCCAACAGGGTGTCGTGACCGTTGAGCCCGAACAGGGAGTCGGCGTGCTTGCCGCCGAGCAAACGATCGGCGCCGTTGCCACCGCGTAGCTCGTCGAACCCGGCACCACCGCAGATGATGTCGTTACCGTCGAGTCCCTTGATCACGTCGTTGCCCGCCCCGCCGTTGATCACATCGGCGTCCGGGGTCCCGATCAGGACGTCGTCGCCCGGCGTTCCCTGGATGGTGACCTCTACCCCGTCACAGGTGGCGATGGCTGCGGTCGACGTCGCGGGCAGAGCGAACATGACGGAGGTCACGAGGAGCATGCTCCACAGAATTGCTCCCCTACGGCCATTTCCTGTCCCTCGCACGTTCAGCTCCTCTGCTTGTCGACCCGGCGGTCGCGCCTCAACGAGGCATCACGCAGCGGCAATCTGAGGAAAGGACTCCCTAACCCCCTAGTGCCCCTCTCACGCCCTCAAGGATAAGCGGCAGATCGATGGATTGCACTGGTAAAACCTGCATCCGATAGGTCATTGTGGGACTCCGCGGCGAGACGGGCCCGAAATGAGCTAGGCGATTCCTGTCAGGGACTCCCCGAGGGTCGCCCGCAGTGCCATCCGCTCAGGCGGGGTCAACCCGTCACCGGGGTGTAACGACTGGGGCAAAGGTTGGTGACGACTCAGCCGCTTTCGTTGCGCCGCTCCTCCGGCACCTGATCTTGGCAGTACCAACCGGAGGCAAACACGACCGGTCCGGGATAGCCGCTGCTCAAAGGCGAGTAGTAGGTGTCGGCGGCGGCGAAGTTGGAGTAGATCCATGGCAGTTCCCCGCACACCCCGATTGCTGTCAAGTAGGAGCTCCCCAGCGTCAGCAGCGAGGCGGGGTTGGGGTCGTCGGGGGGTGGACCCACCGACTCGTCCGGCCACATCGCGATGGCGAACATCAGTTCCGGTTCCCGGTCCGTGTAGATCTTGTCGTCGACGAGCACGCTGACGCGACGCCGATCCGCCTCGTCGCCCAGCTCGATCACGATCTCGGGACTTGGTCCCGACAGCTCCACGAACAGCTCACAGATCGACGCCTCCTCGATTTCGACGGCCATGGCCTGCTCGAAGTCCTGCATGGGAAAGAGCCACGTTCCGTCCACGAACTCGATCTCGAGGTCACGCACCCAACTCCGGGCAGCACGGTCGAGCGACGCGATGGCGTTCTGGCAAGCCAGCAGTTCCGGAGGCACCGGGTTGCCATCTGCCTGGACGAACCAACTCCACTGTTCGGCCCATTCCGCCGACAGGCCGCCCGCCGCCAGCGACCGGATCAGATCGGTCAGTCCAATCTGAAACTCATCACCCCGGTAGTGCTCGCGCAGCGACGTGAGGTACGGGGAGTCGGGTGGTTGACCGCCCCTAGCTCTGACCGCAGCCGCGAGGAGTGTCATTTGCTCGGCGATCAGGTTCGGGTCGACATCGAGAGTCGTGTAGACGTCGCCCCCGGCGGACACCCAATAGCGGCCTTCGACCGTCATGAGGATCTCCGTATTGGGGCCGCGCTCGAGCCGGAAACGCCCCGGTCTCGTGTCGCCGGGCTCGAGCGCCAAGCCAAGGATGGAGCGATCCACCTCCAGCTTCTCACCTGAGGAGCCCTGCGCCGGCGTGGTGGTCGTAGTAGTCGAAGTCGGCCCCGATGTGGTCGTCGGAGCGAGGGTCGCGGTGGTTGTCGCGACTTGCGAGCCCGGTGTGGAGGTGGGCGTGGCGCCGCCGCCGCACGATGCGACCACGAGACCGAAGAGTAGAGCCATCGCCGATCTTCTCACTGGGAACTTTCCCTTTCGGCCCTGGCGACTAGCAACAGCGGGTTCCGGCGACCGAGACCATAGCGAACGATCCCGCCAACGCCCCCAAGCAATACCATCGAGGTTTCGTGGCACTAACCGGAAGCGGCCGGGCGGCTGGCGATCACTTGCCCCGCCTGCTCGATGGCCCATTCCTCGATCTGAGGCAGGTCGGAGGTGGGAATCTCGATGGAGAATATGAAATGGGCTCCATCGGCGTGGTCGATGGCATAGGTGGCGAACGAAACCTGCACGAGCGCAGCGCCGTCTCCGTTGCGTCCCACCAGCGTGTGATCCCCGGGGGCGGGGAGGTTGGCGGCCCGTTCGACCACTGCGATCTGCTCGATGGCGCCGACGGCATCCAGCCCAACCTGGCGACTCTGGCGGGCCGCTTGGCGGGCGCTGGCTGGAACCGTCCCACTGAATTGAAGGACGGTTCCGGTGCCGGCAGGCGCCAACCCCTCGGCTTCCGCTTCCCATCCGAAGCCGCCGCTGCGGTAATCGAGCACATTGTTGAACGAGTAGTCGCTCACCCATTCCGGGGAGCAGTAGGTCATGAGGTCGACGTAGACGTTCGGGTCGTAGAGCGCCCCGGTCACGATGTCGTAGCCCCAGGTCCCGATCTTGCCGCCGGCGTACGGATAGTTCGGATCCGGATTCCCCTCCTGACCCGAGCACGGGTTGTGCGGCAGGCTGAGGTTGTGGCCCGTTTCGTGGGCGATCGTCTCGTCGTGCTGGATGCTGACGGCAGCCGGATAACCGATGTAGCCGATGCCCCCGATCCCTGGGCTGAGCGGCTCCGGCAGGAAGGCGTGATACTGCCGGTTGGGATTCTCGGCCTCACGCAGCTGAGCCATCTCGTTGAGCAGCGTGATCCAGTCCTGGCTCGTCCCGGTGGGGTTGGCGAAGGTGTAATTGGCCCGTACCTGGATGTCATAGTCACCGATCGGGTGCACCCGGACTGTCTTGCCGAGCAGCGCCTCGGCCTGGCTGAGGCTGACGCTCGCCGACGCACCGCCTTCGATGGTGATGGGAACCACGGTGATCCTCATCTGGGGAACGTCGCGGGTGTCGATGTCGCCCCACCCAGAGTCTGGATAGCGGTTGTTGTTCTCGTTGAGCTCGAAGACCTTGTCCAGACGGTCGACGATCACGTACATCTCGGTGCCCGGCTCGAGCAGCGTCTCGTCGAATGTGTAGTTGTAGGTGGAGGCGAGATCGCCCTCGCTGGGGCTGGTGGGCACGGTCGCCGGTCCGCTCATCGGCACCATCGTCGGCACCCCGGCCTTGCGGAAATACAGGTGCACCTTGGGAGATGTGATTCCCGCCTGGTTGGCGGAGATGAAAGCTCTGACTATGCCGCCGCGCTGCTCGACGGTGCCCACCCGCTCTCCGGCCGGTTGACTGGAGTCGGCTTGGGGCACCGCCTGGTTGATGAGAAACCGCTCGAAGACGAAGTCGATCACTTCGAGCTCGCACGCCGTCTCCGCGTCGCCGTCACACCGGTCGACACCCACACCACCGTACGCCTCATCGACCTTGGCGGCACCGATCAAGGTATCGTCGTCTTCGTTACCGATGAGGGTGTCGGCTCCGTTGCCACCATGCAGGTTGTCGAGCCCTTTCTTCCCGGCCAGATAGTCGTCACCGGTGCCCCCGTAGATGGTGTCGTGGCCCGGGCCGCCGAAAATGGTGTCGTGCCCGCCGCGGCCATAGATGACGTCGCTGCCGTGGTTCCCGAAGATGCGGTCAGCGTGATTGCCGCCCTGGATGTCGTCGGCGCCGGCGCCTCCGCAGATCGTGTCTGCTCCCTCTAATCCCCGGATGACGTCGTCGCCGCCGAGCCCGTGGATCACATCGGGACCGGAGGTCCCGATCAGCTCGTCGGGACCGGAGGTCCCCAAGATGGTCACCTCCAAGCCGTCACAGGTGACCAATGCAGCAGCAGGAGGAACCGGGATCGCCAACAGTAGTGACGCCGTGAGCAGGGCGCTGCCAACGAGCGCTCCCCGGGGCTGCCAGGCTCGCCTTGCCGTCACCGTCGACTACCTCCGCCGCTTGGACCGTCGGGAGCCGCCTACCCAGCCCCCGGAGTCTCTATCGGCAGCTGCGGCCAGAATCCGAAGTCAGGGTTGCCGCGGCACTTCGCAGGAGGATGTGCTGGCAACGCCGGCGTCGCTCGTGAACAGCTCCGGCTCGTTGACCTCTTCGCCGAACTCCGGCGTGGTCAAAAAGCGCACCACGCCGCGGAACACCGCCTCGGCGTATGCCTGCCGGAACCGGGGAGTGCGTAGCAGCGCCTCCTCTTCCGGCTCCGAGATGTAGGCCCCTTCGACGATCACGGCCGGCATGTTGGCGCGGCGGAGCAAACCGTAGAAGTCCGTGTCGGTCTCGGGGTCGATCCGGGTCCGCGCCCCGCGGATGAGCCCGCCCTTCCAGTCGGCATCGAAGCCGCGAAAGCTGCGCAACAGCTCCTGGTGGATGAGGGATGCCAGCCGATCGGATTGGGCGATCGACCAGGCAAAGAACACTTCGCTTCCGGGTCCCTCGGGATCGGCAGTGGGCACCGTGTTGTTGTGAATCGATATCAGGGCGTCGGCCCCGGCGCTGTTGGCGATGTGGCTGCGGTAGCGCAGGCCGATCTCGTAGTCACCCGAGTCGGGGCCAGCCTGATCACGGGTGATGAAGACAGCGCTCACGGCGGGAACGGTGTTGCCGGGGACGATCTCCCCTGTCGCCCAGTTCACGTCGTGGGCGGTCAGAAGCAGGTCACGAACTCGATTGCTGATGTCGAGGTTGACCTCCTTCTCCGTCAGGCCGGTGGGCCCCACGCCGCCCCAGTCCCGCCCTCCGTGACCGGGGTCGATCACGATGGTGGCCCGGGCCAGGTTGGCCTGCCCGGGGGGGCCGGCGCTCCTCGCTTTGCGGATGACATCGACATCGCTCTCCCGCACCCACATGGTGTCGTTACACGGAGTCACCACCTCGAGGAAGATCCCGTCGCGGCGGTCGAAGCCGAGGAGGATCCCTTCGTGGATGATGTACTCGCGATCGCCGCCCGGCTCGGAGAAGATCGGCGCCCCTCCCTGCGGGATCAGCGCCAAGCCTGCCCGGATCGTGGGGGCGGTGGTCGTCGTAGTCATCGTCGGCGTAGCGGTTGTCGTGGCCGGGGCGAGCGTCGTTGTCGTCGTCGTGGTCACTGCCCGCGCCGCCCCTTGGACGGCCACCGAATCGGGGCTGCAGGCAGCGATGACGACACTCAAGGCGACGAGAAGCGCAGCGATGCGAGCGGCCATGCAGGGCCGCATTATGGAGCACGCCGCGTTCCTAGCTGCGCTACAGCCTTCTGGCCATCGTCTTCATCTCCATGAACAAGCGCAGGTAGTCGGGCCCGCCCGCTTTCGCATTGGATCCGGACATCTTGAATCCACCAAAGGGCTGGATACCTACCAGGGCACCGGTGATCTTGCGGTTGATGTAGAGGTTCCCCACATGGAACTCACGCCGCGCCCGTTCGATGTTGGCCTCGCTGGTGGAATGAAGGCCCCCGGTGAGGCCGAACTCGGTGCCGTTGGCAATCGCCAAGGCGTCGTCGAAGTCGGCGGCCTTGATGACCGACAGGACGGGGCCGAAGATCTCGTGCTGGGCCAGCCGGGAGTTGGGAGCCGCATCGGCGAAGATCGTGGGGGCGATGTAGTAGCCACCTTCCATGTCGATTGCTTCCCCGCCGCTCAGCAGGGCGGCTTCTCCCCGGCCGTTTTCGATCTCTTCGAGGATGGAGCGGTGTTGCGCAGCCGAGATCACCGGCCCGACTGCGTGGTTGTCGGCTGGATCGCCGACGGTCAGCTGTGATGTCAGCTCGAGGACTCGATCGAGAGTCTCGTCGTATACCTCGTCGACCAGAATCAGCCGAGAGCACGCCGAGCACTTCTGCCCCTGGAACCCATAGGCGCTGCGCACCGCATCTGCGGCGGCGGCGTCGAGATCGGCCGTTGCGTCGACGATCAGAGCATCCTTGCCGCCCATCTCCATATAGGCCCGCTTGAGCCAGGTCTGTCCCGGCTGGACCGTGGCGGCTCGCTCTGCGATCCGCAGCCCGACCTCTTTGGATCCCGTGAAGTTCACGAACCGGGTTCGAGGATCTTCGACCAGCGCATCGCCGATGGTGCCTCCCGATCCGGGTAGGTAGTTGATGACGCCCGGCGGGACGCTTGCCGCCGCCACCGCGTCCATGAACATCGCACCGATCATCGGGGTGTTCGATGCCGGTTTGAGCACCACGGTGTTGCCGGCGGCGACCGGGCCCACCGTCATGCCGCAGAGGATCGCCAGTGGGAAGTTCCAGGGTGGGATCACCACTCCGGCTCCGAGCGGCGTCAACCACGACTCGTTGATCTCTCCGGGGAATTGGTGAACGTCGACGGGTTCGGCCATCTCCAACGCCTGATGGGCGTAGTACCGGCAGAAGTCGATCGCTTCGGCCGTGTCGGCCTCCGACTCGGCGTAGTTCTTCCCGGCCTCGAGCGTCATCCAGGCGGAGAACTCGAAGATGCGCTCCTCCATCACGTCCCCGATGCGGTGGATCATCTCCGCCCGGGCCGCTGCGGGAGTCGCCGCCCAATCCGGGAAAGCCCGCCACGCAGCTTCCAGCGCGGCGTCGGCGTCGGCGGGGGCGGCCGAGGCCGCATGGGCAACCACCTCATCGGGCCGAGCCGGATTGACGCTCTCGATCGAATCGGCGGTCTCGCGTCGGTCGCCGGCGATGATCAGCGGCGCCACCCCCGGCATCGCCGCCCTCACATCGTCGATCGCCGCCGCGTAGCTGCTGCTTACGTCGTCATCGGAGAAATCCGAATATGGCACCGGCGCATAGGGTTTCACGACATTCTCCTCGCTGAGCCGTTGTGCGCTCAGGCTAAGCGATCCTGACTAGTGCGGCCATGGCGAAAACGGTTGAAGATATGCTGAGGGCTCTCCGATACTGGGTATGTGAGTCAGCGGGTCTTAGTAATCGAGGATTCGGCCAGTGTTCGCCGCCTCATCGAGGTCTGCTTGCGCGTCCTCGATGTCGAGCTGGTGGCCGCCGAAGACGGGCTGCGTGGTCTCGAGCAGGCACGCGACACGCAGCCGGCCGCCATCGTCCTCGATATCGGCCTACCCGGCATGGACGGCTGGGAAGTGCTCCGCCACCTCCGGGGCGACGAAGCTACCGCCGACATCAAGGTGCTGATCCTGACCGCGCACGCTCAGCCGGAAGTTGCGGAACAGGCCGTAGCCGGCGGCGCCGACGACTTCATGACCAAGCCGTTCCGGCCCACCGAGCTACGCGAGCGCATCGAGAAGCTGCTCGCGGGCTGAAGCCCCGCAGCCGAGACAGCCGTTGATCGGTACGCTCCCGCCATGGAGCGCCTCTTGATCATCGCCAATCCCGCCGCGTCCGGATTCACAGGTGCCGCGTTACGGGCGGTAGTCGAGGTGCTGAGTCGGCGTTACGAAGTATCTACAGCGTGGCCGACCAGCGCGGCAGGATCGCGCCAGGCCGCGGTAGACGCCGCCGCCGCCGGGTACGACGTGGTGGCGGCACTCGGCGGTGATGGGGTTGCCCACCAGGTCGCCAATGGCCTCATCCAATCCGAGTGCGCGCTGGCCGTGATCCCCGCCGGCACCACGAACGTGCTGGCACGGATAATCGGACTACCCAACAAGCCGGCCAAGGCGGCCGCCGCCCTCGTCGATTGCGATGCCCAGCCCACCACGCTGGTCCATGTCACGGATGGATCGCGCTCCGACCACGCCCTGTTCGCGCTCGGCATCGGCTTCGACGCCGATATGGTGCGCCAGTCGGAGAGGCGTCCCTTGGCGAAGGGAACCATCGGCTCGCTCCACTATGTGCGCAGCACGCTGGCCGTGGCGTTGCGCGACTATCGCAACAAGCCCCCCAATCTCCGAGTCACATGCGACGGCGATACTCTCAACGCCGTCAGTGCCATGGTCCAGGTACAAGCCCCCTACACGTACTTCGGGCCGGTGGCGCTCGGGCTCACCACCGATGCCGGTGCCGGGCCCACGGCGTGCGCTATCACCCATTTGTCGGTTGGCCGCGCCGCGGCAATCGTGATCCGCGCTGCGCTGCGCCGCAACGTGAGCGGGGCGCGGGGAGTGAGGCTGTGGCCCGGCTTCACCAAGCTCATCGTCGAGGCCGATCCACCGGCATCGATTCAGGCCGACGGCGACCTGATCGGCTCTGGAGGGTACTTCGAGATCACCCCCACTCCGGCCGCGATCCGGATGCTGCTGCCCACGAGCTAGCGGGCGGCCGGTACCGGGCGGGGTCGCCTACCCGCGTGGGGTAACCATGCGCAGCGCAGAACCAGTCCGTGGCGCCTCGTAGCATGCGGGGGTTGTGTTCAGTCATGCCCGCCGCCGTGCCGCCGCCGTGTCGAGGACGGAATCTGACGGAGCTCCGACACGCCGCGACCTATGGCAGCTGCGCCGGCTGCTCCAATTCGTTCGGCCGTACAAGTGGAACCTAGCGGTCGCCATGGTCGGCGTGCTCGTGGCGAGTGCCCTCGGGCTGGTCTTCCCGCGCATCATGGGCGGTCTCGTCGACACGATCGTCAACCGAGCCGAGGTCGACCCGGCAGCGCTCGACCGCATGGCTCTCATCCTCGTCGGCGTGTTCCTGGCACAAGCCGCCTTCAACTTCGTCCGTGTCTACTTCCTCTCAGCAATGGGCGAGGGGATCGTGGCCGACCTGCGAACTCGCACCTATGAGCACCTCATGACGCTGCCGGTCAAGTTCTTCGACGGGCGCAAGACCGGCGAGATCACGTCGCGGCTCACGTCAGACGTCGCCGTCATCCAGAGCACTGTGTCATCTTCGCTGGCGGCGGCGCTGGCACAGGCAATCACGCTGATCGGCGGCGTCATCTTGCTTTTCGTCATCAGCGTCACGCTGGCGGTGACTGTGCTCACGTTTCTGCCGGTAGCCATCGTGGCGGCGGCCTTCTTCGGCCGCAGGCTCCGCAAGGTCTCGACGGAGTTCCAGGACAAGGTGGCTGAAGCGAACGCCGGAGCCGAGGAGTCGATAGCTGCGGTACGGGTCGTCAAGTGGTTCAGCGCCGAGGCGGTCGAGACGGACCGTTACCGAAGCGCCGTGCGAGGCTCCTATCGCGTAGCGTTGCGCCGGGCGAGGCTCCGTGCTCTCTTCGGGCCGATGGTCACGTTCGTCGCATTTGGCACGTTGGCATTCGTCTTGTGGCGCGGCGGGCGATTGGTCCTGGCTGGGCAGATGACCACGGGAGATCTCGTCTCCTTCCTGCTCTACACACTGATCGTGGCAGGCGCCATCGGTACCTTCACCGGCCTTTACGGCGAGCTCCAGGAGGCACTCGGCGCTTCCCGCAGGATCTTCGAACTGCTCGATGAGCGCAACGACCTGGCCGAGCCAGAACTCCCGGTCCAGCTGACAGGAGACGGTCGCGTGGCCTTTGAGGACGTCGGATTTCGGTATGCCGACCGCGCCGTTGACGTGCTCGCCGGAGTGAACCTCGCCGCCTGTCCCGGCGAGGTCGTCGCCTTGGTGGGGCCCAGCGGTGCGGGCAAGTCGACTTTGGTGCAGCTGATACCGCGATTCTTCGACGTCAGCTCAGGACGGGTGCTGGTAGATGGGATCGACGTGCGCGAGGTGCCACGCCGCGAGCTGCGCGGCAGGATGGCCGCGGTGCCGCAGGAGACCCAGCTGTTCTCCGGGACGATCGCAGAGAATCTCCGCGTCGGGAAACCGGACGCAACCGACACCGAGTTGCGTCATGCCGCCAAGGCCGCCAACGCCCACGACTTCATCATGGAGTTCCCCGACGGCTACGCCACGATCGTGGGCGAGCGGGGAATCAAGCTGTCGGGCGGGCAGCGGCAGCGGGTGGCCATCGCTCGGGCTCTGCTCAAGGACCCCAGCATCTTGATCCTCGACGAGGCGACGAGCTCGCTCGACTCGGAGGCCGAGTCGCTGGTTCAAGAGGCACTGGAGATCCTGATGCATGGCCGCACCACATTCGTGATCGCCCACCGATTGGCCACCGTCCGGCGTGCCGACCGCATTCTCGTGCTCGACCGGGGGCGCATCGTTGAGGAAGGCGCCCACGACGATCTCCTCGCCGCCGGCGGCCTCTATGCGGATCTCCACGCCCGACAGTTTCGGGACGAGATCGGAGAGGTAGTCCACGGGGCCTGAGCCCGCATGTCGGCTGCGGTCACAACCCGGAAGGGACGCCGTTGCTATCAGCCTCCGCGCGTCCCCCACCCGGGCTGCTACACCGGGCGATTGACACGGACCAGATGCCGTTCCCGCAGCTGGTGTGTTGCCACGACGCCCGTCGCCAGCGTGGCGGCGAACTGCGCCCGACTCCAGATCTGACGCCGCAGCGGCTCGCCGATGGACGATTCCAAGCGGGCGGCGACGTCGGCGACGGTGGTATCCCTCGTCGCCAGCCGTATGTCGACGGCATGTTCGATCCTCTCCGCCGGAAACCCAGTGCGCAGCTCAGCACCGAGAGTCGGCCCTACCTCGACCGCCAGCGCCGCAACGAAATCCTCCAACCGACAGATGGCATCCTCCCGAGACGCCGGCCCCGGCCTGGTCATCAGCTCTTCCGCTGACAGGTCCCGGGCGTATGCCCACCGCTCCTCGAATTCGACTACTCCCCCGTCGAGAACCTGCGCCGACTCGCCGAGCTTCTGCAGGATGGAGGCGATGTCGTTGATGGCTTTGCCCATTGCCACCCGCTTCACGTCCACCTGCTGACTCAAGTGCGCCACCAGGCGATCGACGCCGATTGGCTCCCCATCGTCGGGATCCGCCGCCACTGCGAACACGACCGGCTCGGTGAATCCGTCGGCCCGCAGCGAAGCCAACAAGTCGTCCCGGACGCGATCAACGTCCACCATGCGCAGCCGATCGATCTTGTTGAGCACGAACAAGAACTGATCCTCGAAGTCGGCCAACGGTCGCAGAAACTCCTCGTGCAACGCTTCGTCGTTGTATTTCTCGGGGTCGACGATCCACAAGACGGCATCTACGTCGGGGAGCAAGTCCTCGACCATCTGCCGATGCCAGTCCGCGATCGAGTCGATGTCGGGGAGATCCAGAAGAGCGACCGTCGGGAGCAGATCTTGGACGACTCGCTGAGAGATGCCCAGGTCGTCTAGCAACCGCTCCACCCCTTCCGAGTATCCGTTGGGTATCCAGGCCAGAGGGGTCTGCGTGAAGGGGCGCAGCGCCGAGACTCCGGCCACATCCTCGTCGGCGATCGCATTGAGCAGGCTGGACTTGCCCGTCCCGGTTCCACCGGCGAGAGCGATCACCAGGATCTCGCCGAAGTGGCCGCGACGATCGCGCAGCGCGTCGATGCGGCGCTGTGCTTCTGTGATCACCCCGGCCGGCGCGTTCCCGCTGGCTCTCGAGACGGCGAGCTCAACTGCGTCGATGAGCTCCAACACGCCACGGTTCACGGGCTCTCCCCGAGGACCGCTTCGGATTGCGAGATAGCCTCATCGCCGGCCGACGGCGGCTCGATGCGGTGATAGATGGCATCGCCTCCCAGCACTTCGGCGGTCGAACCTTCCGAGATTCGAATCGCGACCACCGGACCACCGTCCGCCGCGATGGCCGGTTCGCCCTCTTCGGCTTCCTCGCCAGGCGGCACCGCGAACTCCTCGGCGAGCGCATCGAGGCGAGCGTCGAGCAGCACTGCGCGGTCTACGATCGCCGCATACGGGTCGTTGGGGGCGCCGGCCGTCCCTAGATAACGGGTGAACCGCTCTGCGTCGGTGGCGAGGCTCGAGCGGAGGGCTTCGCTCAGCTCGGCCCGGGCGGTGGCCAGCAACCCCCGACCCCCTTTGGTGAACTTACGCGCAAGTCGCCTCGGCAGCGTCCGCCACCCGCTCAGCGCAGTTCTCCACAACAGTTCGGTGGCGCGATCGTGCGAGCCAAACCAACGCAGCCGGCCGGGTCGGGCATGGGTGGTGACCATGGCCTCCAAGCCCGACCTCCACGAGTCGAGTGCCAGCTTGACCGCATTCGACGTGGTCGATCCGTGGCGCCACAGATCGGGACCGGCGACGTCGACGAGCGCGGCTGACTCGGGGCGGCGTCCCCAGAACGCAGCCGCGGCATGGGCGGCGGCGCCTGCTCGACGAGTCACGATGCCGGCGACATCGTTGGCCGCCTCGCTCCAATCCTCTCCGACCACCGCGGGGCCGAGCAACCCCCGGCTCACCTGTTCGTCGAGGTCGGATGCTTCGTTTTCGTAACAACGGGCAACCGCGCCCAGGAGATCGTGGGCGACGGTTTGCTCTGCCGCCATGGGTCGAGTCAGGGCGCGCGCTCGTTCGACGATCATCCGGGCGGTGGCATAGACCGTCTCGTCCACGAGCCCTTGCCGATATACAGGATCCGAGATCTCGGCGAGCTCCTTGCGCACCGTTCCTACGGCATCGCTGGACAGGGCCTCGAGCTGCCGGTCGACTTCCCCCTCAGCTATACCGAACAGGAGGGAGGGATCGGGGGCGGCCAACAGCTCCCGCTGGTGCAGCCGGCGGGCGAAGTCACCGAGGATGGCGTCTTGCCGCTCCAGATCGGGAGGCAGCCGGTTGAGCACAAACAGGATGGGGACAGCCCGCCGCCGGGAGCGCTTCAGGAAGTCCCACGCCAGACTATCGGCGTAGCGACCCGGAGTCGTGACGAAGATACACAGATCCGAGAGGCTCACCGCTTGATTGGCCACCGATGCAGTTCCGGGCCGACCCAGCGGGGGTGTGTCGATAACGGTCAGGTGCTCGGTGAGATGGTCGGCCGCCAGGGCCGGATCGATGGCGACGCCGAGGTGGCGCGTCAACCGCGCCGAAAACGCCAGCCAGAAGCCCTCCGAGTGCGAGCTGTCACCCCACACCGTCGGTCGCTGCGTGGTCGGGCGCACAACACCGGTGGGGGCAATCGGAGCCTGCGCCAGCGAATTCAGCAGTGTCGACTTGCCGACGCCGCTGGCGCCCACGATGGCGGCCACTAGGGGTGACTCCGGTGCCGCGATGCGTGGCCGCAGGTAAGTGTCGATGGTGCGCAGCACCTCGTCGCGCTCGGCGGCGAACCGATCGCTCCCCAAGCCCGGCAGACGGAGCTCAGCGACGCGCAAGAGCTCCGCCAGGCGGGCGAGATCTGTTCCGACAGCGGCGAGCTCGCCGGGATCCAGCGGCATGGCCCGATTACAGCACACGATGGGGCTCCCCGTGGCAAGGCCGCGAAACTCAGACCTGCGCGATGCCGGCGAACAAGCTGGTCTCGTGGGCCTCGACCGGAGCTCGGCTTGCGAGGAGCTCGAAATCCTCGAACGGGTAGCTGACGCGGACCAGGTCCTCCGGGATACGAAACCAGAACCCTGCAGGGTCGACCTGAGTTCGATGTGCACGGAGCGCAGCGCGCCCTCGACCCAGCGTGGTGGCGACGTCGACGGACGTGATCCGCTTGCCGACGTCTCCATGCGAATCGACCCGCTCGAGCCAGTCCGCGTACGGCGACTCCTCCCCCGCCGCCAGCATGGCCCGATGCAGCGCCATCAGGCGAGCAACCGAGAAGATCGGCGCATACAGCTTGGCGATAGCCCACGGCTCCCCGGCCTCGGGAAAGCACATAGGGTCGGCGGCGGCAGTGAACAATTCGAGGCCGTAGCGATGAATCGCCAGATGATCCGGGTGGGGATAGCGCTCGTGCGAGTCGTAGCCGAGAACGACATGGGGACGCTCCCGGCGCACGATGCCCACCAGCCGGCCCAGCACCTCTTGCTCGTCGGCATTGGTGAAGGCATCCGGCCGTTCGTTGTCGGCGGTGCCCGCCATGCCGGAGTCCCGATAGCCGAGCAGAATCACATCTCGGTAGCCGATGATCTCGGCAGCTTCCTTCAGCTCTTGGCGACGAATCTCAGCCAAGTTGGCCCGCACGTCGGGTTGATCCATCGTCGGATTGAGCACTTCGCCGGCCTCGCCGCCGGTAGCCGTGACCAGCACCGCGCTCACTCCTGCGTCGACATACTTGGCGACGGTGGCAGCGCCCTTGGACGCTTCGTCGTCGGGATGAGCATGCAGTGCGAGGAGGCGGAACATGGAGCCGGCAGTATGCCACTGCGGCTCGAGTCGTCAGGCGCTCAGCACCCGCAGAGCAGCTACTCCCTCGGCGCATTCCCGGCGGAGCGGACAGAACCGGCACCACGGCCCGCCCCGACGTGAGGCTGCGCCACCCCCCAAGCCGGCCCGGAGCTCGGCCACCATTTCCACGACACGCTGCGAAGTGGATCGCACAGATCTGACATCCGGAGTCGTCGCATACTTCTCCCCGCTTACGACAGACGCTGCCTCGACTACGGTCGGCAGCTCCCCGCGATCGAGGGCCCACAGCAGGGCATAGAAGTCCAACTGATCGGCGGCGCCGTCGAGCCTTCCGGTCTTCCAGTCAACGAGACGTACGCCCCCGCCGTCGGCAAAGACGGCGTCGATGCGGCCCCGTAACCGAACGTCGGGGCTGACGGTTACCTCGAGCTCCGCCTCCACGAAGCGGATCCCCCCGGCGGAGACCGCCTGAAAGCGCGTGTACAGCTCCCCAACCTCGGCGATCACCCCCCGCAACTCGCTCGGCCGCATCTGCAATGCGCCGAGCTTGCCGTTCAGCGCTTGTCCAATCTCCTGTCGGCAGGCAGCGGCGAAACCGTCCGGAGCGATCGGGCCGGTCGTCAGGTGGCGGGCGAATATGCGATGGGCCAGCATGCCGGAAAACGAGGCCCGGCTCTCCGGGCCGTATCGCCCCTGCATCTGCCCGAGAGCATGGCCCGGGCAGCGCTGATACGTCGTGTAGAGACTCGCCGAAATACTCATCGGCTCACCGCGGGGGAGCTCGGGAAAGTCGATCACCCGCCAATCGTACGGACTGGATCCTCGATTCAATGGAATTGACTACCGGCTGTGGCCGGTAGACTCGCCTCGCGCCCGCTCTCTGCCAGCAGCAGCGTCCGTCCTCACCGCCAACTCACATCTGGATCCCATGGTCGTCGTCAAGCAGTTCTTGAACCTGTCTCGCACCGCCCAGCTCGGCGCAATCGGCGCCGGCGTGCTGGCACTGCTACTCCTGCCGGTGTCCATCTTCATCGTCGACGAGGTGCGGGCCAACGGCGAGGTGGCGCGCAACGTGGTGGCGGGTGAAGTGGATCTCAGCGGCTTGGGGCACGACGACGCTCTGGCCGCATTGCAGGCCTACGAAGAGGCGCTGGCGACGACGCCTCTCACCTACCAGGTTGCGGCCTCCTCATTCGAACTGCTTCCCCGAGCTCTCGATGTCGACATCGACGAGGACGCCATATTGGCCCTCGCCATGGAACAGCGCCGCCAGAAGGGGTTCTTCGGACGCCTGGCGGATTGGTTCGAATCCTTCGGCGAGACGGTGGAGCTGCGCGTCCCCGTGACGTATAACCCCGATCGGCTCGACGATCAGGTGGACGAGTGGGAACAGCAGGCGATCAACAACCCAGCCTTCGAAGGCGGCCTCGTGGTTGCCGACGGCCGGGTGCTGCCGGAGTACCCGCAGCCCGGCGAGGGAATCAACCGCACCGCCGCCCAGTCGGCGACGGCGGTGGCGGTCCAGTCGCTGCAGCGTCGCCCCGTCAGGCTGCTCACCCAGCAAATAGAGCCGCTGTTGTCGCCATCCGACATCGATGCCGCGGTCGAGCGCGCCAGCCGCATCATCGACTCGCCGATCGTCCTGCAGGCGAACGATCCCGAAGTCGAGATCGAGTTTCCGGCGACGGCGCTGGCTGAAGCGCTCGTCGCCGAGGTCCGGTCCACAGTCCCGGCGCGGGTCGACCTCTCGTTCTCGTCGGTCCCCATCGGGCGCCTGCTGGAACAACATCGCGAGCTGATCGAGCAGCCCCCGCGTGATGCCGAGTTCCTCATCGACGAGGATGATCAAGTGACGTTGCGCCCGTCGCGGCCGCAGACCTTGCTCGACGTTGACCTGGTCGTCGACCGCCTGTTCGACGTCGCCGACCGCGGCGGCTCGAGCGGCACCTTCCCCTTTGCTGAAGGCATCGAAGCCGAATTCACCACGGAGATGGCCGAGGCCATGGGGCCGATCACGAAGGTTTCGGAGTTCACCACCGAGCATCCCTGTTGCCAGGACAGGGTCACCAACATTCAGACGATGGCCAAGGCCGTCGACGGGGCGATCGTCATGCCCGGCGAGGAGTTCGATCTGAACGGCCACGTCGGGGAGCGAACCAGGGAGAAGGGCTACGTCCCGGCGCCGCAGATATTCGAGGGCGAGATCGTCGATGCGGTCGGCGGCGGCGTCTCCCAGTTCGCCACCACGTTGTACAACGCAATGTTCTTCGGGTGTTACGAAGACGTCGAACACAAGGCCCACAGCTACTACTTCTCCCGCTATCCGGAAGGCCGCGAGGCAACCGTGTCATGGGGTGGCCCGGAGCTGATCTTCCGGAACGACACGGAATCGATCTTGATCATCAAAACGGCTTTCACGAGCCGGTCGATCACCGTCAAGATGTTTGGCAACACCGGAGGTCGGGAATGCACCGCCGGACTCGGCGATCGGTATCGCTACACCGATCCCCCCATCGAGTACGAGGCGGATCCGACATTGCCGCCCGGCACCGAGGTCGAGGCCAGGCACGGGACCCGGGGTTGGACGATAGACATCTTCCGCTACATCCACTTCCCCGACGGAGCCGACGAGACTCAAGTGTGGTCCCACCGCTATTTGCCCTCACCGACCATCATCCGCGCTCACCCGTGCGACTTCGATGGAGCTCCCGATCCATGCATGGTTGTCGTGCCCGATGTGGTCGGCGAGAAGCCGGCCAAGGCGACCGGCCGCCTCGAGACGTGGGGCTTCACCGTGGTCAGGGAAACGGTTCAGGTCGAGGACGAAGCACAGCACAATCGAGTGATTGCACAGACTCCGGCAGGGGGCGCCGAGCACGCCCAGGGTGGATCGGTCACGATCCAAATCGGGGAGTTCGTCGAAGACGGTGGCGATCCGGGAGCCGACATTGCGCAGTGAGCGGCCACTCGATCCCCCAGGGGACCCATTAGTAGAAGAGGAAGAAGTTGGAGATCACCCGGCTGGCCACGGCGACAATCTCGTCGTCCCAACCATGGGGTCGCCGCACGACCACCTGATTTGACGCGACGAACACGTGATCGATTCCCGGCACCTCGATGAAGAGGCGATCTGCCAGTTGCGCCGGAAACTCGTCCGAAGTCATCTCCTCGGATGAAGAAAACGAGATGCCATCCTGGCCGGTGAGGCCACGATCGGTATCGAAGATGGCAATGTCATCGACCACCGAAGCCGATACCTCGATGCTCTGCCCCATCTCTCCTCCTCGCGGTCCCGTATCAGCGGGCGGTAGCCGTGCGTCGGGCGGTGACTCTAGACGCCTCAGGGTATCCCTGTGGTTTGCGAACCGATCAGATGGAGCTTCATCAGGTTGGTCGCCGCCGCCTGATTGGGTGGGATCCCTGCTGCCATCACGACACTGTCTCCCGGCTTGGCAATCCCCAGGTCGACGAGGTTCTGCTCCGCATAGGTGATCATCTCATCGGTGGAGCTGACCCGAGTGAACCGGAGTGAAGTCACGCCCGAGTAGAGCGCCATGCGCCGATAGGTCTCTTCGATAGGCGTATAGGCGTAGATGTTGGCGTGAGGACGATACTTGGATATCAGCCGCGCAGTGGCACCCGACTCGGTGAAGGCGACGATGGCAGCGAGATCCAGATTGTTCGCAGCATCGACACATGCCTGAGCGGTCGCCGAGGCGAAGCGTGCCGCGGACTCGAGGAAGTGGATCTCCTCACCGCGAGAGTAGGCCGGGCTGCTCTCGGCTTCGGCGCAGATCCGGGCCATAGCGACCACGGACCGCACCGGGTACTTCCCCACCGCGGTCTCGGCAGAGAGCATCACTGCATCGGTACCGTCCAGCACCGCGCTGGACACGTCGGTGACCTCGGCTCGGGTCGGCCGCGGCGACGTGGTCATCGACTCGAGCATCTCGGTTGCGGTGATCGTCAGCCGTGCCTTCGAGTTGGCTTGGGCGATGATCTGTTTTTGGGCCCGAGGAACGCTCTCGAAGGAGAGCTCGACGCCAAGATCGCCGCGGGCCACCATGACGCCGGCGCTCTCCTCCACGATTTCGGCCAGGTTGCCGTAGCCGACGATCGTCTCGATCTTCGAGATGACCGGCACTCCGTCGCATAGCCGCTTCACCTCGCGTACGGCGCCGCCTGAGGTCACGAATGACGCTGCCACGTAGTCGACCCCGAGCTCGCGGCCCAGCTCGAGATCCTCTCTGTCCTTGTCGGTCACCGCCGGCACCTCGACCCGAACGCCGGGAAAGGCGACACCCTTGTGATCCCGCAACACACCGCCTTCGACGACGCGACACTTCACGATGCCACCATCGGCGAACATCACATCGAGAGAGATCAGCCCATCCGCCATCAACACGGTTGAGCCTTCCACGACGGCAGCGGCCTCGAGGTTCTCCACATAGATCTCGGTGTTGGTTCCCTCTCCTTCCCCCGGCACCAGAACCACCTCGGCGCCGTTCTCGACCACGATCGAGCCGCCGGGAAAGGAGCCGACCCTGATACGGGGCCCTTGGATGTCCTGCAAAACCGCCACAGGCACGTCGAGTCGCTCCGAGGCCTCTCGGACCCAACCGTGGAACTGGCGGTGCTGGTCATGGTGACCGTGGGAGAAGTTGAGCCGGGCGACGTTCATTCCGGACTCGATCAACTCAATGATGTCATCGAGCGAAGCCACCGCCGGACCGAGGGTCGCGATGATCTTGGTCTTGCGCGACATAGCGCGACGTTACCAGCGCCCCCGCGGATCCTGTCCATATCCGGTTGTTAGGTTGCCCCCGTGAATGAGCTGCCGTTGCCGGTTACCGGAATCCCGATCAAGCCGTTTGGGATCGCCAAGCAACGCCTCCACCGGCGACTCGATGCCGCCGCCCGCTCCGCCCTGGGACGCCGTATCGCCTCCCGGACCGTGGCCATTGCGCGGGCCGCCGGCGCCGACGTGTGGGTTGTCACGGCTGATTCCGCGGTGGCGTCCTGGGCTCGCCGGCAAGGGGTCGGAGTGCTCGTCGAGTCCCCGGGCCCGGGACTCGGACTCAACCGGGCGGCCGCCGCCGTCATGGACTATGCCGGCCGGCGGAACCGTCCCTGGCTCGTCCTCCACGCCGATCTGCCGTTGTTGGCTCCGACCGACGTGACCGCCGTCCTGGAACCGATGGCCGCGGGCCGGGCAGTCATCTCCCCGAGCCACGACGGCGGCACGGCCGCCGTCGGCGCGGCTCATCCCGTCGCCGTCGACTACGGGCCCGGCTCGTTCCACCGCCACTTACGAATCCTGCAGGGTGCCCAGGTCGTGATCCGGCCTGGCCTGGCATTCGACCTGGACACGGTTGCCGACCTGGACGCGCTGATCTCGTCGGAGGCCGGCGCTTGGCTGCGAGATGCGATCGCCGCGATAGATTCGGCACCGTGAGCGCCAACCTCTACAGCGAATTGCGGTCGGCTCCGGAGCCGCTTGCTCTGCCGCAGCGGGCGCTGGCAATCGGAGCCCATCCGGACGACATCGAGTTCGGCTGTGGCGGAACTCTCGCCGGTTGGGCGGCATCCGGGTGCGCCGTCACCATGTTGATCGTCACCGACGGGAGCAAGGGAAGCTGGAACCCCGAAGTCGATCCAGAAGCGCTGGCCGCCCGACGCGCCGCAGAGCAGCGGGCGGCCGCCGCCGAGTTGGGAGCCGTCACCGTCGCAACCCTCGATTACATCGATGGGGAGCTCGAATACTCGATGGAGCTGCGCCGCCGCATCTGTCGACACATACGGTTGGCGCAGCCCGAAGTGATTCTCAGTCACGATCCGTGGCAGCGGTACCAGGTCCATCCGGACCATCGAGTCACCGGGCTCGGCGCCGTCGACGGGATGGTGGCCGCCAGGGACCCATTGTTCTACCCGGATATGGAGGTGCCCGCCCACCGGCCCCGGGCGATGCTGTTGTGGTCGGCCGATGAGCCGGACTATTGGCACGACATCGCCGCCAGTATCGACACCAAGATCGCTGCGCTGCTCCGGCATGTCTCCCAGAGTGAAACCACGATGGGTGCCGCTCACGAGAGCGGCGAAGCGCGCGCCGCATTTGCGCAGAAGATCAAGGACCGGGCAAGCCAAGTGGGAAGCGCGGTGGGCTTGGACTACGCCGAGGCGTTCAAGCAAATCGTCCCATGACCCCGACCGCGGATCAGGTCACGGGTTCCGGGCCTGAGCTAACGTGACGGGCATGGATCAGCCAGTAGCGGTGGTAACCGGTGGCACGGGGGCGCTGGGCCGGGCCGTCGTCCCCCGGCTCGTGCGGCGCAACTTCAGACTCGCCGTGACGTACATCATTCCCGAAGAGGCCCGCGGTCTGGAAGAGGAGATCGAGCTGGACGAGGACCGCATGATGGTGCGCCGGGTCGATACCACGGATCCGGAGGCGGTGAACGTGTTCATGAAGGACACCGTGGAGGCGTTCGGCGACATCAATGTGCTTTGCAGCCTGGTGGGCGGCTGGGCGGGAGGACGCGATGTGGCGGAAACCGACAACGTCCGCTTCGATCGGATGATCGACCTCAATCTCAGGTCGACCTTCAACACGCTGCGGGCCGCCATCCCGCTGATGCGAGACACGGACTGGGGACGCATCATTGCGGTCGGCAGCAAGGCCGCCCAGGATGCGCCGGCCGGCCAGGCGGCCTTCAACATGGCGAAAGCAGGCGTCGAGGCGCTCATCAAGTCAGTGGCCCGCGAGCTTCAGGACACGAACGTCACCGCCAACGTCATCCTGCCGACCGTGATCGACACTCCGGCCACTCGAGCCGCCTTGCCGTACGCCGACTACATAACCTGGCCGACGCCGGAGGAGATCGCCGCCGTCCTCGATTTCCTGGCCAGCCCGGAATCGAAGGTCATAACCGGAGCGGCGATACCCGTCTACGGCGGGGACTGAGGCGGCGACCGATCGCAGTGCGGGGGCTTCTTACCGACGCCGAGCGCGCGTAAGACGATTTTGTCATTCGGTCACTCTGCGTAGTCGACCTTGTGATTCGAATGCCCGTAGCGTTCGGCGCAGGGTGGCGGCGACGCGCCAGCGCATCGCACCGCCACCATGAGGCACTTCGACTATCCTGCCCACTCGCACAACCCAGTCGGGGGTGGTGTAATTGGTAACACAACAGGTTCTGGTCCTGTCGTTGGGGGTTCGAGTCCTCCCCCCCGAGCGCTCGTGCGACCTGGCGTCGCAGGTGCGGCCCCGTCGTCTAGTGGCCTAGGACGCCGCCCTCTCAAGGCGGTAACGCCGGTTCGAATCCGGTCGGGGCTACGCGGACCGGCCA
>JBFIXI010000032.1:0-41727 GCA_041605955.1 Acidimicrobiia bacterium
GAGGGGTACCGCCGCCGGAGGCGGTGGGAAGGGGGGCGCGTGTTGTGGGGTGGCTCCCTCCGGAGGGGAGAGGGGTACCGCCGCCGGAGGCGGTGGGAAGGGGGGCGCGTGTTGTGGGGTGGCTCCCTCCGGAGGGGAGAGGGGTACCGCCGCCGGAGGCGGTGGGAAGGGGGGCGCGTGTTGTGTCTCCGGTGGGCGGTGGGTGTCGCGGGTTTGGGGGTCGCCCCCCTACCTACTGCGGTGCCTGCGGCACCTGGTAGGGATCTTCCCCCCTCCGGGGGTACTCACCTGCGGCGCGTCTCCGCCCTGTCTCGGGCGTGGGCGTCGGGCCTAGTGTTCGGTCTGCAACGAATCCGAAACGAACGGTGTTGTATTCGTATGTCCGCCCCTCGCTCCTCGCTGCCGTCCACGTCACGGGGAACGAACCTGGAGGCCTTCGGCGCAGTCGAGTGGAGCCTGTTGGGCGGTATCGCGCTGATTTGGGGATCGTCGTTCTTCTTCGTGGCCGTTGGCCTCGATGCCCTGGCACCCGGGGTGATCACGATGGCTCGGGTGGGTCTCGGCGCCGCCGCGCTCGGCTTCGTCGCCGGTGCCCGCCAGCCGGTGGAGCGTGCCGACCTTCCCCGGGTGCTGGTGCTGGGGGTCATATGGATCGCCATCCCGCTGACGGTGTTTCCGATTGCCCAGCAGTGGATCTCGTCGGCGGTCACTGGGATGCTCAACGCAGCCACGCCGTTGGCAGCTGCGGTGTGGGCGACGATCCTGCTGCGGCGCCCCCCGGGACGACGGCAACTCATTGGAATAGCCGTCGGCTTCGTTGGCATCGTGGCGGTGTCGTTCCCCGAGCTGCGGGACTCGTCGGCCAACGCGCTGGGTGCCGGGCTCTCCCTGCTGGCGGTCGCCCTATACGGATTGTCGGCCAACCTGGCTGTACCCTTGCAGCAGAAGTACGGTGCCCTGCCGGTGCTGTTGCGGGCGCAGCTGGCGGCCCTCGTGATCGTCGTTCCGGTGGGAGTGGCTCAGCTCGGATCGTCCGCTTGGGCGTGGCCCTCGGCGCTAGCCATGGTGCCCCTTGGGGTTCTCGGCACAGGGTTGGCGTTCGTGTTCATGACCAACCTGGTAGGCCGAGTCGGGGCGCCCCGCGGCGCCATCGCCATCTATTTCGTTCCGATCGTTGCGATCGTGCTCGGCGTCGTCTTCCTCGACGAAGTGCTTGCTCCGATCGCACTCGCCGGGGTGGGCCTGGTTATCGCCGGTGCCTGGATCGCCAGCCGGGCGGAGGCATAGCCGAGAATCGGGGCACGAATCGGGGCACGAATCGGGGCACGGCGAATAATCCGATTCACACCGTTGTTGAGCTAATTAGAATCTCACTACGGCCGTAGTAGAAATAGGTGCCGCAGAATCCGAGGAGTTGAAGCCGCAAATGGCCACCGTTGATATCGATCTAGGTGCCTATCAGCTTGGTTGGCACGACGAAGAGAACTACGTATTCAAGCCCAAGAAGGGCCTCAACGAAGAGATCATCCGCGAGATGTCGGCCATCAAGAAGGAGCCGGAGTGGATGCTCGAGTTCCGGCTGAAGGCGTACCAGCGCTTCTTGCGGAAGCCGATCCCGAAGTGGGGCGGCGGTGGCGCGCTCGACGAGATCGACTTCGACGACATCTACTACTACATCAAGCCCACCGAGGGCCAAGCGAAGGATTGGGACATGGTTCCCGAGTCCATCAAGGACACCTACGAGAAGCTTGGTATCCCTGAGGCCGAGCGCAAGTACCTCGCCGGGGTGACGGCGCAGTACGAAAGCGAAGTCGTCTACCACCGCAATCGGGAGGACCTCGAGCAGCTCGGCGTGATCTTCTGCGACATGGACACCGCAGTGCGCGACTACCCGGAGCTCGTCAAGGAGTATTTCGGGACGATCATCCCGCCGAATGACAACAAGTTCGCCGCGCTCAACTCGGCGGTATGGAGCGGCGGTTCTTTCATATACGTGCCCCCAGGCGTGCACGTCACGGATCCGCTCCAGGCCTACTTCCGCATCAACGCCGAGAACATGGGCCAGTTCGAGCGGACGCTGATCATCATCGACGAAGGCGCTTACGTGCACTATGTCGAGGGCTGCTCGGCGCCGGTGTACACGACAGACTCGCTGCACTCGGCTGTTGTCGAGATCGTCGTCAAGGAAGGTGGCCGCTGCCGTTACACGACGATCCAGAACTGGTCGAACAACGTCTTCAACCTGGTCACCAAGCGAGCCGCCGCCTACAAGAACGCCACCATGGAGTGGGTCGACGGCAACATCGGCTCCCGTCTCACCATGAAGTACCCGGCGGTGTGGCTCATGGAAGAGGGAGCCCACGGTGAAGTGCTGTCAATCGCGTTTGCCGGCGAGGGCCAGCATCAGGACGCTGGCGCCAAAATGGTGCACGTCGCCCCCAACACGACCTCGCTGATCACGTCGAAGTCAATCTCGATGCACGGGGGCCGGGCTGGTTATCGCGGCCTGCTGCGCGTCGAGGAGGGTGCCGACCACGCCAAGAGCTTCGTACGCTGTGATGCGCTGATCCTCGATCCGGAGTCGCGCTCCGACACCTATCCGTACATGGAGATCGAGGAGTCCAATGCCGAGGTCGGCCACGAGGCGTCCGTATCCAAAGTAGGCGAAGAGCAGCTCTTCTATCTCATGAGCCGGGGTCTCTCTGAGGAAGAGGCCACTGCGATGATCGTCGCCGGCTTCATCGAGCCGATCGTCAAGGAGCTGCCGATGGAGTACGCCGTCGAGCTCAACCGGCTCATCGAGCTGCAGATGGAGGGGGCGGTCGGCTAGGTCGGCGAGAACGCTCCGCCCGTCCTATCGATCGGCCAATCCTGGCGGGTCGCCGCCTCCTCGCTTTGCCGCCCGCCGTGGGGGAGCGCCGGCGGCCGATCTTGCGCTCCGTATTCAGAGGACCAAAGCTCCCGCCTGCTCCGCTGGTTCTCGTCACACCAATCGGGTACTTTGCAGATACCGGCAGCGGCGCGCGGTCGCTGCGCTGATCGAGGGAGGCGCCGGCACGTGGCAGACAACTATCCCCACGGCCTTTTCAGCTGGGCGGACCTGGCTTCACCGGACCCAGCGGCGGCCAGGGAGTTCTACTCCGAGCTGTTCGGTTGGGAAGCCGCGGATCAAACGGACCCGGATGGAAACTACATCTACACGATCTTCTCCAAAGGCGGCAAGATGACCGCCGGCCTGGGCCCGCAGGCTGAGATGATGCAGGGCATGCCGCCGGTGTGGAACTCCTATATCAACGTCAACAGTGTCGACGACGTCGTGGCCAAAGCGAGCGCAGCCGGGGCGACCGTGGTCGTTCCCGCCATGGATGTCATGGACAGCGGCCGCATGGCGTTTCTCGCCGACCCGGCGGGGGCAATGTTCGGGCTGTGGGAGCCGGGCACCCATCGGGGGGCAGACACGTTCGACGGTCCGGGGACCATGGGCTGGAACGAGCTGGCGACTCGGGATCCCGCTGCCGCCATGGAGTTCTACGAAGAGATACTGCCGTGGGAGTTCAACAAGTTCGAGGCTCCCGAGCCCGCCGCGCAAATGGAGTACTGGACGATTCACATGGATTCGAAGGTGCCAGGCGACGGCGACATGGACGATGACTTCAACGGTGGAGTCATCGCCATGGACGAGAACTGGCCCGCAGAGATCCCCGCCCATTGGATGGTCTACTTCAGGGTGGAGGACGCAGACGCCGCGGCAGCCAAAGTGAGGGAGCTCGGCGGGAATGTGAGCGTCGAGCCCTTCGACAGCTCCGCCGGCAAGATCGCCGTGATCAACGATCCGCAGGGCGGGACCTTCTCGATCATCTCGCCGCCGGCTCAGTAAGGCGCTCCCGGTTCGAGTGAGATCCCCGGAACCTCGGGGGTCTCACCCATTGTGGCGTAGCCGGCGGCGCCGCGTCGCCGGTAGCCTCGCCGCAATGAGAGCCTCGAAACAGGAAGGCCGCGAACAAAAAGGGCCACGAACAGAAGGGGATGGAGGACGTGTCAGATCTGGCCACGCTCTACGCGCGCAATGCCGAATTCGCCGAGTCTTTCAACAAGGGTCAGCTTCCCATCAAGCCCAACTTGTCGACACTGATCCTGACCTGCGTCGATGCCCGGGTCGACCCTGCCCGCTTCGCCGGCATCGAGCTCGGAGATGCTCTGGTGCTGCGCAATGTGGGCGCTCGGGTTACCGACGCAGTAGCGCGGGAGGTGTCCATGCTGTGGATGCTCATGGAGTTGGCGAGCGGGGCAACGCCTGCGATCGAGCTGGTCGTCATCGAGCACACCCAATGCGGCATGGCCCGCTTCGCCGACCCCGAGGTCGCGGCCAGGGTGACCGATTACTTTGGCACCAGCTCCGTCGTCGAGACCTATGCGATTCCCGATGCGCGCGAGTGCATTGCAGCCGACATCGAGCGGCTGCGCGCCAATGCGACGGTGCCTCGCGAGCTGAAGGTGTCGGGCCACCTCTATGACATCGCCACCGGCCGCCTCGAAGAGGTGGTGGCGACCAGCCGGGTGGGATGACCAGCGCCGCTACCCTGCGGGCACCATGCGGATCATCGTCGCCGACTGCACCGTCCACTACGAGGGTCGGCTGACCGCCTACCTCCCTCCGGCGACTCGGCTGGTCATGGTGAAAGCGGACGGCTGTGTCGCCGTCCATGCCGACGGCGGCGCCTACAAGCCGCTCAACTGGATGAATGCCCCCAACGACCTCATCGAGGAGGAGGGGCGTTGGATCGTCCTGAACCCGAAGGGGGAGCGGCTCACGATCACTTTCGACGCGATCCACTTCGAGACGTCGATGGACCTGGGTGAGGACCCTGGGCTACAGAAGGACGGCGTAGAGTCGGATCTGCAACGGCTGTTGGCCGAGAGCCCGGGAGAGATCGAGGACGGCCTCGAGCTGATCCGCCGCGAGTACCCGACCCCCATCGGACCGGTAGACCTCTTGTGCCGCGGAGCAGATGGTCGCACCGTGGCCGTCGAGATCAAGCGCCGCGGCGAAATCGACGGAGTCGAGCAGTTGTCCCGTTACCTCGACTTCCTGGCGCGCGACGCCCGGCTGGGCGACGTGCGCGGCATCCTGGTGGCGCAAGCCGTCAAGCCGCAGGCCAGGACCTTGGCTGCCGACCGGGCAATCGATTGGGTCGAAGTCGATTACGAGCGGTTGCTCGGCATCGAGCCCTCCACGCTCCGGCTCTTCTGATCGGTCGGCTCCCTGCGGCGTCGATCGAGTAGGAGCTCGGCGCGTGCCAAGTCCTCGGCCCGAGTGATCTTGATGTTCTCCGGAGAGCCGGCGACCACGCGAATGACGACGTCTGGCCGGTAGCGGTGCAGCACCCCGCAGTCATCGGTAGCGGCAAAGCCCTCATCGGCCGCCGCCTGCGCGTAGGCGTCATGCAGCACTGCGTATCTGAATCCCTGCGGGGTCTGCATCCGCCGCAAACCATTGCGAGCCGGCACATCCTGGACTCGATCGCCCATCACGACGACGATCGTGTCAGCGACGTCGACCACTGGGGCCACCGCATCTGCATGGTCGAGTCCCCGGACCACGGCGGCAATCGTCGCCTGGTCGACAAGTGGGCGGGCGGCATCGTGAATCAGCACTTTGGCGTCCGGCGGGGCCTCGATCGCGTTGATGGCGGCGCGGCTCGACGCGCTCCGGGTAGCCCCGCCGATCACTGCTCGAGTCGGCTTGCTCAGCTGGGCGGCGGCGACAACGTCACGTATCGGCTCCATGATGTCTTCCCGGGTGACGATGATGATCTCGTTCACGCAACTCGCCTCCTCGAAGGCGCGCAGCGAGTGCGCCAGCACTGGCCGGCCTGCCAGCTCAGCAAGCTGTTTGGGCGCAGACCCGGCCATGCGGGTCCCGCTTCCGGCCGCCAGGATGGCCACGATGACCGGGGCTGGTGAGGTGGCGGCATCCATGAGGGCGAGGTTAGACCTCGGCGTGACTAGCGCAGCAGCCCTTCCAAGCTGAAGTTCATGCTGGGGTGCCGCAGCTTGCCGAGCGCCTTACCTTCGATCTGGCGAACCCGTTCTCGGGTGACTCCCAACAGCCGCCCGATCCCGGCCAGGGTCATCGGCTCACCGCCGTTGAGGCCGAAGCGCAGCACGACGACGTTGCGCTCGGCGTCTTCGAGATGGCGGAGCGCCTTGACGAGCTCCTCGTCGCGCGAGTGGATGAGCGCCACCGCCTCCGGGCTGTCCGCCAACTCGTCCTCCACCATGTCGCCGAGCGCGGTCTCGGACGTGTCACCGATGGATTGGTCGAGTGACACACAATCGTCGGGAGTCCCCAGCGCGGCGATGACCTTGTCCTCGTCGAGGCCGCTGGCTATCGCAATCTCGTTGACCGTGGGAGTTCGCTGATAGATCTCCTGCAGCGACGCCTGAGTCTCTTGAACCGTACGCACGATGTCGATCATGTGCACCGGGAGCCGAATGGTGCGGGCGTTGTTGCCCAGACCGCGGGTGATCGATTGCCGAATCCACCAAGTCGCGTAGGTGGAGAACTTGAAACCCTTGCGCCAGTCGAACTTCTCGACCGCCCGGATCAAGCCCACGTTGCCTTCCTGTATCAGGTCGATGAGCTCCAGGCCGCGACCGGTGTAGCGCTTGGCGATGGAGATCACGAGGCGCAGGTTGGAGCGGATGAACGCGGCCTTGGCCTCGGTGCCGGCTTCGACAGCGGATTCCATCTCGACCCGTTCCGAGGTGTCCAGATCATCGCCGTGGGCGAGGCGAGCTGCTGCGGCGGCTCCGGCTTCGATAAGACGTGCCAGCCGCACCTCGTCTTCAGCTGTCAGCAGACCGTGCGCCGCCACTTCGTCGAGATAGATCCCGACAGCGTCCGTCGACTTCGGTCGCGTAACCCGCCGCGCCACGCGTTGTGACATCGGCTCCCCTTCGGTCGAGTATCGACCCCCCTCGCAATGGAGGAGCGCCCCCGGAAAGTATCACCCCAAATTGGCTCGGGCAAGCGAAATTGCTTCAATTCGATGCCATCTAACGAACGGCTGGTACCGGTGGTGACCGTAGACGGGGTTGTGCAGAGGCCCCCACTACCCTTGCAAGCAACCAGCGGAGTGCCTTGCCGGCCTGGAACTGCGTGATGTCCGACGATCTCATATCCCATGACGAACCGGTCGCCGCCGGGCCATTCCGGCGACGACTCGAAGGCGCGTTCTTGGCGTCTCTGGCTGGGGGTTTGCTGGCGTTGGCGCTGAGCGGATGTGCCAGCCCGATGGGGATAACTGGCGGGGAGTCGGTGCGTCCCCTGGAGCCCGCGGTTCCGACGCTCACCATCGCAGTGGTCGCCGCAGACGACTCCACGGCACTGCCGGCGACGGTCGGCTACCTCGGCGACGACGAACCAACCGACGAAACCGGTCACCTCACTGTGGAATGGCGCAGCACCGACGAGGCAGTGACCGTCACGGCGTCGGCGCCGGGCTTTGTCACCCGGACCACCGAGCTGATCGAGCTACCCGATCACGGAGCAATCACGGTGGCTCTCGACCCCGTGGTCCTCAGTGGGCGAGTGACCACTCCGGATGGCCGTCCGCTGCCGGCCACTGCGGTCACCTTGGGGCGCGCTAGAGCGCGCACCGACGAGAATGGGATCTTCCAGATCTCTCGGGCCGTGCCCGGCGACCTGGCGCTCTCCCGCCCGGCCTGGATGCCCGCGGTGGTGCCGTGGGACGGCGCGCAGCAAGAGGTCTCGATCACGCTCGAGCCGCGTATGGTGCGCGGCCTGCGTGTGGCCGGCGACAAAGCCGGCGACCGCGCAGTGTGGAACTCTCTGTTGCAGCTCGCCGATCAGACGGGGGTCAACGCCTTCGTTGTCGACACGAAGGCCGAGGGCGGCACCGTATTCCACAACACCGCGGTCGCCCTCGCCCATGAGATCGGAGCCGTCCAGAGCTTCTACGATCTCGACAGGGTCATCCAGGACATGGACGACCATGGTCTGTACAAGATCACTCGGATCGTCACTTTCCAGGACAACTTCCTCGCCAAGGCCCGCCCTGAGATCGCTGCCCGCGACAAGGAGACCGGAGAACCGTGGCGGAACAACAACGGGATTCGGTGGCTCGATCCGACCGACCGCGAGTCGTGGAACTATCCACTGGCGCTCGCCGAGGAGGCCTGCCGGCGCGGCTTCGATGAGATTCAGTTCGACTACATCCGATTCCCCTCCGACGGCGACATCTCCCGACTCGAATTCGACGAGCTGACAACGGAGAACTACTACGCCAAAGAGGCCCAGGAGTTCCGCATCAACACGATCGCGGCGTTCCTGACCGAAGCCCACAGCCGCCTCAATCCGATGGGTTGTGCGGTGGCCGCCGACATCTTCGCCATCACGCTCGAGAGCAGCTCCGACGAAGGAATCGGCCAGTCGCCGCGTCAGTTCTCCAGCGCCGTCGACGTTCTCAGCCCGATGATCTACACCTACACATACGGGTCGGGATGGGGCGGTTGGGAAGATCCCAACGAGCACGCGGTCGAGCTGGTCACCCGGGCGTTGGATGCCGGGATTCCGCGACTCGAGGGCTTCAGCATCTATCGCCCCTGGCTGCAACGAGCGTTCATCCCGGCTGAGGAGATCCTGGCCATTCAGGGCGTCGCCGAGGAGCGCGACATGGGGTGGATGCTGTGGAGCGCCAACACGCTCTTCGACCCCAGCCATCTCCCTCCGGCCGAACGGTAGGTCCTGCCGGTTGAACGCTCCCGCGCTCGCCGCGATCGAACGAGAGCTGGTGCAGTGCCGGCTGTGTCCGCGCCTGGTGGATTGGCGGGAAGAGACCGCAACACGGAAGCGAGCTGCCTTTGCCGACGAGGAGTACTGGGGCCGGCCGGTGCCGGGCTTTGGGGACCCGGAGGCGCAGATCGTGCTGGTGGGCTTGGCGCCGGCGGCACATGGCGCCAACCGCACCGGGAGGATGTTCACCGGCGACCGCAGCGGTGAGTGGCTCTATCGCGCCTTGCACCGCGCCGGGCTGGCGAATCAGGCCGCCGCCAACCACGTCGGCGACGGTTTGAAGCTGACGAACGCCTGGGTCACGTCCGCCGTGCGCTGCGCGCCTCCGGCCAACAAGCCGACGCCCCAAGAGAGGGACACCTGTGCCCTGTGGTTGAGGGCCGAGCTCGATGTGCTCGGCAGGACTGCGGTCTATCTCACCCTGGGCAGTTACGGCTACCAGGCTCTGTGGCGCTACCTGGCACAGCGACGGCAGGGCCTTCCCCGTCCTCGCCCCCGGTTCGGCCACGGCGTCGAGATCGATCTAGGCGACGTTACGGTGCTGGGCAGCTACCACCCCAGTCAACAGAACACCTTCACCGGCCGGCTCACGGAGCAGATGCTCGATGCGGTGGTGTCCCGAGCCGTGAGCATTGCGGCCGCCCAGTAGTGGATCCTGGGACGCTCGAGTCAGCCATCAGGGCAACCGGCTACGACCGATCTAGTCAGGGGTAACTGATCAGCCAGGGCGGACTGGTGAGTCGGGGGCGGCTGATTGGTCAGGGCAGCTGGTTAGTCAGGGGCAATTTGGGCCGGGGCTAGAGAATCATCATCTCACTCGACTGGAACAGTCGGTGGACGTTGACTTGGCGCCGATACGCGTCCCGCAGGTAGTAGTAGGGGTTGAGCGCTTTGCCGTAGCGGTGCAGCTCGAAATGGGTATGCGGCGGAGTCGGCTCAGCGTTGCCCGAGTCGCCGACGTATCCGATGACGGTTCCCGCCGGGACGAACATGCCGTCTTCGATTCCTTCGGCGAAGGCTGCTGCGGCGCCACCCTTGTTGTCGTCGGTGCCGGGGTTGTCGTTGTTGAGATGGAAGTACCAGGTCTCCCAGCCGTTGGCGTGGCGCAACCTGATCTGGTAACCGGGGCGGTTGCCCTTGCCCATATATGTCACGAAACCGTCCGCCACAGCGACGATGGGTGTTCCCTTGGGGGCGAAGATATCGTTGCCTTTGTGGGTGCGTTCGCCGTTATCGCGCGGTCGGCCCCAGTCGTTGGTGAACTCGTGGCCGATGCCTTCGTGGGGGAAATAGGTGAACTCGAAGCCTTCATCGGCGACGGCGGGGGCGCGCGGCACGGTCATCAACGAGATGAAAAGGGCGACGACGAGCGCCACCGGCATCAGCTTTCTCAGCATCAATCGGACTCCACCGATAGCACGGCTATCTAGACCGGTGCTCCCTACCGACGAGCCATGGTCTCCTGAGGCTGGGCATCTGTCAAGTTTCGGCATAACAGTCTCTACGGAGCGCAGGGCATCTTGTCGCTTTTGTTCCTCGCTTGGCCAGGTCTCGCTTGCCGGGCAGCTGCGTTAGGCTTCCTCCGCTCACAAGGAGAGATCGGCCTTGTCATTGCTCGACACAAGCACTTTGTTGCGCGCCGCCGGAGAGTCGGACGAGGCGTTCCGGGACAGAGAGATCGCATTCACTCGGCTTGCCGACCTCGCCATGCCCAGCGGTCGCGAGGAGGTGTGGCGCTACATCGATCTCGACTTCGATCTCTCCGACTTCGATCTGGCGGTGCCGCCGGCTACAAAAGGGCTCGATGTCGTCGAGATCGACAGCGCCGGCCACGCGGGGGTCGTCGACGGCGCGGTCCTGAGCGCCGAGTCGGGCGAGCCCGGGCTGTCGTGCGCCCGTCAAACTGGACATTTCGATTCGCTCATCGACTCCGGCCAGGACATATTCACGGCCGCCCACTCCTCGTTCTCGGCCGAGCGGTTGGCAGTCACCATAGAGCGGGGGCGCGCTATCACGCTGCCCGTGATCGTTGATGTGAGCGCCACGACGGAGGCGGCCAGCTTTCCCGCGGTGCGCATCGAGGTAGCCGACGGCGCCGAGGTGACCGTGGCGATTCGACTCCGCTCCGAAGACGATGTCGCCGCCCTCGTTGTGCCGCACGTGGAAGCAGTGCTCGGAGCCAACGCCCACCTGACTCTCGTTGTCGACCAGGAGTGGGGCAGGTCGACCCGCTCCATCGGCTGGATCGCGTTGCAAGTGGGGCCCGATAGCTCGGTGCGCCTCGCCGAGGCCGGCCTCGGCGGGTCGCTCGCTCGTTGGCAACTCAACATCGAGCTGGCGGGACGGGGGTCGAACGCCCAGGTCATCGGGGCCTATTTCGGAGATCTCGAACAGACTCTCGACTACCGCTACGTCATGCACCACGCTGCCCCCAACACCCACTCTGAGATGTTCCTCAAAGGTGCCGTGGAAGACAAGGCGGGCTCCGTGTTCACCGGGCTGATCCGCATCGACGAGGCCGCCCAGGGGACCGACGCGTTCCAGACCAACCGCAACCTCATTCTCAGCGAGGGAGCGTCGGCGCAGTCTGTGCCCAACCTGGAGATCCTGGCCAACGACGTCAAGTGCGGGCACGGATCGACAGTGGGCCAGCTCGATGCGGAGCAGCGCTACTACCTGATGAGCCGCGGGCTGGACCGCGATCGCGCCGACCGGCTCCAGGTGAGGGGCTTCTTCGAGGAAGCACTGCGCCGCTTCCCGATTCCGCAGCTCGTCGACCCGTTACGAGAGCGCTTCAACCTCAAGTACGCCGAGGCCCAGCGCGAAGGCCGGGTATGAGCGACAAGATCCCATTGGGCGCTTTGGCCGATCTTCCCGACGGAAGGGGAATCCGGGTGGACTACGGCGAGCACCGCATCGCGGTTTTCCGGGTAGGGGACGCGGTCTATGCCCTCGGCGACCGCTGCAGCCACGCTGAAGCGTCCCTGTCGGAGGGCGAGGTCTTCGGGCTGGACGTCGAGTGCCCGCGCCACGGTTCGGAGTTCAGTCTGGAGACGGGGGAGCCCGACTCGCTGCCGGCTACCAAGCCCGTGCCGGTGTATGAGGTGATCGTCGAAGGTGGCAACGCAGTGCTGGTCATCGAGGACGGTGACCCGGGATGACGAGTGCACTGGTCATAGAGGGCCTTCGTGCCCGGGTCGGTGAGTTGGAGATCCTCAAGGGGCTCGATCTGGAGCTCCCGTTCGGGGAGATCCATGCGCTCATGGGCCCCAACGGCTCCGGCAAATCGACGTTGAGCCATGTGTTGATGGGCAACCAGGAGTTCACGGCGTCCGGCTCGGTGCTTCTCGACGGGGAAGAGATCCTCGACCTACCGGTAGATGAGCGGGCCCGCCGCGGCTTGTTCACCACCTTTCAGTATCCGATAGAGATCCCCGGAGTCACCCTCGAGGATCTCATCGCAGAGCTGGTGGATGCTGCCGGCAACGGCGAGCTCGCCGGCCGGGTCGCCACCGCTACCACCGCTTTGGGCATGGGGCGATTCCTCGACCGTCCCATCAACCAGGGTTTGTCGGGCGGTGAGAAGAAGCGGTCCGAGCTCTTCCAGCTGTCGATTGCCGATCCCAAGGTCGCGGTGCTCGACGAGATCGACTCCGGCCTCGACGTGGATGCCGTCCGCGAGGTGGCGGGGCTCGTCGAGGGCTCCCGGTCGGACAACCTGGGAGTGTTGCTGATCACGCATTACTCGCGCATCCTCAATTACATGCAGCCCGACCGGATCCACGTGATGATCGACGGCCGGGTGGTACGCAGCGGGGGCCGCGAGGTCGCCGATGAGTTGGAGGCAAGGGGCTACGAGGCGCTGCGCGCCGAGCTGGGCCTCCTCCCGGAGCGGGATCCGCTGCTGGATCTGCCGTGACCGATCCTTGGTTCGAGGATGCCGCCGACGCCAAGCAGTACATGGGTGAGGTGGGGCGATTGTGGGTCGTCTGGCTCGTCGGTCTCGGAGCTCTCGCCGTCAGCCAAGGTGGGGTTGCGGTTGCCGTCGGGGTGGCGCTGCTGATCGCGATGTTCGTGCTGATGAGTCCGCTCCAGCAACGAGTGCACGCCCGTTACGGCACGGAGCGAGACGCTCGCAAGCTGCCGCCGCGAGCAACGCTCACTGCGCGCGAAAGAGCGTTGCGCCAGCTCACCTACGGTCGCCGCCCATTCGCCGAGGCGGTCGAGATGCGCGGACTGTGGGGTGGCTGGAAGGCCGTGCCGTGGGTAGTGATGGCGGCCACCCTGGCTGCGGCCGCCGCCGTCGCGGTCGCCTGGCTGGGGGATTGAGCCGGGCGGCGCCGGTCTAACCTGACTCTGCAAGGCGATCGCCGGATCGAGGAGAGCGGTATGCGCATCGAGCGCGATTCCATGGGTGAGGTTCAGGTCCCAGCAGACGCCTACTACGGGGCGTCGACGCAGCGAGCAGTCGAGAACTTCCCCATCTCCGGGCTGCGCTTCAGCCGGCGGTTCATCTGGGCCCTCGGCTTGCTCAAAGGGTCGGCGGCCCGTGTCAGCGGAGCCGCCGGACACATCGATGCGGCGGCCGCGAAGGCGATTGCCGCCGCTGCCGACGAAGTGCGCGACGGCACGCTCGACGACCAGTTCGTGCTCGACATCTTCCAGACCGGATCGGGGACGTCCACCAATACCAACGCCAACGAAGTGATTGCCAACCGGGCCGGTGTGATTCTCGGAGGCGAGCTGGGAGGCGGCGACGTCCACCCCAACGATCAGGTGAACTTCGGGCAGTCGTCCAACGACGTGATCCCCGCTGCCATCCACATCTCTGCCGTCGCCGCTATCAGAGAAGACCTCCTTCCCAAGCTGACGGCCCTCGGCGACGCGCTGGAGGCCAAGGCCTCCGAGTTTGCCGATGTGGTCAAGTCGGGCCGTACGCACCTGATGGACGCCACCCCGGTGACGCTGGGTCAGGAGTTCGGGGGTTACGCCACTCAAGTCCGCAAGGGCGTCGAGCGGATCCAGAAAGTGCTGCCCGAGCTCGAGGAGCTCCCGTTGGGTGGCACCGCAGTGGGCTCGGGGCTGAACGCTCCCGAGGGCTTCGCCGCGGCCGTCATCGCCGACATGGCTGCGATAACGGGGTACCCGCTTCGGGAGGCCGATGATCATTTCGAGGCCCAGGCCTCCAAGGACGCAACGGTGAACGCCTCCGGTGCGCTCAAGACGGTGGCGACGTCCCTCTTCAAGATTGCCAACGATCTGCGCTGGTTGTCATCTGGGCCCCGCACCGGCATTGCCGAGATCCGTCTGCCGTCGCTGCAACCGGGCTCGTCGATCATGCCGGGCAAGGTCAACCCGGTCATGTCCGAGATGATGATGCAGGTGTGCGCCCAAGTGATCGGCAACGACACTGCGATCACCTGGGGTGGCGCCAACGGCAACTTCGAGCTCAACGTCATGATGCCCCTCATTGCCCACAACCTGCTGCAATCGATCGGGCTGCTGGCCAGCGCGGCGGACACGTTCCAGCGGCGCTGCATTGAGGGGATCGAGGCGGACGCGGGGCGGGCCCGAGCCCTTGCCGAGGCGAACATCATCGTGGTGACTGCACTGAACCCCCACATCGGGTACGACAAGGGTGCTATTGCCGCCAAAGAGGCCTTCGCCACGGGCCGCAATGTGCGCGACGTGGTGATCGAGAAGGGCTGGCTAACCGCCGAGCAAGTGGATGAGCTGCTCGACCTGAAGCGAATGACGGAAGGCGGCATCATCGAGTGAGCCCCGCGGGGTTGCGGCCGGCGCTGCTGCTCCTGGCCGCAGCCCGCCTCACCATCAACACAGCCCATCGGCTGACGTCGCCGTTTCTCCCGGTGATCGCCCGTGGGTTGGGGATTCCCTTGGAGGAGGCTGGGGCGCTGGTTGCCGCCCGCTCCGCGGCCGCCATGGCGACCCCCGCGGTCGTGGTCGCCAACCGGGCGCGGCAGCGGCGGCGGGTTATCCAGATCGGCATTGTGATGTTCGTCGTCGGGGCCGTCGTCACCGCCGCCACCAACGTCTTCGTCGGGGCGCTGGTTGGATTTGCGCTGATGGGTTTGGGCAAGGCGGTCTTCGACGTTTCTGGGCAGGCCTACCTGGCGGATCGGACTTCGTACGAGGTGCGGGCGCGCTACCTGGGATTGTTCGAGGTCACCTGGGCGGGTGGGTTTCTCATCGGGGCGCCGGTGGCAGGCTTCCTCATCGACCGTTTCGGGTGGGAGGCTGCCTTCTGGTTCACGGCCACACTGGCGGCCGTGGCCGTGCTGGCCTCGACCCGGCTGCTCGACATCGATAGCGGGGCCGCGGGAGAGAGGGGGGCGTTGCGTTTCGATCGCAGCGGCGCCGCTCTGATCACCGCGGCCGGGTTGCTGTCGGCCGCGTCGGAATTCGTGGCCGTCGTGCTGGGTGCCTGGCTGGAGGATGCTTTTGCCATCGCCCTGGGGGCGATAGCCGGCCTGGCGGCGCTGATCGGGATCGCCGAGCTGTCCGGCTCGTCGCTGACCGCGTTGATCACCGACCGGCTCGGCAAGCGGCGAGCTGTGATCGTCGGGTTGATCGTGGCGGCCTTCGGCTATGCCGGCATGGGGCTGGCGCAGAACCAGCTGGTGCTCGGCATTGTCATGGCGGCGATCGCCTTCGCCGGCTTCGAGTTCACGATCGTATCGACGTTCCCGCTGGCTTCCGAGGCGGCCCCCCATGCCCGGGCGCGCTTTCTCGCCTGGCTCGTCGTGACGATCAACGCGGGGAGAACCGTGGCGGCTTTTCTGGGGACTCGCCTGTTCGTCGCCGTGGGGTTCGGAGCCAATGTTGCCCTGGCGATAGGGCTCAACATGGTGGCGATCGGCTTGATGGTCGCCCTAGTCAGAGAAGCCGAACCGACTCAGGTGCTGGACTCAACCGACTGAAGGGCATTTTCCAGCGTGGTCCAAGGTAGGTCGGCGCACTTGACCCTGACCGGGAACTTGCGCACCCCCTGCAGCGCTTCGAGATCGCCGAGAACGGATCCCGGCCGTTCCTCGTTCACGGGGTTCTCGCCCTCGATGATCCCCATCATCTGCTTGAACTTGTAGGCCATATCGCTCACCTCGGCGAGCGACTTGCCCACCAAGGCCTCGGCCATCATCGAGCCCGAGGCTTGCGATATGGAGCAGCCGATTCCCTGAATAGCGACGTCGGTCACCGAATTGTCTTCGATCCGCAAGTCGAGCGAGAACTCGTCGCCGCACGACGGGTTCTGCCCTTCGGCGTGGACGTGGTCGCCTTCCAGCGTTCCCTTGTGCCGAGGGTTGCGGTAGTGATCCAGGATCACCTCTCGATATAGCTCGTCTAGTGCCATGTGCCTTCCGGTCGGTACTGGTAACGCCGCCCACCCGGTCGCATTCCCCGCCGGCGAGCGGCCCCATGCTATTGCTCGTGCTGCGGACCGGGTAGCTATTGCCCCTGCTGCGGGCTCGGTCGCACCGGGACCACGGCAACGGGGCGGGCCCGCAGGCCCGCCCCGTTGCGACTATCTGGTCAGCTGGTTTCTACGGAAGCTGGGTGTTGCGGCCTTCACCGCCCTCCGGATAGTCGGTTTCGCTTATCAGGCCGCCGAGCCCGCCGTCGGCAACGGCCGTCTGGAGGTAGTTGGACAGCGCTTGCTGGTAGCTGACGCCGATTGCCGTGAACGGCGCCCCACGGAATGGATACTGGTCCCCACCCCTTGCCAGGAAGTCGACGATCGCAATGGCGATGTCGGCGCCGGCCTGTACCACGCCGCCGCTGACGATGACGGTGCCGTCAGCGAGCACGACCTCTTGGACGCGCGTACCCGGCGTCACCACCGCGCCGTTATCGTCGAGGATCTGCCCCGTGCCCGACGCCGACCACACCATCGTGAATCCGGCAATCTGGGCGAAGCGGCCGCTGCCGCAGTTGGGGTTGGCCACGATGTCGTTCGGCTGGGTGCAGCCCACGGCGTTCTCCAGGATCTCCTTGAACTGGTCGCGCGGAATGTCCGGTACCACCGTCACGAAGTTGGGGAACGGCACCATGTCGAACGTGTCCAGCTCGGTGATGTCCTGGGTCGCCCCCGGATCGGCGCCGGGCGCAATGATCGAGTCGTTGCGGATGCCGCCGCCGTTTTGGAGCGCCACATCCGGTGCCGGGACCCCGAAGTCGGCCGCCAGCTGCTGGGCTTGCCACAGCTGGGAGTCGGCGATCAGGTTGCCCTGGTTGGTCTCCATCGTGCGCACGCCGGGGGAGCGGCGTCCGTCCAGCTCCACCTCGGTCTGGGCAATCACGTTGGTGGCCAACGTCTCGACGAAAGCAGCTACCGGATTGACCACCTTGCGTTGCATCCGCCGGTCTTCCGCGACGCCGTCGGCGAATGCGGTGCTCACCACCCGGCGTGGGCCGCTGGCGTCGTCGTCGACGGCAACGACGTTGCCGTCGCCATCGAAGTGCACCACGAGCTGTCCGAGATAGCCGTACTGGCCAGAAGTCGTGACCACGGGCACGTCAGCACCGTCGGCGTTGGTGGCGATGAGCGGGTAGGGCCCGAACACGGCACCCGGATCGTCGCTGGGAAGCAGCAGGTCGTCCGGGTTCGCCAACAGCTCGTCGCCGCCGCCTGCGATCATCACGTCGATTCCGCTGAGCTGACTGGCGAGCAGGATGTCGCCGTCGATGTCCTGGAGGTGGGAGATCAGGATGATCTTGTTGACGCCCCGCGCTTCGAGAGCATCGATCTCACTCTGGACAGCCGGCAGCACCGCGTTGACCACGACATTGCGTGGCGACGAGATGAACGACAGATTCTCGGTAGTGGCGCCGATGATGCCGATGCGTTCTCCGCGCTCGCGCACGATGGTGCTGGCGGCGATCGCTCCCCGATCTGCCAGCGCCTGCAGGGCCGGCTCACCGCTCACGTCGAGGTTGGCGCTCAGATACGGCGGTCGACCGGGTCGGCGGTAATCGTTGATGAAGTCGGCGAGCACATCGGGTCCGAAGTCGAACTCGTGGTTGCCGATGTCGATGGCGTCGTATCCCAGCATGTCGAGTGCTCGGGCGTCGTAGAAGATTCCGTCGGCCAGGCTGGCGGTGAAGGCCGGGCTGGCGAGGAAGTTGTCGCCCGACGACAGGAAGACAACGCCGCACTTGATGCGGACTTCGCAGTCGCGCCCCTCTCGCTTGGCCTGACGTAGCAGCGTGGCGAAGCGGGCGACCCCCGCCTCGTCCCCGTCGGCGATCAACTCCGACTCGCCGTCGTTGTTGTGGAGGATGGTCAACACGAGACCATCGTCGCCTCCCCCCTGGCCGGCGGCGCCGCTGGCCAGGAAAGTCGTTGCAAACAGAGACATTGCCGCCAATACGGTCATTAGCCGCAGACGGCTGCGTTTGGATCCAAACAGCATTGAGCCCTCCCTTGGTTACCCCTTCGGTGCCGTTTGTAGCGACCCTACCCTACTCAGCGTGGCGGTCACCAACCGAGCGAGCGCGCGTTTTCGCGCTCTGTCGCCGTCTGGGCCGTGCTACCCGCGTTGCTCGCTAGCGGCCCTTCCAGTGTGGGGGGCGTTTCTCGACGAACGACTGCGGCCCTTCTCGAGCATCTTCGCTGGCGAGCATCGCCTCGTAGGCATCCACGGTGCCCGATCGCATCAAGGCGAGGCCGTCGAGCACGCTGAGGTGGCGAGTCCTTCTGACCAGATCGATGATGGCGGCAACCGCCAACGGGGCCCCGGCGGCGACGCTGTTCGCCAGCTCGCGGGCGCTGTCCATCAGCTCGGGTAGCGGCACCACGCGGTTGACAAGGCCCCACCGCAGCGCGCCGGCCGCGGTAAGCCGGCCGCCGGCGATCAAGACTTCCATGGCTATGGGGTGGGGCAGCAGCTTGGGCAAGCGGATGGCGCCGACGTCCGGGATGATCCCGACTCCGGTTTCGGGCAGGAAGAACTCCGCATGGTCGGCGGCCACGACGAGGTCGGCGGCCATCGTCATCTCGAACCCGCCGCCGACCGCCATGCCGTTGACCGCCAGAATCACGGGCTTGTCGAGGCCGGGCAGCTCGCCGAAGCCACCAAACCCACCGGGCCCATAATCGGACTCGAACTCCTCTCCGGCCGCGGCGGCCTTGAGGTCCCACCCCGCAGTGAAGAAGCGCTCGCCGGCTCCGGTGAGAATGGCGACCCGCAGCTCGGGATCGTCCCGAAACGCTTCGAAGGTGGCGCTGAGCGTTTGGCTGGTAGCGGCATCGATGGCGTTGGCCTTGGGGCGATCGAGAGTGATCTCGAGGGTCGTGCCGTTGCGAATGGTGCCCACAGCTTCAGTCATGGCGCCTCCTCTCCGAGAGTGATCAGGGCATCGACGGCGATGGCGCCGGTAGGCGTTGCCATTAGCGGGTTGATCTCGATCTCGAGGATGTCGGGCCGCGCCTCGAGCAGGGCGGCCAGGCGGCCGATCGTCACCATGATCGCCGCTTCGTCGGCGGCGGGCTGCCCGCGATGGCCCACCAGCAGCTGCCCGATTCGCAGCGAGCCAAGCCGAGCGTGGATGGCGGCGGGTTCGACGGGCAGCAATGCCGTGGTGGTGTCACTCATGAGCTCTACCAGCTCGCCTCCGGCGCCCAGCACCAACACGTTGCCGATCGGCGGTTCGCGCCGCACCGTCACCAATAGCTCGGCGACTGCATCCGTGACCTGCTCCTCCACCAGGATCTCGTCACTCAGCTCGCCGAGCAGCTCGATGGCCCGTGCCAACTGCACCTCGTCGGCAATGCCGGTGATGACGCCTCCCACGTCGGACTTGTGAGTGAGCCCCGATGCCTTGGCTACCACCGGGAAGCGGAGCTCGGTTGATCCGATCAAGTGGCGGTTCACTTGCCGGCTCCGCGGCACTGCGATGCCCGCCGAGGCAATCAGCTCCTTGGCGTCCTTTTCGGCGAGCGTGCTGCTGGCATGATGCCCGGCGGCAGCCGGGGAATGGACGACTGGTGGCGTCTGGTTGAGCCATGACCCCAGCTGCGCCGCCGCAGCGACGGCTCCGAGCGCCTCGTCGATCGAATAGCCAGCCGCCACGCCCTGTTTCTCGAGGCGAGCGCGCAGGTCGGCCGGCATGTTTTCCGGGAGGCTGGCGGCGACGATCGTCGGCGTGGCGGTTGCCTGCCGAGCTGTGACGATGGCCTCGATCGTGGGCCACCACGAGGAGGCGTCACCGCTGGTGGGCCAATCGAGCACCAGTAGCGCGGCGTCGGCGGGGCCGTCGAGGGTGGCGGTGAAACATGCGGTGAGCTTGGCGGCGTCGTTCCATATGAACGTGTGGTAGTCGAGGGGGTTGGTGATGGCCACCATGTCCGACAGTGTGGCGCGAATACGTTCTGCCTGGTGGGGTGGGAACGGCTCGAACCCGACGCCGTGCGCCATCGCCCGATCGGCGACCAACGACGCCTCGCCTCCAGAGCAGCTCAGCGAGACGAGTCGATTACCCGGCAACGGCCCCACGGACACCAAGAAGGCAAGTACGGCGGCCAGCTCGTTGACGGATTCGACCGTGGCCACTCCGTATCTGTCGAACAGCGCCTGATAGACGTCTACAGGTTTGGCGATGGCCGCGGTATGCGACGCCGCAATGTGCGAGCCGGCCTCGGTGTTGCCTGTCTTCAACATCACGATCGGCGTCTTGTTGGCGTGGGCGGTGAGGGCGGCGCGGGCGAAAGCCATCGGATCGATGATCGACTCGGCGTGGATACCGATGGCGGCCACGTCAGGATCCCCGGCCAGGTGGGAGACGCAATCCTCGATGCGCACCCCGGCTTGGTTTCCGATGGAGATGACGTGGGTGAATCGCAGGCCGCGAGTGTTCATCGTGAGGTTGAGCGCGATGTTGCCCGACTGGGTGATGAGGGCAGCGCCCCGCCCGCCACCGATACGCCGGCAGCCCTGGACGTCGGGCCACAGGGCGGCGCCCAGCTTGCCGTTGATGACCCCGTAGCAGTTCGGTCCGATGACCGGCATGTCGTGATCGACCAGGCGGCGTTGGAGCTCAGCGCCCTCTGGGCCGGTCTCGGCGAAGCCGGCGGCGTAGCAGACGGCCCCGCCCGCCCCGAGTTTGGCCAGGGCAAGGACCACATCGATCGATTGGAAACGGTTGACGGCCACCAGCGCTGCGTCCGGAGGCGCCGGCAGGTCGTCGAGCGACGGAAAAGCGGGGTGGCCGCCCATCGTTTGGCGCCTGGGGTTGACCGGCCAGATCTCGCCGTCGAAGCCGAGCAGGTCGCACTGTTCGATGGCCAGCTCGGCTTGTCGTCCGCCCACGAAAGCGATGGAGCGGGGATTGAGCAGCCGGTCGAGGTCCACGATCACCCCCCGAGCGGCCGCAACATGGCCCGCGAGATGATGTGACGTTGGATCTCCGAGGTGCCGTCCCAGATGCGGTCGACTCGGGTGTCTCGCCAGAATCGCTCCAGCGGCAGCTCGTCCATCAGCCCCATGCCGCCGAAGATCTGGATCGCCTCGTCGGTGACGAACTGGCACATCTCGGTGGCGAAGACCTTGGCCATGGCGGCATCCGAGTCGGTCATGGAACCCTGGGCGTCCTTCCAGGCGGCTCTGAAGGTGAGCAGCTCGGCGGCGTCGTACTGCGTCTGCATGTCGGCCAGCTTGAACGAGACGCCTTGGAACTTGCCGATCTTTTGACCGAACTGTTGCCGGCTGGCCGCCCACTGGGTCGCCAGCTCGATCGCCCGGCGGGCGCGGCCGAGGCAGATGGCCGCCACCTGAAGCCGGGTTGCCCCCAGCCAATCGTTCGCCACCTCGAATCCCTTGTGCTCTTCGCCGAGCACGTTGCCGATCGGCACCCGGCAGTCGTCGAAATTGAGGATGAAGTTGTGGTAGCCCTTGTTGGAGACGGCGTTGTAGCCGGGAAGCATTTCGAAACCGGGCGTCCCCATGTCGACGAGGAACGCGGTGATTCGCTTCTTGGGGCCGCGGGGCGTGTCCTCTTCGCCGGTGGCGGCGAACAGAATGACGTAGTCGGCCAGGTCGGCGTGGCTGATGAAGTGTTTGGTGCCGTTGATGACATACTCGTCGCCGTCACGTACTGCGGAGCACTTCATGCCTCGCACGTCGGATCCGGCGTCGGGCTCCGACATCGCCAGACAGTCGTAGCGGTCGCCTGCGATCGTCGGGATCAGGTAACGCTCGATCTGATCGCCCGTGCACGCCATGAGGATGTTCGAGGGCCGGGCCACGATGTAGTTGAGGGCGTAGCTGGCCGCGCCCAGCTCCCGCTCGACCAGCGCCATGGTGAAGCCGTCCAGCCCGCCGCCGCCATATTCGGCCGGCATGTTGGGTGCGTAGATGCCGGCGGCGATCGCCTTGGCCTTGATCGAGTCGACGAGCTCCTGGGGAACGCGATCGTTTCGCTCGACCTCGTCCTCGTGGGGGAGAAGCTCTTTTTCGACGAACTCACGCGTCGTTTGCACGATGAGCTTCTGCTCGTCGGTCAGATCGAAGTTCATGGCGGCACCTCCATGACTCTCCCCACGTTCTTGGGCCGGTCCATGTGGCGGTGGGATGCCCAAATCGCATCGAGCGCTCGCTTCGGCCCGGGCATGATCGGCGCCGCTTTGGCCGCCACCGTGTCGACATGGACGAGCATCTGTTCAGTCGTGCACAGCAGCTCGCCGGTGTCTTCGTTGTACATCTCGTGATAGAAGTGGAGCCGCTTGTCGTCGAGGCCGAGGATCTGTGTGGTGAACCGCAGCGGGTCGTCGAGCAGCGCCTCGCGGCGGTAGTTGATGTGGCTCTCGACGGTGTAGAACGAGTTCTCCGCTGCTCGGTAGCCCTCGTCGTCGCCGATGTAGCGGAACAGCGCGTCCGAGGCCCAGCCGAACGCGGTGAGGAAGGCGGCCTCGGTCATGTGGTCGTTGTAGTCGACCCACTCCGGCTCCACCTGGCAGCGGTACAGCTCGAGGGGGGCGGCGATCTCGTCGCCTACCTTCCAGCGGGCGGCGTTCTGGTCATACCGCCGCGCTTCCCTTTGGGCGTAGATCTTGCCGGCGCCGATGTCGACGGCGCGCAGCGCTTTCATCACCGCGAGGAGGTAGTCGTCGCGTAGTCGCTCCAACTCTTCGATGGTGCGCTCGCCGGCCTGCGCCTGGGTGCCCTCGACCATCGCGTCGATCAGTTCCTCAGTGAGCTCGGGCGCTTCGAGTTTGGTCCACGGCAGCTTCAGCGCCGGGCCGAATTGGCGCAGCATGTGGCGCATGCCCTGTCGGCCGCCGGCGAGGTGAAATGTCAGGTTGGTTCCCATGGCCGCCCACCTCAGGCCCGGACCGTAGATGATCGAGTCGTCGAGCTCGCCGGTGGTGGCGTGGCCCTCGCTGACGATGTGGAGTATCTCCCGCCACATCGCTTCCTGCAGGCGGTCCGACAAATGGCCGTCGATCTCGTGGCGCACCCGCAGCGGGTACATGTCGAGCAAGTCGTAGACGTGTGCGGCCGCGTCGCATGCTTGCTCGGAAGTCCGCTCGCCGCCGACGATCTCGCACAGCGGCAGCAGGTATACCGGGTTGAAGGGATGGCCGACGACGACGCGCTCCGGGTTGACGCAGTCGGTGGCGAGCTCGGTGACCAGTAGGCCCGAAGTGCTGGTGGCGATGACTACGTCCGGGGGGGCCGCCGCGTCAATCTCGGCCAACAGCTTCTGCTTCAGCGCAACATCCTCCGGTGCCGACTCCTGGATGAAGTCGGCGGCCGTGCCGACCTCCTCGATCGACGCCGCCCACTGCAGCCGACCGGGATCGGCGCCTGGGTAGGTTCCGAGCTTGCGAACCGAATGCCAGGCCCGGGCAACTGAGGCCCGCGTCCGCTCCTCGGCACCTTCGGCCGGGTCCCAAGCGATCACGTCGAGCCCGCGGCCGAGAGCCCGGGCAGCCCATCCCGAGCCGATCACACCGCAACCGACTATGCCGAAGGTCGATATGTCACAGCGCACTCGAGAGCCCGTGCATCTAGAAGTTGACTGCGTCCAGGCCCTTGAGGTCGAGCCGCTCCCGGGTCTCCTCAGGAGTTGCCGGCTCGCGAGACAGCTCCCGCAGGATGCGGACGATCTTCTCGACCTGCTCAGCGTTTGACTCGGCCAATTTGCCCTTGCGCAGATAGAGGCCGTCTTCGAGGCCGACCCGCACGTTGCCGCCCATCGTTGCCCCGGCGGTGACCAGGTCGAACTGGTGGCGGCCACCGCCGAGGATCGACCACTCGATGTCCCGCCCGAACAGCCGATCGGCCACGGTCTTCATGGCAACGACGTTCTCGATGTCGGGCCCGATGCCGCCGAAGGTGCCCATCACGAACTGCATGAAGATCGGCGGCTTCACCAATCCCTGATCGGCGAAGTAGGCCAGTGTATAGAGATGCGAGATGTCGTATGCCTCGAACTCGAAACGACACCCGGTTTCCTCGGCGAGCTCGGTGAGCATGTACTCGATGTCGCCGAAGTTGTTGACGAACGGCTCCCACTTTGTCGACTCGAGGAAGGGCTCCTCCCAGTCGTACTTCCAGCGGCCCTCATATTTGGGAATCATCTGAAAAAGCCCATAGTTCATGGTGCCCAGGTTGCAGGTCGCCAGCTCGGGACGTAGCTCCTTGATGACCCGCAAGCGTTCCTCGATGGTCTGTCCGGTGGCCCCGCCGGTGGTTATCGAGATGACGGCGTCGCAGCGGGCCTTGATTCCCGAGCAGTACTCCCGAAAGATCGCCGGGTCGGACACCGGGCGCCCGTCCATCGGGTCGCGGGCGTGGATGTGTATGACCGCGGCGCCGGCCTCGGCGGCGGCAACCGACTGATCGATGTGGTCGTCGATGGTTATCGGGATGTCGCTGTTCATAGTGGGGGTATGCGAACCCCCGGTTACAGCACAGGTGACGATGACGCTCATGGTGGCTCCAGCCGCTCGGTTCGCACCGTCTGTTGTGCTTACAGGAGCGATTGTCCCGCTTGTAAGCACAACAGACGGCTCAACAACGTCTGCGTTCCGTAATACGGAATGTTCTGCTATACAGAATGCGGTCAATGTAGAGGCCGCCATTGACGAGTGTCAACGGATTCTGATGGGCAAGCACGATTCAATTCAGTCGGTGGAGCGGGCGTTTGCCGCGCTGCGGGCTATCAGCCGGCACGGGGCTGCAGTGCCGCTGGCGGTGATCGCCTCCGAGACCGGGCTGCCCAAGAGCACGGTCAGTCGCCTCCTTTCGACGATGGTTGGCATCGGCGCAGTCGAGGCCGCCGGCGGCGGCCGCTACTCGATCGGTCCCCAGATGCGTGCCATCGTGCAGCCTGCAGTGGGTATTGCCGAGCTGACGGCGCTGGCCCGGCCCTACTTGCGGGAGCTCGTCGACGCGGTCGGCGAGGATGCCGGGCTGGCGATCGCCGACGGGACGTGGGTGCTGTACGTGGATCAGGTGCAGAGCTCCCATCCCGTTCAGGTGCAGGATTGGTCGGGGCAGCGGTTCCGGGCGCATACGACGGCAGCCGGTTACATCCTGCTCGGCCTGCTTCCCGAGGCCGATCTGGCCGAGTTCTTGACCAGCGATCTCGTTGGGCCGACGCGGTTCACCGTCACCGATCCGGTCGAGTTGCGGTCACTGATCGACGCGGCTCGGGCAGCCGGTTTCGCATGGACCTATGAAGCTTGGGCCGAGGGCATCAACGGTGCGGCCGCGCCGATCTGTAACTCCGCCGGGTCGGTGGTTGGGGCGATCAACCTCTACGGCCCCAGCTATCGCTTCCCGGCCGGGAACGAAGCGGCCATCACCGAGCTGCTGGTCACCACGGCCGGCCAGATATCCCACCATCTCGGGGGCCCGCAGTGAGGCTGGGCGCAGTGAGGCTGGGCGCAGTGAGGCTGGGGTAGTGAGGATGGGCGGGGGCGTCACCGTCCCAGCGGGCTAGCGGGGCGTCCTCGTACAGCCGGCGCGGAGCGCTTGATCGATCAGCCGATCAGCGCCCGCGATCGGGGGGCGAGCGGCGTGAGGTCGCCGTCCTGATTCGTACCGGTGTCGGGGGGTGGCGGCGGCGTCCCGGGCCGGCGGGTGGCCACGGCGGCTGCGATCGCCACCAGGGGAACCGCGATCTGCAACAGATAGACGTGGATTCCCATCAGGATGTAGCCGCCGCCGTACCCGAGATAGTCGCCTCCGAGGTAGCCGCCGTCGTAGGCCATGCTGACCAGGGTGGTCAGGGCCACCGCGATCTCAGCGAGGACGACCAACGCCCATCGACCAAATCGGGCGCTTAGGGGCTCCCGCGCTGGCCGCGGGGCGCGAGATGGCGCCACTGCGAGCAACGAGGCCGCGACTCCGGCCAGCACGAGGGCGACGATCCAGTCGAGGTGGGCTCCCTCGATCCAGTACCAGGTGTGGTCTTCCGTGAGGCTCAGTGCCAGTGGAACTGCCAGGTTGGCGATCAGTAGTGGCAGGCCGGCAAGTCACTGCCGGCGTACCCCGGCCAAGCCAGAGATGCCCGCGATCACGCCGGCGATGATGAAGCCAAACCCTAGCTCTCGGCTCGGGCTGGTCTGTCTCCACATGACGCCGCCGACATCGCGCTCAGCGGCCAGCGCCAGCTCGAAACCGGCGCTCCCTGTCGGCGCTACCAACTCGGCTCCGACTTGGACCGGCAGTGGCAGATCGGAGCCGATGCCGCCCGTGACTGTGTCTAGGCAAGCAGTGCACGAGAAGGGGTCGGGCCCCATCGGCCTCATCGTGTCCCAGCTGTACTTATCGAGTCGCTCGGTGGGAACGAACAGCATGAGGCCGGCACCCACCACGGCTGCGGCCAGCCACCCAGAACCGGAGAAGACCTCGCATCAGAGACCTCCCTATGAAGGTCGTGCCCAGATGGCGCGGCTCTAACGGTGCTGCGCGCCAGTCGCTGCTGGTAAAGGAAATCGGCCCGATTGCGGGTGCTATTCGTCGAGGAGGCGAATCACCAGCCCGCTGGGAAGCTTCGGAGCAAACCATGTCGATTTGGGTGGCATCGCCCGACCCGAATCGGCGATCGCCATCACGTCCTGAACCGACGTGGGGAAGGGAAGGAACCACGCATCGCAGTCGAGCCCGGCCAGCCGCTGGTGCTCGAGGTCGGCGGCGAACCGCAGCCGCCGGTCTTGACGCGGATTGATGATCCCGAACACTGGCTCCAGTATCAGATTCTGCAGCAGATTCACATCGAGCGCTCGATACGAGTCGGTGGGTACGCGGGCGCGGTCGATGCGGAGCCTGAAGAAGGCTTCCCCTATGCCGACTCCGAACTCGTGACGAGCGCGGGGCCGCGCCTCGACTTCACTGACCTCCTCGAGGTGATGCTCGGCACGCAACCTGGCGACTATCGAGGCGTGATCGATTTGCGGATCAACGACACAGCGGGCGAACGCCCGCAAGCGCAGCTGATCGCCGGCAAACAGCCCGGCAGGAAGATGTGGATCCATGCGACCTTCCTCGGCTGCCACCGCCGAAGCAGCTGCCAGCCGGTGGTGGCCATCGGTGATGTAGAGCATCGCATCGAACGATTGGCACAGCTGGCGGGCCGCATCGCCCTCGATCGCCCACAGTGAGTGGGCGAAGCCGTCGGCAGCGACGAAGCTGTAGTCGGCATCGCGGTCGGTCTCGGCAGATAGCGCCGGGGCGACGCCATTGTGGGGACGATGCGCCAAAGCCACCGGGTTGCCGTAGATGCGGGTGGTGCGCATGTAGTTCGCCATCTTCCGTTCGAGCTTGCTGATCGTGGTCTCATGTCGCCGCACCAGGCCGGAGTCGTACGCAGCAATCGACACATCGGCGATGAGGCCCGTGGTCAGCATGTCTCCTTTGGCGATCTGATAGGCGAACACTGCGGGCCCGACCGGGCGGAGCACCCCTTCGCGGCGACACGTGTCGAGCCACTCCATCGCCTCCTCGTGCGAGCTGCCTGCGCCGCGACCGACGACATGCCGGAAGCTGAGCGGGTCGAGGCGGGCAGCTTCTCTCTGGTCGGGAGACAACATCGAGACCGGCGGGCCGACTACTCGATGAGCCAACTCGGGTGCCGGGACGTAGCTGGAGAATGGCTCGAGGAGTGCGGTCATGGGGGCCATCATGGCAGAGCGGCCTGGCACTCTATCTGGGCCTCTCTGCCTGGGCACCTCTGCCTGGGCACCTCTGCCTGGGCCATCTCACATCCGTGCTCCGACGCTACGCCAACACCGCTGTGAAGGTGAGCGCGAGGGCGCACGACCACACGACCGCGACGCTCAGCCAGAAGCGAGCCAGCGATGCGCCGGTCGCGGAGGTGCGCATCCACCAAAACCCTCGGAGCGCGGCCGCACTGGCCACCGCGGCCGCAGTGAACAGAAGCACTGCGATCGGTCTCGGGTCGAAGTAGCTCGCTTGGTCGGAGATGACCCTGATGAGCAGCCAAACCATACCAACCCACATGGCTGCGAGCAGGAACACTGCCACATTCACCATGACTCTCATCAGCTGGGATGCCAGTCGTATCCCTTCTTCGTATCGACGGACCGGGGGGATGGCGGCGATGTTGTCTCCGACAACTGCTTTGGTCGCAGCACCGCGATCAAAGCAGCCAGTCCGCGCCCTCGTGTACCTCGATGATCGTGGGACGATCAGCGTGGAGGGCCGCCTCCAACGCCGCCTCGAGCTCGGGGCCGTCTCCGGGTTGCACGCCATGACAGCGCATGGCAGTCGCCAGGTCCATGAAGTCGGGGTTGACGCCGTCGACCCCGATGCGGGCGATGCCCTTGTTCTTCATATCGCCGCGAATCTGCTGGTAGCCGTCGTTGTTCCAGAGGACGATGGGGATCGGCAAGCCCAGCTCGGCGCCGGTGATGAGCTCCTGCACTGTGAACATGAAGCCACCATCGCCCGCCAGAGCCATCACGGGTCGCTCGGGCATCGCCAGCTTGGCGCCGATGGCGCCCGGCAGCGCCGGCCCCAGCGTGCAGAAACCGGCCGGGTAGAGCCATTGCCGCTCGCCGTAGACGGGAAATCCCCATGATCCGGTGTACCCCAGCTGGGTCATGTCGACGGATATGATCGTGTCTCGGGGAGCGGCCCGGCGCAGTGCGCTCAGGAGGCGGAGATGCTGCCGCTGGCGGAAGCTCACGTCGGAGGTGGCGGCAGCTCGGATCTCGGCGATCTCGCTCTCTCGGCTCGGATGTGATGGCGCATCCTCCAGGGCGGCACGCAGGGCAGCGACGCTGCGTCGGGCGTCACCGACGATGCCGATCTTCGTCGTGTATAGATCGTCCATCTTGGCGGGATCGATGTCGATCCGGATCAGGTCGCCGGCCAGCTCCAGCTTGGGTCCGGCGAAGTGATCGGTGTGACCGATCTCGGTGCCAACGGCCAGGACCACTTCGGCGGCGGTGATGGCGCGTTGCACGGTCGCCAGGCTGACGGTGGTGCCGAGGTTGAGGGCGTGATCGTCTGGGATGACCCCCTTGCCGCCATTCGTGGTGACCACGGCGGCCTGGATCTGCTCTGCAATGGCTTGGAGGTCTTGGCCGGCCCCCCGGGCGCCGCCGCCTATGTAGACCAGGGGTGAGCGGGCCGTTGCGAGGAGCTCGGCGGCGGCGGCGATGGCGGCTTCCTCCGGTTCCGCAGGTGCCTGGGGAGGGGAGGCTCCCCATCCGTTGCCGGCCTCCATGGCGAGCACGTCGAGCGGGATCGTGATGTGCACGGGTCGCGGTCTGGCGGCGGCGAACACCTCGAATGCCCGCCCGATGAGGCCAGGCAGTTCGCTGGGCGTCTGTGCCAGCGCGCTGAAGGCTGTGATCGGATCGGTGACGGCGGGCTGGTCGGTGATCTCGTGGAGCATTCCCCAGCCCTTGCCGAGGGTGTCGACCGGAGGTGAGCTCGAGATCACCAACATCGGGACCGAGTCGGCGTACGCCTGGCCGAGCGGTGTCGCCAGGTTGGTGACGCCGGGCCCGGTGATGACCAGGCACACCCCGGGTCGCCCGGAGGCGCGGGCGTACCCGTCGGCCATGAAGCCCCCGCCCATCTCGTTGCGAGGCTGGATATGGCGAATCGAGCTGTTGCCGAGGCCGCGATAGAGCTCGAGGGTATGCACCCCGGGTATGCCGAAGACCGTGTCGACGCCGTAGTCCTCCAGCAGGCCGATGATCGCTTCGCCGGTTCTCATCCCGCCGGGATCGTAGCTGTCAACCCGTCACGCCAAGCTCGCAAGCGGGCCGGCGGGGAGGTACCGCCCCCGATTAGCTCTCCGTCTGGGCTCATGAATGGCCACGGGCGGCATCGAGGGCGCGCCGCGGATCACGATCGCCGCCGTCAGCGTGGCGGCAAGCCGGGGTGACTTCACATTTCATTCGCCCCGGACGAAGTGAACGTATATCGAGGGCACCAGGCCGATGAGCACGACGACATTGACGAGCAGGAACATCGGGTCGTCGGAGATGGCCCACAGGTAGAACAGGAAGGCGACGATCACCGACCGCACGTAGATCGACACCACGTAGTAGTGCCAGTCCTCATTACGCAGGATGTTGAAGATGAGGACCGCCAACGCTCCCATCATCAGCCCGACCAGCCGGGGCATGATATCGCCGTAGTCGCCGTTCGACTGGAACAGATCCATGAACTGCTGGGGAAAGAAGGCAAAGCCCACGGCGGCGACGGCGAGATAGAGGACGAGGTAGCTGAGCGTCAATCGGCGCAGGTCCATTCTCCCAACCTAATCGGCGGTGTCGGCGGGAGGGCGCCGCCGGCGGCGTCTACCCTGCATCCATGGCATATATCCGACCAATCCCGCATCACGAGTCAGAAGGGTTGTTGAAGCGGGAGTACGACCTCGCAGTCAAGCGGGCCGGCCGCATCTGGGGCATCGTTGCCATCCAGAGCCACAACCCGGAGGCGCTGCGCGACAGCATTCGGTTCTACGCCACTCTCATGTTCGGCGAGTCGCCGCTGAGCCGTGCCCAGCGCGAGATGATCGCCGTGGTCACTTCGCAGGTGAATGAGTGCGTCTACTGAATCCGGGCCCACCTGCACGATCTCCGGTCGGAGGTCGAGAACCAGGAGATGGTGGATCGCTTCGCCGTCGATTGGCGCAGTGCCGGGCTCGATGCTCAGACCAACGGGCTGCTGGCCTACACCGAGAAGCTGACACAGGAGCCGGCCAAGTGTGACGAAACGGATATCGCCACGCTCCGGGCGACCGGCCTGTCGGATCGAGCCATCAACGACACGGTTCAGATCTGCTCGTACTTCAACTACATCAACCGGATTGCCGATGCGTTGGGCGTTGTGCCCGAGGACTGGATCGACGAGCTGGGACGGCCGATCTAGCCCGCCGCACTGCGCAAGGTGTCGCGACCGAGGGTGTAGGCCTAGTCCAGCCCAAACACCTTGCGGGCGTTCCACAATCCAGTCACCAGCTGGTCCACGTCCTCTTCGACGGAATACACGTAGAAGCTGGCGCGAGCGGTGGCGGGCACTTCCAGGTACCGCATGAGCGGTTTGGCGCAGTGATGCCCTGCCCGTATGGCGACGCCGTCCTGGTCGAGGATCGTGGCCAGGTCGTGGGCATGGATATCGCCCAGCTCGAAGCTGACCGCCCCGCCCCGTTTGTCGAGATCGCGCGGACCATAGATGGTGAGGTCGGGGATCTCGGCGAGCCGCTCCAGGGCGTAGCGAGTGATCTCGACCTCGTGGCGACGTACCTCGTTCATGCCGATCTTGGTCAGGTAGTCGACTGCTGCGCCCCATCCGACCGCTTGCGCAATCGGGGGCGTACCTGCCTCGAACTTGTGGGGTACCGGCGCCCAGCGCGACTCGAAGAGCCCAACGTCGGAGATCATCTCGCCGCCGCCCTCGACCGGACTCATGGCTTCGAGCAATTCGGGCCTGCCCCATAGGGCACCGATCCCGGTTGGTCCCAACATCTTGTGGGCGCTGAAGGCCAGGAAATCCACGTCGAGCGTGGCGACATCCGTTGCGGTGTGCGGCACCGACTGCGCTCCATCCATGACGACGATGGCGTCGAAGGCCCGGGCCGCCGCGCTGATCTCGGCTACCGGGCCGATGGCGCCGGTGACATTCGACATGCCGGAGATACCGACGATCTTGGTGCGCTCGTCGATGACCTTCTCGATCATGGCGGTGTCCACGGTCAGCTCTTCGTCCAGCTCGAGATAGGCCAACTCGGCGCCCGTCAGCTCTGTGATCAACTGCCAAGGGACGATGTTGGAGTGGTGCTCCTGCAGCGTGATCACGATCCGGTCGCCAGCACGGAGGCGACGCAATCCCCAGCCGTAGGCGACGAGGTTGATGGCGGCGGACGTGCCGCGGGTGAAGACGATCTCAGCAGGGGAGCCGGCGCCGATGAACTCGGCGACCTTGGCGCGGCCGCCCTCGAACGCAACCGTCGCCTCATGAGCCAGAGTGTATGCGCCCCGGTGGACGTTGGCGTTGGTGTGCTCGTAGTAGTCCGAGACGGCCCGAATCACTTGCCGCGGCTTCTGCGTCGTGGATGCGGAGTCCAGATAGGCCAAACGCTTGCCGTTGATCTTGCGGGCGAGAATCGGGAAGTCGTCCGCGAGATGCCCGAGAGAGGTCATGGCGCTGCGGCCTCTGTTCGGTACAGGTCGTAGCCGCCGGCTTCCACTTGGGCCGCCAGCTCGGGGCCCCCACTGGCGACGACGCGGCCATCGACGAAGATGTGAACTCGGTCCGGTGTGATGTAGTCCAGCATGCGCTGGTAGTGAGTGATGATCAGAAAGCCCCGGTCAGGCGTGGCGACCTTCTTGACGCCTTCGGCCACCGTGCGGAGGGCGTCGATGTCGAGTCCGCTGTCGGTCTCGTCGAGCACCGCCAGCTCGGGTTCGAGCACCGCCAGCTGCAGTATCTCGTTGCGCTTGCGCTCGCCTCCGGAGAAGCCCTCGTTGAGATACCGGTCGGCGAACGACCCGTCTAGCCCGAGGTCCTTCATGGCATCCATCACCTTGAGGCGCAGCTCGAGCACCGTGTAAACGGTGCCCGTCCGATTGGACAGCGCCGCCCGCAGGAAGTTCACGACGGTGACACCCGGGATCTCCTCGGGGTACTGGAAACCGAGGAACATGCCGGCCCGACCGCGCTCGTCGGGCGTCCACTCAGCAATGTCTTCACCCTTGTAGATGATTCGCCCGGCGGTGACCGTGTAACCGGGATGTCCCATCAGGACGTTGGCTACGGTCGACTTGCCGGAGCCGTTGGGCCCCATCAGGGCGTGGATCTCGCCGGCGTTGATCGTGAGGTCGAAGCCCTTGACGATCTCGACATCGTCGGCCGAGACGTGGAGGTTCTCGATGGAAAGCAGTGGCGCGTCGGACATACCGCGAGATTAACACTACGGAGATGAGAGAAATTGCTTGATTCCGGCCACGCTCTGATCAGGCATCCCGCCGCCGACTCCTGCCGGCTGGGGTGCTCTCATTGGGCCGCAGCCTGCACGGCACCGATGTCCGTCGCCATCCTCTCCTGGTCGATCTCACTGAGCGCCGCGTAGTACTGGATGTAGAGCCGGTCGACGCCCATGGCAGCTATTTGGGCCGTGCGCTCGGCGATCTCGTCGTGGGAGCCGAGCAGCATTCCCCGCGACTGTAAGCGCTCTTCGAGCTCGGCGGGATCGGTGCCGCGGCGTGCTGCGTCGGCGGCCAGGTTGTCCCGGTACGCCGCCTGATCGGCGCCGCCGACGACTTGCGAGATCATCGACAGGCGAATGACGTCGGGATCGCGTCCCGACTCGGTCGCCGCGGCGCGCATGTGCTCGAGGCGTGCGGCCAGCGATTCACGGTCCGTCATGAACATGTTGTATTCGTCGGCGAACCGACCCGCCAGCCGGGGGGTCTTCCTGGCGCCACCGCCGCCGACGATGATGGGCAGGTTTTGCGGCCGGGGCATCACGTCGGGAACCTCCAGGTGATGGTGACGTCCCCGATACGTGGCGCCGTCTTCCATCCCGAAGGCGGTGCGAACATACGCCAGCGTCTCGAACAGCAGGCTGAAGCGGGTGCGCAGTTCGGGCAGCTCGATGCCGAAACGTTCGTGCTCGGATTCCATCCAGCCGGTACCGACACCGAGCTCGAAACGGCCACCGGACATCTCGTCGAGGGTCGCCGCCGACTTGGCGATGATCGCGGGATGGCGAAAAGTCAGCGGGGTCACCAGCACCGTCAAGCGAATGTGATCCGTCTCGCGGACCAGTCCGCCGAAGGTCGTGAGGGCATCGGTGGCCGGTTCGGACGTGTCATTGTTGAGGTAGTGGTCGGACCGGGCAAACGACGCCAGCCCGGCGGTGTCGGCCCACTGGGCAAGGTTCAAGAGCTCGTCGTAAGTCCCGCCCACTTGGGGCTCGACCATCAAGCCGATTTCCAACTTTCCTCCCTTGGCTACCAGCCGCGGGCTCGCCACTCTTCGACGAACGGCCGTTCCGCGCCGATCGTCGTGTCGAGCCCGTGGCCCGGCAGAATCAATGTCGTATCGGGTTCGGTGAACAGCTTGGTGTCCAGGCTATCCATTATTTGCCTGAATGCCTCCGGGGATTTGGTCGCCCCCGGCCCTCCCGGGAACAGGGTGTCGCCCGTGAAGGCCAGGTGTCCGATCTTGACGCACCGCGATCCGTCGGTATGGCCCGGGGTGGCGATGATCTCGAGCTCGAGCTCGCCGACGGGAAACGGCCCGGCTTCCAGCGGGTGCGCCGCCTCCAGCCCCGCCATGGCGGCGTCTTCGGCTCCGATGTAGATCGGGGCTGCGAGCGCCGCCGCGACCTCCGCGGCCGCTCCCACGTGATCCCAATGGCCATGGGTGGTCAGGATGGCCACGACGTCGGTGCCAGCCGCTATCTCGAGTATCCGGGTGGCCTCAGCGGCGGCGTCGACGATCACGGACTTGCCGGAGGCGGCGCACACCACGAGGAACACGTTGTTGTCGAGCGGTCCGGCAACCAGGCGGTCGACCAGCACCCGGTCGTCGGAGTAGTGCCACTGGCGGCTGTAGCGATCCATCGCCGCGAGGCTAGTGACGGACGAGTCCTCAGGTCTGGCGACCGGGCGTCGGGGGCGTGGCAAAATGCCTCGGGCCGTGACCATCCCTGGAGGATTGCCGCATGACGGAGTTTGCGCTGACCGACGAGCAGATCATGTTGGGCGACACGGTCCGCAGCCTTCTGGCCGATAAGGCGTCCTCGGGACGGGTCCGCCAGGTCATGGAGAGCGAGACGGGTGTAGACGAGGAGCTTTGGGGCGCCATGGCCCAGATGGGTCTGCTCGCTCTACACGTTCCCGAGGAGTACGGGGGCGCCGGGTCATCTCCTGTGGAGACGGGAATCGTTCTCGAAGAGCTGGGGCGCGTCGTCGCCGCTGTGCCGTATTTCTCCACCGTCGTATTGGGGGCGACTGCGGTGCTGATGGCGGGCTCCGCGGAACAGAAGGCTTCGGTCCTGCCGAACATCAGTCGGGGGGAGATGACGCTGGCACTCGCCATCACCGAGGAGGGCCACGGCTGGGAGCCGAGTGACATCGCCCTCGAGGCGACTGCCGACGGGGATGCCGTCCTGCTCCACGGGGTCAAGTCGTACGTGATCGACGGGCACAGCGCCGACATGGTGATCGTCTCCGCCCGAGAGGGGGCGGCAATGAGCCTGTTCTTGGTCTCCGGCGAGGCACCGCATCTCACCCGGAACCGCATGGAGACCATGGACCAGACCCGCCAGCAGGCCGTGCTCCGCTTCGATGGAGTCCGGGTGCCTGCCTCGAGCCGTCTCGGTCCGCAGGGCTCAGGGGCTGCCAACCTGGAGAGCCTGTACGACTTGGCCGTTGCCATGCTTGCCTTCGAACAGGTGGGCGGGGCGCAGCGCTGTATGGAGATGGCGGTCGAGTACTCGAAGGAGCGGCTTCAGTTCGGGCGCCCGATCGGCTCGTTCCAGGCGGTGAAGCACAAATGCGCCGATATGTTGGTGTTGGTCGAGTCGGCGCGATCTGCCGCGTACCACGCCGGTTGGGCGGCGGCCCATGATGTGAACGAGTTGGCGGTTGCCGCTCCGACGGCCAAGGCTTACTGCTCCGATGCCTACTTCTGGTGTGCCGCGGAGAACATCCAGGTCCACGGCGGGATCGGGTTCACTTGGGAACACGATGCCCATCTCTACTTCAAGCGCGCCAAGACAGATCAGCTCCTCTTCGGAGACAGCGCCGAGTGGCGCGCCAAGCTGGCGAGCCGGCTTGGCATCTGATCCGGTCGGCTCGGCCTGGTCACGACTCCGGCGCGCTGTCGTGATAGGGCCGAGGCGCTTGGTACTGTCTATGGCGTGGCTCCCATCCTGCTGCTGATATTGCTGGCGGTGGTCTTCACCATCGTCGCCATCGCATTTGCGTGGCAGGAGCGGCGGGTCGGTGCCGCCGACGTCACGATCTACAGCGTCGAAGACTCGATCGACTACGTAACGCCGCGACTGAGCCCGGAGGTGGCGGCCAACATCAAACGTTCCGACGTCAGGCGCATCCTCGAGTGGGAGGTGCGCTATCTGCAGGATCCGGCATTGCATCGGGACGGCGAGCCGATCGTCGCCGGAGGGTTACCGTCCGCGGAGTTTGCCCAGGCCAGGCTGGCCCAAATGGGATACCCCTACGACGGACCCGAGATAATCGAGGTGCTCGACCTGCGTGCCGAGTACCTCCGCGAGATCGGCGCGGTCGGAGCGCCACTGACTGCTGCCGAGATCGCTCAGCTCGGCGAGGCGACTGTCCCCGGGCCCGGCTCCGATCGCGAGAGCGAGCGGCAGCCATGAAGGTGGTGGAGTTGTGAGACGAGCCCTGGGCGCTGCCCTGTTGGCGATCTACTTCGCATTGGCTCCGTCGGAGCACGAGTCGATGTGGACACACCTCGATTCGCGTCCGGTCGCCACGCTCCCGGTGGGTGAGCCGACCCCGGCACTGCAGCGTCTCCGCTGAGCCGGGAACCCGATCGCGTTTCGCGCCCGTCATAGCCGGGCAACGCGACCGTGGGGAGATAGAGATCATGCGGAGAACCTTGAGCATCGTTGCGATGGCGCTACTCGGAGTGATGCTGGGTGCACCAGCCGCCATGGCGTGCGGCTTTCTGGTATCGGCCAACGGTGCCGTCAACCTGGCTCGAACCACCACCCTGGTGGTCTGGGAGGACGGTATCGAGCACTACATCACCAACTTCGAGTTCTCCGGGGAGGCGGAGTCTTTCGGCTCGATCACCCCGCTGCCGGCGGCGCCCACCGAGGTGAAGCGGGCCGGCGACTGGACGTTGCAGCGATTGCAGCGAGAGGTCAGCCCGTTCCCGGCCGGCCTGGAGGACGGGCGGGCTTTTGTAGCGTTCGCCGCTTCCGAGGTCGAGGTGATCCTGGAGACCAAGATCGACTCGCTGGACATCGTCGTGCTGCGTGGTGGGGCTGCTGAGGTGCTCGAATGGGTCAACGACAACGGTTTCAACTTGCCGCCGGGGCCCGAGACCGATCACATGCTCGAGTTCTACGGATCTCGCTCGCCCTACTTCATGGCGACGAAGTTCGACGCTGCGGCCGCCGCCGAAGACGGATTCGTCTCGGGAGACGGCATCCCCGTCCAGGTGACGATACCGACGGACCGGCCGTGGGTGCCGCTGCACATCCTCCACGGCGCCAAGGCGGATACCGAGATCATCGAGGCCGACGTGTTCATGCTCACTCCGGATCGACCCCAGCTGCTGCATGGGCGCGGGCTCCAGGTGAGCCGCTCGGAGCCGGCGGGCGAGCTATTGCTCGACGACCTGCGCTCCGATGTTGACATGGAGTGGATTCCGCAAGAAGCCTGGTTCACCCATATCGAGCTGCGGGCGCAGGCTGAGGATCTGGTCTACGACCTCGCAGTCGGGGTCAACGGAGAGGCTCCGACGCTCATCGACGCCGGTTTGGCGCCGATCGGGACGCACGACCATGCCGGCGCACTGGACTTGACGCTGGCGCACGATCACCCGACCGTCCCCTCGGTCGGGCTGATGGCAGGCGTCGCCGCGGCGGTAGGGCTCGTGGGCGGCTGGCTCGGAGGCTGGGGGCGCCGATTCGCCGGGACCTAGCGCTACCAGCCCCAAGTCCCGGGGCCACCTTTGAACGGTCCGACGATGTCGGATGTGACCCAGCCGCCGTAGAAGTCGCCGGCTTGTGGCTCAACCAATTCGTCTCCGAGGTAGCAGGCCTCGACCCGACCGGGGTAGAACGAGACGTAGCCCGTGATGGCCTTGAAGGCGGGAGTCGGGTCGGGATAGCTCCACGCAGCAGCCTCGCTGCGCTGCGTCCCGACGGCGACATCCCAGTAGGCGGCTCGCCCCTTCCATTCGCACATCGTCACGGCGCCGTTGGGGAGCAGCACCGCAGTCATCACGTCGGCGGGCGGCAGGTAGATACCCGGCGGGTGGCTGGTCTCGAGCACTCGCCATGCCCGTTCCGTTTCGGCAATCGTGGTGCCGGCGAACACCACCCGGACCGGTCGCGGCTCGGGTTCGAGGCGCGGCGGGCGGGGATAGTCCCACACCGATTCCCGGCCGGGCCCAGGGTCGATCCGTTTCATCGCCCCGCAGGCTAAGACCCGCGGCAGAGTTCCCGAAGCCGGAGTGCCGCGGGATCAGCGCAAATCGGCGGGCCCGGTAGACTCCGGGCGCCGCCGCGGCGGCCCCTTCCACGGAAATCCAGGTACCACTCATCCATGCTGATGCATACGTTTTCGGCGCGCCGGCGCAGGGCGCGATGGCGGCACGCCTTGGCCGTGGCCGCAATGACAGTTGCTATCGCCGCCTGCTCGGGGAACAGCCCCGTGGTCACCGAAGTGCTGCCGTCGACGACGGCGACGACAGCGGCGCCCACCACCATCGATGCCAACGCCACCGTCATCTTCGGTTCGGGTAGCGTTCCCGAGACGTTGCCTGCCGACTTTCCGATTCCCGCCGAGTCGGTGATCGGGGGCACCATGATCGACTACAACCGCAACCTGACCGAGTTGATCTTGAGGGTGCCGGCCGGCCTGGAGGCTCTGGTTGGCTTCTTCGACACCAACCTGCCCACTCGCGGCTACGAAATCGTGTCGTCGGCGGGAACGGCGACGAACTGGGAGGTCGAGTTCAGCAACGACGCGGTGACGGGGACCATTGCCATCAGCCTCGCCGCTCAGGACATCGCCCAGGCAGTCGTGCAAGTGACGGCTACCGGCTGAACGGGTTGGCTATATTCGTTCCCTCGTGAGCCATGGAGAGACTTGTCCCGTCTGAAACGCTTCGAATCGCATCGTTATGTCGGCACCCGTGACGACATGATCGTCTACGACACGGACGATCCGGTCCAGGGGGCGGCTCTCGAGGGGCGCGCCCGATCCGATGATCTCTTCCGGCGCAATCTGTTGCAGGCATTTGCACCCGACGACCTTGCCGAGGCCCGTAACCGAGGCTTCAAGCGGGTGTCGTGAGCCCCTCTGCGACCAGGCGGGCCACCCGCTCCTCGCGAAAGTGGAAGAAGTGGTCGCTACCGCTGATCACCTGCATCTCCGCGCCGATCGACGCGGCATAGTCGGCCGTGGTAGAGACTGTGGTGAACTGGTCACGATCGCCGAGGATCACGGTGCGGCGGGCGCCGGCCAGCTCGTCGTTGTTGGGAAGCGGCAGAGATCGGGAGCTGCCGACCGGGGGGGCGATGCCGACCCAAGGCAGCCGACTGGCCTCGCGGGCCTGCCAGCGCAGTGATGTCACTGCACCGAAGCTCCATCCGGCGACCCCGAGCGGCAGATCCGGATAGTTGCCGCCGGCCGCCTCAACTGCGGCGGCGACGTCGTCCAACTCACCGTGTCCGAAATCGTGCTCCCCTTCGGACTTGCCCACGCCGCGGAAGTTGAACCGGAGGACTGCGAAGTCCCGCGCCACGAGGCCATCGGCGATCGCCACCATCAACGGAGCGTTCATCGTGCCGCGCTGTTGGGGGTGAGGATGGCACAGCACCACGACCGAACCCGGGTCGGCGGGCAGATCCCAGCGCGCCTCGAGCGTCAAAGCGGCGGAGGCCACGGTCAGCTTCGTAGCTTCGACGTGGGTCACCGGTCGCCGCCTCCTGGAAGGGGCCCGCGCCGCGCAATCAGTATCTGGTCAGCCATATCGCAGAGGCAATGAGGATCACGATTCCGGTGATGAGCGCGGCCAAGATCAGGTAGCGGGTCTGCACGTGCTCATGTTGGCAGGCCCCGGGAGCCATCGCGAACCGAGCCGCTAGCATCCATCGCCCACCCCATCGGAGGTACCTTGTACAACGTCGCGATAATCGGGGGCGGTCCCGGTGGCTACGCGGCCGCGCTGTACGCCCACAACTTCGGTCTCAAGGTAGCCCTGATCGAAAAGGACGAGGTGGGCGGCACCTGTCTACTACGCGGCTGTATTCCCGCCAAGACGTGGCTGCAAGCGGCCCACGTCTTTTCCGTGGTGAAGAAAGCCGGAGACTTCGGCGTCCGCAGCTCGGAGCCATCGGTCGACTGGCCTGCCGCGCTGGCACGCAAGAACAGCGTCGTGACCGGCCTCGTCCGGGGTCTGGGCGGGCTGCTCAAAGCTCGCAACGTGGATGTCATCAACGGCTTCGGTGCTCTGAAGGGTGGCGGCGTGGAGGTGACCGCACCGGACGGAGCGACCTCGCACGTCGAGGCAGAGAACGTCATTCTCGCCACCGGCTCAGTGCCGCGCAGCATCCCCGGCTATGAAATCGACGGGCAGCGCATCGTGAGCAGCGATCATGCGCTGGATTGGGAAGCCCAGCCCCGCCGGGTGGCGGTCATCGGTGGCGGCGTGATCGGCTGCGAGTTCGCCTCCCTGCTTGGTGATTTCGGGAGTGAGGTGCATGTCTTCGAGGCGCTCGACCAGCTGCTCCCCGGAATGGATCCGGACGCCGTCAAGGCGTTGGATCGTTCGCTTCGTAAGAAGAAGGTCAGCGTCAACGTAGCGACGATGGTCGGTCCGCCCCAGTTCACCGATACCGGGGTGACGGTCCCGTTTGGTGACCGCTCCATCGAGGTGGATTCGGTCTTGGTCGCAGTGGGACGTGGGCCCGTGACGGAAGGAATCGGGCTGGAAAGCACCAACGCCGTAGTTGACCACGGTTTCGTCGAAGTGGATCTCACCACTATGCAGACCGCCGAGCCGCATCTCTATGCCGTCGGCGACATCGTCGCCGGTACTCCGCAGCTGGCGCACGCCGGGTTTGCCGAGGGCATCGCCGCCGTTACGTACATCGCAACGGGCACCCCGGCGCCGGTCGACTATCGGGCCATACCGCTGGTGGTCTACACCGACCCGGAGGTGGCCCAGGTGGGGCTCACCGCGGCCCAGGCGCGTGAGCAGGGTCGCGACGTCGTCGTCACCGAGCACGGAATGCGCGGCGTGGGGCGAGCGATAATCCAAGGTGAGGTTGGCGGTATCGTGAAGGTCGTGGCTGAGACCGACGGGCCCATCATCGGCGCCACGGTTGCCGGTCCCGCCGCCGGTGAGATGATCCATGAGCTGATGTATACGGTGGCTTGGGAGGCGCTGCCGGCCGAAGCGGCCGCCTATATTCATGCTCATCCAACTGTTTCAGAGGCAATTGGTGAGACTTTGCTCAGCGCAAGTGGGCGCAGCCTGCACTGACCCTCCCAAGGAGGATTGCTCCAGATGGCCGTGACCGTCGCAATGCCGCAGCTCGGTGAGACCGTGACTGAGGGAACGATCTTGAGCTGGGCCAAGCAGGTGGGTGACACCGTTGCCGAGGATGAGGTGTTGCTGGAGATCTCGACCGACAAGGTCGATACCGAGGTGCCGTCTCCCGCTTCC
>JBFIXI010000033.1:0-41502 GCA_041605955.1 Acidimicrobiia bacterium
GAAGATGTAAGCCGGGCCACTACCGGAGACGGCCGTTACCGCGTCGAGCAGATCTTCGGACAGACGGATGGTCTCACCGACGGCAGACAGGATGGCGTCTGCCTTGGCGAAGTCGGCGTCGGTCACATGCTTGCCGCCGCAATAGGCGGTCATCCCCTCGGCAACCGCCGCCGGGGTGTTCGGCATCGAGCGGATGACCGGCACCCCTTCGAGCACCTTCTCGTAGACGGCAATGGGGACTCCGGCGGCCAACGAGATCACGAGCTGCTGAGGCGTGATGCTCTGGCGGACCTGTCCCAGCAGGAACGGAACGTCCTTGGGCTTGACGGCGATGACGATCACGTCACGGCCGGCGACGGCCTCCGCCGGGTCGAGCACTGTCTTGATCTCAGTGTGCTTCTCGGCCTCGCGGGCCCGTTCCGGACGGCGGGCGGCCAGCACGATCGACTCGTTGCTCCATCCGGCGCGGAGCAGGCCGAGGGCCAGTATCTCTCCAATGGAACCGGCGCCGAGGATTGCAATGGTGGGCTGCATGCGGCCATGGTACCGCCGCAAAGCCCCTGCTCGGCTCGGGCCGCCGGTACCCTCCCCCCATGATGATGGAAGGGGCACCAGGCGGCCTGCCCGCCGGCCTGGAGCGGGCGCTGCTGTGGCTGGTCACCGGCTATCGGGTATTCGGGGCGGCGTGGATGGTGTTGCTCGGCTCGGTCGTGCTGGCGTCATCGGAGCAGCCGGCGAAGCATCCCGGCTGGGTGATCACGGGGCTGATCGTGGTGGTGATCTGGACGCTGGTCACCGTGGCATTGGCGCTGCAGGTACCCCGCTGGGTCGTGAGCTGGGCTTTCGTGCTCGTCGACGTCGCTATCGGCGTCTTCTCGGTGTCCTCATCGGTCTTGGCCGACTCCACCTTGTTTGCCGGCGGCTATCCCCTGGCTCCGATATTCTCCGCCATCTACGCGAAAGGCACCGCTGGCGGAACCGTGGCCGCCATCGCGCTGACGGCGGCGGCACTCGCCAGGCTGCCGGGACGCCCCAGCTTCGACCAGCCGAACTCGGTCTCGATCGTGATCAGCTATCTGTTCTCGGCAGCGGCCGCCGCCGGGGCCGCGTCAGTGCTGCGCACCAGCGATCGCCGTCGGGCCGCCGCCGAGGAAGCGTTGGCCGTCGAGCAGGCGGCGCGGGCCCGAGCGGACGAGCGGGCCGAGCTGGCGGCCCACCTCCACGACTCGGTGTTACAGACCCTGGCGCTCATCCAGCGCGACTCCGAGGTGACCGACGGTGTGCGCAGCCTGGCGCGGCGCCAGGAGCGGGAGCTGCGCAGCTGGCTCTACGCATCGGCTCGAGGTGAATCGGCCGGATTCCGCGACGCGGTCACTGCGATGGCGGCCGAGGTCGACGACATGACCGACGCCCACGTCGAGTGCATCACGGTCGGCGACGCCCCGATGGACGACCGGCTCGAAGCCCTGGTGCGGGCCGCCCGCGAGGCGGTGCTCAATGCGGCCAAGCATTCCGGCACTGCCACCGTGTCGGTGTACGCCGAGAGGAACGCAGACGCCGCCGCCATCTTCGTCAAGGACCGCGGGGCCGGGTTCGATCCGGAGGCGGTGCCGCCGGATCGGCACGGCATCGCCGAATCTATCCTCGGGCGCATGGAGCGCCACGGCGGCACGGCGACGATCTCGTCGGCGCCGGGCAGAGGAACCGAGGTCAGGTTGGTGCTACCGATGGAAGAAGCGCATGAGTGAGCCGCTAAGCCCGATCCGAGTGTTCGTGGTCGACGATCACGACATCTTCCGCGCCGGCATTCGTGCGGAGCTACCCGACTCGATCGAGGTCATCGGCGACGCCTCCGAGGTAGAGCCGGCGGTCGAGATGATCCTCGAGCGCCATCCCGACTTGGTCCTCGTCGACGTTCACATGCCGGGCGGCGGTGGCCGCGCCGTCATCGAAGGGGTCCACGACCGCGATCCCGATGTGAAGTTCCTAGCGCTGTCTGCCTCCGACGCGGCCCAGGACGTGGTGGCCACAGTGCGCGCCGGAGCCCGCGGCTACGTCACCAAGACGATCTCTCCCCCGGAGTTGGCCGATGCCATTCGTCGCGTCCACGATGGTGATGCTGTCTTCTCCCCGAAGCTGGCCGGCTTCGTGCTCGACGCCTTCGCTGCCATCGACGTCAAAGACATCGATCCGGAGCTGGACCAGCTGACCAAACGAGAGCGGGAGGTGATGCAGCACATCGCCCGCGGCTACACCTACAAGGAGATCGGCGAGCAGCTCTACATCTCCCCGAAGACGGTGGAGAACCACGTGTCCTCCGTGCTGCGCAAGCTGCAACTCTCCAACCGCCATGAGCTGACCCGCTGGGCTCACGACCGCAAGCTCATCTGACGCGGCACCTGCACCCCTCACGTGACTGCCGGTACTCAGGGCTGACCCGATGTCGCCGGCGGGCGGAGCGCAGGGCCTTGTCGCCGTGGACGGCGGACATCTTGCCACAGCCATCGATGCCAACGACGGCTACGACCACGGGACCGCTCGCTGGCACCGACTCGCGTGACGAGAGCGACGTGCCCACAGTCTCACCTCACAGCTTGACGCGGCCCATCTTGGCCGGGCTAGACCACTTCTCCAACCGGTCCCAAGGCTCATCGATGGGGCCCGGCGCCAGCTCGATGGTGGCCGGCACGTCCACCGAGACGGCATGGTCCATGCCGGCGATGATGTAGAGCAGGTTGTCGAGGGTGACAGTGTGTGGCTTGAAGTACTCCGAGTGGCCCGTGGAGCCGTCGGTGTTGATCTCGATGGCGCCAAAGTCCTCATGGGCCGGGTTGGTGCCGTGGTGCAGATCCTTGATGTCGTTCTCGCCCTCGAGACTGTCGAGCAGGCGACGGACGGCCTGCTCGAGCTGATCCTCGGGCGTGAGGAACTCGCGGAGGTCGATGCCGGCGCCGATGGGGTCGCCGGCGGCCAGGGCGGCCCACACCACCCCGCCGGGCTTCAGCTTGGCGTGGCCGGCATGGGCCAGCCCGGTTCCCGGGCTCCCCACGAAGACGATCTCATCGGCCGCCAGACCGGTCCGAGCCGCCAAGCCCGTTACCAGCGAGCCGTAGCTGTGGCCGACAACTGTGACGCGGCGTCGCCCCGGCAACGCGTCCAGCCCAGCCACGAACCGCACCAGGCTGTCTGCCCCGCCTCGGGCGGCACCCGCCCCGAGCGCGTCGAGTCCATCGGGCGGGTCGTAGCCGAGCCACGCAACCGTGGCAACGTCGGCGACCCCCAGCTCCCCGGCGCGCCCGTGGAGGCTGCGAGCGTCGCTGCGCAAGCCGGTGCCGCTGGCGAAGTTCTCCAGGTCGTTGGCCACGCCGGGCACCACCACCCCGATGTGGGCGGCTGTGGCGAGATCGCCGAACACCTCGACGGCCCGGCCGTCGCCGCCGGGATCGAAGAGCAGAATCTGCCGGTCCTCGACCAGCCACCGCTCGTACTCGGCGATCGCCCCGGTGACGTCCTCTAGGTGGGCCTGCAACATGCGGCGCTGAAACCACTGCAGGTCGCCTTCCCCCAGGGTGCGGCCGGCCACCGCAGCGGCGGCACGCAGCTCGGCCAGCCGGCGCCCAATCAAGATGTCGCTGGCGGCGTACCGAGCCCACGGAGGCGCCCCATCGAGATCGGTCACCAACTCGGGTTGAGCCGCCACGAGCACTCCGATCTCTTCGGCTGTTCTCGTCCCGAAGAAGGCGGCCACCTCGGCCGGTCCCATGGCTGAGAGCCGGTCGATCTCGAGCCGGGAGTAGACCACCGCCCCGGCACCGCGGCCGGGCTCCACCCCGAACGGCAGGCCGACTGCCAGGTCTGCCCCACTGATCGGCAGGCTCGTCCGTGCCACGAACTGAGGGAAACCGCGCTCGTGGCGATGCACCGCGGCGATGCGCCACCCGAAGTCGGCGGCGGAGGCGCGCAGGACGGAGGCGATGGCGGACAGTGATGTACCGAGGCGATCCGCTGCGAGGTGGCGCCCGTGCCGCTCCAGAGGAGCGAATGCCCGTGACGCCGCCGCCGCGATCGTCAGCGCCTTCTGCTCGAGGAATCCGCCGAGATCCGCCAAACCGGCCGGATCGATCCCGGCAAAGCTCACTGCCACCCCACCTGGACGAGCTCGACCCTACCCTCCCCTATCAGGTAGCCGCGGCCCGCAGCGAAGAACGCAGGACCGTGGCGGGGTAGCGAGGTTTGCCACAGATCACCGTCGCCGGAGAGATTCGGCTTGAGCGCCAGACCGAGCCGACTGCGACGCACGCCCTGGGTCCAGTGTCCATAGGCGCTACGCAAGATGTCGGCGGCTCCGGCGGCAAACACGTGGCGGTGCGGGTGACGATCGGCGATGAGGGAGGCCCAGACGCCGGTGCTGTCCTCGATGTCCTCGGCGTCATCGATGAGCACGGCATGAGGCGTGTCCGGGTCACAGGCGGCCAGCGCCGTCACCAGCTCCGCAGGGTCCCGCAGCAGCAGATCGACGTCGGCGCACTCCGTGAGCACGCTGCGGTGCGGAGCCACCGCGGTGATGCGGATCTCGGGACGGGCGGATCGCAACACCGCCGCCACCGTGGCGAGGGCGGTGCTCTTCCCGGACCGGGCCGGGCCGGTCACCAGGACATGGTCTCCCTCGCGCAGCGACCACCCCACGGGCTCCAGACGATCGTCACCGATGGCGACGGGCACCCACCACTCGAGATCGAACACCCGAGCGCCCGCCGCGACGTCGGCAACCTTCACCTCGAGCGGGAGCAGCTCGATGGCCCACGGTGCCTGGGCCGGATCTGGACGCGGGCACGCGGCGGCCAGCTCGGCAACGTCGGCGGCTCCCGAGATCATCAGCTGTATCTCGGTCGATGTTCCGGCTTCGAAAGCGCGGCCCGGAAGCTCTGGCGGCTCGTTCAACGCGACCCCCAGCCCGGAGTACTCGTACCGATCGGCCAACTGCAGCACCAGCTTGGTGGGCACCAGTGAGGCCACCGTCGTGGGAATGTCGATCGGCTGCTTTGCAGTCGCCACGACCACGATGCCGACACCCGGCCCGTCCGCTACCAGCCGACCCAGCGCCTCCTTGGTCGCCATGTCGGCGGGGTCGTCGTAGGCCGCCCGGAAGCCGGCGTAGTTGTCGACGGCGACGACGATACGCGGCTCCCTGCGCACGGCGACCGAGTCCGCGGCGCGCTCGCGACGGGCAGCTACCTCCTCCTGCAGGTAGCGCAGCAGTCGGATCTGACGATCCCGATCCCCCGCCCCGATCACCGCACCGACATGGGGCAGCGGCTCGAGCACCGCAGATGCCTGATCGTCGAAGTCGAGGACGTAGACATGGAGCTGGTCGGCAGTAGCCGCCGTGCACGCCGCCAGCACCGCGGTGCGCAGCGCGGTGGAGGTTCCCGCTCCCTGCACCCCATAGATGAACAGGTTGGTGTCGATGGCCCACGTGAACGGGCGCTGCCGCTGGCGATGCGGCTCATCGGCCACGCCGAGGGTGACCTCGCCGGATTGTTCCATCACCGGCGGCCGGCTGAAGCGGATCTCTGCGGACAGCGGCGCCGGCCACGGCAGCCGCGGCTGGCGCATGCCGGCTTTGCGGGCGGCCTCGGAGATCATCTCTACCAGGGTTTCCAGGTCGCTGCGTTGCTCACGCAAGTCATCACCGCCGCCGCCGGGCAATGGCGGTGCATTCAATTGGAACGGGCTCACGGAGACCGCACCGTCCGGCGCGGCCGAGCGGCCGGTCACCAGCGCCGACTGGAACGCCACGACCTCACCGGGCCCGCGCCGCAGATAGCCTCGCCCGGGCCGGGCGCGCGACAGGGCAGCAGCATCGGTACAGCCGATGACGTCGACCGAGTCGGCGACGTCTTGAACGCGCAGCGAGACGCGCAAATTGGTGTTGGCCCGGATGTTGTCGTTGATCACGCCGTTGGGTCGCTGCGTCGCCAACAGCAGATGGACACCGAGACTGCGGCCGCGCTGCGCGATGTCGACGAGTGCCGCCATGAAGTCCGGCAGTTCCTTAGCCAGTGCGGCGAACTCGTCGATGACCACCAGCAACCGCGGCAGCGGCTCTTCGTGACCCCCGGCTTGGTAGGCCGCGATGTCGGCGGCGGCGACTTCCCGCAGACGCTCCTCCCGATACCGCAGCTCGGCCTCGAGGCAGGTGAGCGCACGCTCCGCCAAATGGCCGTCGAGATCCGTGACCATCCCAACCGTGTGCGGCAGCCCGGCGCATGCATCGAATGCGCTCCCGCCCTTGTAGTCGATGAGCACGAGGTTGAGATGCTCCGGATCGACGCTCGCCGCCAGCGATGCCACCAGGCTGCGCAGCAGCTCCGACTTGCCGGAGCCGGTGGTTCCCGCCAGCAGCGCATGGGGCCCGTCCTCCACCCAATCGACTTCCACCGGGCCGTCGACGGACGCGCCGATGGCGGCGGCGCAGCGCGGTGCCTGGCCTGCGCCGCTCCACCTCCGCAGCACCGCGTCCGGGGTGCGGTCCGCCAGCCCGAGCAGATCCAGCAGATGAACGACATCCGGCAGGTCGCCACCGCCCACCTGCAGATCTGGATCGTGGTAGCCGCCGATGGTGCGGGCCAACCTCCGAGCAACCGCAGATGCCAGCCGCCACGAGCTGATGGGACCGATGCGCTCCGCCCGACTGGGCCGCTCCAGCGAGGCGTTGCCGACGGCGTCGACGCGCACGATGTCTGCGCAGGATGACGGCAGCTCCTCGACGGCGCGGGCCAACGCGATGCCGCTGCGGCGCCTCGCCCCGTCTCCAGCGAGAGCCCGACGCAAGCTCGCGGCGGCTGCCGTCGTGACGTCCAGTACGTCGACGAGCAACAGGACCGCCGGACCGACCGGCCTGTCGCGCAGTGCGGCGGCCGGATCGCTACCTCCCGACTCGAGCAGCGGCAGCAACAGCTCGTCGGCCGCTTCTCCCGGCGCGACCACGGCCAGCCGGCTGCGATCCCCGGCCAGTTGCAAATGGGGCAACCATTTGATGCAATCCCATTCGTCGGGATGATCGGTGACGATCGCGATAGCCAAATCGGAGGGGCCGTGGTGGGCCGCTGCGGCGATCAGGAGCCAACGGGCCATCTCGAGCTGGCGGCGCCGATGCCCGGCGATGCCGAGCACGCGGCCGGCGCCGAGCTCGACGGTCACCGGAACGTCGACCAGCTCGGTGCGCTCTTCGAGCAGGACATTGGCCCGGGGGGCGCGCTCGTTCTGCGGCGGCGTCACCGTAGGCCTGAAGTCCACCGTGCCCACCCCGATGGCAAGATCCAGAAAGTCGGGATGGTGGTGGCGTCGCTGCCACATGCGCGTGTCGCCAAGGCAGATGCGCTCCGTCATCTCACGGGGGGACGGTGCGGCCCGCCACGCCATAGCGCGGGCGGCGGCAAAGAGAGCGTCGCAGCGACGTTCGAAGTCCTCCATCGCCACCGCAACGCCGGCGGCCGACTCGGCAGATGACCGCCGGGCCCGCCTTCTGTCCTCGTACCAGTTGGCCAGCATCATGGCCGGGCTGAAGACCGCGAAGATGGCCATCATCGGGCTCCACAGAAATGCCATCAGGCCCCCAATCAGAATGGGGATCACCAGAGCTCCCCAGCCGAATCGCATCGGCTGCTGCGCCGAAGGAGGGGCGGCGGGCGCCACCAGCGCAGGAAGGCTCACCGGATACTCGGCGCGCGGGGGCCGGTTGAATGCCACGGTGCCCAGCCGCCCGGCTCGGGGCTGGACCGGCCCCACGGCGTAGGAGCGGCCCGCGACGCGCAGCTGAGGGCCTCCGGTGAGCGAAGTCACCTCGCGGATGCGCTCCCCGTCGACCGTGACCTCTTGCCGGCGCGGGTCGAGGTGGGCGGTTCCGTCCACGTCGACGTACAGACACGCGGCTCCCCCCTGTGTGCCACGCACCTGTACGCCGACGTCGCCGGAACTGCTCTGCTCCTCGGGTGCCACGAGGTGGGCTCCGGGAGGTAAGCGCCGCACTGTGCCGGCCTCGCTCCCCGAGAGCCCCACCAGGGACACCACCGGCTCTCCTGATGGGCGGTCACCGATGGCGACCCGGCTGCCTCTGCGCAGCCCCGCCTCGGCTATCGACGAATCGTTGTCGATCGGAAAGCCTTCGACGGTGACGTGTCTCGGCTCGGTGCCGGTGACGGCGTGGAGGAACCGGCCAATCGGCATGGCGCAGTCGGCGGCGGTCACCGAGACCTCGAATTCGCCGCCATCCATCGCGACGACGAGTTGGCTGTGCCAGGGGGAGCCCATGGGCCGGCGCCGGCTACGCCATACCCGGCGGCGTACCGACCGGGGCGGCCGCAGCGGCGGCCTGTTGGGCCTCGATTCGATCCGCCTCGGTCAATAGCCAGTTGGCGTCGGATCGCAGGGAGGCTGCCTTGCTATCCAACCCGGCAGCCTCCCCAGCGATCTCGTCCGCCTGTTGATCGAGGCGGCGGCCCTGCGCCTCTGCCTCTTCTTCGAAACGGGTCGCCGCCGGGCCCTGCCAGACCATGCGAGACATGCCGGCTATGCCGGACAGGATGCCGCGCAGCGACGAGGCGACCGACCGCAGGATGGCCGCCGACTCTTCGAGGACATTGGCCTCGGTGCGGTTGCGGTAGGCCTGCTGTCGCATCTCATGAGGAGTCATCGTGTCGCCCCGGGTCGCCTCGGATCAGCGGGTGGCGGCTTCGATGTTCTGCCGGTACTTGCCCACCGCCACGGCGGCTTCGGTCAGGGCGCTCTCCAGCTTGACCATGGCCGGTTGAAAGTCCGTGGACCAGGCGCTGCGGAACTTGTCCGCCCCCGGTCCTTGCCACGCGGTCGCCCCCGGCTGTACCCGGCCGTTCAGCGTATTCGTCAACTGGTTGACCTCGCTCGCCTTGTTCTCGAACAAGCCCTTGAGCGCGTCCAGGTCTGCCAGGTTGGCGCCAAACATTCCGCTCGTCATTCGGCTTCCTTTCTATCGGGGAGGATCCAGCGCCTCCACTAGCCGGTACCCTGCTATGGTATTTAACGATTGTCAAGAGTTATTTCAATGTATTAGAGCTTGACAAGCGTAATTTGTACTTTGTATGCTATGCCGGCGATGCTCAGCAGAACACAGACCCAGCATCCGATCACCAAAGCCTCGATCACCAGAGGCGCGGCCCTGCTCGGGCTGGTCGCCTTCGAAATCGGCGCGATCGTGCTGCTGCATCAGCTCGGCTCGCAACGCTGGATGACCATCCCCTGGGGCGACATCCCGACTTGGCTGGAGGTGGCAAGCCGCGAAGACGTCGTGGCCGCGGTCATCCGCTCGATCGCCCTCGTGCTCTCGTATTGGATCGCAGCTTCGACTGGGCTCTACACCTTGGCTCGGCTGAGTCGGGTCCCGCGCGTGGTCCGCGCCGCCGCCTGGGCAACTCTGCCGCCGATCCGGCGAATCATCGACCGGACGATCGCAGTGACGGTCACCACCGCGGCCCTGGTGTCACCGCTGGCGCCGGCGGTGGCCAGCGACGGCGTCGGCGTGCCCGCGCCTCCCTCAACCGAGCCGGTGATCTTCCAGATCTCCGAACGAGGGGTGCCAACCCCGGTCAATGTCCCCTCGATGAGCCCCGCCGATTCCGAACCGACGGTCATCGTGCCGCCCGGAGTAGGCGACGCCGGCTATACGCCGGCCCCGGCGGGCCGGGTCGGCGACGTCGTCATCAATGAATCCGCATACGAGGTGGTGTCCGGCGACAACCTGTGGAGCATCTCGTGCGGCCATCTGCGAGCCTCGTTCCCCGATCGGGAGTTCGACGCCGCCGCCATCGCCGTTTACTGGCGGCAAGTCATGGAGGTCAATACCCCAACGTTGCGATCGGGCGACCCCAACCTCATATTCCCGGGAGAGCAGATCGTGCTCCCGGAAGTCGTGCTCGGAGAGCGTCCGTGAACTCCGCAATGGGGCGCCCGGTCGCGGACCTGGACGACTTTCTCGAGCCGGCCGCTGAGCTCCGGCTGCGACCGGTTCCGGCTCCCCCACCCGCCCCGAGCCGCCGGCAAGCCCGCCGGCTGTGGTGGGTCCTGATAGGCGCGTTGGTCGTGGCATCCGCCGGAGGTGCCTATTGGTTCTGGAGGGCGTCTGGCGAGTCGGCGGAAGATCGTTCGACGGGGCCGGCGGCGGCGGCCGCCGCCGGCGCCGTTCCTGCGGGAGTCGGCGGATTCGCCGAGATGTACGTGGCGGCCTTCCTGACGGGCTCCGCCGACGATCTCGCTCGTTTCTTGCCGGCCTCCCCGGAGATGGATGAGATGACGCCGGCGATGCGCTACGTGACCCGTGCCAACACGCTGGAAGCCGCCCCTGTCGGCCCCGACTATTGGAGCGTGCTCGTCGCCGCCGACGTCCTCACCCTCGCCGCAGATGGATACGAGGCCTCCGGGCTGCAGCACTATCGGGTGGCGGTCGTCGACGACGGGGGCCGCTACGTGGCCGCGGCCCTCCCGGCGCGCGTGGCCGGCCCGGCTCCACGTCAGGCGGCGCCCCGATCGCTGCAAGAGCCGGGAGGGGCAACCACCGACCAGGAGGCGGCGCTGGTAGGCGACTTTCTCGAAGCTCTACTCACAGGCCAACGCGATCTGGGTCGCTACGTAGCCCCGGAGGCCCTTATCACCCCGATTGTCCCCGCGCCGTACACGGGCTTCTCCATCACGGCGTTGGGCCGCTACGGGACGGGTGCCGTGCTGGTGACCGTCGTCGCGCAGGAGCCAGCCGGCGCCGCGGCGACTCTCCAATACGTGCTGCGGATCGTTGATCACAGCAGCGGCCCCGTGGTCGCCGACCTCCTGCCCGGTCCGCCTCCAATCACTGGATCTGAAAGCTGGGTCCCATGAGCGGCGGGTTCTGCGGGATCGACCCGGCGGCGCTCGGCGAGCTCGTCCTTCGCCTCGAATGGGCCGCCACGGACATCGACACCCAAGCGGGCAGAGCGTACGAGCGGCTCACCCGCCACTCGCGCTGGTCGCAAGCCGACGGTGTGGGTCCCAACTTGTCCGGAATCGCCCGCTGGGCTCGGATCAGTGGCGACGACATGCGGGGGCGCCTGGCCGCGATGATCGCCGCTCAGAACGTGGTTACGGCGGGAACCCCTCCTACCAGCGGCGGCTGGCACCCCGTGCCCGGACCGGTGCCTTGGCCGGGGCCCTATTTGCCCGGATTCCCCCTCGGCCCACCCGACTCACCGCCCACCGAAGCCGGGCTGCCGTGGGAGGAGATCGAGGAATGGGTACGCGGCGCCCTCGGGGTTTGGAACGGGCGCGTCGACGACACCTTCCCGCTGGGGCGATGGATCTTCGGCAACCTGTGGATGAACCGGGTTCGGCAATACCTGGCGGGAACCAACCCCATCATCGCGGGCGAGCTGCTCACGCCGACCATCGCCAACGGGTTTGGTTCGCGACACTTGGCAAACACCCGCTACTTCCAGTGGGTCAACAACCCCGGGGTTCAGGCACTGGGTCGACGGGCATCGATCGGTCTCAGCCTGGCCAGCGCGGTCGGCGACGGCGTCGTCATTTGGAACCAGGGACACCCGGTCGATGCGTTCGAAAGGGAAGGCGCCGGCTATGTGGCCGATTGGGCCCGGTTCGGGTTCAGCACATCGACCACCGTGTTCCTCATGGCCCCCACCCCAGTGACGGGGGCCATCGTGATTGCCGCCGGAGTCGTCTGGGTCGGTGCGGAGGTTGTTGACCACTGGGACGAGATCACGGAGTTCTGGGGTGACGTCTACGACGACGTCGAGCAGGCCTCCCAGTGGATGTACCGAGAAAGCAACGAGTTGATCACAGACGCCTGGGATTGGTCCCACCGGACGTGGGACGAGACCACAGCCTGGGTGGGCAACCGTCTCGAAGATGCCCACGACTGGGCCGGGGACCGGGTCGAAGATCTCACCGACATCGGCGACGAGCTGGTCGACGCCGGGGCGACCTTCCTCGAAGGGGCGGCGGATTTCGGCAAGAAAGTGCTCGGCTTCGACTTCTAGGAGGAATATGACTGCTGCCGTGAACACCGGAGCGGAGACGATTCGAATCGATCGCCGCTGCGTCCCGCTGCTGCTCCAGCTGAAGACCACGGGAGCGGTCGGTGCCGACGAGAAGACCAGCACCATCCTGGCGAGGCTCGAAGAAGCCACCGTCCTGCAGGATGGGGCCCTGCACCCCATGGTCGATGCCATGTTGGAGCTGATCGCCTCTCCGGGGCTCGTCGTCAGCGTGGAGCGGATGCGGGTGGGAACGATTGCAGCATCCACCATCTGGGCAACCCCGCAGGGGGCGGTGCTCGGCACCCGAGTCGATCGCAACCTTTTCGAGCTCAAGCTCATCGATGCCGCCATGCTTCCCATCCACATCTTTCAGATGATCCACCTTTGGCCCCGACCCGTCGCCGTCCCGTTTGAACATCGCATCGACCCCGCCGCCCTGTTCGCCGCCGAAGCGAAGCTCTACGAGGGAGATCGCCCAGGTGCCGTTGCCGCTCTCGATGACGCGACGACCGAAGCCGCCGAGGTGGTTGCGCTGCTGGCCGGCCGCATCGCCAGCTGGCGCATTCACTCGGTCTGGACGACGAGCAGGGGCTCCCAGAACGCCGAGGCCTCCGGCATGGACTGTGGTGAGCATGGCCACGTCCTGGTGTCGATCGGCTCCGAAAACGCCACCATGACGATCCGGTCGGCGACAGTGCGCGACGTCGCCGCCGCGGTCCGATCGACCCTGCCCGCAGCTTCTCGCTAAAGATCCCCGTCCGGGCCGGTCGCCAGCTCGGCGACCACCCGCTCTACCTCGATCTCCGCGGCCGCCAACCGCTCCCGACAGAACTGGACCAGGGCGACGGCGCGCCCCACCTTCTGCGACAGCTCATCAACGTCTACCTCGTCGCGCTCGAGAGCCGCCAAGATCGCGTCGAGCTCCGCAACGGCGGCGGCGTAGCTCTCGGGTTGCTGAGAGAATGTCACTGCGGCTCCTCGACCCTGCTGAGAATCTGGCCGTCCGCCACCGTAGTTCGCAGCTGCTCCCCCGGCGGCGCATTCCCGACGGAGCGGACGATCGTGCCCGCTGCGTCGCGGGTGACCGACCAGCCGCGCGCCAGAAGACGGCGCGGATCCAGGCTGTAGACGCGCGACTCCGCTGCCTCCAAATCGCGCATCGCCCCGGTCATCAGGCGATGTGCTGCCGGGGGAACACGGCCGGCGGCCTCGTTGACAGACTCACGACGACGGCGCACGAGGTGGTCGACTGCGCCGGCGAGATGACCGGCCGACCGGCTGAGAACGGCTGCGGAGGCTCGGATGCGGAGCCGGGCGATATGGGCGCCTCCGGCGGCCCGACGATCGAGCTCCGAGGCGGCACGCCGGAGGCGCCGCCTTGCCTGATCCTCTAGCGAGGACACCGTGATATCGAGACGCTGCGCGGCGGCAGCCACTCGGTCCACCAGATACTGGGCCGCCGCCGTAGGCGTCTTGGCGGCCACGCTGGCTACCTCTCCAGCCACCGGGGAGTCCACCTCGTGACCGATTCCGGTGACAATTGGCAAGCCGCTGGTGGCGATGGCGACCGCGACCGATTCGGCGTCGAATGCGGCCAGATCGAGCGCCGATCCACCACCCCGCACGACTGCGATTACGTCGACCCGCCCCTGGAGCGCCACGATTGAGCGGACGATGGCATCCGGCGCCTCAGTTCCCTGGACCCGAGTATCCACCTCGACGACCCGAAACGCCCAGCCTGAGGCGCGCAGCGTCTCCATGAAGTCGGCGTGAGCCGCGCTGCCGACAGAGGTCACGAGCCCCACCGACAGCGGCAGCAGCGGCATGGGAAGGGCTCGGTTGCGCTCGAGATGGCCGGCGGCTTTGAGGCGCCGCAGCAGCGCGGCTCGCGCCGCGGCCAGCCGGCCGAGCGTGAAGTCGGTGTCGATCCAGGTCATCCGCAGCTGGACGACTCCCCGCGCCGAGAAGTGCTGGACTTGGCCGCGGATTCGGACCTCCACGCCGTCGTCCATCCGCCCTGCACCGGCGCGGATCAGTGCCCGGTTGACTGCCTCCTTGTCGGAGGCGAATAGAGTCACCGGCAGCTGGGCGGCTGCCGCGTCGCCGGCCGCGGCGGCGTCGATCAGCGAGAAGTAGACGTGCCCGCTCGGCGCACGGCTGAGGTTACGGATCTGGCCCTTCACCCAGATCTCGTCAGGGAACGCCCGGCTGAGCACCCGAGTGATGTGGGCGGCGAGCTCGGCGACCTCATAGGTGACCTCCACGCAGCCAAGCTACCGCACGCTCAGCCGGCCGGAAAGGGACCGTCCGGCGTGGCCCCGTTCAGCGGGGTGAAGCATCGGCGCCGACAACGCCTGTCGGGCACGCGATCACGCTCGAGCCACCGCCGAGCGGCACCATATCCGGGCGTCGCGTCCTCCATCCTCGCCGTTGCCGATTAGCTAGGCGTCCGCGACGCCGCCCTCGCAGATCGCCCAGATCCCTCAGCGGCCCACCGGATCCAGGCACTCGACCCCGACCGAATAGAGTCCAGGAAGCAATCGAGGCGAAACTGGGCAACGTTGCCCCGCTCGGCTGCCAATCGATCGCCGCTGATGAGGCGACGCCGCAGACGTCGTACCGACGTCGGCTCGGAACGCCCACTTGAATGGAGGCTGATGACTGCGCCGACCGCACCTCCCCGCCATCTCATCGTTCGCCTGCTCGAACAGGCGCTGGCCGAGGACCTCGCCATCGCCGGGGATCAAACCAGCGCCGCGATATTCACCGCAACGGATGTCACGGCGGGTCGGGTCGTGGCCCGCCAGCCGGGGAGGATTGCCGGACTGGGAATGGCGCTGGAGGTGTTCGCGCTGCTCGATGCGGCAGTGACGACAACGATCCTGGTCACCGACGGCGACGATGCAACCGCAGGCGACACCCTGGCTGAGATTGCCGGGCCCACCCGGGCGATACTTGCCGGGGAGCGCACGTGCCTCAATCTGCTCGGCCACCTCTCAGGGATAGCCACGGCGACCCGTGACGCCGTCGCCCGGCTTGCCGGCACCCGAGCGCAGCTGGCCGACACGAGAAAGACGACTCCTGGGCTACGCGCCTTCGAGAAGTACGCAGTCCGCTGCGGGGGCGGATCGAACCATCGCTTCGGTTTGTACGACGCCATCATGATCAAAGACAATCACGTTGCAGCTGCCGGATCGATCGCAGCCGCCATTGCCGCGGTCAAGGCAAGCGTGGGCCACATGGTGAAGATCGAGGTCGAAGTGGATCGAATCGATCAGATTCCCGCCGCGCTCGACGCCGGATGCGATGTCATCCTGCTGGACAATATGACGCCGTCCGAGCTGACGAAGGCAACCGAGCTGATCGGAGGACGCGCCATCGCCGAGGCCTCGGGAGGAATCACCCTCGAGACACTGGCCGCGGTGGCCGCCAGCGGAGTTGACGTCATATCGATGGGAGCGTTGACGCACTCGGCGCCGCGCCTCGACGTGGCCTTGGACTTATGATCTCGCCATCGGCGTTTGCCACTCCCCCGGGTCGCTCCGGTCGGCCCATCCCTCTACATTCCTTCCCAATACTGGAGCCAAGTTGATCGTCCCGGTGATTCTGTCGGGCGGCAGCGGCACCCGTCTGTGGCCGCTGTCCCGCCCCGAGCAGCCCAAGCAGCTGCTCGCAATAGTCGACGATCGCACCATGCTGCGCGCTACCTTCGATCGCGTGGAGGGGATCCCCGAGACGGTCGATCCCTGGGTCGTTTGCAACGTCGCCCACCACCACCTCGTGGCCCGGGAGCTGTTCGACGCCGGATTCAAGCCGGACAACGTGATCCTCGAGCCGGTCGGCCGCAACACTGCGCCGGCCGCCGCAGCCGCCGCGATCGTCATTGCTGAGCGCAATCCCCAGGCTTTGATGCTGCTGCTGCCTGCCGACCACGTGCTGCAGGACGAGCCCGCGTTCCACCGGGCGGTAGCCGCCGCAGCCAAGCCCAGTCGGCAGGGGCGATTGGCGACCTTCGGCATCGTCCCCACCTATCCCGAAACCGGCTACGGCTACATCGAAGTCGGCGATCCGGTGACCGAAGATGTCTTCCAAGTGGCCCGCTTCGTCGAAAAGCCCGACCTGGAGACCGCGGAGGCCTACGTAGCGTCCGGCAACTACCTATGGAACTCAGGGATGTTTCTCTTTTCGGTGGCTCGCTACCTGGAGGAGCTGGAACGCTTCGCCCCCGAGATCCTCACGGCAGTGCGCGCCGCCGTTGATGAAGCAGGCCATCACAACGGCGTCGCCCTCGACACGGCCAGCTTCCAGGCCTCGCCCAGCGATTCGATCGACTACGCGGTCATGGAGCGCACCGACTCGGCGGTAGTGGTCCCGCTCGATGCCGGCTGGTCGGACATCGGCTCATGGGCGGCGCTTTGGGAGATCACAGCTGCCGAGGGCGGAAACGTCTTCGTAGGCGACGTCGCTGCGGTCGACGTGACGGGCTCCTACCTGAGATCGGAAAGCCGGCTCCTGGCTGCTATCGGGGTCGACAACCTGGTCGTCGTCGAGACCCCAGATGCAGTCATGGTGGCTCCCCGAGAGCGTTCCCAAGACGTCAAGGAGATGGTTGAGCTGCTCAAATCGCTCAACCGTAAGGAGGCGCAGCGCCACGGCAAGTCGGCCGAGCCCTGGGGTACCGCGGAGACGCTGACGTCACACGGCGAGTACACGGTGGGTCGCATCACGGTCGAGCCGGGGGTAGCCGAGCCGGTGCGGCTGCGCCCGTCCGACCACGACCGGATCTGGGTGGCTGCAGCCGGCTCTGGAAAGGTTGAGGTCGCCGGTCGAACTGTCGATATAACGGCGAGTGGTGCTGCGATCCCCGCAGGAAGAACGGTTGCCGTGCATGTGGCCGGACCGGGCGCCCTCCACATAATCGAGATACGCCGGAACGTTTAGGAGGAGCTGAGAGGCATGGCCGAGGCGTTGACCGCATTCGCCATATTCGTCGTCATCGCGGTTGGAACGATGGTCTTTCTCAACAAGCGGACCAGGGACAAGATGCGTGAGAACGCCTCAGAGGAAGCCCCGCCGCGCCAGACGCGCATTAGCCGCCGTCAACAACGCTTCGTGGCCACCCTCGAACCCGCCAAGCCGCTTCCCACCATCGATGATCTGGTCGCCGAGGAGGCGGCCGCCACCGGAGTCAACGACATCCCTGGCGGGGAAGGGCTCGACGTGTCGCTGAAGCTGCGGGTCTACTGGCGAGATGAAGTCGTACGACGCGGCTGCGACGATGGGCACCTCGAATTCCGCCTCGGGGAAGGTGTGAGCCCACAGAGTGCGGCAACCGAAGACGTTCGGCTGGTGTGTGTGCGGGATGGGGACGTCGCAACGGCGGCGGACGGCGCCCACCCGAGCGACCACTCTGTCGACGCTCCGGCGGATGCGTCCGGACACCATCCCCATGTCGAAGACCAGAGCCATTCAGACGAAAGCTGAACCCACGATCTCCCGGGAACCCCATTGAACTTGCCGACGTTTCAAACTACGAGTGTCACAGAACGCGATCCGCAGGGATCTGCCTCGCGACTCTCGTCCCTTCCATCGCCCCTCTCTCGAGGGGCGCGTCACGGTACGGTCACGACCGGTGCGTCGATGGCATTGGTTCCCGGTAGATACAGCACCAGCCCCACTGCCAGCAGGATCACCAACACCGCCCCCACCGCCGTCCATAGAACGTTGATGACACTGCGCAGGCTGGCCGATTCCGATACTCGCGGCTTGGAGCGACGCATCATGCGCCGGGTACGCCATGTCATGGCGCGATGGTACATGGAGGGCGCGCCGTTCTTCTGGCTTTCCGTGCTGCCCATGGTGCAGGCTGCCGCCGGCGGCCGGCTGGTCCCACTGCGTGCTGCCGGGTTTACCGGCTATTTGTGCCATCCCGGGTATCGTTGAGGTCGCCTTGGAAGTCCACAACTGCGTTCATTGCGGCACTGAGACCGAGCCCAACTGGCGTTTCTGTCGGCGCTGTGGAACAGCTCTCGAGCGACTCGACGAGCAGCCCACAGTCGCTCACTGTGCCGATTGCGCCAGCCCACTGGCTGACGGCTGGCGATTCTGTTTCAACTGCGGCTTGTCAACCGAGGCTGCTGCTCCCATCACAGGGGGCGGAATGGCTATCGACGAGGCGCCCGCACCGGTCGAAGCCGCTGCGATCGGTGAGGCAGAGCCAGCCTCGCTCGAGCCCACTGTCCTCCCGGCTGAGCTATCACCAACAGAAAGCGGCATCGCTGCCGAGATTCCTGAATCGGCCGAAACCGTCGCGCCGCAGCAGCCGGATGGTGAGTTCGCTGTAAGAGAGTCGGGCATCGCCTTCGACGAGATCGTCAGCTCCGCCGAGTCCACCGAGGCAGTCGCAACCACCGAACCGGCTCCTCCGGCGCGCGACATCGACTTCCTGGCATCTCCTCCTCCACCGCCGCCGCCGGAGCCCTTCGAGCAGGCTCCCCGGAGCCCCATCCTGCCCGAACCGGACGTTATTGCAATGCCTGCGGCCACCGAGCCGGTGATTCCCTTAGAGGACGACACGGTCATCGAAGTCGAGACCCCAGCAGACGAAGCGCTCGTGGCGCCGGAGCCGCCGGAGATCACACCAACCGCCGGTACCGCAGATGAAGGCCCTGCCGTGGTGATCCCCTCAACACGGGACGAGCGCCAGATTCTGGCGGAGATACCGCAGCCCATCAGCGGTGAGCGCGACTCGGCGTCTCCTGCGATCCCACGCCCCATCGGGATGACAGAGAGCACTGCGGCCGCCGACGTCAGGGAGCCGGAATCCGCGACTGCGGAGGAAGCCCCCCGGGCGGTCGAGCCGGCCGCTGAGCTGCACCCCATAGACGGTCGTCGCTTCGAGAATCCGGGCCTGCTCGGACAGGGAACCCAGCTCGTGCTGCTCGCGGCGACCGGCGTTGCCGTGGCAATGATCTTGGCGCTGACGCTACTCAACAACCGGCTCGACTCGTACGCCACCAGCGGCGAGGGTCTCGTACGGGTGGAGTCCGCCGAGTCCCTGATCAACACGTGGCTGCGCCCGCTGCTGGTGCTGAGCGTGCTCGGCGGCTATGCCCTCCTGGTGTACTGGGCGCGGCGGGTCCAGAACAACATCGCCATGTTCAATAGATTCGTGCCCGAAACTGCCATGTGGATGTGGCTGATCCCAATCGGCAACGTGTGGGCGCTTCACAGGCACTTCGACAATGCCTGGAAGGGTGCGGACGTCGACCGGAGGGGTGGTGAGGATTGGCAGCGGGGGCGCCCCGAGTGGTGGAACGTCGCCTTCACGATCCTCGTGGTGGTGGCTTTCGTGGTAATCGTCTATGCCGGCTTGTTCCGCAGCGCGGACTCATTCGAGGCGGCCATCGACGCCAACGCCTGGAGCATGATCGGCTACGGGCTGCTCGCCGCCTCACTCCTGAGCGCCGTCAAAGCAGTTGGCATCGTGATCGAGCGTCAGGAAGACCGAGTCAAGACTTACTGATGCCGCCTGGCGCGCCGCAATCGGCTACCTTCGGCAGCGATGAGTGAGCCCTCTGCTCCGAGGCAAACCCCGATGGTGGCGGTGTTTGGTTCTTCCCGAGCTCAGCCGGGTGATCCCGACTACATGGCGGGGGTCCGGTGCGGTCGGCTGCTCGCCGAGGCGGGCTGCCGCGTCGCCACGGGCGGTTATGGCGGACTGATGGAGGCCGTGTCGCGCGGCGCCGCCGAGGCCGGCGGCACTGTGATTGCTGCCACCGCACCAGAGCTGTTTCCGCGCCGCGAGGGAGCCAACGCGTGGGCCCACCGTGAAGCGCCGCAGCCGACGCTGCCCCTCCGCCTCGCCGAGCTCATCGATTCATCGGTGGCCACGATCGCTCTGCCGGGGAGCCTGGGCACCTTCACCGAGCTGATGGTTGCCTGGAACGTATCGTATATCGAGGCGCTGGCACACCAGCGGCCCCGCCCCGTGATCGCCGTCGGACGGCAGTGGGAGGACCTGTTGAGGCATGTCGCCGCCTCCGTCGGCGGGTTGCCCGAGCTGGTCACCCGCGTGGCGTCGGTCGATGACGCCGTCGCCGCCGTCCTGGGCCACCTCAGCTCGGTTGGAGGCACCGAAGGGCCTTGAGAGGGGGCGGGCCGTAGACCCGCTCCCTCATCATCGTTGTCGATGCCGGCTGGAAGCCACCGCTCCGGGCGCACCGCCTGGCAGCTAGCGCCGGATCGTCGCCTTGAGCACCGCGCCTGCCCCGGTTCATTACGCCTGCCTCAACAAATCGGGAACATCACCCAAGCGGGGCGGTCCGCGACCACGAGAGAAGGGGGGCGGCCCTGCCGCCCCCCTTCGGGTTGCTCTCGTTGTCGGTCAGGTCACGGCCGGGGAGACATGTACTTGGCCCACCATTTCTTGGCGGTGTCGATGCCGCCGATACCGAAGGCGACGGCGAAAGCGATCCCAAGCGCAGCCGTGACGATCTTGACGATGTCCTCGGCGAACCGAATCTCGAGCAGATCCAGCGCCGCCAGCACACCGAAGAGCAGCACGAGGATTCGCACCGCCGTCGGTAGCCAGGCCACCTGGCGCTGCTCGGCGAAAGGCCTCACCAGATCGGCGACGAAGCTGCCGACTGCGGCAGCCACAACCACGAGCACGACCGCCACGAGGATCAGTGGCAGCACTGCGATCAGGCGCTCCAAGAGATCGACCAAGGGATCTACCTCGAGGATGTTGGCGATGATCAGCCACAGCACGACCATGAGCACGGCCCCGAGCACTGCTCCGACCAGGCCGGCCGGACTGCGCCCCGACGGAGCCAGCGCGCCAGTGACACCCGCCTTGTCGAACACGGTCTTGGCTGCGTCCGTCTCGAGCAGACGCACCACCCACTTCTTGATCAAGTTGACGATCCATCGCCCAATGATGAGGACAATTAGCGCAATGGCGATCTTCACCGCCCAATCGCCGACGGCGGCGCCTATGTCGTTGAAGCTCTCTTCGAGCCGGTCTAAGAAACTCAAGGGGTCTCCCTTCTCTGCCCTTCTGCTGTCCTTATGACCCGTTGGCGCCACGATAGTTCCTGGCATAGGGCCAGGACCAGGCATTCCGGGGTCACCCTCTACACTCCGGCCGAGTGGACGACGTAGCGAGGACCGCAAATCCATGACAACCCAAGGCTTCTACTTAGGCGGGGCGATCGATGCCGATGGTGAACGCACCTCCGAGCTCATCGACTACGACCCCGCCGATCTGACCACCCACGGCGTCATCGTGGGGATGACCGGCTCGGGCAAGACCGGCCTGGGCATCATCTTTCTCGAAGAGGCGCTACTCAGCGGCATTCCTACGTTGATCATCGACCCCAAGGGCGACATGACCAACCTCTTGCTGACGTTTCCCGACCTGCTCCCGGCCGACTTCGAGCCCTGGGTCGATGAAGGGGAAGCCCGCAAGGAGGGCAAGACCCGCCAGGAGCTCGCCGCCGAGAAGGCGGCCCTGTGGGAGAAGGGCCTCGGGTGGTGGGACCAGGACGGATCCAGGATCGCAGCGCTCAAGGATGCGGCCGGATTCCGGGTCTACACGCCGGGTTCGAGTGCGGGGATCGGAGTCAACATCGTCGGCTCCCTGGCGGCGCCGGACCTCAGCTGGGACAGCGACGCGGAGACGCTGCGTGATGAGATTCAGGGTTTCGTCTCGGGCCTGCTGGGCCTCATCGGTGAGGATGCCGATCCGATCTCGTCGCCGGCCCATATTCTCTTGTCGAATCTCATCGAGCACTCATGGCGGCAGGGCATCGACCTCGACTTGGCCACCTTGCTCGGCCAGGTGCAGCGGCCCCCGCTGCGCAAGCTCGGCGTGTTCGAGGTCGACTCGTTCTTCCCCGAAAAGGAACGTATGGCGCTGGCCATGAAGCTCAACGGCTTGGTCGCCTCGCCTTCGTTCGCTTCGTGGATGGAGGGTGCCTCCCTCGATATCGGCTCCATGCTCTGGGATTCGGCCGGCAAGCCGCAGGCATCGATTCTGTACCTGGCACACCTGTCGGACGACGAGCGGCAGTTCATCGTCACCTTGATCTTGTCGAAGGTGGTCACTTGGATGCGCACCCAACCGGGGACGGGCGACTTGCGCGCCCTGGTCTATATGGACGAGGTGTTCGGTTTCGTGCCACCGAGTGCGTCACCGCCGGCGAAGAAACCGATCCTCACCATGCTCAAGCAGGCTCGAGCCTTCGGGGTCGGGATGCTGCTGTCGACCCAGAACCCCGTCGACCTCGACTACAAGGCGATGTCGAACGCAGGCACGTGGTGCATCGGACGCTTGCAGACCGAGCGCGACAAGGCACGGATCCTGGAGGCCTTGGCGTCGGCGCGTGGTGACACCGACATCAAAGACCTGGACACAGCCATCTCGCGACTCGATTCACGCCAGTTCTTGCTGCACAACACTCATGCCGACCAGCCCGGCCTGTTCACCACCAGATGGGCCCTGTCCTATTTGGCAGGACCGCTGACGCGCCAGCAGGTGGAGAGGCTGATGGAGGGAGTAGTGGCGCTGGAAGCGGAGCGAGCGACGGCGCCGGCGGCAGCCAGTGGAACTGCCGAGGCGACCCCGGCGGTGGCCGCGCCCGAAGACGAGCTGAGCGAGACAGCCACGCCGGTCATGCCCACGATCGCCAGCGGAGTGGCCGTATACCACGTCGACCCGGCCGCACCGTGGTTGGTAGCAGTCGACGGACTGCCCACCTCGAACCACTATCGGCCGGGGCTGGCGGCCCGAGTCCAGCTCGTCTTCGACGATACCGCCGCCAAAGTCAACCACCGGGAGGAGTGGGAGGCAGTCTTCACTCCGCTCCAGGAGCTCTTCGATGCCGACGTGGCGCGAGCGGTCGACTACGACGATCGCGACCTCGTGGCCGAGCCTGTGGCCGGGGCCACCTACGAGCTCACCGACGCCCCTATCAACACCAAGACCTACTTCACCCGCGCCACCAGCGCGATCAAGGACTACCTCTATCGGCAGCGCAACATCACGGTGTTGCGCAATCCCAAGCTCAAGCTCTATTCGCGGGTCGGCGAGACGGAGGAGGAGTTTCGGAAACGGGCCGACCTGGCTGCGCAAGAGCGCGCCGATGCAGAGACGGCTGCGCTGCGAGACAAGTACGAGACGAAGCTGCGCAAGGCGCAGGACAAGCTCGAAGCGGCCGAGCGCCGTGCCGAGGAGATTCGGGTCGACATCGAAGGCTCCCGACAGAGCGACATGCTCGACCAGGCCGGAGCGCTCATCGGCATCCTGACCGGGCGAGGTAGCACCCGCTCCATCACCGGCTCGTCGCGCCGGCGCGCCGCCCGCCGCTCCAAGGAGCAGCGCCTGCGTACTGCCGAAGGCAAGATTGGCGACATCTCCGAGGAGATAATCGAGCTGGACGAGGAGCTGCGCGAAGAGCTCGAAGAGATCAACGATCGCTGGGAGGACATCGGCGCCGATGTCGAGGAGATCGAGATTGGCCTCGAGAAGTCGGACATCCTCGTCGAGGAAGTGGCGTTGATTTGGATCCCCAGCTGAGCCAGCCACTCCGATTATCGTGCCGCCCATGAGCGAGGGAACCGAATCCAGTGAATCGATGGGTGCCCGGCCGGAGCGTGCCGCCATCGTCGGAATCCAGGAAACCAGCAAGGATGGCATCGCCCAGGCCACCATCACGCTGACCTACCACGATGCCGAGTACTCGGGAGAGTCGAGCGGAAGTGCTTCAGTGAGCGCCCGCCCCCGCATCGTCGGCGAAGCCACCCTGCGAGCAGTGGAGGCTGTCACGGGCGGCAAGCTCAGGCTGACGCTCGACGCCATCGCCACCACCGACCTGGGCGAATCACGTGTCGCGATGGCTCAAGTGGGATTGGCCGGCTCCAACGAGCCACTGGTCGGCAGCGCGCTCGTCCAGACCTCCGACTCGGCGACTGCCACGGTCAAGGCGGTGCTCGACGCATTGAACCGCAGAATGAGTCAAATCCTCGGCTGAGCGGCGGCGACCCTGGCGCGGCCGGAAAGCCCTAGGCGGGCTGGGTGTCGAGCATCGCCCACAGGAGATCTTTGACAGTGACGATCCCGAGCAGCTCGCCACCTTCCATGACCGGCAGGTGGTGGTAGCCGGCCTCGAGCAACCAGGTAGCTGCTTCGCGCACCGATACGTCGCAGGGCACCGTGTCGGGGGCTTCGCTCATCCACTCGGCCACGGTCGCCTCCCCAGGGTCGATGTCCTCCGACACCGCCTCGACGAGATCGTGCTCGGTGAGAATGCCGACGAGCTGACGCCGGCTGACCACGCCCAAATAGCCAACCCCGGAGTCGATCATGTGTGTCGCCGCCTCCAGCAGGGTGGCCTCAGGGCCGATAACCTCTGCCGAGCCGCCAACCAGCCCGCTGAGTTGCACCGTGCGACCTCCGCTCGTTACCACGGACACTACTGCCGCCGCAGCCTTGTGTGCAGGGCGTAACCGGCACCAAGCGCCGGTGTCGGCCGATAGCGGCTGATCTAGATGAGATCCTGCTCGCGAATCCCGAATGAGGGATGACGCAGGCGGCATAGCGCGAGCTTCTCCAACTGCCGAATCCGCTCGCGGGTCAGGTTGAACTCGTCACCGATCTCTTCGAGCGTCCGCGGCACGCCGTCGTAGAAGCCGTAGCGCAGGGCGAGGATCCGCCCCTCCCGGTTCGGCAGGCGCTCGATGGACTTGCGCAGGCTATCGGCAATATCCATCTCTTCGGTGACACGAACTGGATCGACTGCGTCCTCATCCTCGATGAAGTCACCCAGCTGGGCGCCGTCTTCGCCGACGGGTTGCTCGAGTGAGACGGTGTCGGCCACCCCCAGCGCCAGCTCGACCTTGTCCACGTTGACGCCCGCCTCCTCGGCGATCTCCTCCGGCTTGGGCTCGCGGCCCAGCTCCGCTTTGAGGCTCGCCTGAGCAGCCCGCACCGCAGCCAGCGTGTCATGGAGGTGTACGGGAATCCGCACGGTGCGCGACTTGTCGGCGATGGCGCGAGTTATCGCCTGGCGAATCCACCAGGTGGCATACGTCGAGAACTTGAAGCCCTTGCGCCAATCGAATTTCTCGACAGCGCGAATCAATCCGAGATTGCCCTCTTGGATGAGGTCGAGGAAGTCGATACCGGACGTGTTGGCATAGCGGCGAGCGTTGGCGACAACGAGGCGCAGGTTCGCAGTCAGGAAGGCGTCCTTGGCTTCCTGGCCGTGGCGGACCTTGCGACGCAGCAGCATCTGCTCGGTCTTGTCCTGATAGTCGCCTGACTCGAGACGCTCGGAAGCGTCTTGCCCGGCCTCGATCTTCTGGGCGTAATCAACCTCGTTCTCGGCGGTGAGCAACTCGTACTCACCGATGGACGTGAGGTACTGGCTGACCAGATCGGTCGTCAGCCGGCCGCGCTCGTCGGTCAGCTTGCTCCTATCCCGGTCCTTGCGAGAACGCGTCAGCGTGTCGCGGGCAATCCGCTCCTTGGCCTCTTCGCGCTCACGAAGAGCCCGGTTCTGCATTTTGTCGCGCGTCTTGCCGCCAGTCGCCATTGCTTTACGTCCTCCAGAACGGTCTTTGAGAAGTTGTCAGCCCGCCCCCTTGTCGAATCAGCAAGACCTGGTTGACATGCCGCTGTACCACAACGGCCCGGGACCGATAGCTCCGGTGTCGGCTCCCGGTGGACGGGTGGGCACGTATCGCATGTCAGCCTTGTGAAAACGATCACAAAGGGGGTGTCTGGCTAACTATCACACACAAGGTCTCATTTGTGAAGACCCAGATTGAACTTCGTTAGCTTTTTGCCACGTCTTAGGGTTTGCGAGTTATCCACAACCTGGGATGGGTCGTTGCTATTCCCCGCGCGTGGTCCGGCCACGCTGCGCGGCCGTAGGCGAAGCTCCACCCGCTGAGCCCACAGTCGGCGATCCCCTCCGACCGGCTTGGTCCCGGGGCACGACAACTGACCCCCGATTCCAGCGCTGGCCAATGCGTAGCCGTTCACCGCCAGCTCTACCCGCCCAATGCGGCGCCTGCGGCAGCAGGGACGGGGCCTTCCCCTGCGGGATGCCATAGGATCGGGTTGTCATGCCTAACCGTCTGGTCAACGCAACTAGCCCTTACCTGCTGCAACACGCGGACAACCCGGTCGACTGGTACGAGTGGGGCGACGAAGCTTTTGACGCTGCCCGCGCCACCGACCGGCCGGTCCTGCTCTCCGTGGGGTACGCCGCTTGTCACTGGTGTCACGTCATGGCCCATGAATCGTTCGAAGACGAGCCCACGGCCGCCTACATGAATCGCCATTTCATCAATGTCAAGGTCGATCGAGAGGAGCGTCCCGACGTCGACCGGGTGTACATGGACGCGGTGCAGGCAATGACCGGTCACGGCGGATGGCCGATGACGGTCTTCCTGACCCCAGACGGCAAGCCGTTCTACGCCGGGACCTACTACCCCAAAGAGCCGCGCGGCCACCATCCGACCTTCATGCAGGTGCTGCGGGCACTCAATGCGGCATGGCAGGAGCAGCGCGCCGAGATCACTTCCCAGGCCGGCAAACTCACGGCTGCGATCCAGGCCGAGATCCCGCCGGCGCCCGCCCCGCCCGGTCGAGAGTTGGTGCCGCGTTCGATTGCGCAGCTGGAGCAACGGTTCGATCAAGATCGGGGTGGCTTCGGCGGCGCTCCCAAATTCCCGCAAGCACCGACACTCGAGCTGCTCCTGCGCGTCGCCGCTGGATGGCAAGAGCCCGAGGTTGCCCACCGGGCACAGGCGATGCTCGTCAAGACGCTCGATGCGATGGCCGCCGGGGGCATTTACGACCATCTCTACGGTGGCTTCGCTCGCTATGCGGTCGATGCCATCTGGTTGGTTCCGCACTTCGAGAAGATGCTCTACGACAACGCACTCTTGGCGCGGCTCTACACCCACGCATGGCAGATCACCCGCCAGCCCCGATATCGGCGCATCGCCACGGAAACGCTCGACTACTTGCTGCGAGACATGCGCCACGAATCGGGAGGCCTCTTTTCGGCGCAGGATGCGGACAGCGAGGGCGAAGAGGGCAAGTTCGCCGTCTGGACGGCTGCCGAGTTCGATGAGGTCACCGGTGTCGACTCCGCCTTGATGCGGGCGATCTACGGCGTCACCGACGCCGGCAACTTCGAGGGAGCCAACGTCTTGGAAAGGTCCCGACCGCTGGCTGTCATCGCCGAGGAATTCGACCTCAGCCCCGCAGAGCTCGCCGCCCGCCGACGCGCCGCGGACGCACTGCTGGTGGAGCGGCGGCGCAGCCGAGTTCCCCCCGCCATCGATGACAAGATCGTCGTTGCGTGGAACGGTTTGGCGCTGCGGGCCTTGGCCGCGGCGGCCGCCGCCTTCGATCGGCCCGACTATCTGGAAGCTGCCCTGGACATCGCTCGCTTCATTCGCGGCGAGGCACGCGGCGAGGGCGGTGCGGACGCCCGCCGGCTGGCGCGCAGCTGGCGGGACGGTCGAGTGTCCGGGCCGGGGTTTTGCGACGACTACGCCGCGACCGCAGTCGGCATGTTCGAGTTGTATCAGGTAACCGGCGACACTCAGTGGTTCCGGGAGGCCAGCGTTCTCACCGACGACCTGATCGCCCTCTTCGCCGATGAGACTGGCGGTGGATTCCATGCGGCCGGGCGTGACCGGGAGGCCCTGATCGCTCAGCCCAAGAACTTCATGGACAACCCGACGCCATCCGACAACTCGCTGACTGCCGAGGCGCTGGCGTTGCGATTCGCATATACCGGCGAAGCCGACATCGCGGCGCGGGTTACGGACATCGCCCAGGCGGCAGGGCGCCTCGCCGCACAACACCCAACTGCCGTAGGCCACCTGCTGGCAGTCCTGTCGGTTAGTCCGCTGCGGCAGGTGGCGATCGTCGCCCCTGAGCCGGGCGCGGAGACCCAGCTCCGCCGGGTGTTCTTCGAGACCTACCGCCCCGGCTACGTGTTGGCGGTCGGATCAACCGCAGACACCTCGATACCACTGCTGAAGAATCGGCCGCCCGTCGACCAGCGGCCCACCGCCTACGTCTGCGAGGACTTCGTCTGTAAATTGCCGGTGACGTCACCCGCTCAGCTGGCGAAACAGCTCGCCGCCCACCCGACAGCCGACCCGGATGGCACTGCAGCGGGTCGGCCAGCCGAGTGAGGTGAGCTGCGACCGGCTGCGAATGCCCGATCCAAACCACGCGGCATCGTATTCTCCGGCTGGTGAATGAGTCGCGAGCCCCTGAGCAGGGCCTGACCGCCGAAGACCCCGAGGTTGCTGAGAAAGCCCGGGCAACCGCACTATGTCTGTGGTGTGGCACACCGCGCCCGGTCGACGTCGACATCTGCCCCACCTGCGCCAACCCCTGGATCGATGCGACCATCGACGAGGCCCGGGCAGGGCGTCTCGACCAAGTGGAAATCCGGCGCCTGCCCATGGGTGCCTCCCGTCCGTGGTGGCGCCAACGCTGGATGCCGGTGGCACTCGCCGTGACTGCAGTGGCGATCTACGCAGCCACGTTCTGGATCCTCTGGGAAGGCACCGGTACCGGCAATGCCGATACGCTCGGCGACGGCATCGTGACGGCCACGGTCCCGATCACGGCCACGACTCCTCCAACGTCGGCTGCGACGACGGCACCGACGACCACGCCATCAACAACAACATCAACCACCACCACGACAACCACCAGCACGACCACCACCCTGCCGCCATTGCCCGTGGTGGAGCCCCCATATGAGACATCTGAGCTGACTCTGGGCGCGTTTGCGCTCGGCCCGATCCGCTTCGGGTCGGTCGACGACGGGGCGCTCGGGCGCTTGGTAGCCACATTCGGGCAACCGGACTCGCGATTCCCCGTGGGCGAGAACTGGGGGCTGTGCCCCAACGATGTGGGGCGCGGTTTCGAGTTCGGATTGCTCAGCATCATCCTGCGGGAGGACCCTGACGGCGAGGCCATCGTGGGTTACCGATTGCGGTGGAGAGATGATGGGGCGGGTACCGAAGACGCCACCCAGACACTGCAGTCGATATCCGGCCTCCGCCTGGGCGACCCGCTGTCCCGGGCCCAGGCGCTCTACTCACGGGTCGCCACCACGCCATCCGACGACGGCACCCAGCTCTATGTCGTGCAGCGCTCCTCGGACCTACGCACCCTGCTGTGGGGGGAGCTGTCGAGCGATGCGGACCCGGTGATCCTCAGCATCAACTCGCCGCGGCCTTGCGACGGAGGACCTTTCGGCTGAGACCGGCCCCCGCCGACCAGCTTGACTCGCCCCTCCTCGCCCGCGGTAGCCGGCGGTCCTGCCCGCTGCAGGCACGAGCCCCATCTATGATTGCCCGGCGGACGCCTTGCGCGGCCCGCGTCCGCATCCATCGCGGACCGGACGGCCCCGGCAAGCTACAGAAGGGGACCATTGGCTGTCACCTCGCGCCATCGCCAGCGCGCGGTCATCCCGACCGCGCTCTCCATCGGTGCCGGCCTTCTCGTTTTCCTTCTGCTCATCCAGAGCTTCGAATCGAACGTAGCTGGCGCGCTGCTCGCGCTCGGTTCCGCCTTGCTCACTGCGCTGCTGTTCGCCGCATGGGCATGGCAGATCCGCCGGAGGGCGGTGACCCACCAGCTGGCGGCACAGCTGCTGGGTCAGATCCCCTACGACACGACCAGCTCCGCCTTCGCCGCAGCCGAGTCTGCTGTTGGCGGCGCCTATGCCGCCGCGGCGCTGCAGCTCGAGGCTCGCACCAACGGCCAAGTCTTGTTGGTGACCGGCGCGGTGCCGGGGCATGGCACATCGCGGACGGCACTGAACCTGGCCGCCGCAGCAACCCGCTCCGGACGCCGGGTCGTCCTGGTCGACGGCGATCCCACTCGGACCGGTTTGTCTCGCTACGGCCGGACCGGAGCCAGCCCCGGACTGGCCGAATTGGCGCGCGGCGAGTCGACGCTGGCGGAGGCCAGCCGCCTCTGGGCGATCGCGCCGGACCGCCGTTTGCCCTTCATACCGGCGGGTGAGGGCGATCTGCCGCTGACGGGCAATGGATCAGACCCCGTAGCCGATGCAGTCGACCGCTTGACCGACTGGGCCGACCTGGTCCTGATCGATGTCCCGCCGCTTGGGTGGAACACATCGGCGCAGCCGCTGGCGGTACACGCCGACGGAACGGTCCTCGTGGTCACCGACGCGAGCGAGCCGGAGACAATCAGAGAAGCATCCCGACACCTCGAGGAAGCCGGGGCGCCCGTCATCGGTTTCGTTGTCAACCGCGCCAACGCACAATTGACCCACCAGACCCCGCTGTGGCGCCGGGCAATGTGGCGCGGGTTGGCCACCTTGATAATCGCCACGGTCGCTTTCATCGGTTGGAACGCCTATCAGATCTGGGAATCGTGGCAGAACGTGGCGCGTGACCAGCTTGCGACGTCCACGGCCGAGGCCCTATTGCCGATCCCGCCGACCGGGATCACGGCACCCGAGGTCATCCCGGAGCAATCCGCAACCGCAGTGACGTCGGCGCCTGTCGATGAGGCGGTCTTCCGATCGTTTCTCATCGTCGGCAGCGACCAAGGCGGGGCGCGCGCCGACGTGATCATCCTTGCGCTGTTCTCTTCCGGCAATGAGGAACCGGTGATGCTGTCGATTCCTCGGGACCTGTATCTGCCCAATCGGTGCACCAGCAAATTCAGCCGGATCAACGTGATGTTGCGCGGCTGCGGCAATTCGGTCAACGGCGCGACGTTGCTCGCGCTGGCGGTTGAGGATTTCACCGGGATTCCGCTCGACCATTTCGCGCTGTTCGACTTCGATGGATTCGAACGTATCGTCGACGCAGTGGGCGGTGTAGAGATCTGCGTCGATCGACCGGTACGCGATCAGAAGTCGTTCTTGGATCTGCCAGCGGGTTGCACCAACGCGGGCGGAGAACAGGTTCTCGCCTGGGTCCGCTCCCGTTCCACAGAAGAACACGTCAACGGCAAGTGGCGCTCGATGCGCGGCGTCAGCGACCTCACGCGCAACGATCGGCAGCAAGACGTGATCCTGGCGATGTTCGCCAAGCTCAAGAACTTCGAGTCGCCCAGCCAGCTGGCCGCAATCGTCGAAAGCCTCACGAACGAGTTCACGCTGGACGACCAGCTGGGCGTGGGAGATGCCATCTCGCTGGCATGGAGCCTACGTTCCCTGGAGCCGAAGGAGATCACCCGCATCTCGATTCCGGTGCGCGACTTCACAACGGAGAGCGGCGCCCGGGTGCTGCTACCCACCGAGGCATTCTCGGAGCTCCTAGCCGAGGCGCGCCCCGATCTCGCCGCCGAAGCGCAGTGACCGCCAACCAGCCAATGCGGCGGCATCCGCATAATATGGGCCGGTGCCTGAGTTGACACAGGCCATTCGGGACAGGAACTGAGGGAGACTTGAGCGACCGGTACGACAACGAGTTCGAGCTATTCGACCCCTATGAAGACCTCATGGACCTCACCGGCACCGAGAGCGTTCCGGCTCTCGAGGATCCCGCGGCTCCGCAGGCGACGCGGCCCCGCAGCCCGCTCCTGACCGGGTTGATCGTCGGGCTGTTGCTCGTGGTTCTGAGCATCGCCGCCTTCCAATTGATCGGCCAGGATGACGAGGAAGATCCCACCGCCGGCGCGCCGACCAGTTCCCTGTCTCCAGGTGACGGGGGCACGACCGTGCCTCCCGTGGACACCACCGCCGAGCCCGGCGGCACCACGGCCACCACGGCACCATCGGCCGGAGTGGAGCTGCCCGAATTCGTCGCCACCGGCCAGCCGGTCCCCATCTCCGATCTGACTCTGGCCGTGGACAGCATCGGGCCTATCAACCTGGGAACGTCGGCACCACGCTCCGTAGGGCGCCTCGTCGCCTCGCTGGGCGCGCCGGACGAGGACAGCGGCGCCGTTATATCAACCGGGGCGTACGGCGCATGTGAGGGCGATACAGAGCGGATCGTGCGCTGGGGGCCGTTCGTGGTGGTCGTGATCGTCGACGATGACCGCACTCAGACGTTGGGTGGTTATCGGCTGGATCTCAGCTACGGCGGTTTCAATTCTCCCACCGCCGACCTGCAGACCTTGTCGGGCCTCCAGTTGGGCAACTCGGTCGCCCAACTGGAGCGGATCTACGACGGATTCGACATCCAGTACCTCGCCCACCCTGAGCTGGAGAACATCTTTGAGCTGCGCTCGGCGAATACCGGCAACCTGTTGCTGTGGGGGCCGGTCTCGTCGGCCGACGAGACCGGGTTCATACGCGGCATCTACTCGCCCGACGCGTGCGGACGTTTCTCATGAGCACGATCCGGAGGCGGCTGTGGCGGTAACTACAATGCCGCCGCAGTATTCGCAATAGGAAGCATCGCCATGCCGCACCGAGTCAGATCAGTCGTCTACGGCGCCGCCGCCGGCGCGCTGTTGGCGCTCAGTGCCATGGCCGTTTTCGGGAGCCGCTTCGGTCTCGAGTCGGTCGATGGGGTGCTGCTCGATCCGGCGACGGGACGGGGCCGGGCAGACTTCGTGATCAGCTCGGGTGGCCTCTACCTCGCCCTCATCATCTTGGCCATCTTGGGCAGCCTGCTCATCTCCGGCATTGTCTACGCCTTCGCACGCGAGGACGACCCGGAGGCGGTTCGCTTTCCGCTGCGCTACCTGCTGCCCACCGCGGGCATCACCGCGGCGGTGATGGCCTATGCCACGCTGCGAGCGGGCTTGGGGGCAGCTGCCGACATCGGGCAAGGCGTCGTCACGGTGTCGGTCTTCCGTCTGATCATCATCACCCTCATCGCCGGTGTCCTCGCCGGCGGGGCGACGGCCAGCGTCGTCGACGCTTTGGCGCGTCCCAGCTTCATTGGATTCGAAGGGGAGGCAGTCCCGGCCAGCACTGCCGCGTTCATGAAGGAGATGGTCGCTGCGATCGGCGCCCCGACCACGGCGGTGATCGTCATTGCTGCTTTTGCCATCGGATTGTCCCAAGTACTGCTCTCCCTGCACGGAACAGCTGCGGTGGCCGCCTTTGCCGTGGTCGGAGCTATCGTTCTCGCCTCTGCCGCATTGGTGGCCTATCGCCCCTGGGATCGAACGAGCTCCTGACGTTAGGTGGGCAGCGCCCGTCAGTCGCCTATCCGGTAGGCGACCGCAGTCCCGTTTTCGAGCACCTCGTACTCCACCTCTACCGGCTCGCCCGATCGCAGATGATCGCGCAGGTGACTCAACGGAGCATCATCGTGAAACAGAATTCCCGCTGCCGGCCGCAACCGGAGATCTGATCCGTCGGGGAGGCGGAGCAGGAAGCCCGTTACTTCGGTCAGGTCTCCTTCCACCTCGATCACGACACCCCGGGTCGAGTCGCGCCCTCCGCAGGCGACAAGGGTCAGGAGAATGGCCACCGCCAGGATTCGGCGGATCACGGAGCCAACTTGCGATCACTGCCTGAGGGAATCAGGCCGTAACGCTGCTCCTCCTTGTACCAGCTGAAGAACACCCAGGTGATCGCTCCCCACAGCAGCAGGCCGCCGCCGAACTTCATGATGAAACCGGCCAGCACCTGATCGGTATGGGCGCTGATGCCCCATAGCCGTGGGAATGTCTCGTAGATCTTGTACAGCGGATCGTCCCCCAGTGTGAGAAAGGAGGCCGGAATCGTGGGTACCAACGACTGCAAGAAGAGATAGCCCATGCGCTGGAACGGGGGCAGCTGCGGCGTGTCGGGGATCGGCCCGATCACCGGCCACCACATCAGGATTCCCGTGAACCAGACGGCGAAATGTGCTCCGAAGTGGAAGAAGCCGTCGGTGAGCATCGCCTCCACGATGCCGGGGGCGTGCAGCAGACCGAGGGTGGCGTTGAAGAGGAAGAGAGCCACGAATGGCTTTGTCAAGATCTTCACAGCCGGCAAGACCGGCCGCACCAGCGCCCGCAGCAGCCACCAGGGGGTTCCCACCAGGAGGAGCGGCGGCACCACCAGCGCCAGGACCAGATGCTCGATCATGTGAAACATGAACAGGCTTTGCTCACCGATGTCGTGGATGGGGTAGGAGGAGACCATCACCATCAGCAGGACGCCGGCAACGAATAGCTGCTGCTGGCGCCTCGTCACTGCGATCTCGCCCCGCGGGGCATAGCGGTCTGCCAGCGCGTGCAGCCCGTAGAAGTATCCGATGAGGAGAGCCGCCCCCGCTCCGAGCACGTCGAGGTGCGCGTGGAACGAGATCAGCTCGCCGAGGGAGGTGCTCGCCTGTCCCACCAGCGGCATCATGCGATCACCTCACTCCTGGCGCACCAGCATGATCGTGGTCACAACGCCCGGAACGTGAGCAGCACTATCACGAACATAGCGATCGCCCCCACTAGCCCGACCAGGAAGAAGTTGCGATAGAGCGGCTTGTCGAATCGTAAATGCATGAACAGGGCCACCACCATGGCGAACTTCACCGCGCCTAGGAAGATCAGCAGGAATACGCTCGGCGCACCGCGCAGCGCATCTACGTACGGCACGGCGACTTCGATTGCCGTGACCACAGCCAAGATCAGCGCGATCAGCCAATACTGCTTGGGCGTTGGGTGATCGAGATGATCCTCGTCGTGAACCGCTGCTGCGGCCTCGGACTCGGTGGCGGCCAGATCATTGGTTGCGGGGTCGTGAGTCTCGGTGGTCATGCTCATATCTGCAACAGATAGACAACGGTGAAGATGACGATCCAGACGATATCGACGAAGTGCCAGTAGAGACCAACGAGCTCCACGTTGAGGCCGCGGTCCTCATAAAGCCTCCCGTTCAAGGTCAAGATGGCCATGGCCGCCAGCAGCATGACCCCGACGGCCACGTGCATACCGTGAAAGCCGGTGAGCATGTAGAACGCGGAACCAAACGGGCTGGCCGGCAAGGTCAAGCCCTTGTGGATGAACTCGGTGAACTCGAAGATCTGGCCCGCCAGGAAGGTGGAGCCCAAGAGGGCAGTGCCGATGAGCCAGATTCTGGTCTGGCGCATGTCCTTGTTCTCGAATGCGTTGTGGGCCAGCACCATCGTCAGCGACGACATCAGCAGAATGAACGACGACGCCGAGGTGAATGGGATGTCGAAGATCTCGACGCCGGGGGCATCGTTGGTGCTGTTGCGATACAGCAAGAACGTGGAGATCATCGCCCCGAAGAACACGCATTCCGAGCCGAGGAACACCCACATCGCAGTCTTGCGGAGCGGCTTGACGTCGTGGTGGTCGGCGTGCTCGCCGTGGGAGAGCTCGAGCGCAGCGTCCGTCATCAGTGCTCCTTGGTGATCGGTTCGAGCGACCAACCGAAGAGACCCCACATCGTGACCGCGGTCCCAACGCCCACGGCGATGAAGCCCCACGGGAGGTAGATGAGCCCCGCCCCCAGGATCACCAAGCCCAGGGACGACAACACCGGGTAGTAGCTCGGCGACGGCATGTGGATGTCGAGGTGCTCGCCTTCGTCACCGCCGCCGGTTGCCTTGTCGACGGTCACGGCGCCTCCGGCGAGCGCCGGCATGCGCACCGCCCGGCCTTCCTCGTCCTCGGCGTATTTCTGATGCCAGAAGTCGTCGAGGGCGTGGACAACCGGTACCTCGTCGAAGTTGTGGACCGGGGGCGGCGACGGGATCGTCCACTCCAGAGTGCGACCGTCCCAGGGGTCGTTGCCGACCCGCTCCCCCTTGGCGAGGAAGTGGGTGCGCACGATGTTCCACACGAACACGAGGAAGGCGACGAGGATCAGGTAGGCGCCGATCGTGGCCACTGAATTCCAGTTGGCCCAGCCCAACCCCTCCGGATATCGATAGGTGCGCCGTGGCATTCCGTTGAGGCCGAGGATGTGCATCGGCCCGAAGGTCAGGTTGAAACCGATCAGCGCCAACCAGAAGTGGATCTTCCCGAGGGTCTCGTTGAGCACGCGGCCGGTCCACTTGGGGAACCAGTAATAGACGCCGGACACGTAGCCGAAGATGGCCCCGCCGAACAACACATAATGGAAGTGAGCCACGACGTAGTAGGTGTCGTGCTGCTGCGTGTCGGACGGGACAACGGCGTGGGTGACCCCGGAGAGCCCTCCGATCACGAACATGGCGATGAAGGCCACCGAGAACAGCATTGGAGTGTTGAATGTGATCTTCCCGCCCCAGATCGTTCCAATCCAGTTGAAGATCTTCACGCCCGTGGGCACTGCGATGATCATCGTGGCGACGCCGAAGCCGGCTTCGGCGAGCGGGCCCATGCCGGAGGTGAACATGTGGTGCGACCACACGCCGAATCCGATGAAGCCAATCGCGGCACCGGAGAACACCACGAACGGGTAGCCGAACAGCGGCTTGCGGGCGAACGTCGGCAGGACCTCGGAGACGATGCCCATCGCCGGCAGGATCAACACGTACACCTCAGGGTGCCCAAATATCCAGAACAGGTGTTGCCACAGCAGCGGATCACCACCGGCCGCCGCCGCGTAGAACAGACCGCCGAAGTTGCGGTCCAAGAACAGTTGGAAGAGCCCGATGGCGACCGACGGGAGAGAGAAGATCAGTAGGAAGGCCACCACCAGGGACATCCAGGCGAACACCGGCATCCGCAACATCGTCATGCCCGGCGCCCGCATCGTGAACACGGTGGCGATGAAGTTGGCGGACGCCGCAATCGAGGCCACTCCCAGCAGCTGGAGCCCGATCGTCCAGTAGTCCATGCGCACGACTTCGGTGAGCTGGGTGGAGAGCGGGGCGTACCCCACCCAGGCTCCGTCGGGAGACCCGCCCATCACGAAGGACGAGTAGATGAGCAGGCCGCTGAACAGAAAAAGCCAATAGCTGAAAGCGTTCAGCCGCGGGAACGCCACGTCCCGGGCCCCGATCAGAATCGGCAGAAAGTAGTTGGTGAATGCGGCGGCGATCGGCATCACGACGAGAAAGACCATCGTCAGCCCGTGCATTGTGAATAGCTGGTTGTAGGCATCGGCGCTGAGAACTTCCAGGTTGGGGCCGAATAGCTGGGTCCGCACCAACAATGCCTCGAGCCCCCCGATGAAGAAGAAAACTCCGGCACTTACGCCATAGAGCAGCCCGATGCGCTTGTGATCGACGGTGGTGATCCAACCCCATATGCCACGGGGTCCCGGCGACCTGATGACCTGCGGTTCGGCCGTGGTCGTCACAGCGGCTCACACCTCCTCGTCACTGCGGCGGCTCCGTTCATCCCCATAATCACGGCAGCCATTATCTCCACGTCTCCAGCAGGGACACAACCTCGGCGATCTCGTCGACGGTGAGTCCCAGATCGGGCATGCCGAGCACCCTCCCTGTGGCGAGGTCGTTGGCGTCCGGATTCATCGGCTTGAGCGCTTGTGGATTGTCGATCCATTGGGAGAGGTGATCCCGGTCGAGCGTGAAAGTCCCCGAGCCGAAGGTGCCCCGAGAGTAGAGGTGAGTCAGGTTGGGGCCAAAGCTCGACCGGAACTCGAATCCGTCGGCGGCGATGTGCCGTTCCGGCCCGTAGGTGACGATCTCGCCATCGGCGTCCTCCAGCGTCACCTGATGACAAGTGGTGCACACCGCATTGAACGTCTCCCAGCCGGCAGCCTCAACGGTGTCCTCCACGGGAGTCGGGCTCGGGGCGAGCTGCGAGTCGACCCAGGTCTCGTAGTCCGCCGCCGTGTGCACGTGAAGCTTGATGCGCATGTCAGCATGGGCCAGGCCGCAGAACTCGGCGCACTGGCCCGGAATGGGTTGCCCCGGCGGCGTCGGATCGTCCGCGATGAGCGTCAGATTCGTCGTCCGTCCCGGGACGACATCACGCTTGCCGTTGACAGTAGGCACCCAGAAGCTGTGAATGACGTCCGCAGAAGTCATCGTTAGATTGACCGTGCGGTCCTCCGGAATGTGCAGCTCGTTGGCCGTGATCAACGTCCGGCCGTCGCCGGCTACTTCGTCGACGTACTCGAACTCCCACCACCATTGGTGCCCGGTGACCTGGATCTGGATCACGTCGGGTCCGGTGGGAATTTGGCGCACGTCGAGGAGCCCACGCACGGTCGGCACAGAGATGATCGCCAGCAGCACGACCGAGAAGACGACCCCGCCCACCTCGATGAATGAGCTGCCGTGGACTTGCCTCGGCTCGCGATCGTCGCCGGGCCGGGCTCTGTAGCGCCAGATGACCCACACCAGCAGCGCCGACACGAAAATGGCGACCCCAGTGGCCATCCAGAAGACGAGGTCCCACAGGTTGTCGATGTCACGGGCGATGGGACCCCCCGGCTCGAGCGCCGACTGCGGGCCCGACCCGGAGCAGGCGGCTACCGCCGCTAGAGGCACACCCAGAAGGAGCCTCGTGACACGGTTCCTGTTGCGACGGTGCAAGTGCAATTCAGCTCCTGCGGACCTGGCGGTCCGCCGTCTGGGTCGATTCCGGGGAATCGTAATCAGCGACGCACTCACAATGAAATCTTCGCCAGCGCATCTTCCAGCTCGGCCGAGTCGACGACACCCTCGTAACGAGCGGCAATCAGCCCGGTGCGGTCGATCACGAAAATCCAGGGCTCGGAGGGCAGCCGATACCACTGGTCAGTGACCGCCGGCGCCAGGTGGGCGGCATCGGGAACGAAGTCGGGATCAGTCAGGCCGGTGAAGACCTCCACGTGGATGAAGGTCACCTCCGGATACTCGGGAGCGACTCCTTTGACGGTCTCGAGGAGCGGACCGCAGGCCGCGGTTTGGCAGTAGGCCGGGGTGGAGAACACCACGACGGTGGGCTCACTGGCCGCGATCGCCTCGTCGAGGCTCACTTCATAGAAACGGCGTTCTGGATTGGGATCGGTCGTCAGCTCTTCGATCGGCAAGTCGTCGAGCGTCGGCGTGGGGGGCGCCGGGGCTGGCGCACCGACTGCAGGGGTGAGCGGTTCGGCGAACACGGTGAACAGCACGGGCTCGAGGGGAGCGCCGGTTGCGGGCACCACTGTGGCCTGCCAGGTGCCGGGACGATCGAAGTCGACTTCGGCGCGATACAGCCCGACGGCCGGCTCGACGATCCAGGTGAAGGTAGCTTCCACAGTCTGGGCGACACCCGGATCATCGACGGGCGCGATCTCGAACGTCACTGCGTCTTCGGGAGACCCCACCCTGGTGCCGTCGGCTTGGGAGATTCCAATGAGCAGCCTCTCTCGGCCCACGCCGAGATCGCTCGACGCCCGAATCGCGACGGCATCGTCGCCAAATGGAGATGAGGCACCACCACATGCGCCGACCGAGACCGCCAGCGCGAGCAGGATGGCCGACGAGCGGACCCACGACTTGAGCACAGCCGCAACCTAGTGATCTGTGGCGACTAGTCGCTGCCCGGCCCGCGCTGCTGTGCGCTCGCGGGTGGCGTCGCTTCAGGTTTCGATGTCCGGAGTCTCCGTGGGGGTGAATGAGAACGAGTCGAGCGCATCGCCGATGGCCTCTAACAGTTCTCCACCAGCCCAGCCAAGGACGCGCAGCATGAGGTAGAAAGCAATCAATAGAAGCACGACGCGCACTCGGTAGATCCACTTGTTGCGAGGATCGAAGGCACGGCGGTACCAATCGAAGGCAGTGTCCCAGGCCCGCACCAGCGGGTTGTCGGCCGGCGCCCGGATCGGCTGCGCTTCCGCCGCGCGCACATCCGGCTCGGCATGGCGGCTGGCAACTGCAACCGAGCCTGCCGGCACGACCGGAACCGCCTCCGTCCTGGCGTCCTCCAGCCCGGCGTCGGCCAGCCCCGCCGGCTGTGATGCGCCTGCAGCCGCCTCGGCGGGTTCGGTCGCGGCGACGTGCCTGGACGAATCGATATCGGCGGCTTCATCCGCTGTCGCCGCGGCGTCGCCACGGCCGACTTCTTCGGTGGCGCTTCGCTCCGACGACTTGGCTTCTGCGGGCCTTCTATCCGCTGGCTCGCGAGGCCGCCGTGGCGAGACCTCCGCAGCCGGCTCGGTGGCGGTGACATCGGTGGGGATTGGGTCGCTGCCGGTCGGGCCGCTCTCGGCGAGCTCCCCCTCGGCGGGTGGCGGCTCGCCTGGGGAGGGCCTGGCGGGCGGCTTTGTGGCCGGAGCCTTCTCAGCGGTCCGCTTTTTGGCAGGAGCCTTTTTCGCGGTCGTCGTTTCTGCCGGCGCGGCCTTCGGAGTGGAAGCTGCGGCGTCACTGAGCAGGCCCGCAAGCAGCTCCGCGTCGAGATCGAGCACATCGGCCAGTTTGGGCACCTCGCTCTTGTCTGGGACGGAGTCACCCTTCTCCCAGGCGCGAATCGAGGCCGCCGTTTTGTGGACCCGCGTCGCCAACTGGCCGAGGGAATACCCGAGCGCCAGGCGCCGATCCCTGATGATCGCGCCGAGCGAGCCATCTTTGTTCACTGGTCACACCGTCTTGGGCCGCTCACAGCGGCGAATCATAAAGGCCCGCTGAGCATGCGTTGTGTTTCGATCCGCCCGTATGCTGTCCGCATGCCGAGTTTCGATGTCGTTTCCAAAGTAGATCTCCAAGAGGTTCGCAATGCGGTGGACCAAGCAAACCGCGAGGTTGGTACTCGCTACGACTTCAAGGGAACCGACTCCGCGGTGCGCCTGACCGATGAGGGAATCGTGGTCGAATCCGCCACCGAGCAACGCCTCGATGCCGCCGTCGACGTCCTCAAGACGAAGCTGGTCAAGCGCGGCGTATCGCTCAAGTCGGTCAGCGGCGGAGACCCTCAGCAAGTCGGCGGGGGTCGGTCACGCGCCACTTTCGGGCTCAATCAGGGAATCCCGCAAGACGCCGCCCGCGAACTCGTCAAGATGATCAAAGATGGCAAGCTCAAGGTCCAGGCCGCCATCCAAGGCGACATGGTGCGCGTCTCAGGAAAGAAGCGCGACGACCTGCAGACCGTCATCGCGATGTTCAAAGAGGCCGACTACCGCCTCCCGCTGCAATACGTGAACTTCCGGGACTGATCGCAAGCCCCCCTCGAGCAAGGCAACCTCGCCGTTCTCGAGCGGCCACCACGGCCCCAGCGGCAGGAATGCGTCCGCCACGCGTCACTCGCCCCGGACCGGCACCGGTACCGCCACCCCAAACCAGCCAGGGGAAAACACAACAACGGCAAGCGCCCCCCTACCTCTACGGCGACTACGTCGCCTCGAGGAACCTTCCCCCCTCCGGGGGGACCCACACCGCCCGCACACCAACCGCTCCCGCGGCACCCACACCGCCCGCACACCAACCGCTCCCGCGGCACCCACACCGCCCGCACACAACCGCTCCCGCGGGACCCGTACCGCCCGCAAGGCAACCTCCCCCCGGGCGGGCCAGCATCGGTCCAGAGGACCTGCTCGCTCGGTCAGCCCACGACCGACGGATCGGTTACGCGCGACCTGAGGGC
>JBFIXI010000034.1:0-41229 GCA_041605955.1 Acidimicrobiia bacterium
CTGCCAGTGGCAGCGCCGCTCCTAGTCGTTAGTGGAGGTCCCGCCTACGGACGGTACTCGAAGACCACGTTGGCCTTGGCGGCCTCGATGTCGTCCGGGGACTCGTTGAGGATGATCGTGATGATCTTCCCGCCGCAGTCTCCGAAGTCGTCGCAATCGATTGGGCCAATGATGCCGTCCAGTGTCATCTCATTGAGCGCATCCCGGATGCCCTGTCTGTCGATGTAGAGAGTGCCGTCGATGTCGACCGACACGTCCTCGATCGCCTTCAAGAGCATCGTCGCCGCGTCATACGAGTGCGCCCAGAACGCCGCTGATGGTGGCTCACCGTAGGTTGCGCTGTAGGCCTCTAAGAACTCGGCGCCGGTGACACCGGTGATCGAGTTCTCGTTCGCCTCGACCCGGGTGTCGGGACCAGAGTGGTACCAACCCCTAGCTTCCGGGATCTCCAGGAAGTTGTCGACCAGAGAGGCGTCGGCGCCGATCAGGGTGATGTTCTCCAAACCGGCAACACCGCTGATCTGCTGGGCGATGAAGTTGATCTCGGGCGGGAACGCCGGAGTGAACAACATGTCAGGTCCGCCAGCTGCGATGGAGGTCAGCACGGGGACCATGTCCGTGTCACCCTTGTTGATAGCCGTGAACGTCGACACGGTGCCACCCAGCTCCTCGAACGCGGCCTGGAAAGCCGAGCTCAGACCGAACGTGTACAGGTCGCCGTCGTGGATAACACCGGCGTTGCGCAAGCCCAACTCGTTGAAGGCGTAGTTGGCCACGGCCTGGCCCTGAGCCAGGTCGTTGTGCGCCGTTCGGTAGTAGCCGGGTGAGTAGTCGGTTGCCTGAGTTCCTGCCAGGTCTGACGTGAGAGCCGGGGATGTGTTGGACCCCGAGATCATCACGAGACCGGCGCTCGAGATCAGGGGCATGGCCCCGCCTGCGGCGCCGGAACACGAGGTGCCGATGACTCCGATGATCTGCGGATCGGCCACTATCTGCTGGGCCCCCGCCTGGCCGCCGTCTGCCGAGCAGAGGTCGTCGAGACCGGTGCCCATCGAGACTGGATGGCCTTTGATGTCGCCGTAGTCGCGTATCGCCAGCTCGACGCCCCGCTGGTTGGGGATGCCGAGGAAGGCGACGTCGCCGGTGATGGCGTTGAACGAACGGATTTGGATTGCCTCCCCGTCTTCAACGACTACTTGTCCCAAAGGTCCTGCTTCGGGGGGCTCGGTGTCACTACCGCAGGCTGCGGCAATGAGGGCGAGCGCGCCCAGCAGGATCAGGAAGCGAAGCTTTCCCTTCATATGGATATTGCTCCTTATGTAGCTGGAGGGTTCGGAACCTATGCCCTGCTGGCTCCGAGCCGGCATCGAGTGTACCGGTGCTCGGTCGTAGTGCGCATCTCGGCGCGCCGCTCAGTCCGCCTGGTACTGGGCGAAGCGGAACGCCTCGGGGGCGGGAATCCGAGCGGAGATGCGACTGCCGCCCGCCTCGTCGACCCGTTTGATGACCTCTCCCGATCGATAGATCCGATCCACGACATCTCCGGCGGAGTACGGCACGAGCAATTCGATCTCGACGCTGCCCTTGCTCAGCTCGGCGGCCACCGCCTCCAGGAGTTGCGTGATCCCGGCGCCGGTCTCCGCCGAAACCGCAACCGCCCCCTCGTTCAACTCGAGGAGCCGGGCAACGGCAGCTTCGGATGCGATGTCGATCTTGTTGAGGGCGACCAACTCCGGCACGTCACCCGCCCCGATCTCGCGTAGCACGGTGCGCACGGCATCGGCCTGGGCATCCGGATCGGCTTCCCCAGCGTCGACGACGTGGAGCAGCAGGTCGGCGTCCTTCACCTCCTCCAATGTGGCATGGAAGGATTCGACGAGTTGGTGTGGCAGGCGCCTCACAAAGCCAACGGTGTCGGAAGCCAGTGCGTCGACCCCTCCGGGCAGCTCCAGCTTGCGAACCGTCGAATCGACAGTGGCGAACAATCGGTCCTCCACGAGCACATCGGCCGCGGTCAGCCGGTTGAACAGTGTCGACTTGCCGGCGTTCGTGTAGCCGACCAAGGCGACGAGCGGCAATCCCTGCCGACGTCGCTGCTTGCTCTGCGTCTGACGCGAGCCGGCGAGATCCGAGAGCTGGCGCTCGATCTTGCGAACTCGGTCGAGAATCCGGCGACGGTCCGTCTCGAGCTGGGTCTCTCCCGGTCCGCGGGTGCCGATACCGCCGCCGAGTCGGCTCAACTCCACACCCTTGCCGCGCAGCCGCGGCAGCCGGTAGCGGTGCTGGGCCAGCTCGACCTGCAGCATGCCCTCTTTGCTGGTGGCGTGTTGAGCGAAGATATCGAGGATCAGCGCGGTACGGTCGACCACGTCGACGTGGAACTTCTTGTTCAGGTTGCGCTGTTGGGCCGGCGACAGCTCGTTGTCGAATACCACCACGTCGATGTCGAGCGCAGCCACGTCGGAGGCGATCTCGCTCGCCTTGCCCTTGCCGATGAACAAGGCAGGGTCGGGCGAATCCCGGCGAACCAGGACAGAGTGCACCGGCTCGGACCCGGCGGTATCCGTGAGGCGCTCCAGCTCCAGCAGACTGGCCTCGCCGCTTTCGACTGTGTCGCGCTTGGTCACTACGCCGACGAGCAGTGCCTTTTGCCGCTCGACTTCGAGATCGGTGACGGTGGCGGTCAACCGACGACGCTGACGGCCTTGGCGCGGTTCTTGGGTCATCTGGGCCGAATGCTATCTGCAAACCGGCGTTCCGGCGCCACCAGCGCGCTGCCCGGGGCCGGCAACCTGACATTTGCTGCTGAACGATCACTCATTCATCATGAACGATCATTCATTGGCAGAGGAGAACCGCATGGGTTGGACCGCAAGAGACATTCCCGACCAGAGTGGCAAGGTAACGATCGTCACCGGCGGCAACGGCGGGCTCGGGCTGGAGACGGCCCGGGAGATGGCACGTAAGGGAGCCCAGGTAGTCATCGCCGCCCGCAACCTCGACAAGGCCGCCACAGCCGCAGCCGACATCAAGGCCGAGCTTCCCAACGCCTCCGTCGGGGTGCGCCCTCTGGACCTGGCCAGTAAGGCGTCCATCAAGGAGTTCGCCGATGGGATCATCGCCGACTTAACGGTCGTCGACGTCCTGTTCAACAACGCGGGCGTCATGGCGCTCCCCGAGCGGCAGACCGCAGACGGCTTCGAGATGCAGTTCGGCACCAATCACCTCGGTCATTTCTATCTCACATATCTGCTGATGCCGCGGCTACTCGAGGCCGAGGCCGCCCGGGTCGTGAATACGACGTCGACAGCACGCTTTGCTGCGGGCAAGTACGACCTGACCAACGCCCACTCGAAGGGCAACTACGACCCGTGGGAGGCGTACGGAATCTCGAAACGGGCCAATCTTCACTTCTCCGTCGAGCTGAACAACCGCTTGGAGGCTGCCGGCTCCACGGTGACGGCGTATGCCGCGGACCCCGGATTCTCCGCCACCGATTTGCAGGCGACGAGCGCCCGGGAGTCGGGTGGCAGCCGCCAGCAGTTTTTCGAGCGGTGGGTGCCCCGAGTGGGGCAATCACCGGCGCGCGGTGCCCTCCCTCAGCTGCAAGCGGGAACCGACCCTGCTGCCAGCGGTGGATGGCTCTACCGGCCGCAATGGATCATTCGGGGCGACTCGGTACGGGGCCGGATCGGAGCCAGGCTCCGCAAGCCGCAGGACCTCCGCGAGCTGTGGGAGGTGTCGGAGAAGGATCTCGGAATCGACTTCGACGTCGCCGCCATTGTGGCCGCGAGCAAGTGAGCCAGACCACGGCCAATGTCGACCGAGCGGCGCTGGTGCGGCGGGCTCTGGTCGAGCTGGTCGCGACACGCGGCTTTCGCGGTGCCTCGATGGCTGCGGTCGCCGAACGCGCCGGGGTCGCCACCGGTACGGCCTACGTTCACTACCGCTCGAAGGACGACCTCGTGCTGGAAGCCTATGCCGAGCTGAAAGGTGACCTGGGAAAGGCAGCCCTCGATAGCGTTGACCCGATCACCAGTCCGGCGCAACGATTCAGGGACCTCTGGATAGCCGTCCACCGCCATCTCGCCAATGATCCGGCGCGGGCCCGCTTCCTGGTTCAAGTCGAATCCTCCCCCTATGCGACACGAGCTCACGAGGCTGCACTGTCGGCGGATGAGCTGCTGACTTCACCGGAGCTTCAGGAGGTCATCGCGGCGCTGATCCCACTGCCGACGCCGGTGCTGTGGGACCTTGGCGTCGGGCCGGCGGTCAGGCTGGCCGCGGGCGCTCACGCGGCGCTCGACACCGACCAGCTCGAGCTGGTGGCGGCGGCTTGTTGGCGGGCCGTCACCGGTGGACGAATCTGACAGCCCGCCCGCCCTGGAGCCGTGCTAGAGGATGTCCATCACGTCGCGAGTAGGTGCCTCGGCTTGAGCGGCGTCGGCCACCCGATGCTCATGAGCCACCGGGACCAACACGGCCGACACATACATCACCTGAATCACGAGGGCGGCGATGCCGGCCAGCGTCAAGCCGAACTCGATCGGCAATACGGGCACCACCGGGATGAGCGCACCGATCACCCATGCGATTTGAAAAAACGTCTCTGAGTTGGTGAAAGCCCTTCCCCGAGCCTGGATCGGCATGCTCGCCTGCAGCAGGCCGTCGAACCCGAACTTGGCCGTGCCCCAGGCGAGGCCCGCTGCCAACGCCAAGAACGATGCGGCCGCCAGCCCGAACACTTGAGCGGCGATGAACGCCGCGCCGGCCTCGACGGCCAGCCCGGCGACGACCATCGGTTCTTCGCTCATGTGGCGGTCGAGCACCGGCGTCACGAATGCGGCTACGAAGTAGCCGAGGCCGGCAGCGGCCAGCAGCGTGCTGAACTCGGCGGCGGCCGCCTCGGTGTCCTTGAAAGCGAACGCCACCAACAGCAGCAGGAAACCGTTGAGAAACCGCACGGCCGCGGTCGCGAATCGTGCCAGCCGCACACTGCGCGGTGGCGCCATTCGCATGGCAGCAACTCTCGGCAACACCTCCGTATCGACCGGGTCGCCCAACTCGAGTGCCGGCAAGTTGCGGGCCGCCGCCGCCGACAGCAGGAAGATCACGGCAGCCAACAGCAAGGTGAGCCAGCTCCCCACCAACCACTGCGTCAGGCCGGCGATAACGGCGGCGCCCGCACTGGCCACCACTCCGGCCCGGGCCAAGTTGGCGTTACCGGCTATCAGCTCGCTCGGGCCATCGAGCACCACGGGGAGCACGCTCGACTTGGCGATGCCGTGGAAGCGGCTCAGCACCAGGAGGGCAAAAGCCAGGGGGAACAAGAGAAACGAGTCCAACCACAGAGCCATCACGACGGCAATGCCGATGCGAAGCAGCGAACTGAGGATCAACCCTCCCCTATAGGCAGCAGGAAACCGCTCGAAGAAGCGGCCCAGGAATGGCCCGATCACGGCAAACGGCGCCAGGGTGATGACGAGGTAGAGCGCGACGTTGGAGCGGGCATCGGAGCTCGGCACCGCGAAGAACAGAGTCCCGGCGAGGGCAATGGCGACGACCGTGTCGCCGGCCACCGACCCGGCGTGGGATTCAGCGAGACGCCGAAACCCTACGCCGCGGCCTTGGAACATCAACCGGACCCGCTCCCCCGCCCGCCGGCCCCCCAGCTTCAGAGAGCTCCAGGCGCGGGACGACTGGCTGGGGCTACTGGTGGGTGGTCCCGACATGGCGTCCCAGTGTACGGCGACCGCGACTCGGGGCGGTGCAGGCGGATATCTCGTAGCCTGCTCGGGTGGAGTCCGCACTGGTGAGGATGAGATGAAGGTTGCCGTGGTTGGAGCGGGCTCGTGGGGCACCGCCGTCGCCGGTCTGGTGATAGCCGACCGGGTTCAGCTCTGGGCGCGCCGTGCCGAGGTTGCCGCGGCCATAAACACGAGGCACCACAACCCGGACTACCTGACCGACTATGAGCTGCCACACCACATAACCGCCACCGCCGATTTGGCCGAGGCGGTGAGCGACGCCCACCTACTGATTTGGGCGGTGCCGTCGCACGGTTACCGCGCAGTGATGGAGCAGGTCGCCGAGTTGATCGATGCCTCGACCCCGGTCGTGAGCCTCTCCAAAGGCGTCGAATCGGACAGCCTCATGCGGATGACTGAAGTCACGGCGGACGTGCTGGCCGGCCACGACCCGGCACGTATCGGGGTGCTGACAGGACCAAACCTCGCTGCAGAGATCGCTGCTGGCCAACCGGCGGCGGCGGTCGTAGCGTTCAGCGACGCCGCCGTCGCCCAGCAGGTGCAGGCGGCATTTCACGGCCCTCGCTTTCGGGTCTATACGAATACCGACGTCATCGGCGCCGAAGCGGCGGGCGCTCTCAAGAACGTGATGGCGATCGGAGCCGGAATCGCCCAGGGCATGGGGTTCGGCATGAACACGATGGCAACGTACATCACGCGCGCCCTCTTCGAGCTGACTCGGCTCGGCTCGGCGCTGGGGGGCCGCCCGCTCACCTTCGCCGGCTTGGCCGGCATGGGTGACCTCATCGCCACGTGTATGAGTGCACAGAGTCGTAACCATCGAGTCGGATTCGGCATCGGCCAGGGCAAACGGCTCGACGACATCATCACCGAGATGAACATGGTCGCTGAGGGAGTCAAGTCGACCCGCGGGGTGCTGGCGCTGGGCGCCCGGGAGGGTGTGGAGATGCCCATCGCCGAGCAGGTGGGAAGGGTGCTCTACGAAGGAGCCACCGCTCCAGAGGTGCTGGAGAACTTGATGGGGCGGGCGCCGGGATCGGAGACCCGCGGCCTCGCTTAGACGCCGTCCCGCCGCCTCGCCCGTCCGGCGACGACCGCTTCGATCATCTCGGCCGCCCCGTCCAAGTGAGACGGCTTGGCGACGTAATCGGCGACGTCCTTGATGGCCGCAACGCCGTTCTCCATTGCCACGGCAACCCCGGCCCATGCCAGCAACGGCGCATCGTTCATTTGGTCGCCCATGGCGAGGACCTCGTGCCGCCAGATGCCGAGACTGGCCGCAACCGCGGCCACCGTGCGGCCCTTGTCGACGCCGGCGGCGGTCACCTCGACGAACCGCGCCCCCGACGTCGCGCCGTTCAGCGATGCTGGCAGGTGGGGAGCAATCAACTGCTGCAGCTCCTGTTGCTCAGCTTCGGGATGAACGATGAACACCTTCAAGGCACTGACGACACCGGACAGCTCCTGAGGCCCTCCGATAGCTGACAGGTCCGCTTGGCCGGCTCCAGCAGGGGGTCCGAATCCTGGCTCGAACCCGAATCCTCCGTCGGTCTCCCATCCAAAGCGCAATTGCGGTACTCGTTCCCGCAAGTGAGCGACGAGGTGCCGCACTGCCTTCCCATTAAGCGGCTTCGTCTCGGTGACCACGTTGCGTCGCAAGTCGTAGACAAGCGCCCCGTTCGAGCACACCATCGTGCGGAGCTGAGGAGCGGGGCGCAATCGGTGGGCGGCGGTGCGGTGACTGCGCCCGGTCGCCGCGATCACGCGAATCCCGGCAGCATCGGCGGCGGCGATGGCCGCGACCGTGCGCCGACTCAACTGGCCATCTCGTCCGAGCAGGGTGCCATCGAGATCGGTCGCGATCAGCCGAATCACGGGCGAACGAAACTCTGTCTCGCCGCCGCAACACGTTGCCGGGCATCGCAGCCGGCGAGATGGTCGTTGACCAATCCCATTGCTTGCATGAAGGCATAGGCGGTGGTCGGACCCACGAAACGAAACCCGCGTCGCTTCAGCTCCTTGGCCAAGGCGGTCGACTCGGGGGTAGTCGCCGGTAGCTCGTCGGGCTTGCGCTCGTCCGGCTCGAAGCGCCAAACCAGCTTGCCGAGGCTTCCCAATTCAGCGGCCACTTCAAGGGCCCGCCGGGCATTGTTGATGGTGGCCTCGATCTTCCCGCGATGGCGAATGATCGATTCGTCCCGCAACAGCCGTGCCACGTCTAGGTCGCCCATGTCCGCCACCCGCTCGTAGTCGAAGCCGTGAAAGGCCCGCCGGAAGGCTGCCCGCTTCCGCAGGATGGTGAGCCAGCTGAGACCCGATTGGAAGCCTTCCAAGCACAACTTCTCGAACAGCTTGAAGTCGTCGGCTACGGGCATCCCCCACTCTTGATCGTGATAGACCCGGTAGTCAGGGCTGGAGGCCCCCCACCAGCAGCGGGCAATTCCGTCGTCGTCAACGACCACCTGCATGGTACGGAGCCTAGGCGGAGAGCTCAGGATTGGATGCAGCGGTGACGTGCGCCACAATGTGTGCGTGGATCAGATACCGCGAACCTTCACCGCCGAGGACGCCTGGGCTTTCAACGGCGGTTCCCATGCCACGGCCTACGAGGTGCTCGGCGCCCATTACCACCCGGAGGCGACGGCGTTTCGGGTGTGGGCGCCCAACGCCACCGCAGTAGCCGTGATCGGCGACTTCAACGATTGGGGGCACCGCGGCGGGCCCCTCTTCCTCGATCCCGATCCCTCCGGGGTATGGCGAGGAACTGTTCAGGCGGCGATCGGCGATCGCTACAAGTACGCCATCTCAACGGGGTTCGGCACCGTGCTGGAGAAGGCCGATCCCTACGGCTTTGCCCAAGAAGAGGCCCCCCGCACCGGCTCCGTGATAACGAGCCTCGACTATGAATGGCGAGATGAAGAATGGATGGCCGATCGCGGGTGGCGCTTCGACTTCGATGCCCCGGTCTCGATCTACGAGGTTCATCTCGGCTCGTGGCGCTACGAGCCGGGTGGATACGTAGAGCAAGCCAAGCAGTTGGCCGACTACCTCGTCGACATGGGGTTCACCCACGTCGAGCTCATGCCGACCACGGAACACCCGTACTACGGATCCTGGGGCTACCAGACGACCGGTTACTTCGCCCCGACTTCCCGATACGGCAGCCCCGCCATGTTCATGGAGTTGGTCGACATCCTCCATCGGGCCGGCATCGGTGTCATCCTCGATTGGGTGCCATCACACTTCCCTGACGACACCCACGGCCTCGCCCTTTTCGACGGCACCCACCTGTACGAGTATGAGGACCCCCGGCTCGGTCGTCATCCCGACTGGGGCAGCCTGATCTTCAACTACGGCCGGCCGGAGGTGCGCAGCTTCCTCATGTCCAGCGCCAACTTCTTCCTCGATAGGTATCACATCGACGGACTACGAGTCGATGCGGTCGCTTCGATGCTGTATCTCGACTACTCCCGAGCCCGCGGCGAGTGGATACCAAACGAGTTCGGCGGCAACGAGAACCTGGCGGCGGAGGCATTTCTGAGACAGCTCAACGCCACCCTCTACGGCATCCACCCCGGCATCCAGATGATCGCTGAGGAGTCGACGGCGTGGCCGGGGGTAACCGAACCCGCCGACCAAGGAGGGCTTGGCTTCGGCTTCAAGTGGGACTTGGGATGGATGCACGACACGCTGAAGTACATGGGGCGCGATTCGATCCATCGGTCGCATCACGGCGGCGACATCACGTTCCGTGCCATCTACATGAACAGCGAGAACTTCGTCCTCCCGCTGTCACACGACGAAGTGGTCCACGGCAAGGGATCGCTCCTCGACAAGATGCCGGGGGATCGGTGGCGCCAATTCGCCAACTTGCGGCTGCTGCTCGGATACCAGTTCGCCACCCCGGGCAAGAAGCTGACATTCATGGGCAGTGAGCTCGGCGTCTCGGGAGACTGGAATCACGAGCGGGAGCTGGATTGGGGCTTGCTCGTCCACAGCGAGCATCGCGGCATGCGCGACTTCGTAGCGGCCCTCAATCACATGTATCGAGCGTACCCCGCGCTCCACGCCGGCGACTGTCATCCCGTCGGGTTCGAGTGGCTGATCGCCGACGACACCAAGAACACCGTGTTCGCCTTCTTGCGATCGGCCGGGGAGCATCCGCCGGTCTTGGTGGTGGCCAACTTCACCCCGGTGCCGCGCCATGGCTATCGAATCGGCGTGCCGGTGCCCGGCGTGTGGCGGTCTCTGGTCGAGTCTGACGCGGCTCACTTCGGCGGGAGTGGCTTGGTCAACGGAGACATCATCTCCGAACCGGTCCCCGCACACGGCCACAATCAGTCGGTGACGGTCACCGCCAGTCCACTCGCCATCAGCTTCTTCATCAGCGACGACAATGGTGGAGACGGAAAGTGAAAGACCCGTGGTGAATCCGGCGAGTGCCAACCCCAACCGTGTCCTGTCGATCGTTCTGGCAGGCGGCGAGGGCAAACGGCTCCTTCCGCTCACCCTCGACCGGGCCAAGCCCGCAGTTCCGTTCGGATCGCACTACCGGCTGATCGACTTTCCGTTGTCGAACCTGGCCAACGGCGGCTATCGAAAGATCGTCGTGCTCACGCAATACAAGTCGCACAGCCTGGACCGCCACATCGCCCAGACTTGGCGGCTCAGCACTCTCCTCGGCCTCTACGTCACGTCCGTGCCCGCACAGATGCGGGCCGGGCCCCGCTGGTTCTTGGGCTCGGCCGATGCTATTTACCAGAACCTCAACATCGTCCACGACGAGCGACCCGAGTACATCTTCGTGTTCGGCGCGGATCACATTTACCGCATCGATCCCCGCCAGATGCTCGACTATCACATCGAGTCTGGAGCGGCCGGTACCGTGGCCGCCATCCGGGTGGACCGGACCGAGTGCGATCAGTTCGGGGTCATCACGCCGGGGGACGACGGCCGTATCGCGTCGTTTCAAGAGAAGCCGGCCGTCGAGGACACCGTGGGTCTGGCAAGCAGCCCGGACCAGGTGCTGGCATCCATGGGCAACTACGTCTTCAGCGCCGAGGCATTGGAAGAGCTCGTTTTGCGCGACGCGGAGAACGATGACTCCGGTCACGACATCGGCGGCGACCTGATCCCCGCCATGGTGGCCAAGGGCGAGGCCGCGGTCTACGACTTCACCGACAACGTGGTGCCCGGCGAGGAAGACCAGCCTCACTACTGGCGCGACGTTGGGACGATCGACAGCTACCACGATGCGCACATGGATCTGGTCGCCCAGGGACCGGCATTCGACCTGTACAACCGGGAGTGGCCGATCTACACCAAGGAGCGATCACTGCCGCCCGCCAAGCTGGTCGTCGGCCGCGCCGGGAGTGAGGCCGCGGTCACCATGTCACTGATGGGCAACGGCGTCATCGTCTCGGGCGGCAAGGTGCGGCGCTCGGTGCTCTCGCCCGGCGTGCGTATCGACGACGGTGCCCTCGTCGAGAACTCGGTGCTGCTCGACGACGTCTACGTCGAGGAGGGGGCGGTGATACGCAACGCAGTCCTCGACAAGAACTGCGTGGTGCCGGCGGGTGCCAAGATCGGAGTTGATCCGGAAGACGACGCCGATCACTACACGATCTCACCCGGGGGTGTCGTCGTGCTGGCCAAAGACTCGCGGGCTTTCGTGTAGCGCCGCCGAGCGGGCGGGAGATCGCCTGAGCCGGCCAGCTCCTCGTACAGCGCAATGTGGTGCTGCGCCGGAGCGTCCCATGACCAATCCTGCTCCATGCCGCGACGCTGGATTGCCCGGCGGCGCTGCGATCTCCTGAAAGCGCGCACGGCTCGGTGGAGCGCATCGACGAACCCGACGGCGTCGACGGTGTCGGCCACGAAGCCGGTTCCCTTGCGCGGCGACGCATCGGCATCGACCACGGTATCGACGAGGCCTCCCACCGGGGTCACGACCGGGATCGACCCGTACCGCATCGCCTGCATCTGGGCGAGGCCGCACGGCTCGAAGCGGCTCGGCATCGCAAACAAGTCGGATCCGGCGAAGATGCGATGCGCCAAGGCGAGATCGTATCCCTCGTGGAAGTAGATCCGCTGGGGGACGACGGCAGCTGCGGCGTGGAGCGCTGCAGCCAAATGCGACTGACCGGATCCGAGCACGAAGAGCTTCGCTGGAAGCTTCCCCAGGAACGGCACAGAGGCGAGGAGGATGTCGATCCCCTTCTGATCCACCAGCCGAGACACCACCCCGATGACCGGTTCCTTCGACGGCTCCCAACCGGCCAGGTCTGCCAAGGCCTGGCGCGATTTGTCGCGCGCCTCCAAAGTCTCTGATGAGTAGCGCGCCGCCAGGAACCCGTCGGCCGCCGGATCCCACTCGTGGGTGTCGATTCCGTTGCGGATCCCGACCAGCGCTTCCCCTTTGGCCGCCAGTACCTCGTGGAGTCCCATCCCCGCCGCCGGAGTGAGAATCTCGCGCGAGTAGTTCGGGCTCACCGCCACGACGCGATCGGCCAGCTTGATACCCCCCAAGAGGGGGTTCGTCTGGTGGTACCACTCGAAAGCGCCCGGGTGACGCGTGAGGTAGCCCATCCAGTGTGGCGCTGCGACCCCCTGGTACCCCAGGGTGTGGATGGTGAGCACCGTCGGTGTCGGGTCGCCGCCCAGGGCGGTCACGGCGGCGGTATGCCAGTCGTTGAGATGAGTGACGTCCGGCTTCAGCACATCACGCAGCGTGGCGACCCCAGCAGAGAACTGCATGAATCGAGCGTCGTTATCGGGCCATGCGAAGCCGGACGCGTCCGCGTATGGGTGCGGACGGGCGATGGCGTCGCTGCCCAGCAAGGTCACGGTTCGGCCTCCGTCCGACTTACCCGACCTTGCCCACATCTTCCCCGCCCACGGCGGAACCGCCACCGGTCGGCGGGCCTCCCGATCAAGCACGACGTCGCCGTAGTCGGGTAGCACGACGGTGACATCGAGGCCGGCCCTGTCCAGAGCATTGATCAGGCCGCCGGCGGCCTCGGCCAGCCCTCCCACCCGGATCAGCGGGGCAAACTCAGCTGCGGCAAAGAGCACCCTCATGCCGCATGGGCCTGCGGCTGACGCAGCAACACAACGGCCCAGGCGTCGGCCGTGACCGACTCACCGGGTAGGTATATCTTGCCCTCCCCGTCGCTGGGGCTGGTGACCAGCTCGACGATCCAGCCCGCATCGGACTCGGCCGAGCCCAGATCCGCCGGCAGGATGAATTCGCACGGTGACGGCCCCGAGTTGAACAGCACCAAGAAGCTGTCGTCGACGACTGCTTCTCCGTGAGGGCCACGCCCGGGGATCATGCCGCCGTTCAGGAAGACGGCCAACGACTTGGCATAGGAGACTTGCCAGTCCTCGTCGGTCATCGGCGTGCCGTCCGGCCGGTACCAGCCGATTTCGCGGACCCCCTCACCGTGGAGCAGTCTGTCTTCGAACCAGTGGCGCCGGCGGAACACGCGATGGTCGGAGCGAATCCGCACCAGCCGCTGGGTGAACTCGAGGAGATCGGTATCGGCGCCGTCCCAGTCGAGCCACGACAGCTCGTTGTCCTGGGCATACGCGTTGTTGTTGCCCAGCTGAGTGCGGCCCAGCTCGTCGCCGGCAACGAGCATGGGCACTCCTTGGCTGAGGAACAGCGTCGCCAGCATCGAACGCACCCGCGAGTACCGGGTCCGGAGCACCTCCGGATCGGACGTGGGGCCTTCCACCCCCGAGTTCCAAGATCGGTTGTTGTCCGAGCCGTCTCTCCCCTGCTCGCCGTTGGCTTCGTTGTGCTTCTCGTTGTACGAGACCAGATCTGCCAACGTGAACCCGTCGTGCGCGGTGACGAAGTTGATGCTGGCGGTGGGCAAGCGCTGTGACGAGCCGTACAGATCGGAGGATCCCGTGAAGCGAAAAGCGAAATCGGCCAGCGACTCGTCCCAGCCGCGCCAGTAGTCGCGCACTCCGTCGCGGTAGCGGTCGTTCCACTCCGACCACAGCGGCGGGAAGTTGCCGACTTGGTATCCGCCGTCGCCAACGTCCCACGGCTCTGCGATCAGCTTGACGCGGCTGACGATCGGATCTTGGTGAATGAGGTCGAAGAAAGCCGACAGCCGGTCCACGGCGTGGAGCTCGCGCGCCAGAGCCGAAGCTAGATCGAAGCGAAACCCGTCGACGTGCATTTCAGTAACCCAATAGCGCAGGCTGTCCATCATCAGCCGCAGCGTCTCGGCATGGCGCACGTTGAGGCTGTTGCCGGTACCGGTGAAGTCGACGTACTTGGACCGATCGGTGGCCAACCGGTAGTAGGCAGGATTGTCGATACCCTTGAAGCTGAGAGTGGGCCCCAGGTGGTTGCCTTCGGCGGTGTGGTTGTAGACGACATCGAGCAGTACCTCGATCCCAGCACGATGCAGCGCCTTGACCATTTCTTTGAACTCGGTGACCTGTCCGCCCCGATCTCCCGAGGACGAGTAGGCCCCGTGGGGTGCGAAGAAGCCGATCGAGTTGTATCCCCAGTAGTTGCTCAGCCCCAGCTCATGAAGATGGTGCTCGCTCACGAAATGGTGGACAGGCATCAGCTCGATGGCCGTGATGCCCAGCCCCTGAAGGTGCTCGATTATGGGCGGGGTGGCCAATCCGGCATAGGTGCCCCGCAGCTCGGGAGGGACGTCCGGATGGCGCATCGTCATGCCCTTGACGTGAGCCTCGTAGATCACGGTGTCGTGCAGGCTGATCTTGGGCGGAACGTCCCCCTCCCATTCGAACTCGGTCGCCGCCACGATCGAATGGGGAACGGCATTGACGCTGTTGCGACGCGACATGACACGCGGGGCCGACAGCCGATGGCCGAATACCGCCTGTCCCCACGTCACCTCGCCCGAGATCGCCTTGGCATACGGATCGATCAGCAGCTTGGCCGGGTTACACCGCAAGCCGGCACTGGGATCCCACGGCCCATGCACCCGCAGCCCGTAGGCCTGCCCGGCCCCGATTCCCGGGATGAAACCGTGGTGGACGGCGTTGCGCACCTCGGGGAGCCGGATCCTTCGCTCCCAGCCCGACTCTTCGATCAGGCACACCTCGACATAATCGGCCACCTCCGAGAAGACCGCGAAGTTGACGCCGTCCGCGTAGAGCGTTGCCCCGAGTGGGTAATCCTCACCCGGCCAGACCACGACCCCGTTCGGCTCAGGTGACACGCGACTTGGCGGGGACGTAGATGCGGTCCCGGTAGTCGGCGACCATGCGCGCCGCCGTAACTTGGGGCCCCAACGTCCTCCACGCATGGCGGATACGGGCGATGAAAGCTTGCGGATCGCCGTGGTACTCGGTCAGGATCTCATCCAGTGCATCGAGGGTGGCGGCGGACTCGGCGCGATCCCGGGCGGCATCAGCCTTGGCATCGCTGGTTGCAATCGCCCATCCGTTGTGGCCGTCGTACATCTCGGCCCACCACCCGTCGAGGATCGAGCAGTTGAGGCCCCCGTTCAGGGCCGCTTTCTCGCCGCTGGTGCCCGACGCCTCCCGCGGCCGGACCGGCGTGTTGAGCCAGATGTCACAGCCGTCGTACATGCGGCGGGCGATCTCGATGCTGTAGCCGGGAAGGAACGTGAACCGCCCGTGGGCCGACTCCGACTCGGAGAACGCCACGACCTCGGCCAGCAACGCCTTGCCCGAGTTGTCCGCCGGGTGGGCCTTACCGGCAAAGACGAAATGGATCGGGCGATCATCGTCGGCGAGCATCGTCATCAGTCGCTCGAGGTGGTGGAACATCAACGTGGCCCGCTTGTAAGGGGCAAACCGGCGGGCGAAACCAACGATGAGCGCGTCGGGATCCAGCCGATGCCCGGCGACTGCCGCCACGACGTCCGCAAGCTTGATCGATCCAATGTTGCGCATTGCGCCGATGGCGACGTCGCTGAGGTCGTCGACTCGATCCCAGGCAGCAGGGTCCCCCATCGCCCACTCCGGGCCCAGCACCTGATCGAAAACGGCTTGGGTGTCGCCAGAGACCCACGTGCGGGCATGCACCCCGTTGGTGATCGAGTCGATCTCGTCGCCAATCCCGACACCGGCAAACAGTGCCCGACTGACCTCGCCGTGCAGCTTGGACACGCCGTTGGCATGGCTGGCCGACCGGAGCGCCAACGCTGCCATGTTGAAGAACTCGAGCGGGGCCTTGGGGTCATCGCCGAGCGCCCACACCTCGGCTAGCGGAACCCCCCACCGCTGTGCCCACACCTTCAGGTAGGGCTCGATGAGTGCAAGCTCGAAGCGATCGATCCCCGCGGAGATAGGGGTGTGGGTGGTGAACACCAACCCCGGCCTGACTGCCTCGCGGGCAGCCGCCAGGTCAGATTCGGCTATTGCCTGATCTATCAGGTCGAAGACAAGGAAACCGGCATGGCCTTCATTGAGGTGGTACACCGAGACGTCCCAGCCGAGGGCGCGCAACGCCCGCGCCCCCCCAACACCGAGCACCATCTCCTGGTGGAGCCGATGGCGCCGGTCCCCTCCGTAGAGCCGATCCGTGGTTGCTCGATCCGCCGCCGAGTTCTCTGGTACGTCGGTGTCCAGCAATGCCAGCCGCGTGCTCCCCACGTCCATGCGCCACACGCGGCAGTGCACGCTTCGCCCGGGAAGGGGGACTTGGACGGTCACTCCGGTGGCGGTGGCGCCCAGCTCTTCCGGCAGCAGATCCGGGTAATCCTCTGTCTGGGTCCCCCCGGCTATCCGCTGCCGGAAATAGCCGTGGCGATAGAACAAGCCGACGCCGACCAGCGGCACTCCCAGATCGCTGGCCGCCTTGAGGTGATCGCCGGCGAGGATGCCGAGGCCCCCGGCGTATTGGGGCACCACGTCGCTGAGCCCGAACTCGGGTGAGAAATATGCGACCTCCGGATCTGGCATCGATTCGATCAAGTCGTCGAGTATCCGGCACTCGTCGGCGACGAGCGACATCAGCTCATCGTCGGTCAACATCGCGTCGAGCTGCTCCGGGGCCAGATCGGCGACGATTGTCACTGGATGGCGGTCTACAACGCCTCCGTTGAGCTGGGCCCAGAGCCGCAGCAAGGGCGGCGACCAGGTCCAGCGATGATTGCCGGCCAATCGGGCCAGCGCGTCGCGTAGCGCTAGTGAATCCACGGGTGGTAGGTCTCCTTCGAAAGCGGTCGGCCAGGCCCCACCTCAAACGCCCGCTCTACAACCGTTCAACGGCGCAGAGTATAAGGCTCATTAGGACTAGCACCCGATGTATCGGCCCGAACCGCGCTACGCAGGGGCCGAGGTGCCCCCCACGGCCCGGCTTTGGGCCAACCGACTGTGATCCAGCACCAGGTTCATCAATGCCTCGGCGTAGTCGGGATCGACGCCGAGGCGAGTGGCGTCCTGGCGCGCCTCTGCAATGAGCTCGGCCTCTCGGTCCGGGGATCGCATCTCGAGACCACGGGCCGCTTTGATGCGGGCAATCTCGATCGACGAGTGGAGACGCTGCGCTATCAGCTTGATCAGGTCACGGTCGATCCGATCAATCTCATCGCGCAGGGTGGGGATGCCGAGCCGCTCCATCAGATGGGCAAACCCCTCCAGCCCGAGTTGGCTGCCGTTGCCGGCGCGCGCCGCAGTCGGATCCGGATGAACCGCGACGATGAGGCCATCGGCCCCCACCGAGCGCCCCGCCAGCGCCAGCGGCGTCAAGATGTCCTCACCGCTCTGGGCCGGAGCCGGATCGATTATCACAGGCAGATGGCTCATGCGCTGCACCACCGGAACCGCCGATATGTCGATCGTGTCGGTAGTGCGGGGATCGAACCCGCGACTGCCCCGCTCGCACAGCACCACCTGGTCGTGGTTCTCATTGAGGATGTACTCCGCGGACATCAACCACTCGTCGATGGTCGCGGATGGGCCGCGATGCAACACGATGGGTTTGTGGGTGGCCCCCGCGGCACGCAGCAGCACGAAGTTCTGCATCTGGTCGGGGCCGATCTCGAGCATCGAGACGTGGTCAACGACCATCTCGACCTGGCGGGGCTCTTGCACTTCGGTCATCGTCGGCAGGCCCGCGTCGTGGCCGGCCTTCTCCAACATCCACAAACCTTCCTCCCCGAGGCCGGCGAACTCATAAGGCGAGCTCTCCCGCCGATAGGTGCCGGCGCGCAGCACCGAGGCGCCGGCCGCGGTGGCGCGCTCGGCGACCTGGGTTATCTGCTTCTCGCTCTCCACTGCGGTGGGGCCGGCGATCACCGGATAGGAACCGTCGCCGAACCGCACGTTGTCGACCGCGACCACGGTCGTTTCGACGTCAGGTCGGCGGTGGCTCTTCAGGACTGGATTGCTCGGCTGGTTGCCCATGGTCTTCTCCTGGTCCGTGACCGCATCGGCCCGGACATAGAAAAACCCGAGACCGCTGCGGTCTCGGGTGTGTTGGCTGCTACAGGCCTTTGCTAGCGCGCATCCCTCCACCCGGACCGGGGCCCGGTAAAGAAGTATCCGTAGTAGAAGTGGCTCTGCATTACCCGCCAATGTAAGCGAACTCACTGCGGCTGGCAAGAAGGAGGGCGCCCGTGCCGACCGAAGGCCTCCTCCTCAGGAAAGCCGCCGCGCCTCCAGTTTCGCCACGGCAGCCTCGGCGAGCAGCGGTGCCAGCGGTTCGAAGCGGGCGAAGCGGGAATCACTGGTCTGGCCGGCGACGTACCTGGCATAGATCTGCTCGATGATCACGGCGAGTCGGTACAGCGCCAGGCCCTCGTAGTAGTCGACGCCGGACACGTCGAACCCGGTGGTGGCGGCGTAGCGCACTGCTACGGCCGACTTGGGGAGCTCCGTTGCGGGGCTCACTGCCATCTCCCCGAAGATCAGAAACGTCGGGTCGGAGGGATCCGCCCAATAAGCCAACAAGGTTCCCAGGTCGACCAGCGGGTCGCCCCGAGTCGCCATGTCCCAATCGAAGACCGCCACGAGATTGCCGGCGTCGTCGAGCATGGTGTTGTCGAGCTTGTAGTCGTTGTGCAGGATTACTGCCGCCTGCGGAGTCGGCACGGCGGCTGCCAGCATCTGGGTCGCGGCGCCCATGGCGGGCACGGCCCGGGTGGCGGCCGCCTCCCAGCGGCCCTGCCAGCCGGCTACCTGACGCGACACGAAGCCGGTGGGGCGACCCAGGTCGCCGAGACCGACGGCCGCCGGATCGACCTGGTGCAATCGTGCCAGTCCGTCCACCAGGTTCTGCGCCGCCGCTCGCCGGGCCTGCGGGTTGGTGGCGAGCGCGTGGGGCCAGGCGTCGCGTACTACGTGGCCGCGGCGCCGTTCCATCACGAAGAAAGGCTTACCCAAGATCGTCGGGTCGGCGCAGTAGTGGTAAGCCCGCGGAGCTTCGGGGAACCTGCGCCACAATCGCGACAGCACCCGATACTCCCGCTCCATGTCGTGGCCTCCCCGCGCCACCTCTCCCAGCGGGGCCCGCCGCAGCACGAGCTCTTGGCGGCCGCCGTGTACCCGATAGGTGAGATTGGCTGCGCCCCCGGGAAACTGGTCGAAGGCCAGCGGCCCGTCGCCTACCAGGTCGGGGAGCTGAGCCCTCAGGTATTCGGCGGCGACCGCTTCGTCGAAGCGCTCCTCGGGGCGAATGGGCGCGGTGTCGGCAACTTGGTCCACCGGCACGAACCGCTCAGCCGGGGCCGGCCGCGCCGGCGGCAGCCACGAGAACCAGCAAGGCCACGACGAGGGTCGGTGGGAGCAACACCTCGAACGCGTCGCGCAATCGCGACACCAACCGACGTTGCGGTGCAGCTCCCAGCTCGAGGATGACAATCCCGATAGACCCCAAGACGATGAGGAGACCCCCCACGATCAGGAAGGCGTCGCCGGCGGCGGCCATCACAGCAGCCCGTCCAATGCCATAGCGACGAAGAGCACCGCCAGATAGATATTGGACGCCACGAAGTACTGCATGGCCCGGTCCTCTGCGGTGCGAAGCCACAGCGAACCACCGAGGGCGGCGACTCCGAGGAGAGCAGCGACGACCGTGTACAGCGGCCCGACAGCACCCGTCGGCACCAACAGGAACGAGGTGCCGACCAGAACGATGCTGTAGGCCACGATGTGGTCCATGGTGCGCCGGGTGCCGACCACGACGGGCAGCATCGGCACACCGGCTGCCGCGTAGTCCGCCCGATACCGAACCGCCAGGGCCCAGAAATGGGGCGGGGTCCAAAAGAAGACGATGGCGAACAAGACCCAAGCCGGCAGCGCCAGAGTGCCGGTGACGGCGACCCATCCGACCAGCACCGGCACGGCTCCAGCGGCACCCCCGATGACGATGTTCTGGGCTGTGCTGCGTTTCAGCAGCAACGTATAACCGAAGATGTAGAAGAGCAGCCCGCTGGTGCTCAGTATCGCCGCCAGCTCGTTGACGGTCACCAACAACCAAGCGAAGCCGGCCGTGCCCAGCATGGCGCCGAACAGCAAAGCCTTGACCCGATCGACCCGCGCGGTCGGCAGCGGCCGCGACCGGGTCCGCGCCATGACTCGGTCGATATCGGCATCGACCACCTGGTTGATCGTGTTGGCGCCGCCCGCCGACAAGGTGCCGCCGACCAGGGTGGCCACCACCAGCCACGTGCCGGGCCAGCCCTCGGCCGCCACGATCATGGCGGGGATGGTGGTGATCAGGAGCAACTCGATGATTCGCGGCTTCGTGAGCTCCACATAAGCTCGCACGACCGCGGCCACACCCTCCGGGCGAGCCCGCGGATCTGTGATCACCACGGCGGGCTTCACACTGCCTCCAGCTGTTTGCTGTCGGCGGGCTGCGCGGTCGAGACGCGCAGCGCGGCAAACACCACCAAGACCCACAGGACGTCGGCCACCAGCAAGTGGACAAGCTGAATCTCGACAGGCGTCAGCAGTATGACGTTCACCAGGCCGATCATGGCCTCGACCGCCACCACGACGAAGGCTGCATTCGCCAGTGTGCGCACCTCGCCCGCCTGATCGAAGGCGGCACTGCGCAACGCCATCACGACGCCCAAGCCACCGGCAATGGCGATAACCGGATGGAGGACCCGCAGCCGCACGAGGAACGGTGCGTCCGACCCGAATTCGGCCCGCAGCCCGTCGACGAGCGTATCTGCCGGATACAGCGTGTCGGCTAGAGCATTGAGGCCGCCGGAGGCAGCCACGAGCAGCATCGCGCCCAGCATCGCCAGACCGACCCGGTCGGCCCGCCGCCGCCGGTCGAATCGCGGCCAGGCGCCACCGTTGGCTACGTGAACCACCAGCGCCACAGCAGCGACCAAGAAGAAGGTGTTGACCAGGTGCAGCGGCACCATGATCACCCGACCGATGGAGGCATCCGTGTCTACCCATCCGGCCACCACGAGGATCGCTCCGATAACCACTTCGCCGAGGAAGAACGCACCCACCCAGCCGAGGGCGCACCGCAGCAGCCGGCCTGCAGGGCCGCGCCGCACTGCGGCCACCACGAACGCCACCAATACCAGACCGAGGAGCAGGGTGGCGGCGCGGTGGGCGAATTCGATCGTGGTCTCAGTGCCGCCACCAAGCGGAAACAAGGATCCTTGACAGCGAGGCCACGACTCGCCGCAGCCGGCTCCAGAGCCGGTGGCGCGCACCAACGAGCCGCCGACGATCACACCGATTGTGAGGCCCAGCAGCACCCACGACCATCTGGCGAGTCGGTTGCTCGTCACGGTGTTGGCGTCCACGGTCCAAGGCTACCGTTGCTGCGGTGCCCGGCATCCAGAAGCCCGTAACTGCCACGGCGGCAACCCGGCCCACCGTGTTGGCCCTCCATGGCTTCACCCTGAATGGCTCGATGTTCTCGGAGCTGGCGAAGCTGGTCAACGCGACGGTGGTGGCACCCGATCTTCCCGGCCACGGGGGCCGCGACACAACCAACACGGACTGGGCCCAGGCCGTTGGGGAAGTGGGTCGAGTCGTCCGGGATACCGCTCCGGATTTGGTGCTGGGCTACTCGATGGGTGGCCGCATTGCGCTGGCGGCGGCGCTCGACGACCATGCCGCCTTCCCCCGCCTCGTCCTCGTCTCAACGTCGCTGGGCATCGCCGACCGGCACCGGCGCGCAGCCCGCCGCCGCGCCGACGCGGCCCGGGCCGCCGCCATCGAAACGGGCGGGTTGGCCGCCTTCTTGGAAGAGTGGGGCCGGCAACCGCAGCTGCAGTCGCCCAACTCGCTGCTCGATCTGAAGGCCATACGGGAACGCAGCTCCGCCATCGGAATCAGCAGTGCGCTGCGCGGCATGGGGCAGGGCGCCCAGCCCCATCTAGGACACCGGCTCGCCGGCCTGCCGATGCCGGTGGTGTGGGTGGCCGGCGGTCACGACCACAAGTACGTGCAGATCGCAGAACAGGCAGCGCAGGCGTGCCGGGCCGGAACAGTGGAGATAGTGGCGGGCGCCTTTCACAACGTCGTCGCCGATCGCCCTGATGCGATTGCTGCGATCCTTGCGAAGCAGCTCAGCCGGCAAACTGCTTGACGAGGTCCACCCACTGCTGCGGCTCAGAGAGAATCGATTCGTGGCCGGAGGCCCCAAGCTCGACGACCTCCGCATCGGCCATCAGCTCACCCAGCTCGCGCTGGGCGGTCGGCTGCACGATCTGGTCACGGCCGGTGATGATCACCATCGCCGGCTGGGATAGCCGGCCGACCCACCGGCGGGAATCGAAACGCCAGGCAGCGTAGCCCGCCTCATAGAACAAGGTGGGATCGCGCCGCAGCAGCGACGCCCGCATCCAGCGCTGATGCCGTGGATCGAGGGCGTGAGCCCGCAGCATCAGCCGAGACGAGGCGGCGGCGATCTCAGCGGTGCTGATCCGCGCCACGGATCGAGCCAACCACATCCCAGCGCGGGCTGCGGGTCGAAAGCGATGCACCGGCTGGGCCGCGGTGGCGGCCAAGATGATCCGGCTCACTTGACGGGGATGACGCCGTGCCATTTCCTGGACGACGAGACCGCCCAGGGAGTAGCCCACCATCACCGCTGCGTCGACCCCGATTCCGTCGAGCACGCCGGACAGCTCATCGGCCAGATCCGCTACCTCATAGCGGCCGCGTATCCAGTCGGACTTGCCGTGGTTGCGGTGGTCGGGAATGATCACCCGGAAATGCTCGGCCAGCGGCGCAATCACGCGGTGGAAGGTCATTTCACCGTCGAAGCCCCAGCCATGAACCAGTACTAGCGGCGGCGCATCCGCGCCGCCCACCTCGCGCACGAACAACTCGCGCTCTCCCACGAACACGGTGCGACCGGGCACGCGCAGCGGTCGTTCCTGACCGGGGGCATAGCGGGGAGAGGTCTCCGGCCCGAAGATCCGCCAAGCTATCCAGGTCCCGGCGGTACCGAGCAACCAGCGCCGTAACCTCATGGCGGGTCCACCGCCACCGGTCCGGCGAAGACATACTCGGTGACCGGCTTCCCGCCAACCAGGTGCTCAGCGATGATTCGATCGAGCACCTGCGGGGTGACTCCCCGATACCAGACCCCTTCGGGATAGACGACGGCGATGGGGCCCTGCTCGCAGATCCGCAGGCAATCGGCCTTCGTGCGCAGAATCGATCCGCTGCCCGCCGGGGTCTCGGGAGGAGGACCGACAACCAGGCCTCGCCACGGCGGTGGAGCCGACGCCAGCTCGAGCTCCTTCAAGCGCATCTTGAGATGCTGCCAGGACGCCAAACCCGCCTCGTAAGGAGCACACTTCGGGGTGCGCGCCTCGGCGCACAAGACGATGTGGCGCTTGACTCCGCCCAGGTTGAGCGCCGCGCTGATCGCTTCGAGGCGGGCGGCGGCGGCCTCGTCGCCAGCGCCGGCCGCAACGGTCCCGGTCATGGCGCCAGGCTACCGATCCGTCGGCTCAGCGCATCCGGATGACGCTGCCGGGGCCGTCGGCGAAGACGCGCTCCGTGAGCTCACCGATCTCGTGGCCGCTGACTCCTTCATCTTCGAGAGCCTGGAGTAGCGCTCCGGTCAGCGGGGCATCGACTGCGATCAGCAGCCCCCCGCTCGTCTGAGCATCGGCGACGATCAACTGCTCCGTCGGACCGTGGCCGTCGAAACGTGTGAACTTGGACACGGCTTCCAGGTTGCGTCGGGTCCCGCCGGGCACGATGCCGGCTTCTACCAACTCAGCGAGCCCGGCCAACTGCGGCAGCCGGTCATACTCGACGACGGCGCTCACCCCGCTGGCGCGCGCCAGCTCGCCCAAATGCCCGAGCAATCCGAATCCGGTCACGTCCGTGGCTGCGGTCACTCCGATGCGGCGCATCGCCACCGCGGCGCCGCTGTTGAGCGCCGCCATGACAGCCACCGCGGCGGTGATCATCTCTTCCGACGCCACCTGTTGCTTGATTGCGGTGGCGATGATCCCGGTGCCGAGGGGCTTGGTGAGCACCAGTCGATCGCCGGGTTTGCCGGCGGCGTTGGTGATAACCCGCTCCGGATCGACGAGGCCGGTCACCGCCAGCCCGTACTTTGGCTCCGGATCGTCGATGGAGTGGCCGCCGAGCAGCGTGCAGCCGGCTTCGGAGAGCTTCTCGGCGCCGCCGGCGAGCACCTCGCCGAGCAGATCGAAGCCGAGGTGCTCGCGCGGCCAACCAACCACTGCAAGCGCCGTCAACGGTTGCGCCCCCATGGCATATACGTCCGACAACGCGTTGGCCGCGGCGATCCGCCCCCAATCGCGCGCGTCGTCGACGATTGGGGTGAAGTAGTCGACCGTCTGCACCAGGGCGACCTCATCGCTGAGCCGGAACACACCGGCGTCGTCGGACGTGGAGATACCGACCAAGAGGTCGGGGTGTGCGGTGGCCGCTGAGTTAGATAGGCGGCGCAGGACCTGCGCCAGCTCGTCGGGACTGAGCTTGCACGCTCAACCCGCGCCGTGCGAGTACTCCGTGAGCCTCAAGCGAACACCTCCTTTCCGACTGGTCGCCGACCGGTCCCCGATCGCCGGGACCGCTGGATAGGCCGAGTGTATTACCCGGTTCGGCCGGGGCTTCCGGACGGGAACGAAGGATCCGCCGGCAAGGCTGCTAGCAAATAATGGGCCAGATACGGCCCAGTCGACACGCTGTCGGAATGGGGAGCCATTATGCTCCCGCCAGCTCGGGGCTGAGCCCCGTAGCACGCTAGGCCCTCTCGTCCCCCCTGGAGGGCCTAGCGTCTTTAGGTCCGCTTTGGGCTAACTGCGTTAGCTCGGGACAGGCTGAGTCGGTCAAGGCAGGCTGATTGACAAGGCAGGCTGATTGAGCGGGGTGCGAGCTGGGTGCAGCGGGGGCCGCGACCAGCAGACGGTCTCGCTAGACGCTCTCGTCTACTCTCGGCACCGGGGGAGATATCTGCCGCCGTTCGTCGATATTTGCAGACGTTCGTCTACCGTGTCGAACCCGGATCTACCCGTCTGGTCGAACGCGGTCACCGGGCGCCGACCCCCCTAGTCTCCGATTCCTCAGGATTAGGCCATGAAGCAGCGATTGTCCCGACTCCGCGTCCCCGGACCCCGCCGGATGGCGGAGAGCCTGCGCGAGCTGGCCCGCCGGCGTCCCACTGAAGCTACCGAGTACATCGACCTGCACCGCGATGAATGGCAGGCGCTGGTGGATGAGAGTCCGGAGACCGCTGCGGACGTGCTGGAGGCCATCCATGAGGAGTCGGCAGCCGGCCTGCTGGTGGAGCTGGGCTCGGCGGACGCCGGCGAAGTGCTCGACGAGATGACGGCGCAGTCGGCTGCCGACATCCTCGAAGAGCTGAGCCCCGCCACCGCCGCAGATCTCATCGAAGAGATGACCGCGGACCAAGCCGCCGACCTGATCGCAGCTCTGGAAGAGGACGAGCGGGAGGCCGTGCTGGCCTCCCTGGAGCCCGGGCCGGCGGCTGAGATCGCTTCGCTGCTCCAATACGCCCCCGACAGCGCCGGTGGGCTGATGACCACGGAGGTGGCGGCGCTGCCGGTCGGCCTGACGACCGGGGAGGCGATCGAAGCGTTGCGCCGCCTTCACGACGATCTCGGCGAGAACCTGCTCTATGTCTATGTGACCGACTACAGCCAGCAGCTGATCGGAGTGGTCTCGTTCCGGGATCTGGTGTTCGCTCGCCCCGGGACCGGGCTCGAAGAGGTCATGGTCCCGTCGCCCTACCGAGTCCACACGGATACAGACCGGGAGGAGGTTGCCGAGCTCATCGAACGGCACAATCTGCTGGCGATCCCGGTAGTCGACGACGACGAGCGCTTGGTGGGCATGGTGAAGTTCGGATCCGCCTTGCGCGCCGTGCAGGAGGAAGCCACCGAGGACATCGCGCAAATGGTGGGTGCCGGTGCCGAAGAGACGGTCTACACGCCTGTGCTGCGCTCCGTGAGTCGGCGGCTCCCGTGGCTGCTGGTCAACCTGGTCATGGGGGTCCTCATCGCGTTTGCCATCGGGCCGTTCAAGCAGATCATCGAGGAGAACGGCGTGCTCGCCATCCTCATGCCCATGGTCGCCTTGCTCGGCGGCAACGGCGGCGCCCAGAGCCTGGCCGTCATCATCCGGGCGATGGCAGTTGGCGACCTTCCCCACGGCCGCGCCATGCGTGCCGTGCGCCGCGAGTTCTTGGTGGGTCTCACCAACGCCGGCTCTCTGGCCGTGCTGGCGGCACTGGCCGCCTGGGTGGTCTCGTCGAGCCTGCGGATAGGCCTCGTCATGGGATTCGCGGTCGGCGTCAACCTGATAGTTGCCGGCCTCGCCGGGGCCGGCATTCCGGTCGTGATGCGACGAATGGGCCTCGACCCGGCCCTGGCTTCGAACATCTTCCTCACACTGATCACCGATCTGGTCGGCTTTGGCGGGTTCCTGCTGACTGCCCGATTGCTTCTCTAGAGCCCCTCGCTCGGGGGCCAGGGAGCTACGAGCCGAGGATCGCGATCGGGGTGTCCTTGAACGGTCCGGCGAATACCATGCGGAAGCCCTCTTCCAGCCGCACCAGATAGTGGCGGTCCAGCAGCTCCTGCTGCTCAACGGTCGGGGTCAACGTCAGCACGGCAGCGGACGCCGCCTCGTTGTCGATCACATAAGCGGTCAATACGGGCGGGAACCGCTCGACGACATCGGCGAGCACGTTCGCCAGGTCAATGTCGGTGAGCGACTCGTAGGACTCGGTATCGAGGAGCACCACGATGGTGTCGCCGTCCTCGCCTTCATCCCGCGACAGGATCGTGTAGTCGGGGAATGTAGCCGGTACCCCCGGCGCCGCCGAGGTGGTGACCGAGGTGACGGGTGTCTCTGTCGACGAGGTAGTGACCGAGGATCCGGCCGGCGCCAAGCTGGTAACCGCCTGCGACGTCGTCACCGCCCCAGTGCTGGAGGTCTCGTCGGCGCCGTCACCCGAACAAGCCGTCGCCACCAGAGCCAGTCCCACCAGACCCCACTTGAAGGCTGCACGTCTCACGTCTCAATCGTACCGGGCCTTTCGATTTGCGCACGGTCACCGCCGGCCGGCAAGTCGATCCACTCGTCATACTCGACACCTTCCATCCATCGCTCGGCCGATACGACTCGGAACCGCTGCTTGACCTCCTCGAAGAGCTCGCGGCTGGGCTGGCGCGCCAACCCCAGGCGGGCAAGCGCGAGCAGTGGCCGCCAGGCCTTGGGGCCGATCGCTATGTCGACTCTGGTTCGCCAGTCGCCATGATCCTCAGGCCGGCCGGAGGCGCCGGCCACCCAGAACTCGCGCAGCTTGTGAGCAATCCGCAAGACCCTGCGCAGCTCTCTGGCCACTTCTTTGTCGGGCGACACCACCTCGGCGGCGGCGGCGATCCAGTCGGCTAGGGCGGCATCGGACCATTCATCGGGGTCGAGGCAGACGCGGCAGTAGAGCTCCTCGCATTGCTGGAGCAAAGCCAGATAGTCAGCCACGCCTCGAGCCGGCTCCGATCTCTCTCATGACCAGCTCCCCAAGGCCGGCCTGGAGCGCGGCGGTCACCGGACCAGGCACAAATTGGTGGCCGTTCACCGCAGTTGCCGGCGCTATCTCCCTGGTCGTCGACATCACGAAGACCTCGCTGGCGCCGCGTATCCGCGAGCTGGGGTACATGCCCTCGGCCACCGCAATGTCGAGAGCGCCGGCCACCTCGATCATGGCGCCGCGAGTCACCGAGCGAAGAATGCCCAGGTCGAGCGAGGGGGTTTCGACCGTGCCGTCGATCACCCAGGCAACGGACGAGGTAGTCAGCTCGAGCACCGTCTGATCGACGCCCAGCAGCAGCGCATCGTCGCCGCCGGCCGCGGCAGCGCGGAGCAATGCAGCCATGTGCGGGGCGTACGACAGCGCCTTCACACCTGCCAGCTCAGTCGGCCGACCGGCCGGATGCCACGGAGCCGTGACCTCGATCAGCCGGACCGACTCCGGTCTGGGCGCCATGGCATGCGCGAACACGATGACGACCGCATCCCTGCCCAAGTCGTCCATGTCGGTGCCGCCGGTCACGACGACCCGCACCGCCACATCACCTGCGGCGGCGCGATCGTGACACCAGGCCTCCAAGTGACTGCGAGCCGGCAACGGAATACGAAGCGCGGCGGCACTGCGCCCCAGCCGGTCGAGGTGCTCTCCGAGGCGAAACGGCACTCCTCCATACGACCGGATGGTCTCGAAACATCCGTAGCCGCGCAGCAGGGCAACGTCGTCGAGGCGTACCGCAGCATCCGCCGCGACCCGCCGCTCCCCGTTCACGAGCACATCACCGATCGGGGACATTCCCATCGTTCAGTAGCCGTTCGTGATGGGCAGCCTCCGGTCACGTCCGAAGGCTTTGGTCGTGATCCGGACGCCGGGAGCGGCTTGCCGACGTTTGTATTCGTTGCGATCCACCAATTGCGCCACGCGGGCGACGACCGTTGGCGGGAAGCCGGCGGCAACTATCTCCTTCATGGAACGATCCTCCTCCACGTACATCTCGAGGATCCCGTCGAGAGTGTCGTAATCGGGGAGGGAGTCCGAATCGAGCTGGCCGGGACGTAGCTCGGCGGAGGGCGGTTTCTCGATGGTGGCCTGCGGGATCACCTCGGTATCCCGGTTACGCCACCGTGCCAGCCGGTACACCCACGTCTTGAGCACGTCCTTGAGGACGGCGTATCCGCCCGCCATGTCGCCGTAGATGGTGGCGTAGCCCACCGCCATCTCGGACTTGTTGCCGGTGGCGACGACCATGCTGCCGAACTTGTTGGACAGCGCCATGAGTATGGCCGCCCGAATGCGGGACTGCAGGTTCTCTTCCGCCACGTTGGGGTCCGTGCCGGCGAACAGCGGCTCCAGCGCAGTGAGATACTGGCCGAAGATTGCGTCGATCGGGATCATGTCGAATCGGCATCCCAGGTTGGCTGCCAGGGCGCGGCTGTCGGCGATGGACCCGTCGGAGCTGTAGCGGGTGGGCATGGTGACGCCCCAGACCGCCTCGGGTCCCAGAGCATCGACCGCGATGGCACAGGTGAGGGCGCTGTCGATGCCTCCGGAGAGACCAATGACCACCTCGCTGAATCCGTTCTTGCGGACGTAGTCACCGAGCCCCGTCACCAATGCCGTATAGACCTCCTCCTCCGGGGACATGCGGGGCCGCACCTCGCTGGCGGGCTGATCGCGGCCGATCTCGACGTCGACGAAGAACAGCTCTTCTTTGAACTGCGGAGCGCGAAAGATGAGCTGGCCGGTGGCATCGAAGACCATCGACTCGCCGTCGAAGACCAGTTCATCTTGACCGCCGACGAGGTTGAGGTACACGACGGGAACCCCGGACCGACGGGCCTGCGCGGCCAGCAGGTCGGCGCGCTCTTCGCCCTTGCCGACGTGGTAGGGAGAGCCGTTGATGTTGAGCAGGATCTGAGCCCCTGCCTCGGCTTGTTGGGTTGGAGGACCCTGAGGCAGCCAGATGTCTTCACAAACCGAAACTCCAAACTTGACCGGGCCGGCGCTCCAGACGAGGTCGATGTGTTGGCCGGGGACGAAATACCGGGCCTCGTCGAAGACCCCGTAGTTGGGCAACAGTGACTTGTGGTACGTGCCGATGCGGCGACCGTTGCTCACGAGAGCCGCCGCGTTTGCCAACTCACGGGGCATCGAGTCGTCCGGATGATGGTCGTCGGCCACCCGGTCCACGAAGCCGACGACCGTGACCGTGTCACCGGCGGCGGCGGTGATGCGCTCGAGGGCAACCAGATTGTCGTCGACGAAACTGGGACGCAGCAGCAGGTCTTCTGGGGGGTAGCCGGTGACGGCCAACTCCGGTAGCAGCAGCACATCGGCGCCGTGGCCCTCGGCCCACGCCATAGCCGCCATGATCGAATCGGCGTTGGCTGCGATGTCCCCGACCTTGAGGTTGAGCTGCGCTCCCGCCACCCGGAGTCGGGTCATGGCTCACCCCTGATGGCACAGCATCCCAACCCGCCTCGTGCCCACTCACAGCCCGGCAACGGTCTCCTCAATGAGGAAGTCGACGACGGCGATGCTGGCCTCATGGGGGGAGGCGCCGGCTTCGACCGCCCGGTTGTAGGTTTCGAGTTGCCGATGGGCACTGGTGCCCCGAGCAATGATCGTGCGAGCGTGCTCGACCTCCGCCAGGCATCCCAAGCTCTCGGCCTGGTCCCGGACGAGATCGATGATCTCTTCCACCAAGTCCGCGAAGGGCACGAGGCGGCCCAAGCCGAAGTCGATCATTGAACCGGTGGCCCCATACCTTTGCGCCCGCCAGATGTTCTCGTCGATGAGCGATCGGCTGTAGATGCGCCACCGCTGATTCTTCATCCTGCGTTCGAACAACATCGCCAACAGGCTCATGTAGGTCGACGCCAGGCACATGGCGTCCTCGAGCGATGTGCAGATGTCGGTGCAGCGCATCTCCAGGGTGGGATAGCGGTCGCTGGGGCGGATGTCCCACCACAGCTTGGTGGCGTCCTCCACGACACCCGCTTCGATCAAGACATTGACGTGGCGCCGGTAGTCGGCCCAGCTGTCGAACTCATCGGGGAGGCCGGTACGCGGTAGCGAGCGGAAGACCGAGGTTCGATAGCTCTTCAGTCCCGTGTCGTCGCCCGACCAGAACGGCGACGAGGTAGAGAGCGCCAGCAGGTGAGGCAAGAAATAGACGATCTGGTTCATCAGATCGATCCGCAGGTCCTCGTCATCGATGCACACATGGACGTGCATGCCGCTGATCACCAGGCGGCGGACTATGCCGGCCATGTCGCGGGCGAGGATGCGGTAACGCTCCTTGTCCGTGGGGATCTGCCGGCCCCATTCGGCAAAGGGGTGGGTAGAGGACGCGATCGGCGCCAGCCCGTACTTGCCGGTGACATCGGCGATCGTGCGGCGCAGCATGGCCAGATCTTCCTTGGCTTCCTGCAACGTGTTGCTGACCTTGGTGCCGACTTCGATCTGCGAGCGCAGGAACTCTGGACTCACCTGTTCCGCCAGGCGCTCCTCGCACTCGACCATGACTGCATCAGGCATGTCGCGAACCAGATCGCGAGTCTCTTTGTCGACAACGAGGTATTCCTCTTCGATGCCGACAGTGAAGTTCGGTCTCTCAACCGCCAACCGCTGCTCCTTCTTGCGTGCCGCCCCCCAACATAGTTGGGTGGAGTCGCCCATATCTTCGCCGATCGAGGAGGACTCATGCCGTCGCCAGCCTGTGCCATTGAGGAGCCTGCAGTGGCGCCATCGACCCGAAGCCGGGAGTGCGCCTGATGCGCTTCGGAGCATTCGTTCCCCAGGGTTGGCGCATGGACTTGGTCGGTGTGCCGGTGACGGAGCAGTGGGCGACGATCATGCGCGTTGCCGACCAGATCGAGACTCTCGGGTACGAGTCGGCGTGGGTCTACGACCACTTCCACACCGTCCCCGAACCCACCCAAGAGTCGACGTTCGAGGCGTGGACGGTGATGGCCGGCCTCGCCGCTTCGACAGACCGTATCCGCCTCGGCCAGATGTGCACGTGCAACAGCTACCGACCGCCCGCTTACATGGCCAAGGTGGCCTCCACCGTCGACGTCATGTCTGGTGGCAGGCTCGAGTTCGCGATCGGCGCAGGCTGGTTCGAGCACGAATACCTGGCGTACGGCTATCCGTTCCCGTCGGGGGGTACCCGCATCGCCCAGCTCAACGAGGCCGTGCAGATCATCAAGAAGATGTGGCTGGAAGACGCGCCGTCCTTCCAGGGCGAGCACTACACGATCGAGGGCGCGATCAACCGGCCCAAACCGCTGCAGAAGCCCCATCCGCCACTGTGGATTGCCGGCGGCGGCGAGAAGAAGACGCTACGCGTCGTCGCCCAACACGCCGACTACTCGAACTTCGTCGCCGATCCCGAGAGCTTCGCCCACAAATCCCGGGTGCTCGAACAGCACTGCGAGGCGATTGGTCGCGACTTCTCCGAGATCGGACGGACCGCCATCCATCATGTGATCCTCGGCGAGAACAAAGCGGAGGTCGATGCCAAAGTGGCCAGAGTCGCCGCCGACTCGGGAGTCGGCGAGGAGCGCGTCCGCGGCGGCTTCCAGTGCGCAACCGCCCGCGAGGTGGTGGAACGGCTCGGCACTCTCCAGGACTTGGGTTGCGTCCACGTCCAGGTCTACTTCCCAGACGCCGCCTGGGGCGACGGTATGGCGCGATTCGCCGCCGACGTCATGCCGGCGCTGGGATAGCGGGCCTCAGGGCAAGCGGCGGACCGGCCCGGCGGAATCGGCCATCGAGGCCGGGCGCCGAGCTCAGGTTCGATCGGTCACATGCCGGCGTGGGGCTGCCACAGCTGAACCCGATTTCCCTCGGGATCCCAACAGTGGCCGAACCTGCCGTTCATGTCCTCGAATGTGTCCTCGGCGGTGCTCACGCCGGCGGTCCGCAACGCCTGCAGCATCTCGTCCAGGTCGTCGACTCGGTAGTTGATCATCCATTGTTTGTCTGCCGGCCACTCGAACGAGGTGGTGTCGGACGGAAACGGCCCCCACACCGTCGATCCTCGGACGTCGCCTCCCCACCACAGGACTACGTACCCTTCGTCGTCGACCGGCAGCCCGAGATGCGCGGCGTACCAATCGCGTAACCCCTCCGGATCGCCCGTCTTGAAGAAGACTCCGCCAATGCCCGTGACCTTCGCCATCAATACCTCCTTTCCAGGAGGATATGCCGACGCCCGGGGCGGGCTCGCCGCGCCGTCCGGTCGGCGACGCGAGCTAGTCACGACGGCGAGCCCGGAGATGCTCCTCTGGTTGCGGATTGTGGATGCCGATGCAATTAAGAACAAACCGGCAAGGACATCCCACAATGATGCTCTTCATTTTCTGCGAAACTTGTGGCATCCCGCTGCGGCCCCCGGTGACCAAGTGTGCCAGGTGTCGACCGGCCGGGAAGCAGGGCCAGCGCCGTATCACCAAGAAGGTCACTCCTCGGGACTCCCGCCAGGAGAGTGCCTGATCCACCGGCTGGGCGGCGCCGAGTGCAGCGGCGGCGGCCATGTCGGCGAGCTGGCCGAGCCATGGTGACAGGTACCCATTCGGCCGCGGCGAGCAGGTACCCCATGTCATCGTCTAGGGCAATCGCACCCGTCGGCCGGAGGCGGGCCGGCACTCTCCACCGCAAAGCGGAAACCTAGACTGCGCATATGTCCCGGGCATCTCAGATCAGCGCGCTGGCGCGTCGAGTCCTACCGGATATCGTTGACTTGCGGCGCGCCATTCATGCCGACCCCGAGCTGGGCTGGTACGAGATCGAGACAACGCGGCGGTTGGCCGCAGCCTTGGAGAGCTTTGGCGTCGCCACCACAGTTCGCGATTCGGGACTCGGCGCCGTCGCCGATGTGGGATCCGGCGACAACGCCGTAGGCTTCCGGGCCGATCTCGACGGCCTCCCCATCACGGAGCTCAACGAGGTACCGTATCGCTCCCGTAAGCCAGGTGTCATGCATGCGTGCGGCCACGACGTGCACACCGCAGTTGCCGTCGGAATCGCCGCCGTGCTCACTCAGCTGGAGAACGTGGACGGGCGGGTTCGGTTCATCTTCCAGCCTGCCGAGGAGACGATCCCGGGAGGAGCTACCCAGCTGCGCGCCGAGCGGGTCCACGAGGGACTGCGCTGCATCATCGGTTTCCACGTCGACCCGACGCTGGAGCCGGGCAAGGTAGGGCTGCGCATTGGGGGGATCACGGGCGCTTCGGACCGATTTCGGATCTATCTGACGGGGCCTGGGGGACACACCTCGCGGCCCCACCAGACGGTCGATCTCATATTCGTCGCCGGCCGGGTGATAACCGACCTACCCGAGGTCATTCGTCACACGATCGATCCGCGCGAGCCACTGGCGTTGGTATTCGGATCGATGGTCGGCGGCTCCGCGGACAACGTCATTCCAACCGAGGTAACGATCGGCGGCACTGCCCGCATGTTCGACCACGACTTGTGGCGTGACATGCCCAAGATGATCGAAAAGGCGGTGGGCGATCTAGTGCATCCTTCCGGAGCCCGCTTCGAGCTCGACTACCACCGCGGTTCGCCGCCAACCGTCAACGACGAGCTTGTCATCCATGCCGTGCGGGCCGCCATCACCGAAGTCCTGGGGGCTGGCGCAGACGTCGAGACACACCAGAGTCTCGGCTCGGAGGACTTTGCGTGGTACCTCGAGGACATCCCGGGCGCGCTGCTGCGATTGGGATCGGCCATCAAGGGCCGCAACGTCGATCTGCACTCGGCGAACTTCGACATCGACGAGCGGGCGATCGAGACCGGTATCGTCGCCGGGGCCGCCGCCCTGCTTCACCTGCTGGACACGGGCTGAGCCCGCCGCGCCGGTTCAGTACGAGATACTCAGTAGTTAGTGCTTAGTACTTGGTAGCCGAGCAACCGAAAATAGAACACAGTGCTCTTCAACTCGATTGCGTTCGCCGTTTTCCTGCCCAGCGTGATCGCGGCCTATTGGCTGGCCGCTCCGCGGTGGCGGACCTGGGTACTGCTGGTCGCGTCGTACATCTTCTATGGATGGTGGGACGTGCGGTTTCTCTCTCTGATCGTGATCTCCACCATCACCGACTTCATGGTCGGAGCGCAGCTCTCTAGGGAGACCCGCTCGGCGCGCCGCCGGCAGTGGTTGGCAGTGAGCCTGGGGGTCAACCTGGGAATCCTCGGCTTCTTCAAGTATTGGGGATTCTTCGTCGACTCGGCGAGCGAGCTGTTGGCTTCGGTCGGCGCCGAGCCGAACCTGCCGGTACTGTCGATCGTCCTGCCCGTCGGCATCTCGTTCTACACGTTCCAGACCCTGTCCTACACGTTCGACATCTATCGCCAGCGCCTAGAGCCGGAGCCCAGCCTGACCCGCTTCGCGCTCTTCGTAGCGTTCTTTCCCCAGCTCGTGGCCGGCCCGATCGAGCGCGCTCGCAGATTGTTGCCGCAGCTCAGGCGACTCCCGGACGATTTCCGCAGCGTGGCGTGGGGCGCGGCGGCTTCACTGATCATGCGAGGTCTCTTTCGCAAAGTAGTGATTGCCGACGGTGTGGCCGGATACGTCGATGAGGTGTTCTCGACACCGGGCGATTACGGAAGCCTCGCCGTGGCGACGGCCGTGTTGGCCTTCTCGCTCCAGATCTACGGCGACTTCGCCGGCTATACGGACATCGCCCGAGGGACGGCCAAGCTCTTCGGTGTCGACCTCATGGTGAACTTCCGCTTTCCCTACTCGGCCAAGGGGTTCAGCGATTTCTGGCGAAGGTGGCACATCTCCCTGTCGACGTGGCTGCGCGATTACCTCTACATCCCGCTGGGCGGCAATCGGCGGGGCCGGGGGCGCACCTACGCCAATCTGCTGATCACCATGCTGCTCGGTGGGCTGTGGCACGGCGCCGGTTGGGGATTCGTGCTGTGGGGGGCACTCCACGGCCTCTACCTCGCCATTGAGCGTCTGTGGAGCGACCGTCGCGGCGAGCCGGTGGTCTGGCCGGCCTCGCTGATCTTCGTGATCGTCACGCTGACCTGGATCCCGTTCCGCGCCGCCTCGGCGACGCAGGCGTGGCACGTGTTCACCGGGTTGTTTGGCTCGCTGGCGGGCCAGCAGCTGGTCGCCGCTCCGATCGTCGTCGGCCTGCTTGGCTTGATCAGCCGCTTGATCGACCAGGCTGACAGCGAGGGACTAGTCAACCCAGTGTCCAACCTGCCCGCCCTGACCCGTGGCATGTCCTACGGGGTCGCCGTAGTCGCCGCTCTGGTCTTCGCCAGCCGCACCGCCGTCCCGTTCATCTACTTCCAGTTCTGATGGCTACCCGCACGCTCCACTTGACCATCATCGGCGCCCTGCTGGTCATCGGGGCTGCTGAGATCGCTGTGCGGGCGATCGAGCACGAGCTACCGGTGCTGTCCGACTGGCCCACCGTTGAGACTGAGATCAAGAGCGCCCAGTTGAACGAGCTCGCCAAGGCACCCTCCCTGTTGATGGTCGGCTCCAGCTCTCTAGAAGCTGCCGTCGACCCGGCCCAGCTGGTGTCGATGGGAGCCGTTCCCGAGGCTTACAACTCGGCGTTTCCATTCTTCTCGCCTGCGGCAACCGAGGTGTGGCTCGAAGACTTCGTGCAGCCGTGGGGGAGCATCGACTTACTGCTGATCGGCCTACCCGCCTGGCCCCCTCCCACCGATCCGGCCGACGATCCGTTGACAGGCGGACTATCCGTGCTGGCGGAAGACGACGGTTCCTCGGATCTCCTCGAGAACCTGGCGCTGTGGCGAGTGCGGGGAGTGTTGGCAGACCTCGAGGAGGCCGTGCAGCGAGAGAAGTCGGTGGCCAATCAGCTGTGGACCGATCTAGGTCATCAAACCTTCTACTACGGCCGGTCTGGCGATTCGCTGGCCGGCGTCTTCCCTCCTTACGGCGCTCCCGAGATGGACGTCGTCCAGGAGGGAGCGCTGCGGCGTATTTTGGACAAGGCGCGCCGCACGGGGGCGACACCCGTCATCGTTCTCGAGCCGGGCCGTTTCCCTGATCCGGTGAGTGAGGAAACCGTCGCCGACTACATCGGTTGGCTGGAGTCTTTCGCCGCGGATCTCGAAGTCGAGCTATGGGACACCTACTCGGTGGAGTGGGACGAGTCCTTCTATGCCGACGAGGCCCACTTCAACGATCGCGGGACGCTCGCATATACCCGGTACCTCGGCGAGCTGCTCATCGACTTCCGGGCGCGCACCCCTGGCAGTGGGGCCTAGAGGTCGCTTCCGTCGGCCGTCATTCGGCCAGCACCAATCCCACGGAACGAATCGCATCGGTGAGCGCCACGGCGTCGCCCGGCCTGACCGAGATGGTCAGCACTCCACCCCCGCCGTAAGGGGCATGGCGCAACTGGATGTCGCGCACATCCGCCTTGGCGAGCGACAGTGCCTCACCGACCTTGGCGAGCTCGCCCGGCTGATCCGCCAGGGCAACCTGCACCGCCGTGGCACGTGCCGCCAGGGTCCGGCGAATCTGCCGCGAGCGGTCCAACTCCTGAGCCAGGTCGGCGGTGTTCCCCCCCTCGAGCAAGCTCGCCAGGGCCGCCAACCGGGCTTGGAGCTCGTCTACTGCCCGCAACACGTCATCCCGGTTGGCCACCAACACATCGAGCCACAGTGCCGGATCGGAGCCGGCCACCCGGGTCAAGTCGCGAAACGAACCGGCGGCCAGGTTCATCGCTTCCGGGTGGTCGGCAGCGAGCCTCACCAGTGAGGCTGCTAGCAGCTGCGGCAGGTGACTTATGGCCGCTACTGCAGCGTCGTGCTCCGCGGCGGTCATTCGGACCGGGCGGGCTCCCAGGCTCGATACCACGCCCTCGACCTCCGCTAAGTCGGCAGCCGCGGCGTTGTCCGTCGTGATCACCCATGTAGCGCCGGCGAAAAGAGAAGCCGTCGCCGCTTCGGGCCCGGAGACTTCACGGCCCGCCATCGGGTGGGTGCCCACGAAGCGCGGCAGGTCGCTGGCGGCCGCGATCGTGCCTTTGGCGCCGGCAGTGTCGATGGTCAGCCACGGCACCGCGGAGCCGGCGACGAAGGCGGCCGCCACAGCCGGTGGACCGGCTAGCACGAGCAGATCCAGCGGGTCCGCCACGGCAGCCGACTCGCTGGCGGCCACTGCATCGAGGCCCCCCTTGTCCAGTGCTGCTCGGGCCACGGCGGCGTTTGCGTCCCAACCGACCACGTGCCAGCCGAGAGGGCGCAGCCCCAGGCCGATCGACGTGCCGATCAGGCCGGTACCGAGGATGGCTGCAGACCTCACCACCGGCGGGCGGGAGCTCGTGCCGGGCTGGCCAGCTCGGTCATATCGATCGCGTCCTACAGCTCGAGGCCCATCACAGCACACAGGGCGCGCACATCGTCCATCAGCTCGGCAAACTCTGCGGGCAGGATCGCTTGCGCCCCGTCGACGAGTGCAGTCTCCGGTGCAGGGTGGACATCGACCATGAACCCGTCCGCCCCTGAGGCGACTGCAACTCGGGTGAGTGGTGCCACCAGCTCCTTGTGTCCACCGGAGTGGCTGGGGTCGACGATGATCGGGAGATGGGACAAACCCTTGACCACCGGCACCGCAGAGATGTCGAGCGTGTTGCGAGTGGCCGTCTCGAAGGTCCGGATGCCACGCTCACAGAGGATGATGTCGTGGTTGCCTTCCTTGTAGACGTACTCCGCTGCGTTGAGCCACTCCTCGATGGTGGCGGTGAAGCCGCGCTTGAGGAGCACTGGTTTGTCTTGCCGCCCAAGTTCGGCCAGCAGCGTGAAGTTCGCCATGTTGCGGGTGCCCACCCGGATGATGTCCGCATAACTGGCGACCAGCTCGACATCCCTCGGATCTAGCACCTCTGCGACGAAGGGCAGGTTGAACTCTGCACGCGCCTCGGCGAGTAGTTCGAGTCCCTTCTCCTCGAGTCCCTGAAAAGAGTACGGCGACGACCGCGGCTTGAACGCGTCACCTCGCAGAATCGTTGCACCGGCGCGGGCCACGGCTTCGGCAGAGGCGAACAGTTGCTCACGCGACTCAACTGCGCACGGGCCGGCGATCGGGGCGAAATGGCCCCCGCCGACCATCACGCCGCGCACGGCAACGACGGAGTCCTCGGGTTGAAAGTCCCGGCTCACGAACTTGAAGGGCTTGAGGACCGGCACTGCCCTCTCGACGCCGGGGAAGGCCTCCCACGGCAGCTGCTGAATGACCTCCCGATCGCCGAGGGCTCCGATGACGGTGCGATAGCGCCCCACTGATATGTGCGCCTCTGCGCCGATCTCGGCAAGTCGCTCGACCACGTGGGCGACATCGCCTTCCGCGGCATCTCGGTTCATCACGATGATCAAGGACTCGTCTCCTTGGGCTCTACCCGTCACGGCGGCTCCCTTCAGGGCAGGATGCTCCGGCGAGGATAGGCACGGTCGCCGGCCGCCTCGCCAAGCCGCCGCTGCGGCGGGTCATGCTTGCAGAAAGTCGCAGTGATTTTATCCATTGCTAGCGCTAGCAATAGTTAGCGAAATGCGATATATTGTTGCCGTGAAGCAGTCTATGACCGACCTCGGGTCCTTCATCCGCCAACAGCGGGAACGCAGCGCAATGTCGCTGCGGAAGTTGGCTGAGGCGGCCGGTATCTCCAACCCCTATTTGAGCCAGATCGAGCGCGGGCTGCGCAAGCCGTCCGCGGAGATCCTCAAGTCGATCGCCAGGGCGCTGTCGATAAGGGCGGAAGCCCTCTACGAGCGTGCTGGGTTGTTGGAGGGAATCGAGCGGCCGTCCGTGATCGAAGCGCTCGAGGGGGACGCACAACTGCACAGAAGTCAGAAACAGGCGTTGATGCAGATCTACAAGAGCTTCATCAGCGACAACACCATGGAGGAGCAATGAACCTCAAGTCCACGAAGGAATTCGCCCGCAAGACGTTCTACGCCACGATCGGAGTTCCGGTCATGGCCGGGCGAGCCATCAAGAGCGTGGCCGACGGAGTAACGACTCGCGCCGCCAACCTCGGCAAGGCGGCTCGCAACCGCTTCGACGAGCTCTCCACTGAGGGTGAGAAGGCCACCAAGCAGCTGCGCGACGCCGATGTGGTGGAGGAGATCCAGAGCCGTGTCGATCTCGAGAAGGTGCACGACCGGGTCGAGAAGATGCGCGATCAGCTCGAAGGCGCACTGGATACCTGGCGCGATTCCTTCGCACCGGCGGCCAAGCCCGCAGCCGCCAAGCCGGCTGCCGTGAAGAAGGCTCCCGCCAAGACCACAGCCGCCAAGAAGGCTCCCGCCAAGACCACAGCCGCCAAGAAGGCTCCCGCCAAGACCACAGCCGCCAAGAAGGCTCCCGCCAAGACCACAGCCGCCAAGAAGGCTCCCGCCAAGGCCACAGCCGCCAAGAAGGCTCCCGCCAAGGCCACGGCGACCAAGAAGTAGCCAAGCTCAGTAACGACTGATTAGGTCTACGGCCGGCCCCGAGCCACTGTTCGGGGCCGGCCGCTATGACAACCAAGGGCGGTGTGGGGCGGACGGGTCGATGAGCCTCGGATCGGGGCAGCGAGCTAGTGGGTGACGAGGGGGTCGAGGTCTTTGGCGTGTTCGACCCAGCGCTGCACCATCGCCTCGGTGGGAAGACGTCTGACGAGACTCTTCTTGCGGTTTATCTCGATCATGGCGGTGAGGAGGTTGGCCGCGTTGCGGCGGCGGAGCTCCTTGATTGTGTCCACTCCTGATGCCTCGAGCAGGTCGGAGTACTCCTCGCCGACCCCCTTGATGCGCATCAGATCGGCGCGATTGACCCACTCGAGGATCTGACGCTCCGCAAGCCCGGTCTTGTCCGCCAGCTGCCTACGCCCTCGCTTGGTCGCTCCGTGGCGCAGCAAGGCTTCCGTCGTACGCACCCTTGCCTTGCGCAGCCTCGTCGCGTGCTTGTGGCCAATCCCCTCGATCGCATCGATCGACGCCATTGTCCTCTCCCATCAGACCGCGTGGTTACCAATGTGCCAGCCAAGAAAACGGCGATGCTGGCCGGGCGGGAGGATACTCAAGCTGGACCCTGCGACGCCAAGAGAGGGCGCCCGCCGGTTCCGCGAGCGCCATTAGAGGCAGCTAACCGGACAGCTCCAGAAGATCGCCGGCCACAGCAATGCGCCGCGGCGGGGGATGGTCGACCCGCACCTCGATCACCCATTGCGGATGAGCCAACAACAGGTGCTCCAGATCGAGATCTCCCTCAGCGCCGAGGAACCGCGGCCATATCTCGCGACGCAGCAGGACCGGACTGCTACGGGCATAGCGGTACTTGGGCACGGCGACGGGCGCCACTGCATCGGCCGAGGCGGCCGCCAAGCGGCGGAGCACCTCAGGCGCAATTTCGGGCGTGCGCAGGCTGAGCACGACAGCAGCCTGGGCGTCGGCCGAATGGGTCAAGTAGTCGAGGGCAGCGCGCAG
>JBFIXI010000035.1:0-41159 GCA_041605955.1 Acidimicrobiia bacterium
ACCGAGCGGCAGCGGCGGGACGCCGAGTTCCTCGCCGCCGTCCTCCGGAACACATCGGTCGACCTCGAAACGCGGACCGGCGCCGCGCGGCGGCTCATCGGCATGAACGCGGCGCCCGCGATCGCGATGCTGGACGCCGCCCTCCGGAGCGGCGACCAGCCGTTGATCCGGAGCCGGCGTCGCGACATTCGAAACACTGGCGCGGCGTCCAGCCTGGATAGCGATCCAGGATCCGCTGGGCCATCGAGAATGTCTTGCCGCAGTCTTGACAAGTAAAGCCGGGCATTGCTTTGCGACCCTAGACGCGACGATGGCGCCACGGAACGAGCCGTGGTCGCCATCGCGGCTAGGCGCCAGCGCCGTGTGGTCCGCTAGGCGGACATTTGGCCCGTTGTCTGGGCTTTGAGCTTGAAGTCGGTGGGGTTGCTGGCGTGAGCCAACGCATCCTGGAACGTGACCTGGCCATCCGTGTAGAGACGCAGGATCGCCTGATCGAAGCTCTGCATTCCGTAATAGGCACTCTCCGCCACCAACTCGGCGAGCGTGTGGGTCAGTTCGGCATCGGATATGCGGTCGCCTACCCGCTCGGTGTTGACGAGAACCTCGAGCGCCGGGACGCGCCCCTTGCCATCGGCGCGGGGAATGAGCCGCTGGCTGAGCACGGCGGTGAGGCCGGCAGCCAGCATCAAACGCGCTTGCTGCTGGTGGTCCGCGGGGAAGAAGTCGATGATGCGGTTGACCGATTCGGTCGTGTCGGTCGTGTGCAGCGACGACAGCACCAGGTGGCCCGTCTCGGCGGCAGTTAGTGCCGCCTGCACGGTTTCCCGGTCGCGCATCTCGCCGATCAAGATGACGTCGGGATCTTGGCGAAGCACCCGGCGCAGCCCTTCTGCAAAGGACTCGGTGTCAACCCCCACTTCGCGCTGACTCACGATCGACTTCTTGTCCGGATGGAGGATCTCGATCGGATCTTCCAGCGTGATGATGTTGGCCCGCCGAGTCGAGTTGATGTGGTCGATCATCGCTCCCAGCGTGGTCGACTTGCCGGCACCCGTAGGACCGGTGACCAAGATGAGGCCGCGGCGGTTGTCGCACAGCGTGCCAACGCTGCCCGGCAGCCCCAGCTCGGCGAATTGGCGGCTCGCCGGGCTCACGGCACGAATCACGATGTTGACCGAGCCTCGCTGCCGGTAGCAGTTCACACGAAATCGCCCCAGGCTCGGCTTGCCAAAGGCGAAGTCGGCTTCGTTGGTCGTCTCGAAGGCCAGGGCGATGCGCTCGGTGAGGATGTCCTCGGCGTAGCTGGCCGTGTCCTGTGCCGTGAGAGGATCCAGATTCGACAGGTGCAGCTCACCGTCGATGCGGTACGCCGGTGGCGACCCCACCTTGAGGTGCAAGTCGGACCCATTCACTTCGAGAAGCTTCTGCAGAAGCTCATCAAGGGGTGGCAGTGGATTCAATTCTCTCGATCTCCTCAGGTGGTCGCCGCGGGCGGCGTGCCGTGGTGGACGAAGTCAACGCGTGCGGGGCCTACATCTGCGGTGCCTGGGATGCCGGAACGGGCCCCGAGGTCACTCTGCGTGGGTATCGGCCCTCACCATTCGCTGCTTGACCAGAATCGCGGCCCCGCTGACGAGTCGCCATTGGGCCGCCTCAGCCGGCCAGCACGCCCAGGTAGCTCCCCAAGAACAAGCGGACGGCCTCTGCGGAGAACACGGTCTCGCACGGCACCCCGTTCCGGTCGGCGTCCATCCGCGGCGGAGTTGCCTCGAGCATCCAGTAAGCGACGGCTCTGGCGTATTCGTCCGGTTGGTCGGCCAGCCCCAGATCGACGCACAACAGTCCGCCGTCGAAGCCGCTAGCCCCTGCCACGAACGCGTCAATGTCGGATCGCGGGAACACGGTCTCGCACGGGACCCCGTTGCCGTCGGCATCCATGCGGCTCGGAGATCCCTCGGCAATCCAGTAAGCGGCGGTCTCCCAGAACGAGTAACCGCGGTTCAGCAAGTCGCGGCAGAACAGGCCGGCGACCAGTCCGGTCCCGGTGCCGGGAGGAACCAAGTTGCCCCGCAGGAAGATGCTCTGCCAGCCCGGACGGTCCGGCGCTTGCCCGGTCTCGAGCAGTGCCCGCCACTCCTCGTCGGTGAGCCGCTGCCCCTGATTCCAGAACTCGTAGTAGGAGTACACGCCGCCGACGGCAACCTGGAAGACGCCGTTGTCGCCGGGAACCAGAACGAAGATCCGATCCACGAACCCGGTGCCGATCTCGAGCACCGCGTCCGGGTTGCGCATGATGTCTGCGATCAGGGCGGCGTGGCTGTCGGGGCCGCTGTCGATGTCCAGGTCGATGTCCGACGTCCGCAGCCAATAGGACTCGAGGACCCCGCCGATCCAGCTCAACTGGCGATTGTCATCCTCGCTTATCGGCAGCCCGGCGAGCTCGTCGCGTGCGATCGACCCGAGCCAGCGGTAGAGCTCCTCGAGATCGGCGAGAAGTGTGGCGTACTCGTCCGGGAGCAAACCCCGCTCGGTCAGGCCCGCAGCCATCAGTGCGGTGAGCGCCGCCAGCCTCTCGTAGACGACGGGCTCCGGCTCGACCCAGTGGCGCGGGGGAACCGGCGGCTCTTCTCCGCCGCCCTGGGCGACCGCCTGCTTGGTGTAGAGAATGGTGTCGTGCTTCAACTCGGCGTACGAGCCGAGCCCGGATTGATGTGCCTTGGCCGACCACGCGCCGGTGCGCATGAACTCGGGATACTCTTCACCGTGCGGCTGCCACATCGGCTCGAGCGAGTACAACCACGCGTCGTACACCGTCTTGCCCCAGTCGTCGATGTCCCGTTCCTCGATCATGGCGCGCAGCTCCGTCAGGGCTTCGTCGTATCCGGGATAGTCGGTCTCCCCGAGATCTTCGAGCGTTTCATACGCCCATGCCGATCCGAGGCTGGCGGCCACATCGAGCGGCGAAGCCTCCCAGCGATCGACGATGTTCGGCATCACGAGCTGATCGAGGATGAACGAGTCGATCACGAAGCGCGAGCCCATCATCCGCACCGATGCCGCCTCAGGGTTGATCTGCACCGGGCGGGCGCCGCGCAGCTCCTCCCCAACCGCCGCCACGGTGTCGAGATCGGCGAATTCCTGCAAGTCGTCCCAGCCCGTTAACACGACGGCCCTCACGGCGTTGTTGACCTCCAACGGCGTGTAGTCATCGGCGACACCGATCAGGAACGCCGTCGGCTCGTAGATCTTCTGCCACTGCGTGATCACTGCGGGATCGGACAGCAGCAGCCGGCTGGCCAGAATCCCCATCTGCAGCGATTCCTCGGGGAGGTGCAGAAAGGCGTTGTTGCCGAGATGGGACATGGCACGGAAGTACCGTTCCAGCTCGCCATTGCGGGTGTAGTGGCCGCGCGGCCGGAACAGTGTGTAGTCGGTCTTGACGGTGATGAACTCCGATTCGAGCTCAACACCGATCGTGGGTGAGAACTCGATCGCATCGGCGGCCGTGGCGAGCTCCACCTCCGCCTCAGCCAGTGGCCCAATGGGTCCGACATCCAGCTCGAGGAGGGCGGCTCCCACCTCGAAATACTGGCGAACCCGATTGGCCGTCTCGGCGAGGCTGGTGCCTGCCAAGTCGGTCTCCTGGGCGCGGGCCAGCTCGACCAGCCGAGTGAGCATCGCCTCGAGCTGCGGCAGCAAAGCCTGCTGCTCGGCCTCGCGGAGGATCTTGTCGAAAGCGAGATGCCACACGTGATAGGCCACATCGGTGGTTACGAAGACGGGCACCCCGGAGTATTCGGCGCCCTCGTATATGTAGTAGAAGTGTCGAGTGTCCCCGGGAACGATCACGAAGCCGAGCTCCAGAAGCCGATCAGCAGCATCCGCCCGGTTGAGCGCGGCGGCGACATCTTCGTGGATCACCACATCCGCCAAGCTCGTAGGGAGAGCCGGGCCCGGATAGGGGGCGCCCGCAACGAGCAGGGGCACGTCAGCGAGCCTCCCGAATGGCTGCGAGACCAGCACCCCCGGCGGCGGGGGGCCACTGGTCGTCGAGGTCGTCGTCGGAGTCGACGTGGTGGTCGGGATCGCAGTCGTGGTAGGCGACCCGGTAGACGTTGTGTCGTCGCCCTCGCTCGACGTGCATCCCGCACTCAAGAGCACCACCACCACAATGAGCAGACAAATACGCCGCATCCCAGCCTCCAGGTCGTCGCGGCCATCCCGAACGGACGGTCTACTGCGAACGTACGCCCCGCCTCTCCCAAACCTAAGAGGCCAATGTCACCTGCGCCAGGGTCGATCAGCGCCCGACGATCACGGGCTCGGTGCGGCCGTCACCATCGACGTCTGCACACCGTGGGACCGCTCCGCCCGGCAGCTCGGGAGCGGTCGTGAATCCGAAGCCGCTCCACTCCCATGCACCGCCCGCCCCGATCGCGTTGTCGTCCAGTGAGTCGTGGGCCAATGCCAGTGCGCCGCGGCAGACCGCCAGGTCGGCGATCGGGAGCATCACGGTGCCGGCGACCCACACCTCGGCCAGCTCGGATCCCCGGTAGACACCCAAGTGGGCGCTCCTGCCGGCGGCGTCCATCCACTGCACCTCGGGACGCAGCCGCATGAGATCGGTCTCGACGAAAGGACGCCGGAAGGAAGCCACGACCAACTCGTCGCCCGTTCCCGACGCGTCTCCGATCTCGGCGGCGACCAGGTCGCCGTGGCGAAACGCGGCGAGCTGCGCCGGGGCGCGGGCAACGGCTGCCGGCGGGCGCGTCAGTGTCCACCAGGCACCGTCCAACCAGACTGCATCTCCGTCGGGAAGCATCCACTCGACCAGATCGATGCGCCCCGTTGCGTGGTTGGTGAGTGCTACTCGGTAGGCGATGACTCCGGCGGCGTCGGCAAGCACTTCGAGCAGCGCCCCCGTAGTCCGCTCCCGACCCGACTGATCGAAGACGAAGTTGCCCAGAGAAGTGGCCACCACAGCCGGACGGTCGGCGGCGATGGCTCGAATCGGTTGGATCACGTGCGCTCCATGTCCCCACACGACGTCGGCCCCGGCGGCGACGATCGTCTGCGCGATCTCCGTCATATAGGGATCGTTGGTCGGCAAGTACTCGGATCCGCCGTGTATCGAGACGATCACAACGTCCGCTTGAGCGTCGAGCGCCGTGACCGCCTCCACTGCTGCCGCTTCGTCCCAGCTGGCGACGCCGGGGCGACCATCGGCCGGTCGGGCCACCGCGGTTGCGTCGTAAGCGAGGAATCCGAGCACTACGTCTCGGCGGGTGACGATCAGAGGTGCGGTGGCCTCTTCCCGGGTGGCGCCCGCCCCGACGGTCATCAATCCGGCAGCCTCGGCGGCGGCGATCGTGTCGAGCAGGCCGTCCGGCCCGGCGTCCGTTGCGTGGTTGTTGGGCAAGGACACCAGATCGAATCCGGCTTCGCTCAGCACCGCAGCCATCGAAGGGTCGGCGCTGAGATCGTTCTCGATGGGCGAGCCGACGGGCCGTGCCGTCAGCGGAGACTCGAGATTGGCGCCGGCGACATCGGGCGAGCGGAGCAGGTGGCGCACCTCCGCGAAGAGAGCATCCGGATCGGCGGCCGCCGATCGGGCGATCCCGCGGCCCAGCATCACATCGCCCACGAGCACCACTCGCACCACCGCCGGAGGCGCCGCGTCGGGTGGCGCGTCGGGTGGCGCGGAGCTACTGGTCGCCCCGGCCGTGCAGCCGGCCAGCAGGACCGCGCACACGCTTAGCCCAGCGATCGTCTTCACGGCTTCGATTCTCGCGTCGTCCCACGTCAACCGGCATTTTGCCAGATTCTGTTGTGGCTATTGGGCTTTGCTCGCAGGGATTAGGTAACTAGTGAGATGGGGTCCGGAAGAAATAGTGATTCCGCCTAAAGAACCTTCCCAGATATTGCCGAAGCCAGGAGAGAGGGGGGCGGGAAAATCCCTCCGCTCCCCGGCCAGGAAAGCAAGCAAGAACAGGGGGCCAGGATGACTACCGCTCTCGCCAGAATCGCACTGGCGAGCATCCTCGTACTCGGCTTCGCCGCCCCCGCATGGGCCTCGGGGGGCACCTGCAACGGGCTCGCAGCCACGATCGTCGGCACTGCCGGCGACGACATCCTCATCGGCACTCCCGGAGACGACGTGATCGTCGCCCGGGCCGGCAACGACACGATCGATGGTGGCGCAGGCAACGACACCATCTGTGCAGCCGCCGGCGACGACATCATCGATGGTGGCATCGGTGACGACTACATCGTTGCCGGGGCCGGAGCCGACGATGTCTCCGGTAACGCAGGCAACGATGCACTCTTCGGCCTCGATGGCCCGGATACCCTCGACGGGGGCACCGGCAACGATGCCATCCACGGAGGCGCCGGAGCCGACACCTTGCTGGGTGGGGACGGCAACGACGTCCAATTCGGCAAGACCGGCGACGACATCCTTTATGGCGGCAACGGGATCGACTTCCTGAGCGGCGGCTGGGGTATCGACAGCCTCTTCGGCGGGGACGGCCCCGATGAGTTGCGCGGCGGACCGGGGTCCGACACCCTCGACGGGGGAACCGGCAACGACACGGTTGACGGCGGAACCGGCGTCGACACGATCGAGTTCAGCACCGTAGCTGCTGGGATGTACATCGATGCCGGCTCCGGGGTGGCCACAGTGATACCCGAAGAGGATGCGCCGTTTGCCCTGGATACCACCTCCTTCTCCGGCATCGAGGGCCTCACCGGCTCGCCGTTCGGCGATGTCATCGTCGGTGACGCCGCCGACAACGCCATCAACGGGGGAGCGGGCAACGACACCATCGTCGGCAGTCGGGGTACGGACACGCTCGACGGCGGCGCAGGGTTCGACACCATCAGCTTCGCTGATTTCGATTCTGCGGTGGTCGTCGACCTCATGGCGGACGAAGTAACCATTCTCGATCCGGGCGAGTATCCCGAGGACGAGATCGCCGCGGCCATCGTCGGTGTTGAGCACGTAATCGGCTCGGCTTTCGGCGACGTTCTCATCGGCAGCGAAAACGCCAACATCCTGGAGGGCAACGGCGGAGCCGACGTGCTGATGGGAGCCGGTGGCAACGACACGCTATACGGCCATGGAGGCGACGATTTCCTGCTCGGCGGCGCGGGCGACGACCACCTCGACGGTGGCCCCGGGGTCGACTCCGGAAACGGGGATGCCGGCACCGACACCTGTGTCGCCTTGGAATCGGCCACCAACTGCGCGGGCTAACCCGCTAGGACAGCTCCCAGTGGCGGGCCGCCGCCTCTCGAGCCGCTCGCAGGCGGTCGGCGGCATCGATCCCCTCGGTGACCGGATCGATCTCGTAACCGGGATCGAGCCATCCCTCCACGGTGGCGGCCGCTGACGTTCGCAACCCATCGAGATCGTATCCCCCCTCCAAGAAGATCACCGTCCGGCCCGGAGCCATGACCGGGGCCACCGCTTGGGCCATCGCGCCGTAGTCGCCGGCGACCAGCTTGAGGCTGGCCAGGTGGTCGTCTCGATGGGCGTCGTAGCCTGACGACACCAGCAACCAATCCGGGGCGAACTGACTGATGACGGGGACGACGATGGCAGCCATCGCTCGTCTGTAGAAGTCGCCCCCGGTTTGGCTGGGGACCGGGATGTTGAGCGTCGTCCCGATTGCGTCGCCGGTCCCCACTTCGTCGCTTCCCCCCGTTCCCGGGTAGATCCCCTCCTGATGGATAGAGACGTAGAGGACCTCAGGGGTGGCATAGAACAGGTCCTGCGTGCCGTTGCCGTGATGCACGTCCCAATCGAGGATGGCTACCCGGTTCCCTCGAGCGATCAGATGGGCGGCCGTGATCGCCACGTTGTTGAAGAGGCAGAAGCCCATTGCGCGGCGTCGTCCGGCATGGTGACCTGGGGGGCGCATCGCCACGTACCCCAATTGCGCCGCTCCGGATGCCAGCCGATCGCAAAGGAGGGCACCGGCGCCGGCGGTGCGCAACGCGGCCTCCCACGACCCGAGACCGGCCACGGTGTCCAAGTCGAGCGCACCGCCGCCGGCCAGGCAGAACCGCTCCAAGTCATCGATGTACTGGCGCTCGTGAACCGTCTCCAGAAGCTCCACAGGAGCCGGCTCCGGAGCCACCTGCTCGACGGCTATCGCCGTGGCTTGGATCCCGGCGATGACGGCAGTCACCCGGGCCGGTCGCTCCGGATGGCCGTAACCGGTGTCATGGTGCAGCGAGGACTCGTGCGCAGCCAAAAGCAGTGTCACCCGGTCATGATGACAGGTCGACGGTCTTTGCCCGTCCGCAATCGGGTTAGCCTGCCGGGTAAGTCAGGCAAGACCGCCACCCGAGTTGGGAATCGATGGCGCTAACCGAGAGTCCTTTCAAGGTCATGCACCGGGGACAGTGGCCAGGGCCGCTGACATTTCGGCGGGGGTGGGCCCGCGCCGACGCCCGTCCATGGAACGACACGGAGATCACTGCGTCGCTGCGCCTCGTGCGCGGTGGCGGCGGCTTCCTCAAGGCATGCACCGAACGCCTCCTCGACATGGGGGCTCCATCCGTGTTGTCACCACCCCTGCCGGCGAGCGCGCATCCGCCCTGGTTGGAAGCCGGATACGAGCATTTCTTGGACCTGGCGCTGATGCGGCTCGAGCTGATTGAACCAACCCGCTCACCGAACCACCTCGTGGTCGACGGAGGCGACATAGCAATGGCGATCCTCCTCGACATTGATGCCGCTGCGTTCATTCCGTTTTGGCGTTTCGACGAGCACGGCATGACGGAAGCGCTCGAAGCCACCGGCAGCTCGGACACGTTGATCATTCGCGACGCAGCCGGCGGCGCCGCCGGGTTTGCGATCGTCGGGTATGGCAGCGCAGTCGCCTATTTGCAGCGGGTGGCGGTCCACCCCACATGGCAAGGGCAGGGAATGGGTCGCTCCCTGGTGCGAGCCGCGGCGCGCCGGGCTCGCAAGAACGGCGCCAAGATCATGCTGCTCAACACTCAGTACGACAACGAGCCCGCCATATGTTTGTACGAGGACGAAGGGTTCAGCCTGCTCCCCGAGCCGTTGACCCTATTGCGTTTCGAAAACGGGCACCCCGCCGGGAGCTAGCCCCCGGTGTTGGCTAGGGAACCGGCGGGTCGCCGATTTCGTGATACTGACGTGACGCCGAGTACGCGCAGACGAGCAATGGGCTAGGGCAGCACCGGCTCTCTCTAACGTTGTTCTCAGCCCGGAGGTTGGTTTGGCCCCTCGACTGCCCACCCGCTATCAGACCCAGGTGCGGCTGGGTCGCGACAACGACGTCGAAGAGTGGCTCGCCATCGACAAGACCCTCGACCGGCCGGTGTTGGTACGAGTCCTGAGCAGCGAGGCCCGCCCGGAGCGGCGCCGCAGCTTCGTCGAACGCAATCGGCTGGCGGCTGCTGTCCCCCATCAGCACGTTGTCGACGTCTTTGCTGTTGGCGACGAGGAAAGCGCCTTTTCGATCCTCGAATGGAACGGCGGCGTGTCGATCCGCGATCGTCTCGCCGCCGGCGAGATGTTGCCGGTCGAGGAGTTCCTGCCGAATGCGGCCGGCCTGGCCGACGGCCTCGCGGCACTTCACGCCGCCGGCGTGATCCATGGCGCCATCGACCCGGCAGCGATCCAGTTCTCAGCGGCTCATCCCGCCAAGCTCGGCTCGTTCGGACGTCACGGCCGCTGGACCACACCCCAGGAGGACACCGCCGCCTTGGCCACGGCGCTGCGTGCGTCGTTGACCGGCAGCGAGATCTCAGGGATCCGCGCCTCTCAGGTCGCCGAAGGCCTCCCCCCGGCCGTGGACACCGCCCTGGACGCAGCCGAGGACGGCCGCCTCGACTCGGCCGGCTTAGCGGCCGCCTTGCGTGCGATTCCGACGTCCCCGGGGAAGACGGATCAACGCGGATGGTCATGGGGTTGGCTGATACCGGTGTCGGTCCTTGTGGTGGCTGCATTGGCGGTAGCGGCCGCCGGCTTGGCCCTCGACACCGATCCGGATTCGCCCTTCCTTTTCCCGGCCACTCCCTCGCCAACCACCACTACCGAAGGCCCGGCGGCCGTAACGACGACAACCGTGGCGCCGCTCGCCGACGACCAGGTTGTCCTGGCGGCGGTGGCAACCGTTTTCGACCCCTTCGGCGACGAAGCGGAGCATGATCGCGAGCTGCCTTTCCTGACCGACGGTGACGAATCGACTGCGTGGCGCACCGAGAGCTACTTCGCGCCGCTGCAGCTGCTCAAGCCGGGGGTTGGGCTGGTCTTTGTGGTCGAGGACACACCGGCGACACTCGACGTCGTTGGAACGGCCGGTACGCAGTACACGATCGGCTGGGCCGGTTCCACGAGCGTCGGGCGCGACGACTTCGAGGACGTCGTCTCCGGCGAGTTGCGGGAGGGCACGACGCGGATGCAGCTGGTTGAGCGTGCCGGCGGGGTGTGGCTGCTGTGGCTGACGGATCTCCCCGAGCAGGAGGAGGGCGTCTTCTTCACGGTGATCAGAGAAGTCGTGTTCCGTTCGTGACACTGTTACCGCTTCGCGCCAGAATCACGGCGAATGACGCATCGCGCGGCTGAAGACGTCGATCTCATTGCGAGATACCTGAAGGGAGACAATGCCGCCTTCGATGAGCTGATGCAGGCCCATCAAGACCGGGTATTCGGCATCTGCCTCCGCATGCTGCGGGACCGAGAGGCCGCACTCGACGTCGCCCAGGAGACCTTCCTCACCGTATTCCGTAAGGCGGACCGGTACAAAGCCGAAGCGGCTTTCAGCACGTGGCTCTATCGCGTCGCCATGAACGCCTGCTACGACTACCTGCGTCGTACCAAGCGCCGTCAGGCCGACCCGTTCCCAGAGGGCTTGGATCCGTCCGATCCACGGGCCGCGGACCCTCTCGAATCGGCTGAGATCCGCCCCGACATAGAGGCCGCCCTCCATCGGATACCGGAGGAGTTTCGCAGCGCGGTGGTCCTGGTCGATCTACAGGGACTGTCCATCGATCAGACCGCCGACATCCTCGGAGTGCCGTCGGGCACGGTCAAGTCGCGCGTGTTTCGCGGCCGCCGCCAATTGGCGGAGCTTCTCGGGAACCATTCACCAGCCTCGCGACATCAGAGTGGTAGAGAGCGGCCAGGGAACAGCCAACCTCCGGCCGTCGACCACCCGGACTCGGGATAATCGAGATGCACCACCACGACCAAGATCTCATCATGGAGCTCGCCGAGGGCGCCCTGTCGCCACAGGCTGCGACCGCGGCCCAGGCGCAGATCGATGCGTGCACCGAGTGCTCCCGTGAGCTCGAGCTGCAGTTGATGGCCCTCGGGGCACTCCGCGCCATGCCGTCGGCAACGCTCACCGAGCTCGAGTCGGTGCGCCTGCGTCGGGCTCTCCGCCAAGAGCTGGGACTGGCCAGAGAAGTCCGTCTCGAGCCGTCGCGGTCGCGCCGCCGGATGCCCGTAGCTGCCTTGGCCACTGCAGCCGCCGTGCTGGTTGCGGTGGTCGTTATCGGCCCCGGACTGAACCTCGTTGGCGGGGGCAGCAGTGACGACGCCTTCGACGTAGCTGCCACGGCGGCTCCAACCGAATCTCCGGCCGAGAGCTTGATCGCAACGGATCAAGCCGAGCAGGCACGCGGCGAAGAGAACCAGGGGGCATCCCAGCTGAGCGCAGTTACGACGACGGTCGCCGGGACCCCACCGGCGGTGGCGGTGGCGGAACCTGATCTGTACGCCTTCTACGAGCAGCGCCCGGACCTCTTGTTGCTGCGCGACCGGGTCGCCGGTACCGGCTACGACGAGGACCAGTCACGCTCGCTGGCGCTGCGCGATGCCGCCGGCTCCTTCTTCGAGGACCGCCCGGACGATGCGCAGGCGTGTATTGGCTTGACCATCGCTTCCGAGGACAACTTCGTCGACGGTTTTCAGATCGCCCGCGGCGAAGTGGGCGGCCGCGACGTGCTCTACATCGTCTATCTGGCCGAAGACCTCGAGGAGTCGGCGCTGATTGTGCATGCCGCCGACAACTGTGACGAGCTCGGCCGAGCTCCGTAGCGGCCTCTACCCGAGGCCGGCGAGGCTCCGTCGATCGTGGTTCTGCGGCCGGGCCGATTCACCTGACTAATCTCCCGCCCGTGGACGACTTCCCCGCCAAAATCGCGGACCTCCTCGAATCGGTGGCGACCCGACTCCGGCAGCTCACCGTCGAGCGCGTCGCGGGTTGGGCGAGATGGACCGCGATCGGCTTCGTTCTGGCCATCCTCGGCCTCGTGATGATGATCTTCCTCATCGTGGCGATATTCCGCTTGGTCGCGGAGCTGGTCACCGCAGAAGGCGCCTACCTCATATTCGGTGGGCTGTTCGTCGCTATCGGAATTTTCCTCTGGACTCAGCGGTTGCCGAAACCCGACAGCAATGAGCTCGCCGAGCAACGGGAGAGATAGCTCATGACGGAGAAGGTGATCATCATCGGTTCGGGTCCGGCCGGTTTGACCGCGGCGATATACGCGTCTCGGGCCGACCTGAACCCACTGATGATCGAAGGCTTCAACCGCGGCGGGCAGCTCATGATCACCACCGACGTCGAGAACTATCCGGGCTTCCCCGACGGCATCATGGGCCCCGATCTGATGGAGCAGTTCCGCAAGCAGGCCGAGCGCTTCGGGACTCGCTTGATCACCGCCGACGTCACTGCGGTGGACTTTGCGCAACGCCCTTTCAAGGTATGGGTTGGGCAGGACGAGTACGAAGCCGGGTCGGTGATTATCTCCACGGGGGCGTCGGCTCGCTGGCTCGGCATCCCCGGAGAAGAGAAACTTCGCGGCTACGGCGTGTCAGCGTGCGCCACGTGCGATGGATTCTTCTTCCGCGACAAAGAAATCGCGGTCGTCGGCGGCGGCGATAGCGCTATGGAGGAAGCCCTCTTCCTCACCAAGTTCGCCTCGAAGGTCACGATCATTCATCGCCGTGACGAGTTCCGTGCCTCGAAGATCATGGCACAGCGCGCCCTCGATCACGGCAAGATCGAGGTCATGTGGGATACCGTCGTCGAGGAGGTTCTCGGTGATCAGTCGGTGAGCGGCCTCAAGATCCGCAACAAGAATACCGAGGACGTGGAAGACATTCCCGTGGACGGGCTCTTCGTGGCCATTGGCCACGATCCCAACACGGGAATCTTCCAGGGTCAGGTCGAACTCGATGACGAGGGTTACATCATCGCCGACGGCACGAGGACGTCCGTGGAGGGCGTCTTCGCCGGCGGCGACGTGGTCGACAAGGTCTACCGGCAAGCCGTGACAGCCGCCGGTATGGGCTGCGCCGCCGCGCTTGATGCAGAACGCTGGCTCGAGGAGCAGGAAGCGACCTGAGCCGGGGGGCGCCCGGGAATAGGCCCGGGTTCAGATTGTTGACACCGCAGAATAAGGAGCCGTCATGGGCAACAACACAGTCGAAGCTACGGATCAGAACTTCAGCGAGATCGTGGGCAGCGAGACGCCCACACTCGTGGACTTCTGGGCGGAGTGGTGCGGCCCCTGCAAGATGATGAACGAGCCGCTGGAGCAGATTGCCACCGAGAACTCGGGAAAGCTCACGGTGGCCAAGCTCAATGTCGACGACAACCAGTCGACCGCCATGAACTACGAGGTCATGAGCATCCCGACGCTGATCATCTTCCAAGAAGGCGTCGAGAAGAAGCGTCTAGTGGGAGCGCGTTCCAAGGCCCAGCTGGAATCTGAGCTAGCCGAGTTCGTCTAGCGCACCCGTTCTATTCTCAGCGCCACGGTTCTCAGCGCCACGGTTCTCAGCGCACTTGTTCTCAGCGCACTGGTTCTGGGCGCACTGGTTCTGGGCGCACTTGTTCTGGGCACACTGGGGCCAAGCCGAAGCTCCCTCGGGTCCCTAGGCATCCAGTAGCCGTGGAGCTGCCAATATCTGGGCCGTCTTTGGCTGCCCGCGATGCGCCCGAACTCTCCAGTTGTGCGACCATAATCGCATGCGGCTCTATCGCCTTGGTGATGAGGGTGCGCCGGTCAGGGACATCCAGGACCGGCTGGCTGCGCTTGGTTTCGGGTCGAGTCGGGACCGCCCGGGAACGTTCGGGCCGGGAACACAGTCGGCGGTGCGCACCTTCCAGGCGGCCCGGGGACTTGGAGTGGATGGGATCGTCGGCCCGGACACGTGGCGAACGATGGTCGCCGCCGGCTACGCGCTGGGCGACCGCTTGCTCTACCACCGCGTGCCGATGATGCGCGGCGATGACGTCGCCGAGCTGCAGCGGCGGCTGAACTCGCTCGGGTTCGAGTGCGGCAAGGTAGACGGCATCTTCGGGCCCGACACGCTGCACGCTCTGCTGGACTTCCAATCCAACCGCCGCATGCCCGAAGACGGTATTGCCGGCCGCGAGGTGGCAGCGGAGCTAGATCTCATGGCACGAGCCACCCAGAAGCAAGGCAGGGAGGTGGTCCGCGAACGCCAGTGGATCAAGCAACTCCCCCACTACGTTGCCGGACAGCGCGTTTACGTCGACGCCTTCTGTCGCAACCCCGACGAACGAGACGCGGCGTGGGAAGCTGGGTTGACTTTTGGCAATATTATCCAGGACCTCGGAGCGCATGTGGGCATGTCGCGCAGCGCCGACACCGAGCCGCCGGAGCGGGTGCGGGCGTTGCGGGCCAATCGCTTCGGAGCAGACCTGGTAGTCGCCTTCGCGGCCCCCGACCAGAACGGAGACGGCCAACCCGCCATCTACTACTTCGCTTCGAGCCATTCGAGCTCGCATGCCGGCGAGTTGATGGCGAAGGCGGTCGGCACGGAGCTGGATCTGCCCCACGCGGGTCGGGCCACGCCAATCCTGAAGAACACCCGCTCCCCGGCGATCGTCGTGGCCGCCGCCAACCTCGGGGCTCGGGTCGGGGGCCAGACCGCCCAGGGAATCATCAATCTCTTCGCCGAATCCGGCGATGCGAAATGACATCAACCCGGACTGGGCGATCAAACGGACTGGGCGATCAAACGGACTGGGCGATCAACCGGACTGGGCGATCAACCGGTTCAGCTGAACAACAGCTTGTAGATCCGCTCCAGATCGTCCAAGTCACCGAACTTGACCACGACCTTGCCGCCCTTACCGCTGTAGGCGATGTTGACTGTGGCGTCGAGGTGCTCGGCCAACCTCTCCTCCAGCTCGATGATGGCCGCCGGCCTCGGGGTGCGGGGACGTCCCTTGCGGGGAGCGACGGCGGGAGTCGCATTGAGCCGTGTCCGCACCGCCTCCTCGACTTGGCGCACACTCCACCCCTCTGTCACTGCCCGTTCGGCCACGGTGACGGCATACGCGGAGTCCTCCAGACCCAACAAGGCGCGAGCGTGACCCATCGACAGCTTCCCGTCGTTGAGCAAACCCTGAATCTCCGCCGGCAATTGCAGCAGTCGGATCGTGTTGCTGATGGCGCTCTTGCTCTTACCGACGGCCTTGCCGATCGCCTCGTGCGTCATGGAATATTCTGCCATGAGCTGATCATACGCCGCTGCCTGCTCCAGCGGCGCCAGACCATCCCGTTGCACATTCTCGATCAGGGCTTCCGTCAGATTCGACTCGGCGTCTTCGACTTCCCTGATGATTGCGGGGATTTCCGTCAGGCCGGCGAGGCGGGCTGCCCGGCACCGCCGCTCCCCCGCCACCAGCACGTACTGATCTCCGTCGGGGCGGACCACGATCGGTTGTAACACGCCCACGTTGCGGATCGAAGCGGCCAACCCCTCCAGTTCCGCTTCGTCGAAGTGCACCCGGGGCTGCTGAGGATTGGGAATCACGCCCTCGAGCTGAATCACTGCGTACCCCAGCGCGGGGTGCTCAACGGGAATCAGTGCCTCCAGGCCCCTGCCGAGCCCACTCTTACGTCCGGCCATGGCGCCTCCTGTACTCACGGGCCAGCTCGCGGTAGGCAATGGCGCCCCGCGACATTGGATCGTACGCCTCGATGGGCTCTCCGTACGATGGAGCCTCCGAGAGGCGCACCGTTCTCGGAATCACCGTTCGATAAGTGGTTTCTCCGAAGTGCTGCCGCACCTGTTCGACGACATCGGAGGACAACGTCGTTCGACCGTCGAACATCGTTAGGATCACTCCTTCAACCTCGAGTTGAGGGTTCAGGTTGTGCTGCACCAGTTTGACGTTGCGCATCAGCTGAGAAACGCCCTCGAGCGCGTAATACTCGCACTGGATGGGGATCATTACTTCGTCGGCGGCCGCGAGCCCGTTGACGGTGAGCAGCCCGAGCGATGGTGGACAATCGATCAGGATGACGTCGTACTCCTCGCGAGCTGGCTTGAGTGCGTTGGCCAGCCGCATTTCGCGGGAGAACAGCGAAACCAACTCGATCTCAGCACCGGCCAACTCGATCGTCGCCGGTACCAGGAACAAATCCCGCACGCTGGTCGGCTCAACCACGTCCTCCAACGGGGCCTCGTCGATGAGCAGGTCGTAGGTAGATCGGGTGATCGAGGTGCGGTCGATGTCCAACCCCGAAGAGGTATTCCCTTGGGGATCAAGGTCTACCAGGAGCACGCGTTCTCCCTGAAAGGCCAGGCAGGCACCCAGATTGATCGTGGTTGTCGACTTGCCGACGCCGCCTTTTTGGTTGGCTATGGCCGTGATCGCCGCGGATCGGGCCGAAGAATCCGGTGAGGTCATGGCCGGGAGCATAGCCTCCGTCATTCCGAAAGCGAGGCCTTCAGCAGCCATGATGCGTGGCCCAGCAGATGCGGCGGTACCTCAATGATGTCCCAGCCGGCGAGCTCCACCGGCGCAGAGGTGCCAAACGATCCCGCACTCACGACGAATCGCCCTTGGGGAAGAAGTGAACGGACCGTCTGCAACAGCCGATCAGGCTGCTGGAAGGCCCGCGACACCGCCCCCTGCGCCGCCAGCGACATGTGCTGCGCATCGCCATGAATCACCGTGACGTTGGGAAGCTCCAGAATAGCGCTCACCCGTCGCACGAGCCGGCACCGTTTGTCCGAACGGTCGACTAGCACGAACTCGGTTGCGGGCTGGGCGACGGCCAGGGGGATCCCCGGCAGGCCAATCCCGGTGCCAATGTCGACTATGGAATCGACAGCCTCGAGGCCGGCCAGGAACGTCAGCGAATCGCCGATGTGGCGACTCCACAGTCGCCTCACCTCGTTGGGCCCGAGACCGCCGGAAGCGATGCCCTCGGAGGCCAACCACTCGGCGAGCCTCACCAGCTTGGGTAGCGCCCGTTCGACGGTTTCTTCATATCCGGCCCATCGCAGCACGGCAGCGGCCAGCTCGGGGCCCTCGATGCGGGCGGACATAGCTCCGAATGCTAATCGGCACCACTCCGCGCTTCACCCGGGTAGAGCCGTCCCCCCGGAGCGATTACGCGGAAAAATGAGTGACTGGTCGACAAGTCCCAGTCCTGCTGCCTTTTTCGTCGAGGGAGCCTGCGGTTTTCACGTGAAATCGGCGGCGCCCCGGATTCAGACCTACTGGGCTGGTGCCACCACCACGGAGCGGTTTGGATCCTCTCCCTCCGAGAACGACCGGACGCCCTCGATAGCCGCAATGGCGTCGTGGACGACCTTTCGGTCGGCGGGATTCATCGGCTCCAGCATCACCTCGCCACCCTCCTCCTTCACCTGCTCGGCGAGTCTGCCGGCATAGATGGTGAGAGCCTCGCGACGACGCTCGGCATAGCCGGCGATGTCGATACGCATCCGGGGGGCGCCGTACGTCTTGCGCTGCACCACGGTGCGGGTCAGTTCGAGCACCGACTGCATGATCGTTCCTCGGCTACCGACCAGCGCTTCAGTATCGCCATCGACATTCAGATAGAGGATGTCCTCGTCGATGCGGCTCGTGACCTCGCCATCCAGCCCGAAAGCATCAACCAGGCCCTTCAGAAACTCGACTGCTACCTCGGCCTGCTCCTCGATGGTGGCCGCTTCTCGTTCTGGGCCTTTTGATTCGGACACGGCTGCCTCCATTGCCGGACGCTTGCTCTGTGAGCTGCGCTTGCTATCTGAGCCCTTTTGTCGGCTCGCCCTCTCATTGCGATCTTTGCTGCGAGAACGTGTCGCCGCCCGCCCACCACCGGCGGCCGGCTCACGATCTCGTGAGCCGTTGCCCCTGCCCTTCTCCTGCCGGCGGCGATCTGTGTCGGCGGGGGTGCCCTTGGCCGATTGATCCGGCTGCGCAGTTCGGCTGGAGCTCTTCGACCGGCGGCGGCGGCGGCGCCGGCCCGACGGTTTGCGCGTCACCTTTACCAGAGCCAGCTGCGAGCCGAGCCCCAAGAAGCCCTTCTTCGGTTCCCGCAGCACCTCGATCTCGACCTGGTCGGCGCTCTGCAATCCCAACTCGGCCAACGCCGCTTGCACGGCATCGTCGACCGACTCTCCTTCGGCTTCTAACCACTCCATGGTCCGATTACTTCCTCCTGCGCCGATTGCGCTTCTTTTTGCTGGCATGCGGCGAGGGTCGGCTCGGAATCGGCTTCGGCTCAGTCTCGGGCTCGGCAATGGCTGCCTTAGCCCCACCTGAAGTTGAGGTTGAGACCTCGCTGCTGTCCGCGTCAAGACCCAGGATGTATGCCTGCTGACCTACCCGGAAAATGTTGGAGGTTGCGAAGTAGAGGACCAATCCCGTCGGGAAGTTCCACGAGAAAATCCCGAACAGGAGCGGCAGGAAACGCATCGCGTTCTGTACACCCTGCTGCTGCGGAGTCTGGCTGTCCTTGTCGTCCTTGCGGCGCCGCATGGTCTGCACGCTCTGCCAATAGCCGGTACCGACGACGATCAGAATCAATATCAAGTAGGGGATGAGTTGAACGAATCCATCACCCGAGGCGGTGCTCGGGGTGATCTGGAGGTCCATTGACAGGAAGTCGGTCTTCCCGGCCAACAGCGCCTCGGCCAGCTTGGAACCGGCGGGAATGGCGCTCGTACCCTCCTGGAGTGCTTCTTGCGAGATGCGCAACACCGTGAAAAGGGCGAACCAGATCGGCATTTGGATCAAGAGAGGAAGGCAGCCGGCAGCCGGGTTGACCCCTCGTTCCTGGTACAGCTCCATCAACTTGGCGTTCAGCACCTGCCGGTCGTCCTTGAACTCCTTCTGGAGCTTCTTGACATCGGGCTGAATCTCCTGCATCGCTTTCATGGAGCGGGTCTGCTTGAGCGTCAGCGGGAAGAGCAGCAGGCTGACCGCCAGCGTCAACAGGATGATGGCGACGCCATAACGTGCCGAGCCGAGACCAGCCGGCAGGATCGAGTAGAAGAAGCTCAATACGCTTCCCAGGGCACCTGTTAAAATATTCCAGCCCGGCATGGCTCAGTCGATTCCTTCTTCGTTGGTCCCGTCCGATGCAACGGCGGGTGCTGCCGACTCGGGCACCGGGTCATAGCCCCCCGCGTGGAAAGGATGGCAGCGGCCCACCCGCCGCATCGCCAGCCAGCTACCGCGGAGTGCCCCATATCTGGAAAGAGCTTCCAGGGCATAGGATGAGCACGTGGGATGGAAGCGGCAGTTTCGGCCCAGCAGCGGCGAGACGAACCGGCGGTATGCCCATATCAGCCCGATCAGCCACCAAGAGACGTGATAAGGCCGCAGCCGAGCCGGCCGCTGGCCCATCGTCGCTCCGATCATTCCATCTCCTCTAGTGGCTCCGTCGCCGTCTTCAACCAACCGACGAGACGATCGAACGGCGCATCCGGAGCACCTCGCCGGGCGATGACAACATACGTCATCCCGTCTCGTAGCCGTACCCGCTCCATCGCAGCTCGTAGCCGCCGCTTGGCGCGATTACGCCTGACCGCGTTACCCACCTCTCTGCCGGCCACGAAGGCGACCTGGGGTGGCCCTTCGGATCCCCTCGACGTGAGCACAACCACTGCACCGGCTGCACGGCGGCTGCCTCGATAGGCGGCGGCAAGACTCTTGCGGCCGCGTAGCGAGACGTATGGGCGCCCGCTACGCGCTGAGGCGCTGACGCCCTTTGGCACGGCGGCGCTTGACGATGGCGCGTCCGGCTCGCGTCCGCATGCGGGCGCGAAAGCCGTGCTTGCGCTTACGGCGTCGTACGTTCGGTTGGTAGGTGCGCTTCATCGAGAAGGATTCCTGGGGAAGGCGCGGTTCGGCAAGGAAGGTTACGGAGGGTCCCAATCCTTGTCAAAGCTAAGGTGGCCAACGGCTCCGGCCGCGGTGTGTATCGCGAAAATAACCTCTCGATCGCGAAACATTGATTAGGGGGTCGAGCCGCCGATCCACGGAATCTTGTCTGCCGGCCATCGCCACCCCCGATGGCCAGAAGCGTTGGCTCACAACGACTTTCGCATACTACGGCTGCAACACGACGGGTCGATAGCGGCGGATTTGTCGTTCTTGATGCCGTCCGCTTCCGGTTCCTACACTCGCCAACCGCCATAGGCGGGCCGAATCAACCACTTCCCCGGCAGAAGACGCCAGAAAGAAGACGAAGGGCTCGACCGGCCGGAGGGCTGGAAGAGGTAGGGATTCTCCACACCTTGTGGATAGGTGTGTGGATTCCTTCTAGATACATGGCTGCCAGCACGACGGGGAACCGGGAGATCCCCCAGCCTGGATCGCGGCCCCAGCCAGCCATCTAGCAGGGACATCAAGCAGGACAGGATCGGCGCTACCGTGACATCTCAGTGGTCGAAATCGCTTTGGGAACAATTCCAAGATCAGTTGGAGGCGCGCGTCACGCCGGTCGCCTGGCAAACCTGGATCGAACCGCTGCAGCCCGAGTTCCACGACGACACCCTGGTCCTGACGGCGCCTTCGGACTTCCACCGCCGCTGGGTGGCGGATCGCTACCTCGGTGCCATCCAGCAGGCTGCGAGGGAAGCCTTCGGGGCCACAACGACCGTCTCCTTGAGCGTCGCAGAGACCCTGCTGGAGCAAGACGATCCTTCTTCGACAGTTGGCGGTGATCGGGTCGTTGGCGCAGCGGGGACCGATCTGGCCGCCGGACTACCTCCGCTGACCCAGGACTACGAATCCAGCCTGATTGCGAAGTACACGTTCGAGAACTTCGTCGTCGGGCCCTCCAATCGGTTCGCCTGGGCAGCTGCGATGGCGGTGGGGGAGCAAGCATCGCGTAATTACAACCCGCTGTTCATCTATGGCCACGCCGGCCTGGGGAAGACGCACCTGCTCCATGCCGTCGGTCATCAACGCAAAGAGGTGCGACCGGCATCGACGGTTCGGTACGTGACGTCCGAGCAGTTCTTCAACGAGTTCATCAACGGAATCCGTCAGAAGCGGATGGAAGACTTCAAGGCGAGGTACCGCACGATCGACGTGCTGCTAGTAGACGATGTCCAGTTCTTCGAAGGGAAGGAGCAGATCCTCGAAGAGTTTTTTCACACCTTCAATCACCTCTATGCGGCTGAGAAGCAGATCGTGATCAGCTCGGATCGTCATCCCAAGCACCTGTCGACATTGGAGGACCGCATCCGCAGCCGGTTCGAGTGGGGACTAGTGACCGATGTGCAGCCGCCGGACGTGGAAACCCGACTCGCCATTCTGCGCAAGAACGCCGAATTCGCTCCCCGAACCGTTCCCGCCGAGGTGCTGCAGTTCATCGCCGAGAACGTCTCGGACAATATCCGCGAGCTGGAGGGCGCCCTGACCCGGGTAACCGCATACGCCGCTCTGACTCACGAAGAGATCAGCCTGCAAACCGCCGAGGAGGTGCTGCGTGATCTGCTGCCCGGCGCGGACAGCTTGCGCGTGACCGCCGAGCAGATCATCAACAAGACGGCCGCCGTTGCCAATGTCTCGCAAGCCCAGCTCATCGGCCCGAGCCGTAAACAACCGCTCGCCCGCTGGCGCCAGATCGCCATGTACCTGTGCCGCGAGCTGACCGACCTCTCGCTGCCCAAGATCGGAGCCCAGTTCGGGGGTCGGGACCACACGACGGTGATTCACGCCGTCGAGAAAATCAAGGACTTGATGGCGGCCGACAAACAGGTCTTCGACGAGGTGACGGCCTTGTCCCAGCAGCTGAGGAAAACGTGACAGTTATCCCCGCCAACTCCGCGGCCGGATACCGTGCCGTGGATAGACGTGCGTTTATTCCCATCCGCTGGGGATCGTCCACCTTCCCGGTGTACAGGTGCGATAGCGCACTTGTACACAATCCACAGGCCCTACTACGACTACTACTCTTTTGTATCAATAATTTGAAGAAGGAACAGAGCTGTGCGAATCCGAGCTGAGCGAGACGATCTCGCCGACGTCCTAGCCCGTGCTGCCCGCGCCGTAGGAACGCGGTCGCCTCAGCAGATCCTGCAGGGCCTGCTGTGTGAAGTACGGGGTAGCCGCCTCGAGGTGACCGGCACCGATGGCGAGGTCACCATTCGAACGACGCTGGATGTCGAGGTGCTCAACGGTGGCCGCACGGTCGTTCCCGCCAAACTGGCTGCGGAGGCGGTGCGCAAGCTTCCGGCGGGTGCGGTGACCATGGCGGCGGCGGACGGTGAAGTGGAGATCACCGGCAGTGGACCACGGTTCCGATTGCGTGAGTTTGTGGTGAACGACTTTCCGGAAATCGCCGACACCATCGAGACGCCGATCGTCGAGGTCGACGGCGAGAAATTCATCGGGGCGCTGGCACAGGTCGGTGTCGCCGCGTCGGCAGACGATGCCCGGCCGACGTTGACCGGGGTGCTCTTCGAAAGCGGCGACGAGGGATTGCGGCTGGTCGCTACCGACTCGTATCGGCTGGCGTTGCGCGAGCTTCCCGGCGTTGCTACCGGCTTGAGCGCGTTGGTGCCCTATCGGGCGCTGCGGGAAGTAGGCCGTGCGATCGGAGAGGCCAAGATCGGAATTCAACTTGACACCCGTGAAGCCGCTTTCAGCTCGGAACGGGGGCGAATGACAGCCCGGGTCATCGAGGCTACGTTCCCCAACTATCGCCAACTGCTGCCCGATGCCTACCCGAATCGTTTGGCGGTCGGCAAGGGGGCGCTGTTGGACGCGGTTGGCCGAGCCGCCCTCGTGGCGGAGGATCACATCCCGGTGCGGTTGTCGCTTCACGACGGCGGGGTGGAGCTGAGCGTCACTCGCCAGGAGGTAGGCGAGGAGAGCGAGCACATCGAGGCCGACTACGAAGGCGAGGATATGATTATCGCCTTCAACACCCGCTACCTGACGGACGGGGTCAGCGCAGTATCGGGTGATGAGGTGGTGCTGGAGACCATCGATCCCCTAAAGCCAGGCATGATCAGCGGCGGCGGGGACGGCTTTCAGTACCTGTTGATGCCGGTACGCCTCTAGACGCTCCCGGGCGGTCGGCCGTGCACCTCAGCTGGCTGGAACTCCGCGACTTCCGTTCTTATGAGGTGCTCGATTTCACGCCGTCTCCGGGGCTCAACGTCTTGATTGGTGACAACGGCGCCGGGAAGACGAACGTTCTCGAGGCGATCGGATATCTGTCCCGGCTGGCGTCGTTTCGGGCCGTTACCGATGAGTCGCTGGTTCGTCTCGGTGCGGCGGCCGCGGTCGTGCGAGGCGGGTTCCTGCGTGAATCCGGCGAGGTCAAGGTCGAAGTCGAGCTGCCCGTCGATAGCCGCCGCCGGATTCTCCTCAACGGCAAGCGACCCCGCCGCAACTCGGACGTGGCCGCCGAGATCCCGCTCGTTGCATTTCTTCCGGACGATGTCGATCTGGTCAAGCGAGGTCCCGCGCTGAGAAGGGACTACGTGGACGAGATCGGCGCCCACACGTCGCCGGCGGCGGGCGCGGATCGCAGCGACTACGACAAGATCCTGCGCCAACGCAATCGCTTCCTGCGCGATGAGGGTCCCCAGGCCGACGTGATGGCCCTGGATGTCTGGGACGAGCGATTGGCTGAGGTGGGCGGTCGCCTCGCCCACACTCGCCGTCAGCTGGTCGATCGGCTCCAGCCCTATCTGGGGGAGGGTTACGGCATGGTTGCCGGGTCGGGTGCGCAGTCGCCCGACAGTCTGTCCGCTCGATACGAAGCCAAGTGGTTGACCGGTGAGGAAGACACCGAAGCAGTCACGGCGGCCGCCCTCCTTCGCGCGCTCGGCGAGCGGCGGCGGCGGGATCTGGATCAGCGCACTACGACCGTGGGACCGCATCGTGACGAATTGGGCCTGTATCTCGGCAGCCGGGCGGCCCGCACCCTGGCCAGCCAGGGAGAGCAGCGCTCGGTGGCGCTGGCGATGCGGATCGCTGCTTTCTCGCTGCTCGAGGAGAGGCACCAGACTCCACCGATCCTGCTGCTGGACGACGTGTTCTCCGAGCTCGACGCCGATCGTTCCGAGGGAGTAATCAAGGTGTTGCCGCACGGGCAGGTTTTTGTCACAAGCGCGAGAGACGATGACGTTCCACTGGCCGGCCAACGTTGGAGTGTGGCCGGCGGAAGGATCACCGCCAGCTGAGGATGCGAGAAGTGACCCAGATCCGATGAAAGAGGGGCCGATTAGAGAGGGGCCGATCAGTGACGGGCCGATCAGTGACGGGCCGATCAGTGACGGGGACCAGCAGCCGGCGCCGCGGCCATCGCAGGCCGACGCCGGCCCGCCGCGCTTCCGATCCGTGGACGTCGATGCGCCCAAGGGTGGCTCTCGTCACTACCTGACCGACGAGGAGTGGCAGGAACGGCGCCGCCCGGAGGGCGTGGCCGACATAGTCGATCGAGTGATGACGTCGATCGGTGGGGGTAGAGCGGCGCCGGGCGCCCAGCTGGCCGCTAGTTGGGAGGAAATCGTCGGCCGCGCTCTGGCCGCCAAGACACGGCCCGGGTCCTGCACGGAGGGCCGCCTGGTGATCCTCGTCGCCGACGGCGCCACCGCCTCCAAGATGCGCTTCCTGACGGCGCAAATCCTGCAGAACGCGGCGGGAGTGGTGGGCGAGGGGGTGGTGGGCTCGATCTCTTTCCGGGTCACTCCCGGACTCGGCCCGTAAGCCTTGTGCCGCAACGGGTTCAGCCGCTGCCGGCCGATCGACCGGATGGGCCCAAATGGCCTGGGTACCGGCCGGATGGGGCTATAATGACACAGTTGCAACTACCTGAGAAAAGCCGCTGCAACACACGTTCTCGAGGAGATCAGTGAGCACCGCAAAAGGGTCGAACGCGTCCTATGAAGCGAAGGACATCGAGGTCCTCGAGGGTATCGAGCACGTCCGGAAGCGGCCGGCGATGTACATCGGTACCACCGGGCCGAAGGGCCTCCACCACCTGATTTGGGAGGTGGTCGACAACGGCGTCGACGAGGCGATGGCGGGATTTGCGACCCGCATCGACGTGACCCTGCTCGCCGACGGGGGAGTGCGGGTCTTCGACAACGGCCGGGGCATTCCGGTCAAGAAGCACCCCAAGACCCGGCAACCTGCGGTGACCACGGTGATGACCACGCTGGGCGCCGGCGGCAAGTTCGAATCGGGGGCATACACCGTGTCGGGCGGCCTTCACGGCGTCGGTGTCTCGGTGGTGAATGCGTTGTCGACCCGGCTCGACGTCGAAGTGGTGCGCGACGGGTACCGCTGGACGCAGACATTCGAATACGGCAAGGCGAAGGCGGCTCTGAAGAAGGGTAAGCCCGCCAAGCGAACCGGCACCACCGTGACGTTCTGGGCCGATCCGGACATCTTCGACGAGACGACCGACTACACGTCGGCAGTCGTGATCACCCGGCTGCGAGAGATGGCGTTTCTCAACAAGGGCCTCGAGATTCGTTTCCGGGACGAGCGAGAGCCGGAACCTGTCGAGGAGACCTTCCAGTACAAGGGTGGGTTGATCGATTTCGTCAAGCACCTCAACAGCTCTCGCGAGCCCATCCACAAGCAAATCGGCTTCTTCGAGAAGAAGGACGACTCGGCCGAGATCGAGGTGGCTCTGCAGTGGACCAACAACTACAACGAGACGATCCTCAGCTTCGCCAACAACATCAACACCCACGAGGGCGGCACTCACGAAGAAGGCTTCCGCAAAGCGATCACCAAGGCGGTGAACGACTTCGCCCGCAGCCGCAATCTGCTCAAGGAGAGCGACGGCAACCTCCAAGGCGAAGACGTCCGGGAAGGTATCACCGCGGTGGTTTCGGCGAAGGTGCGCAACCCGCAGTTCGAGGGGCAGACGAAGACCAAGCTGGGCAATACTGAGATTCGCTCGTTCGTCGAGAAGGCGCTGAACCAGGCGGTGCCGGAGTGGTTGGAGCGCAATCCGGGTGACGGCCGCCGCATCATCGACAAGGCGCTCAACGCGCAGAAGGCCCGGATGGCGGCCCGCCAAGCGCGTGATCTCACTCGGCGCAAGAGCCTGCTGGACTCGGCGGGCCTTCCGGGCAAGCTGTCCGACTGCTCCTCGAAGGATCCCGAGATCAGCGAGCTGTTCATCGTCGAGGGAGACTCGGCAGGGGGCTCGGCCAAACAGGCTCGCAACTCCGACTTCCAGGCAATTCTCCCGATTCGAGGGAAGATCATCAACGTCGAGAAGAACCGGCTCGCCAAAGTGCTGCAGAACAGCGAGATCCAGTCGCTGATCACGGCCATCGGCACGGGCATCGGCGATGAGCTCGATATCACCCGGGCCCGGTATCACCGGATCGTGATCCTGACGGATGCCGACGTCGACGGGTCCCACATTCGTACGCTGCTGTTGACCTTCTTCTTCAGGCACATGCCGGAGCTCATCGAGGCCGGCTACGTCTACATCGCCCAGCCGCCGCTCTATTCCATCAAGGCCGGCACCAAGATGCAGTGGGCGTACAACGACGCGCGACTCGAAGAGATCAAGCAAGAGCTGGAGGGCCGCAAGCTCAATATCCAGCGCTTCAAGGGCTTGGGTGAGATGAATGCCGAGCAGCTGTGGGAGACGACTATGGACCCCCAAGTTCGCCAGCTGCTCCGGGTCGACCTCGAGGACCAATTCCGCGCTGAGGAGGTATTTGCCACGCTCATGGGCAACGACGTCGAGGCTCGCCGCAAGTTCATTCAAACCAACGCCAAGGACGTTCGCTTCCTGGACATCTAGGGAAGCGACGACTCCGGCCCGGTAGCGATACGGAGAGGGAATGCCACAGACCAACGAGGGCAACATCCGGCCAATCGAGATCGAGCGCGAGATGCAGGACTCGTTCCTCGAGTACGCGATGTCCGTCATTGTGGCGCGGGCGCTGCCCGACGTGCGCGACGGCCTCAAACCGGTTCATCGTCGCATTCTCTATTCGATGTTCGATGCCGGCATTCGTCCCGGCACGCCGTATCGCAAGTGTGCTCGGGTCATCGGCGACGTGATGGGGTGGTTCCACCCCCACTCGAACGACGCGATCTACGACGCGCTGGTGAGACTCGGGCAGGATTTTGCCTCCCGCTACCCGCTCGTGGACCCGCAAGGCAACTTCGGGACCGTGGACGATCCACCAGCGGCAATGCGTTATACGGAATGCCGCATGGCGCCGCTGGCAGCGCACCTCCTCGACGGAATCAACGAGGAGACCGTCGATTTCGTCGACAACTATTCGGGGGAACGACAGGAGCCAACGGTGCTCCCGGCTCGTTTTCCCAACCTGCTGGTGAACGGCTCGACCGGGATCGCGGTGGGGATGGCAACCAACATCGCCCCGCACAACCTCTCCGAGGTGGTCGAGGCGTGTCTCCACGTGCTCGATAATCCCGATGCCACGCCCGAGGATCTACTTCAGTTCGTCCGGGCCCCCGATTTTCCGACCGGCGCCTACATCGTCGGCAGCGCCGGCGCGCGCGAAGCGCTGCTCACCGGGCGGGGGTCGGTGAAGATGCGCGCCGTGACCGACGTGGTAGAGCTGAAGAAGAATCGCTTTGCCATCGTCGTCAGCGAGATTCCGTACCAGGTGTCGATCGACCGGATCATGACGAAGATCGCCGATCTGGTGAACAACAAGACGATCACCGGAATCAGCGAGATCCGCAACGAGACCAACCGTGAGGGCGTGCGGGTCGTTATCGAGCTGAAACGGGATGCCAACCCGCAGGTGGTGCTCAACCAGCTGTTCAAGGGGACTCAGCTGGAAGAGAACTTCTCGGTGAATTCGATCGCCCTCGTTGATGGGGTACCGCGGACGCTGAATATCGCCGAGATGATCAAGCACTACCTGGACCACCAGATCCAAGTGATCGTGCGCCGCACCGAGTTTCGGTTGCGCAAGGCACAGGAGCGAGCGCACATCTTGGAGGGGCTGCTCATCGCCCTCGACAACATCGACGAGGTTGTCAAGATCATCCGGGGTTCCGAGGACGTCGACGAGGCCCGCGCCTCGCTGATGACGAGCTTCGAGCTGTCGGAGATCCAGGCCAATCACATCCTCGACATGCCGCTGCGGCGTTTGACGGCTCTCGAGACCAGCAAGCTGCGGGAAGAGCATGCGGAGCTGATGAAGACGATCAAGGACTTGCAAGACATCCTGAAGAAGGATTCCCGGCAGCGGGCCGTGATTGCGGCCGAGCTCACCGAGATCCGCGACAAGTACGGAGATGCCAGGCGCAGTCGCATCGTTCCCGACGAGGGAGACATGTCGCTCGAGGATCTGATTGCAGACGAAGAGCTGGTCGTTACGATCAGCTCCGCCGGGTACGTCAAGTCGGTGTTGGCCAAGGCCTACCGCACCCAGGGCCGAGGGGGCCGGGGCGTACGCGGCGCTCAGCTCCGTGAGGACGACGTGATCACCCATGTGCTGCATACCTCGGCCCACGCCTACCTGCTGTTCTTCACCAATCAGGGCAAGGTGTATCGCGTGCGAGCTCACCAGCTGCCGCGGATGGACCGCACCGCCAAAGGAACCCTGGTCCAGTCGGTGCTGGCAATGGACGCCGACGAGCGGGTCGAGGCCATCATCGACACCCGCGACTACGAAACGTCGCCATTCCTGGTCATGTTCTCGAAGCTGGGCCAGGTCAAGAAGACGAAGTTCGCCGACTACGACTCGCGCAACTCCGTCTTGATCGCTATCAAGCTTCAGGAGGGGGATGAGGTCGTGTCCGTGCGGCCGACCACCGGAAACAACGATCTGGTCATGTTCACGCAGAACGGCCAGGGCATCAGGTTCTCCGAATCGGACGTGCGCCCGATGGGCCGCGACACCCAGGGTGTGCGCGGAGTCAAGCTGCGGGACCGAGACATCGTGGTGGCGGCGGCAACCGTCGACGATGGTGACGACATCCTCCTGCTGACGTCCGGCGGTTATGGGAAGCGCACCAAGATGTCCGAGTTTCCCCTGCAGAAGCGAGGCGGCATCGGCGTCAAGGCCATGAAGCTCACCCGGGTTCGGGGTCGGCTGGTGGGGGCCAGGGCGGTGTCTCCCGGAGACGAGATATTCACGATCTCGTCGGATGGCATCGTCATCCGCCAGTCGGTAGACGACATCAGCCGCCAAAAGCGCGACAGCACCGGAGTCCGAGTGATGAACCTGGAGGACGATGCCGAGCTGACCGCCGTGGCGCTGGTGCCTCGGGATGACCAGTAGGGAAGAGGCCTCGAGGAACTAGACGGAAGACCGCGACGTTTTACCGGATACGACGCCTAGCGGGGTCTTCCCAGTACACTATTCGCGTTTCGTAGGAGACATCCGTTATGGCCGTTCGCAGAGTACGTCGAATCATCCGCCGCTTCGACCCGTGGACCGTTCTCAAGGTCTCGCTGGTCTTCAACGCGATTGCGGCGCTGGTCTTCGTGCTCGGGCTGTGGGTGACGTGGTCGCTGCTGCTCCAAAAGGGTGTTCCAGCGGCCATCACCGACCTGTTCGACCAGGTCAAGATCACATTTGTGATCGAAGGCGAAACTTGGGGTCGGGTGGTCGTCTTCCTCGCCATCGTGTGGACGATCGTGGCGACGGCTGCCATGACCTTGGGAGCGGTGCTGTACAACTTGATAGCCGACCTCGTCGGTGGCGTGGAGTTGACGGTGCTCGAAGAGACCTACGCCCAACAAGCGCAGCCGGCGGCGCCGGCCGTCCGGCCGGCCCGGATGCTGCGTCCGCTGCGCCGCCCAGCTCCGACGACATCACCTCCGGGCAACGGCCAGGCGACTCCCGCTGAGCCCGCCGCAGAGTCGCCTAGTGAGAAGTCAACCGCCGCCACCGGCTGACGCCGTGCCGATCCGCCGCCTTTGACCGACAAATGCCGACTACACCTGGGGTGGGGTGATCGTGTATTGCAGCCGAATCGTGTCGGTCCCGCCGGCGTCGACTACCACCGGCACTACGAACCGCAGCTGCTGGATGAGGCACAGGCTTTCGCTGGTCTCCCGGCAGTAGATGACAGTCAGGTCCGCGGTGATGGAGCCCGTTCCGGAGCTGAACTGCACCGGGACCTGCACCGGGAACACCGCACCGGTCAACGAGACACCTGCGCCGGCCCCGAGATCGGCCACGCCACCGTTGACGGAGAACTCCACGGACGACGGCGCCTCCTCATTCACCTTGTGTTGCGGCGGCAAGCTGATGTCGATCTCTACCGCGCCGGCGCCCGCCGCCACCTCGACCCTCTCGAGCTCGACGATGACCCCGCGGTAGTCGGCATTGTCCGGCGGCGGTTGGAACTTCTCGATTCCCTTCAGCACCAGAGTCTCGGTTGTGGCCGTGTCCAGGTCGACGATGCGCACGGCGTGGTTGTTGGTGTCGGCCACGTACAGCCGATTCCCGAGCGCAGCCAGGCCCCCCGGTTCGTAGAAGCGCGCCTCCGCGCCGTCCTGCCACCCCTGGCTGTCGCCCAGGAATGTCTCGATCTCGCGGGTGGCGAGGTCGATCCGCTTGATCTTGGAGTTGTACGTGTCGGCCACGTACAGGTAGCCATCCCCGCCCATGGCTAGTCCCAGCGGATGCTGCAACCGGGCCGAAGTGCCGACACCGTCGACGTCACCAAAGTCGAAGAGGTTGGCGTCGCTGCCGACGATCACGTCGGTGGCTCCGTCCGGCGACTCGACCTGCGCCGATCGGATCGAAGAGGATTCCGAGTCGGCGAAGTAGAGGATCCCGGCGGCGTCGAAGGCGAGCCCGCTGGGTTGGGCGAGCTCGGCCGAGGCAAGGGGGCCGTTGAGCGTCGACTCCCGGGCATTGCCGACGAGTGGTGCGGCCACGTCGGATGCCAGATCCCACTCCCAGATCTGATGAGTTCCCGCCATGGCGATGTAGAGCACACCATTGCGCTGCTCCAGTGCCCACGGCGAAGCGATGGCCACTTCTGTGGACAGGCCCGCGCGCGGTGGCCAGCCCTTTTCTCCCGTTCCGACGGCGGTGCTCACGGCTCCACTGGCCAAGTCGATGGACCGCACCGCGTGATTGTTCGTGTCGGCGACATAGAGAATGCGGCCGTCGGGGCTCAATGCCATTCCTTGCGGCGCGTCGAAGCGGGCTTCGAGAGCCGGACCATTGGTCAAGCCGGGGTCGCCTCGTCCGTAAACTGCGAGCACTTCGCCGGATGCGGGATCAGCCACGACGATTCTGTGATGGGCGGTATCGGCGATGTAGAGCGCTGCTGCGTCCGGGGAGACGAAGACCTTGCCCGGATAGGACAATATGGTGTCGGCCCGCCCGGCACTCTCGAGGGCGAAGTCGATGGGGGTCCTGTCGAGGGTCCCATTGTCGGCGAACTCGTTGACCAGCGACTCCACTACGGGCTGCACCACTTCATAGACGCCCTCGCCGGCATGGCCTCCAACGACGTTGCCTGCCGGATCGATCAGCACCGTCGTCGGCCAGGCGTTGGCCCCCCAGGTGCGCCAAATCTCGAAATCCCGATCGTTGACGACGGGATGTTCCAGCTCGTAGCGCAGGACGACGTTGCGGATGTTGGCGGTCTCACCCTCGTTGAGGAACTTGGCGGAGTGCACCCCGATGACTACGAGCTCGTTGGCATATTCCCCTTCCAAACGTTTGAGGTCGGGAATGATGTGCATGCAGTTGACGCAGCCGTACGTCCAGAAGTCGAGTAGCACCACTTTGCCGCGTAGTGACTCCAGCGACAGTGGAGCGGCGGTGTTCAGCCATTCCAGGCCGAGAGGGAACTCAGGCGCCGGAACCGTACCCGCAAAGGACTGAACTGTGGTCTCGGGTAGCGGCGCCGCAGTGGTGGACGCGATCGCGTCTGAGGTGGAGGGCAGGCTCGTCTGGCCGCTGCCGGTGCACGCCGTGGCCATGAGGGCGAGCGCTGAGACGAGAAGGAACGCGCGAGTCACGCGGCTATTCAACCGCAGATCGCGACCAGGAAGTACTGAACGTTCCCTTAATGGACGCATGATTGGTAGCGCCGCCGGTGGCCGCACCGCTGAGGAGCTAGTCCTGGGCCATGGAGTAGCTGGCCACTCCCAGCCCGGCCTCGAGGGCCTTGGCCAAGTAGATCTCGGCCGCATAGGCGGGGCGATGGGCTCCTGGCGAGTACAGATCGATGGCCAGCACACCGGCCGCGAGAGCCAAGGCTTCGAGGTGCGCCGCCTGGTCCGATACGCCGACGATCCGCGTCACCACTCCTTCAGTGACCGCGGTCGTCACGCGTGCCAGGGCGGCGGCCCACTGTCCCGCCACCGGAGCCGCATACGCCCTATAGCCCTCTTCGGTGGGGCGCTCTCGGGCCCACCGCGGGCCGACGGGGTCGGGGAAGGGAATGGCTTCACCGCGGCGCAGCGGCGTCCCCGGCTCGGTCCAGGCGATGGTGACGTCCATGATCGCGCCGCCGCGCATGGTCTCGTGAGCCGCCAGGCTGGGCGCCAGCCCGGAGGCGACGTTGGCTCCGGTCAGCAAGGTGATGCCGGCGCGGGCATATTCGTCGCCGAAAGCAGTTTCCAGCTCGTCGCCGTCCGCCCACACGACACAGTCGATTCGCGCCTCCAGAGCCGTCTCCACCAGCTCGCCGGGATCTGGCGCGTCCGTCATGACGACGTCGTAGGACGCGAGGTCAGTGACGGATTCGACCCGGTCATCGCGACCCGTCGGTTCCCGGCCGATGAGACCGAGGCCCGTCAGCCCTCGCTCGGCGAGCAGTATGCGCGCCGCTCGCAAGGCGACTTCGGCGCCGGCCTGCTCGACGGCGACCCTCACTGCCGGCGGCTGCGCTGGCTCTCGACCGGCTGCCAGGTCCCGGCCCGTTCCGGGGCACGGACCGGGCGTCTCTTGTAGGCGGCCACGCTGGCTGCCGCCGCCAAGAGGACCGCTATGACCGCCCCCGCGGCGACATTCCGCTTGTTCATGAGGGAAAGGCTAGTGCCGGATGGAGGCCGGCAAGGGCAGCGTGGGGGCCTCGGCACACAGCGCCTCGATCTCGTCGGGATCAGTGGGAAGCGACCCGGTCAGATTCTCGGGCCCGTTCTCGGTGATCAGGACGTCGTCCTCGATACGAACCCCGATGCCGAGGAAGGCCGCCGGCACGGCGAACTCCTCGAATCCGGCAGCTTCCCGCTCCTCCGCCTCGAGCTTCTTGGCGGCGGCGGTGCCGATCATCAGGCGTCGCTCCGTCCACACGTCGGCGTCGTACTCCAACAAGGCGAGCTTGAGGGTTGTCATGTCGGGTGAGACATAGATCCCCGGCTCCACTGTGAACGACATGCCAACTTCGAGCACGCGCGGCTTGCCGTCTACTCCGTAGTTGCCCGAATCGTGCACATCGTGTCCCAGCCAGTGGCCGGTGCCGTGCATGAAGAACTCCTTGTAATGATGCATCCGCCGGGCTCGGTCCACCGGCCCCGGCAGCAGACCGAGCTCGACCAGGCCCTCCGTGATCATGTCGGTGCTCGCCTCATGGGTCGACTTCATGGTGGCTCCCTGGGTGGCCGTGGCTAGGGATGCCCGCTGGGCTGCCAGCACCAACTCGTAGATGGTGCGCTGCTCCGGGCTGAACTTGCCACTGATGGGGAAGGTCCGTGTGATGTCTGCAGAGAAGTAGCCGTACTCGGCGGCCGCATCAATCAAGAGCAGGTCGCCGGCCCGCAGAATGGCGTCGTTCTCGCGGTAATGCAGGATGCAAGCGTTGCCGCCGCTCGCCACGATCGGCGGGTAGCCGTTGCGCCGCGATCCCTCCATCCGCCACACGTATTCCATGGCGGCCTCGACGTGATACTCATAGAGGCCGGGCCGGGCGAAGCGCATGGCTTCGGCATGGCCCATTGCGCTCACCTTCCCTGCGGTGCGCAGCAACTCGATCTCGTCGGACGACTTGTAGAGGCGCATCTCATCGAATACCGGGGAGGCGTCGACGAGCTGATCGGGGACCGGGCGCCCAAAGCGGATCGCCACACGCCGCAGTCCGGTCATGAGGCCTCCGAGGCGTTGCGTGAGGATGCGGTGGCGCATCGGGGCGTAGACGGTGCGCCGGCCCAGCAAACGATCCCGCACGATCTTGTCGAAGTCATCCAAGGGGTAGGCGGCATCGGCACCGAAGTCGTTGACTGCGCCTTCCACCCCGGCCCGGTAACCGTCCCAGATCTCGGTTTCCCGGTCCTTGGGGCGCACGAACAGGACGTAGCGCTCGTCGGGATGGGACGGATCGAGCATGGCCACGGCATCGGGCTCCTCGAAGCCGGTCAGGTACCAAAAGTCCGAGTCCTGCCGAAACCCGTGGTTGACGTCGTGGTTGCGCTGGGTCTCCTTGGCGGCCGGGACGAATGCGATGCCGCCTCCGATCCGATCCATGAAGTCGGCCCGGCGGGCGTTGAAGAAGGCTTGCTCCGACATGTCCGCCAGGCTAGTTGGTGCCTCGAAACCAGCTGCCGCCTGCGGGGTCACCGCCGACGGTGCTCGGACCACCGCACTGCATCCTCCATCGCATCCAAGATGAAGTGAGTCTTGGCTGCGTTGTAAGCCAGCCGATCGTCGCGATAGGTGAGCGCGAGTTGTCTCTTCAGCTCTCCGTAGTCGGCCGCCACATCCGGGTGGGCACGCAGGTAGTCGCGAAACAGCAGGTGGCGCCGCTGCCAATCACTGCCGATGTCGACCACATGAATCTGCTTGTCGCGAGGCTGCGGCGGAGACGGCCGGAAATAGCGATGTCCGTCGTCCTTGGACCGAAGGGCGACGCCACACTGTTCGACTCCGGAGACGTACGCCGATTCATCGTCCGAGTCGGGCACCGCAACCATGACGTCGATCACCGGTTTGGCGGCCATACCGGGCACCGCCGTCGAGCCGACGTGCTCGACCACAGTCGCGAGCCCCGCAAGCGCCTTCTGCAAGCACCGCTTCAGCTCGGCGAACTGGCGCGGCCATTGCGGGTCGTAGTCGACGACGACGATGGGATCGGGTTGAGTCGGCATCTTGGCCTCTTGCCAACCGGGGAAGAGGACGGGCAGGACCTCGCTCCGGAGGCGGGTCCGATCGGCTGAGCTCAGCTCTGTGACGGAGAGACCGCGGGCGGCGGCCTCGATCTCGTACCGGTCGATGAGGGTGGCTCGCTCACCAATCGCCTCGTAGAGCGCCAACCATGCGCTTGTGGGATGTTCGGCGGCGAGGCCTATCAGCCCGAGCCGCCGGAGCGTTGTGGCGAGTCTTTCGTTCATCTGAGAGGGGGCGCGCCGCGAGTGGTCTGCGCCGCTAGAGGAGGGCGACGTCCACGATGCGCCCGATGTAATAGGCAACGATACCGCCGATCCCGGCGATGATGAGGTTCTCCAGGCCCGAGCGCCAGGCGTTGGTCCGGGTCACCAGGGTCTTCACGGCTCCTACGGCGAACAACCCGATCGTCGTGAGGATTGCCGCCAGCGCCAAACCGGAGCCGGTGCTCGTAACGAAGAAGAACGGCAACGTCGCCGGCGATGCTCCGGCGAGGAACAGGATCCCTGACAAGACCATGGCTTTCAGCGGAGAACGCCGTTCGGCATCGATGATGCCGAACTCGAGCACTTTCATGGAGTTGAGCAGCACCTCGTCGGTGCGGCTGAAGGCGCTTACCACGGACTCGAGATCATCGGCGGCCACGCCCAAGTCGGCGAACATCTCGTAGAGCTGGCTCACCTCTTCATCTCGATAATGCTCGATGTGGATCTGCTCGAGGGCAATCTCCCTGTCAAACACCTCTTCCTGGCTGCGGGTGGCCAGGTACTCCCCGGCTGCCATCGAGATCGCCCCGGCGATGGCCCCGGCAATGGCAGTGAGCAGGATCTGGTCACTGCTCAGCCCACCCCCGACAACGCCGGCCACCAGCAGGAAGATCGACACCAGCCCATCGTTGACTCCGAGGATGATGTCCCGCATGTAGGGACGCGATTCACCCACATGAGGTTCGTAAGGGGGGACCACGACCTCGTGACGATCGTGTTGCTCGGAGCGGACCATCCCGACCAGTTTAGCCCCAAGCTGTTGACCCAATCTGAGGCGGACGGGCGCAGCTTCCGGGGAGTTCCGCAGGGGTGTTCCCAATCGTCCGCCGGGTCGGATATGTTTTGTGGCAGAGCACCATGTTGCGCATCACTCACGTCCCCCCTTGGGTGATGTGGCAGACCCTTCCCTGGGATCCGTGGTGACTCGAAAAGCTGTGGCCTTTGGATGACGCACCCAAAGGCCACAGCGTTGCAGTGACCTGTGCACCAGGTTGTCGGACTGGGTGGCGTCGGGCGCTCAGCCGTCGGTGCGGAAAGCCTCTATGGCGGGGAGCAGCAGATCGTCGGCCAGCCCATCTCGCTCTGCGGGGTCGCTCACGACCACGATCACGGCAGACGAGCCGCCAAGATCGATGGCGGCAATGTCGACGAGGAAGCCATCAGCGTCGCCGAGGAAGAGTCGCCATGTTCCCAACGCGCTGTCCGCAGTGCCCACCTGTTCGGGCTCGTCCGCCATCTGGAACTGCCCAGCCAGCAACGACACGAGGGCATCCGGGGTCACGAACGGCGCCACCTGCTGGAGGATGGCGGTCTGATCGATGGCGGACTCACCGCGGGCGAACACACCGAAGCCGACCGATGTCCAATCCTCGGGGGCGACGCCCGTGATGGTGGTTCCCAGCACTTCTTCGGTGAACGGCACGAGCACCAATTCCGGCGGCCTCTCGCCGGGGATCTTGAAATCGATCATTGGCAGTGTGGTGAGGCACCGGGTATCGACCGGGAGGTTCGGGTCGTCGAGGAAGGCGAAAACGATGTTGCGGGGGCATTCTCCCGAGATGCTGACGCCATGACCCAATCCCGGGAACTCCACGAACTGGGAGTTGCTGAGATAGGCGGAGGCCGACGCTCCCCAAGCCGGCGGGGTGATCGGGTCGTACTCGCCGGCGAGCACCAGGGTGCGCACATCGGACGTCACTGGTTCGTTCTCAATCGGGGTGGCGGAGCCCGCCTGCCACAGATCACATGCGGCGAACATGAAGTCTCCCACGTTCGATGCCCCGTCAAACGCGGACGCGATCTCTTCGAAGCCGACCAGCCCGGCCGCGGTCATCTCGGGCGTGGTGAATGGGATCTCCTCGTGACACTGCACGGAAAGCATCATTCCCAGTGAGATGAACTCGGCATTGGCCAAGGTGTTAGAGGTCAGCAGCGAGAGCGTGCCGGTGTCGCGCTCTTCGAGTTCCTCGATCATTTGCGGGAGCAGGGGGATCACCTGGTCCGAATACAGCCCTTGAAAGAGCGTGCCCAGCAGCCACTCACCATCGAAGAGGACCTCCCAGCTGCCACCATTGAGGAAGTCGCGGACCGGAGCCCGTGTCGGTGCCGCTTCGAACTCGTCCACCAAAGCAAAGAACCGCTGCTCCAGATCCGGATATCGAGCCGCGCAGTCGGCGTCGAGCTCGCAGCCGTCCCATAGCTCCTTCAGGGCTCGAGCGAAGTTGCCGGGTGCCTCCGCCGTCAGGTCGACATCCGGCGTATAGCTCGAGTCGAGGATCACGCTGCGGACTCCCTCGGGATGATCCCGGATTACGGTCGACGCCAACCGAGTCCCGTATGAGATGCCCAGCAGATTGACTTCCTCGAGGCCGAGGGCAACGCGCAGGTCGGCAACATCCGCGGCACTCGCCTTCGAGTTGTACTGCGTTAGGTCGACCCCGTCGGCGATCAGGCGATCCCTGCATTGCCGGATGGCGTCGAGCTCGGCGGTCACCTCCTGTTCAGCCGTGAGATCTTGATCGAGCACGCTGAATGCCCACTGCCGCTCCTCGGGGCAGTCGAGCGACGGCTCGGAGTAACCCACGCCTCGTTGGTCGAAGAAGATGAGGTCGCGATTGGCCAGCAGAGGTTCCCAAACCTGACTGAACGTGAACGTCAGGGGCTCGAGAGTCGATCCGCCCGGGCCGCCGTCGAGGTAGAGGATGGGGTCTCGAGGAGCTGCTGGATTCGAGCTGGTGAAACGCGCCATGTGAATCCGGACCTGCCGGCCGTCCGGACGCTGCCGGTCTTCGGGAACGGTCAGCCAACCGCACTCGAATTCGGCATCGGTGATCAGCTCGAAGCGACAACGTCCCGACTCGAAACGCGGCTCGTAGCCGACTGCGGCCGCGTTGCCGGTCGTGGTGGTGACGCTCGTTGTGCTGCCGGCCAGCGTTGTCAACGGAGCCTGCGGTGTAGTCGTCGGGATGGCCGCAACGGGCTGGGGACGGTCGCGGAGTATGAAGAATGCCATCGCTGCCAAAACGATGATGGCCGTGGCCACCCCGGCGATGACGGGAGCCTTGCTCGGCTCGGGCGGGCGAGGGAAGGCAGAGTCGGCCGCTTCAATGCGGTCGGAGGGTCGTAGCGGCTCACCCGGGCCCGGCCACGCCGTTTCTGGCCGCGCCGGCTCCGGCGTCGGTTCGGGACGCGGCCGTTGATGCTCGGGGGGTTCGCTGTTCGTCATACGTTCGCCCAGGGTACGGGGGGTCGGGTGTATATCGGTAACCGAGCGCCCCGACTTCAGGCGGCTTCAGTCCACGAAGCTCGCCACGGCCCAGCGCCCGTTCTGCAGCCACTCGGGGTCGATCGATTCGGCGGCGGTTACCGCCGCCGGCTCCAAGCCGGCGGCCACCTCGGACTTCAGCGTACGCAAAGCAAGGAGTGGTGCCGGGGTCGAGCCGATCGCCCGGGGAAATGGAGTCGTGAAATCCCAGTGACGGTCTCCGAGCAAGCGTCGGTAGTTGGCATCGCCCTTCATGATGATCATCCCCGCCTCCGTCAGCGCGGCGTCGAGGTCCGCGGGACGTTCCCGCCAGCTCAGTGGTGACACCCAGAAGGGGTGGGTGACGATCTGTACCCGGCCAGTCGCCAGCTCGGCGAGGAGCCGTTCCCCCGCGCTGCGGAGATGAGCGTTGCCGTCGGCCCCCATCCGATGCAGCGTCTCCCTGACGTCGCTCTCCATGGCGTCGGACACAAACACCGGATACGCCTTGGCATGGAGCCGAACGCGCGACGCCAAGTCACTGCGGATCAGCATGTCGGTCAGCACCAAGTCGGCCAGGAGCTCCCGCCCGACGTTGTCGAGGACGAAGTCGATTGGAGGTGGGATACGGTCGCGTAGCGTGCGAATTGCGACGGGCCGCTCGTCGATGAGGAGGCGGGCCGCCTGCTGGTCCGTTGATGCCTTGCCTCCGGCCTCTGCAGGCCACATGCTGAGGTCGATCTGATTGCCCCACAGTGACGCGTCGGTCAGGTCGATCAAGAGGTGGTCGGTGCTGACGCCGCGGGCGTAAGCGGTATCGACGGTTGTTAGCGACTCGCGGGTGGGAGATATCGCCTGTTCCAAGCCCAGGTGCTTCTGCATCTGGAATGGATCGCGTCCGGACTCCCAATAGCCGATGCCGTCGAGGATGCGCCGGTAGAAGTAGAACTCGGCGAAGAACCAAGGAACATCGAGCCAACTCAGACCGACATGGGGAGCGACGTATCCGTCCCAATCCGATTGATTGGGGCCGGACCCAGCCAGCGGGGTGATGACCCCATCGGCGATCTCATCGATGAGCCCGCTCATCGCAGCGGTTTGGGGTGGCTGGAAGCTGTTTTCAGTGATGACCATCTCGGCAATAGCCGGCAAGCGGACGGTGACCGAGTAGTGCGTGAAAGTGCCTGGTTCGTTGCCGCGCAGCGGCTCGGGCAGTTGTTCGGTAGCGGCCATCGATGCAGGCTAACGCCGGCCGGGACTCGGGAGTGGTGACGGACTGGGCGGTGGACTGGGTCCGAATGGCACCGGCGGGCGGCAGCCTGCTGGCCGGATCGCGCTCGGGCGTCCTTCTGCCTGGGGAAGACGAGCCCGCTAGCGTCGCAACATGACAACCATTCGCAGGCTCACCAATTCTTGTCTGACGGTCACCGACTCGTCCGGCACCACCCTTTTCGACCCCGGATTCTTTACGTTCGATTCGGGTGAGATCGATCTCGAAACGATCGGCGAAGTGCAGCGGGTGCTGATCACTCACGAGCACGGCGACCACGTGAAGCCGGAGTTCGTCGCCTGGCTGGTGGATCGCGGCGATGATGTGACGGTGCATTGCAATCCGGCCGTGGCCGACCTCCTCGCCCAACACGACATAGCCGCGGACACATCGCATCCGCCGGGCGTGACGGCCGAGGACGTGCTTCACGAAGTGGTACCCACCGGAGCGCAACCGACCAATCGCAGCTACACCATCGAGGGTGTCATCACCCATCCGGGCGACAGCTATCAGCCCACTCGGACCGCGCCGGTGCTGGCGTTACCGCTGATCATCCCGTGGGGCTCGACGACTCGCTCTGTGGAATTCGCCCGCTGGCTGGCGCCCCGCCAGGTGGTCCCGATCCACGACTTCTACCTGTCACCGGCCGGCCGCGAGTTCATCGTCGGCCTGGCGAAGACAGTGCTGGCCGAGTCGGGCATCGAAGTCGTGCCACTCGATTGGGGCGACAGCTACCAGCTGTGAGATCTTCTCATGCCGCCGGGGCGTCTGGTGTGCCAGTCGGTGACGGATCCCCAAGCCGGCGGACGTCGTGGAGGCGACTCATCGCCGCCGGTTTGCTGATGGCCTTGGCGGCTCCCTCCTGCGGGGGCGACGACGCCGTGGATGCCCCATTCGTGTTCTGTGAGAACCAGCCGGGCACGGGAGATCAGGCTGCGGACATCCTGGGGAGCTGGTTCTTCATAGTCAATGCCGCCGGCTCGACCCACACCTTCTACCGAGATGGCCGGATGGTCACCTTCTGGGGCAGCGATACCGACGACCCGCCGC